>JAJXXW010000027.1 GCA_021780905.1 bacterium
TGATCGCTCGCAACGGATGATCGGCGGGCACGCATTGGTTGAGGTTGATGACCGTCAGAAAGTCCGGCTGGGCTTGAGGTTTTCCACGCATGGGTTACAGACAAACTTCAACTTCGCTGGTTCAAACGTTTTTCAACAAACTGCTAAACTAGCATTGGGATAATTGCTTTGCAGGGTATTCAACAAGTTGGTCGTGTAGCCTGTGAGCGTGCTGCGGATGTTCGTCTCGTTCAAGTTGGTGACATAATTGCCTGTATCTGTGCCTCCGGCGGCGCTCATCAGCGAATTACTGCTGAAATTCATCGCTGCCGCCAAATTGGTGATGCCGGGGATTGGCTCACTGACTTTGAACGCGGGGTCGAGGCGATAATTGTTCGTTCCATCCGATACTGTCACCCATGTTCGCTGAAACAAAAAAGTGTTGTTGTCATTGAGAAAATAATACGTCGGATAGCCACGATTGGCGTAAAAGAGTCTAGTCAAGTAATTGGAAGTATAGTTCCAATTTGTGTTATTCAGATTTAATTGAAGCCAATGATGCAGGTCGCGGTGTGAGCCATCGGGATTGTCATAAGGAATTCCCATCCAGCCAAATTGATAGGCAGCATTGGTATAACCAGCCGCCCGCAACATGGCGACGAGCAAGGCGCATTGATCAAAATCATTGCCGCTCTTTTCCAGCAAAGTTAGCTGTGCGCCTTTTTTTGAGCCAAAATAAAGTTCATAACGGATGTGGTCATGCACATAAATAAAGATTCGGCTCAAATTGTTCTGCAAGCCAGCCGACAATGCTTGAATCTCCGGCGTAATCGCCTCGGCAATTGCTGCCGGACTCTGGCTGGTCTGTGCATTTTGGATGGCCAAAGCGTGTGCCATTGCTGTGACGGGCGGAGTCGGTTCTGGCGGCATACTAATTTGCGTGGATGAATCCGAGTTTCCTTGGGGCGGAGTTGTTCCCCCATTGCTTGCGTCTGTGGCGGGGTCAGGTGGCAAGGGCGTATTATACCACCCCGGCTGTGTGATTTGCGCTTGGCATACCAATGTTGTGGCCAGCAAACCCAAAATCAAAAATCGTAGTGTTTTCATTTTTTATTGTCCTTCCTGATTATTGTGAAACTGAAAGCACGTTGCCCTCGTTGTCCAAACTTACCGAGCCGGTTCTTATGCCGGAAATCCCTTCAAGCCAGTCTGCCGAATCGTAGGAGTAATTCGAGCGGGTGCTTGGCTGTGCAAGCTGATTGGCAAGCGGACTTAATCCAAGCAAAACATCCCAACCGTCTGATAAACCGTCGCCGCTCGTGTTGTAAATATGCGGGTCAGATTTTGAAACCAAGTTTTCGTAAGCATCAGTCAATCCGTCGCCGTCTGAATCTTGCGGCGTTCCGAGTATCAGGAAACAATCTGTATTCGGCAGGTTAGTAATGGTATAGATGTTACAGTGGTAGCCTTGTCCTTCCCAAGCCCAGGGCATTCCGGTTGCTCCAAAGGACAGAACGGAATTGACGAAAACATCATACGGAACGCCGTCCGCACCGCCTTCAATCGCAAAGGTCATGTTCATTGTGCCGTTGGCTGCTGCTGTCACTACCAAGTTGGTGATCCAAATGTTGGTGCTGTAAGAACAACTGGACGTAGTGCCGACAAGCTGCAAGTTGCCAATTCCGGTTATCGCTTCATAAACGGTCGGCGCATCGGACGGAGTTGAACCGGCGGAAAAAATTTGCGCCATAGCCATATTAAATGGATTCATCCGATAGATTCCAGCCTCGTAATCATAAATCGTCTGAACGTCGTTGGAATTGAGCGGATAATTGTAGGTTGCTACGGTATTGAACAAACCGTGCGCCTGATAAATGCCGTTGCTGTCGCTGCCAATAAAAAATCCGTTCGTCAGCACGGATGCGCTCGGATAAACCGTCAAAGGTGCGCCATTGGTCACAAACGCGCCGTCCAGATACAAGGTTGTGTTCGTGGGCGAATATGTCAGCGCAACGAAGTGAAAAACATTGGTCGTCCATGAAATCGGAGCGGAAAGGTATGGGGTGATCGTGCTTGAAAAGTCGTTCGTCTGCGCGGAGAAATAAATGTTGTTGCCTCCATCATCAACGTAAATGCTCCACCAGCCGTAGCTCGAATCGGCAGTGTAGCTGCCGACTTCAAACAACCGGCCATATTCACCAAGTCCGCCTCCGCCCTGATTCGTGCCGCTCCAATTTGGAGCAAACCAAAACGTCACCGTGCCGTTATCAACCGTCAAATTGGTCGTGCCGTCAGTTTCATAAACATTGTATTGCAGCCAAGCGGGAATGTTGGTGTCCACGACAAGCGAATTGAAGTCGCCAAGTTGGGAAGAAATTATATTGGTGAATGAAACCGGAAAATAGCCGTTGTCGCTCGTCCAGTTGGTGTGGTCGTAAAATGACCACGAATCCAAAGGCGTGTTTGTCGGCGCGTCGCCGCCGTCTGGAAAACCCGGACCGGCGGCGTGTCCAATGGACGTTAGAGAGCCGAGCAGGATTAAAGAAAAAAACAGACGGCACAATTTCAGTTTTTTTTGATTTAGTATTTTCATGTTTCACCTTTTGAAAAGTTGTTTTCCCGACTTATTCCGCCCGCGAAAATTGAAAAAACATTTGTTGCGTGGGGCGCAACTTGGTAAAAAATTTCTGATAGTCGTTTGCCCTGTGACAAGACGGCTTTCGTTTGTGTGCATCGCCTCACGGCATTTGCCTTCCGATTCATTCCCGTTGCGACTTTAGACGTTTCCCAATGACGGTCAAGCGGAAATGGAAAGACTATTGTATTCAATACAACTGTCTGTGTTCGTCGTCCGCTTTTGGCTGCATCCTGCGAAAATGCGGCGATTGGAAATGTCGGACGCTTTCGGCCTTGCCCTGCGGCGGCACAGGGTCGAGAAGAAGTTGTCTCAAGAAAAATTGGCGGAGAAGGCCAATTTGCATCCGACGTATATCGGGATGCTGGAACGGTCTTTGCGAAATCCGACGGTGAACGTCGCAAAGGCTCTGGCAAAGGCGTTGAACGTGTCGCTTTCAAGGCTTATCGCTGACGCGGAAGCCATTCAGCAACGCGGCAGATAGGTTTTCAATCAACATAAAACTTCCTTCGTTTGTCTGACATGGGATAAAAGACGTGGGACAAATTCAAACGTCTCAAATGGCTTGGTGATGTAATCGGCTGCGCCAACGTCAAGGCCGTGCTGTTGATCTTCAATACAACAACGCGCGGACACAAAGACAACCGGCGTGTCGCACAAGCGTGAATGCTCCTTCAAGCGGCTACACAGTTTGAATCCGTTGCCGTCCGGCAAATCCACGTCCAATGTAATCAAATCGAAATTTCCTCCTTCGGCCAGTTGCATTCCCTTTTTTGCTGTATGAGCAAACGCCACTTCGCATTTTTCGCGCGTCAATAAATACGCAATCATCATTGCTACCGGCGTGTCGTCCTCGACGATGAGAATTTTTGCCACTCGATTCATGTGTTATTTTTGCGCCGCTGTCGAAACGAATGCAATCATAATTGACAATACATTGTCAAAATAAATTTTCGGCCAAAGGCTGCGCTTATCCTTGCGCGCATGGGTCGCAAACCAAAAACGCGCCGCAATCCCTACGGGGCGTGGCTTTTCCTTCTTCGCAAAGAAAAAGGATTGTCACAAGATGAGGTGTCCAAAAAAACGGGCATTCCGCGAACTAATTTGATGTATTGGGAACGGAGCGGCAATCTGGCTGGCCGCAAGCAAATCATCAAGCTGGCAAAACTTTATGGCATTTCAGTCGGAAAACTTTTGCGGCTGGAGAAAGCCGCTCAAGATTAAAAGTCCGCGAATGAACTGGCGCGCGAAAATTATCGTTTGGATTATTCGCAGGAGATCAATGCCAATACTTGCCGAGCAAATAGCCGATTGAGAGGACTGCGACAAGGAGCAGCAAAAACCAAATAACTGACCACTGGCTTCGTTGCTCGTCGTATTCGCGGACGGCGGTTTCCAATCGTTTGCGCTCCTTCTCGGTATATTCGAGAATGCGTTTCATTTCGCGTTGGCCTTTGTCCAGTTCTTCTTGAAGCTGCTCGGTTGCGTCTTTGGCATTGGCCGTGTGAACGCGCAAATCCTTCAAAGCGACGTTCGCCTCGTCGCGCTGGTCGCCAAGAATATCTTCAAGTTCCTTGGTTTTCGTGTTGACGGCGGCGTTGAAATTTTTCAGCAACGTCGCGGTTTGCTGCCGGTATTCGGCCAGCTTTTGGTCAAGCTGCTCAAGCGATTGTTTCATCTGCACCGGCACTTTTGCGGCGGCGCGCCACTGCGCCCGCGTCAAAAGCGCGAGTTGCACCGGAAATGAATTTTCCTCGCCGCTGCACCAGTCTTTCAATGCCTTGTTTAACTGCCGCACTTCATCGGCGGACAAATCCTTGCAGAGAAAATCGAAATCATTGTTTTCCATACGTCATTCTCCAAAATTTAGTTGCGGTTGCGGCTGTGCCTCGGCCTTCTTCTTCGCAACGATTTTTTCTTTAGGAATAAAATCAGTCGGCAGGAACAAATTAGCAACCGCGTCGTATTGACGAAACATTTTTTGCATCGCCCATTGGATTTCACCGGCAAGCAACCGCTCCAAATGTCCGACTTCAACGCGGGATAATTCCGCGAAACTCAAGCCGCGCCCGGCAACGGATTCGGCCTTTTCAATCGCCAGCAATGTTGTTGGCGTGACGGTCGGCAGCGTGATTGCCTTTGCGCCAAAATCCTGCAACTGTTTTTCCAGTTGCGAGCCTTTGAATAAATCGCCGCGAGCCTTCGCGGGATTTTCCACGATGACATAATCCACGCGGTCGCCGGCATAGAGAAATAACCGGCCAAGATTCATCATGCTTTCGGTGTCGTCGGTCGGGAACAAAAGGAACGTCATTCGCACGCCCTGTTCGGCGCACACGTCCAGCACTTGCAATTCTTCTAGCGCGGACGTGATAAGCGCGTCGGCCTGTGCGCGGGTGTCAACGATATGCACCGGCGCGGTGTCTTTCAACACGCGACGGAATAATGACAGCAATGCCGTTTTGCTTTCTTGGCCGTTGCCGAGTTCGTAGGAGCGGACAACCTGCGGATGCCGGTTGGCAAATGTATAATGCCGGTCGTCCAAGTCCGATCCGTTCCACGCGATGCCGAGTCGGTCTAGCCATGCGGTGCGGAATTCGGCTTCAAAACTTTTGCCGAGATTGCCTTTGGATTGCGGGTTTAGATGTATGCGTCTGGTCGTATTCATATTTTTGTTGGGTCATTGAGGTTAATGTTTTCTGGATTCGGTCGCCGAAATGGACGGGCTGGCGGCGTTTCCGCAAGCAAACGCGTGAACGGCTTTTCAGCCGTGAGCGGTTTTGCGACGGATGGCGTAATGATTTCATTTTCCCAATTTGGCCGTGCCTGACGTTTTATGTAGCACCGATAAAATTGGTGCAAGCCCTGAAACGTAATGACGCAACCTTTTTCATCGCGCAGTTGTTCGGCGATTTCCTGCCACGTTTTGCGTTGCTGACGCTGCGCGCGGATGAAATCAACGAACGGCTCAACGCGACTGCGATATGCTCGCCCGCCGCCGTGCCGATTTCCATTTTTGGTTTCCAAATCCATCGCCGCCAATTTACGCCAAAATGGGCGCGCACCGTTAGCGAGTAGCGGGCGGATAAACCCGAATGGTGGGCGAGTTAAAGCGAATGACTGTTGAAAGGCGTTGAAATCGCCGGATTGAAAGCTGTTGAATTGCGTTGAATCTGTCAATGCCCTTCAACACTTTTCAACATGAAATTCCATGTCGCGCGGCGCATAGCCGAAAATCCTTACGATGAGTTAAGGGGTGGGGCGTCCACCTTTAAGCTGACGAATAGGAAGCTAAACCATTGAATCAAAATTGAACCAGCATTGATTAAATGCGAATGTTCGTTTCAACCTTCAATCACGTTTAGTCACCTGAAAAATTTATCATCCAACGCAGTGAATGTCCGTTTCTGAATCGGAGCGGAACGAAGCGGCTGTGAAGTGGAGCGGGATTTTGGAAACGGACATTGAGTGCGTCACCGTCTAGGTGCATATCACGGTGTTTAGTCTGTCCGGTTTCCTTCGCTGTCAGCAGGAAAGCCGGACAGTCTAAACACCGGAATTTTCAAACGCTTTACTCGGTTTGAGAATCCGGCGGTTTCAAAACTTTTTTCCAGCGTTGATTAAATGCTGACTCCTCATTTACCGATGTCCTCACCGGCGGCTTGGCGATGCGGACAATTTCCAACTGCGGC
Source organism: bacterium (assembly GCA_021780905.1). Taxonomy (GTDB): domain Bacteria; phylum Verrucomicrobiota; class Verrucomicrobiia; order Limisphaerales; family UBA11358; genus UBA11358. The sequence continues at coordinate 6,307 of JAJXXW010000027.1, forward strand.
TGACGGTCGCCCTCATATTCGTCGGTTTTGATTTCCAATAAAATTTCACGGTCGCGGCGGTCAATTTTATCAATCTTTTTTGAATCAAAATAATTTGACGTGTAGCCGAACTGCAACGCGGTCAAAATAAACAGGTAAATGCCAAGCGCATGAAACAATTTGAAAACGCCAAAAGCGATCAAACCGTTGCATAATGGAATGATGAGCCAATGCACAATCGGCTTGTCGGGCAGAAAGCGCGGCCTTCCCCAATAATACGAATAATACTCAATGCCTCGCTTGCGCCGTCTGCGGATTTCCAAAAGATTTGCCACGCCGAAAATCCATAGCAGCAACAAAAAACTGTCGGTGGTAATCATCGGCAAATGATCTTTGAATGTCACCTTGTGCGTCACCGGCAAAACGGCTTGGTCGGGAAAAAAGAAAAACAGAATGAAATTGACGATAAACAAAATGAAAAAAGTCTGGCCGATGAGACTCACCCACGTCCAATAGCGTTCGCCCATGTCACGTTTCCAAATCACGTCCAATGGCAATTTGAACCAGTCCATAAAGCCTTTCATTCCTGATTAAACACGACGTGCTTCCACGTTTTGCCGTTTCCCCAAATGCGCCCGCCCTGAAAAATGACGGCGCGGGTCAAACATTTGTAATCCGTGCCGCCTTTCCATAGCAGCGTAAATTCTCGCGGCTGAATTTCCAAGTCAATCACCTGCTGCTCGCCTTCGGTGGTCGTGCTGCTCCTTTGGCCGATGCCGTGAGTTTCCGAACTGCCCGAACTGAAACGGTATTGCAGCTTGCGCCCGATGAGTTCCGCCGCCCACTGGTTCGTCACTGTGTCGCTGTTCTGGTGAAAAATTTTCGTCTGCAAATTGCCAAGCAACGAATCCACTTTTGGTCGCGCCGCTTCGCCGCCGAGCGCGCTCAAGTAATTGGAATAATTTTGCGTGAGATAAACCGTGCAAGCGCGGGACGCCCGCGCGGTCGTTTGAAAAATCTGGTCGTAAGCCGTGCTGAAATAATGCGCCTCGTCCGCCCAGATAAAAACGGGGCGTCCGTCCGCGTCGGCTCTCCGCTCCAACGCCTTTTGCGTCATAAATTTCATCAGGACGGCGGCGTATTGGCCTAGCTCATTCCATTCCTTCACCGGCAAATCCACGATGATGATGCGGCCTAGCGTCGTCTGGTCGGGAATGATGGTGGTCTCGCTTGAAAATAATTTCCGCAATGTGCCGCGCAAAAAGCTGTCGGCCAAAGTCGTGAACAAGGAAACAATCGAGGAGCGCGGGCGGTTGTCCATGCGCGGAAATTCTTCAAGCCAATACTTCGCCGTCATTGCATATTCGGGCTGCAAGTCGGGATTTTTCGTTGCGTTCTCCGCCGCCTTTTGAATGTAGTCATGGCAGATGGATTCACTTTGCCACGCCGCGCTTGCGGCTTCATCCGTGTCTTGCGGCGCGGTGCGGATAATCTCGAAAAGCTCCGGCAATGTCACCGCGCCGCGAGCGATTGCCAAAAGATCAACGGCGTTGCGAAGCAACTGCTTTACGGCTCGTTCCCAATAAAGGTCGGCGGTCGCGTGGCCGTGCCGCTGGTTGGCGATTTCGGCAACCTGCATAAACAGCGCGACAAGGTTTTCCGTCTGACCTGCGCCCGCGCCGGGGCGATTGGCCTCGTAATGAAGAAAATTAAAATGTTCCTGTGAAAGCAAAACGATGTCGCGCTCGCGTCCAGTCTCGGCGGCGTAGCGTTTCCATAACTCCGGCTCGTCATTTTTGGCGCACAAGACGATTCCGCCAAAACCGTTTCGCAAAAAGGCGTGCGCCAATGCGCGGCCTGAACCGCTGGTCTTGCCGCTGCCGGTCGCGCCGAAAATCTGCGTCCCTTCGCAAGCGTCGCGGATGCGCCATGTGTCGCGCGGATAATTGGACAGACATAAAAGCGGGTCGTCCAGATTCCAGCCGGTGGGAATGATTGGCGGCGCGTCGTCTGCTTTTGGGCGACGTGGGCGCAGTAAATTTCCAAGCCTTATCATCGGTGGCCGTCCGTCTTGGACAAGATGATTTTCACAAACTTTTTGGGAATTTCAAGCATGGCCGATGTAGAATTTCGCTTAACCGCCACTAACTCGCCCACTGCTCGCTAACGGAAATGGCTGCTGCTGTTTTATCTTTTTGGGATGTTAGCACCAAAAGCACAATATAGTTTGAAAGACGCCAAGCGTTATTTCAAAGAACATTTGGGCGTCGGCGATTACTACGCCGAAGGCCAAACCGTGTCGGGCCAATGGTTCGGCAAGGGCGCGGAAGATTTGGGATTGCGCGACATTACCACGACGGAGCAATTCGAGCGGCTTTGCGAAAATAAGAATCCGCAAACCGGACAGAAATTGACGCTGCGCCAGAACGCGACGCGGATTGAAACCGGCAATGATGGTGTCGGCCATGAAAAGGCAAACCGCCGCGTGTTTTACGATTTCCCTTTTTCTCCGCCAAAATCCGTTTCGATTGCCGCGCTGGTCGGCAATGATACGCGGATTGTCACGGCGCATGAGCAAGCGGTCGCGGCTGCGCTGAATCATCTGCAATCCTTCGCGGCAACGCGCGTGCGGAAAAACGGCGAATGCACGGACAGAAACACCGGCAACATCGTCGCGGCGGTGTTCCGACATGATACGTCACGCGCTCTCGATCCGCATTTGCACAGTCATTGCGTCGTGTTCAATGCCACGTTTGATTCCGTCGAACAAAAATGGAAGGCATTGCAAAACAGCGAAATGTTCGCCGCACAAAAATTTATTGAGAATGTCTATTATCACGAATTGACGCGCGAACTGGTGAAATTCGGTTATCAAATTGAAAACAAATCGCGCGGTGATTTTGAAATCAAAGGTGTTTCACCGGAACTGATTGACAAGTTTTCCAAGCGGCACAAACAGATTGATGAAAAAACGCGCGAACTTTTGGAGCGCGAGCCGGACAAGGCCAGCGGCAACATCGCCGCCATTCGTGAGAACATCGCGCACAAGGAGCGTCCGCAAAAAATCCGCGATATGGGCTTGGAAAAACTGCAACGCCTTTGGGATGGTCAAATGACGGCGGCGGAAAAAACGGCGGTGCAAAATCTCACGGTCAATCCGCCGCGCATGGCAAACATTCCTGGCCTCGCTGAAAAATCCGTTGCATGGGCGGAAGAACACTTGTTTGAACGCCGTTCGGTCGTCAATGAGCCTGACATCTGGCGTTATGCGCTCGAACACGCTCGCGGCCAAAATGTCAGCGTGGCGGAAATTCAGTCAACCACTAAACAGCGCGGCTACGTCCGCGACGTAAATCAGTCGGGCAAAGTTACCACGCCGGAACTGCTCGAACGCGAAAAGAAAATCATCGGCTTGGCGCGCGATGGCATGAATCGTTTTGAGCCGCTCGTTTTTCCTTATCGCGCCAGCAATCCGAAACTGGATGAGGAGCAACGCGACGCCGTTGAACGCATAATGAGTTCACGAAATTTCGTCACGCTCTTTCGCGGCGGCGCGGGGACTGGCAAAAGTTTCACGCTGCACGAAGTCCAGCACGGCCTTGAAAATGCCTGTTACATGGTTCAAGTCCTCGCGCCGCAACGCCAGCAAGTCATTGACTTGGAAAAAGAGCAATTTCACAACGTGAAAACCGTTGCGTCATTTCTCGCCAGCCGATCAATGCCGCAAGGCTCGGTCGTCATCGTGGACGAGGCCGGGCAAATCGGCGGAAAACAGATGCGCAAACTTTTGTCACTGGTGAAAGAAAACGGTGGCCGTCTGATTTTGTCCGGCGACACGCGCCAACATGGGGCGGTCGAGGCTTCGGACGCGCTGCGCGCCATTGAAAAACATTCCGGCATTGAGCCGGTTGAACTGACAAACATTCGCCGCCAAAATCCTGCGCTGGCAAAATCATTCGCGGAACGCCGCCGCATTGTTGAATACCGGCAAGCTGTGGCGGAAGCGCGCGACGGTTATCTGACAAAATCGTTTGAACGATTGGACAAGTTGAAAGCGATTGAACAATGCACGTTCGCAAACCAGCATGAAAAGTTGGCGGCGCGGTATTTGGAACTGGTCAAAGACAATCAAAGCGTCGTGGTCGTCTCGCAAAGCTGGAACGAAATTCACAAGGTCAACGATGCGGTGCGCGACGCGCTCAAGCGCGAGAACATCATTGACGGAAATGAAACGGTCGTCACGGCGTTGCAACCGATGGATTGGACAAACGCGCAGAAACGCAATGCGCGCTCCTACGATTCTGAAACGGTGCTGGTGTTCAACCGGAACGTGAATAATTTTAAGGCCGGTGAAACGGCGTGGCTTAAATCAATCGAAGATGAAAAACTGACTGTCGAAAGCGAAGGCCGCATGGTTTCAATTCCGTTCAAGCAACTGGACAAAATCACGGCTTGCCGGAAAAAGGAATTGCCGTTGTCTGCCGGTGACAAACTGCAACTCAAAGCCAGCGGCAAATCGGCGGACGGTCGCAAGCTGGCAAATGGCGAGCTGGTCACGGTGAAAGAAATCCGTCCTGACGGTCGCATTGCGCTGACGGATGGTCGGGTCTTGGATAAAAACTTCCGCCAGTTCGTTCGCGGCTATGCAATCACGTCCTACGCCTCGCAAGGCAAGTCGGTCAATTACGTTTTGTTTTCCGATTCGGCGGCGAAGGCCGCGACAAATAATCAGCAATGGTATGTCACGATTTCGCGCGGCAAAAAAGGCGTTCAAATCTTCACAACCGACAAAGCGGAATTGCGCGAGAACATCACGCGGAGCGGAGATCGCCAGTTGGCGATTGATATTGCGCCGGTGAAAAACGAAGAAAAGGAAACGCAACGGGTCGCGGTGCAAAACGCCGAATTGCTGCGGCAACGAATCCGTGAATCGCATCGGCAAAGGCAATCGCAGTCGCGGGGAATTGGCATTTGAAAATCAATTTCATGGCGGCTTGCAAGTGTGAATCGAATCTGACTATGATGTCTTTCACGCCTGTGGGCGGAGTAGCCAAGTGGTAAGGCAGGGCTCTGCAAAAGCCTCATTCACCAGTTCGATTCTGGTCTCCGCCTCCAAAAAACTTCCGGCGTGACTTATGAGTCACGCCGGAGAATGTTTCACTTCAATTTCCAAACGAATTTCTCACTGGTTGACAACCTGCGCCGTTCGCTGTTGCGCCGATGAGCCGTTCGCGTTCGTCGAATCGTTCACGGTCGGATTCAACTGCACGATTTTATTTTCGTAATCCTCAAGCGATGGGATTTTCACCAAGGCGCGTTTCGCATACGCCCGATGAACGGCTTTGCTATTGTGTCCCAAATTTTCCATCGCAAAGCGTTCGGGATAACCAGCGATTTTTGCGCGCTCCGCCCACGCATAGCGGTAGCTGTGAAGCGAAACGCCTTTGATGCCGAGCCGCGCGCAGCGTTGCCCGAATTCCGTTGCACGGTCGCCAGCGCGCACACTGGACAGATACGGAAACAATTTGCCTTCGGATGGCAGGTCTTTGAACAAGTTCAATGCCTCCGCGCCCAAGTGGACAATCACCGGCTTGCCGGTTTTCTTGCGGGTGAAACTGACGGTCTTGTTAGGCCAGTCAACATCCTCGCCTTTCAAATTGGCGATGTCGCTCTGACTGCCGCCCAAATGCCAGCACAGTTGATAGAACATTTTCCGTTCGAGATTTTTTTCGACGGCGATAATTTTCTGATGCTCCTCAAGCGTGATGGCGCGTTTGGGTTTGAATTTGATGGGCGGCCATTGGCGTTTCGGCAGAATCGAAGCGGGAAGCCAATTCATGTCAATGGCGAAGTTGTGCATCCGCCGCAAATAAGTGTTCACGGAAACTTTGCCGCATTGCAGGACATGAAGCAAATGCTCGGCGTGGGTTTCAATCAGCAAACGGTTTCGGATGGGGTCAAACCATTTTGACTTTGCCATGACTTTCCAGCGCGTTTGGTTTTCGCCGGTCTTGGTGCGGATGATTTCCTCAAAGACAGTCTGCCAAGTCCGCGCCGAAAAACCGCCGTCTGTTCCCATGAGATATGCTTTGGCGATTTGCAGATTGAGCAACGGCTGGCGTTGCGAGTTGTTTTTCGCGTCAACGATCTGCTGCGCTTCATCCTCGCTGGTTGTGTTAAGGCTGGTGCGCTTGCCGGTGGCGGTGTCCTTGCAATAGAACTTTCCGCCGCGACTGCCTCTGCGAATTAAACGGTATCGTGTTTTCATAGTTTTCATACACGACAGAAGGTAAATGAAGCCGACTCCAAACCGTTAGCGAGCTACGGGCGAGTGACCCGCGAGTTACGCTGAATGGTTACGGAGCGGGAAAATTGGTGTCCGTTTTGGTGTCCGTTTTGGACTCTGCGCCGCCAAGTTCTTTGCTGCTCAAACAGTTAGAACTGGAGGCGAAGATCGGAATCGAACCGATGGATGAGGCTTTTGCAGAGCCCTGCCTTACCACTTGGCTACTCCGCCCGAATGGAAGCTGCAAAGTAAATTATTTCCCCATCGAAGCAAGTTCTACTTTCAATCCGCGCCAGCGTCTCAACCGGCAAATCCCAGCCGGTGCCGATGTTTCCAAAGCTCGGCCGGCTGGAAAATCCCCGCCGGTGTGATGATCCCGGTGATCAGCTCCGCCGGCGTCACATCAAAGCCCGGATTGCGCGCGCCGCTCGTCGGATTTGCCACGCGGACATAGGCGCGTTTGCCCATCGGCCATCGGCCATCGGCCATCGGCTTTGCCATCACGCCCCACGCGCCGAGGACTTCGCTTTCGTGCCGGTCCTCAATGGGAATGTCAAACCCGCGTTTCAAGTTCCAATCAATCGTCGAGAGCGGGATGGCAGCGTAAAAGGGAATTTTATGCCGGGCCGCCAGAACCGCTTTGGTGTAGGTGCCGATTTTGTTCGTCACTTCGCCAGTCCGGCCCAGCACGCGGTCGCTGCCGACCATCACCAGATCAATTTCGCCGCGCTGCATCAAATGGCCGGCGGCGTTGTCCGCAATGATCTGATGCGAAATGCCCTGTTGCGCCAATTCCCAGGCGGTCAAGGTCGCGCCCTGGGAACGCGGCCGGGTCTCATCACAGAAGACGTGAAACTTTTTACCCTGCGACTGCGCGGCATAGAGCGGGGCCGTGGCCGTGCCAACGTCCACAAACGCCAGCCAGCCGGCGTTGCAATGCGTCAGGATTTTCATGCCGTTGCGGATCAGCTTCGCGCCGTGCCGGCCGATCGCCTCGCAATGGCGGACATCTTCATGGGCAAATTCCTCGGCGGCGGCGAGCGCGAGCGCCTGCCGTTCGGCCACCGTCTCGCCCCGCGCCATTGCGCGGCGAACCTCGTTCATGGCATTGACCGGATCCACGGCGGTGGGCCGCGCCTCGGCCAAAGTCTGGTAAACCAAGTCCAGCCGCGCGGAAAATTGCTTCAAATCATTTCCGCGAAAGGCCCGCGCGCCCTGCGCCAAACCGTAGGCCGCCGTCGCGCCAATCGCCCCGGCGCCGCGCACGACCATGTCGGTGATGGCGCGGGCGGTTTCGCGAAAGTCATTGGTGCCAACGATTTTGAATTCGTGCGGCAGCAGCCGTTGTTCGATGAGCCGGACGGAATTATTTTCCGCGTCGAAGCTGACGGTGCGGAAGTGTCCGGTGCGTCCGCGCAGGGTGACATTCATTCTCGGGATTTTTTCTGGAGACTGCGGATTTTCCCCCGCACCTCCTCAAAGCCCGGCTGGGCGCGGAGCTTTTTCAGGTCCGGATCCTTGGCCAGCCATTTGAAATCCCGGTAACCGAGTTGGATGGCCTGATGGAGGGCGGCCAGGGCGCGCTCAAATTCATCCGTCAGCGAGTAACTGCAGGCGAGGTTGTAAAAAACAAGCGGGTTGGCGGGTTCGAGCCGGGCCAGGCGTTCATCCACATGCAGGCCTTCGCTGAAACGTCCGCGCCGGGTGTAATGATCGCCGAGCAGTTGCAGGGCGTCCACATAATCGGGATCCCGGCGCACCAGGCCCTCGATGAATTGGATTTTGGTGTCGAGGTCGCGCTGCTCCGCGCTGGTCATTTTTTTGGTGCTGCTTTTGGCCGGCATACGACGGCAGGATTTTTTCCGACCCGGTGCGCCAAGTCAAGCAAGGGCTGAATTATTTGATGGAACAACCGGAGTCATCCGTTTTAAATTGACGGCAGAAAATATGAAATGCTTTGTGACCGGCGCCTCCGGCTTCATCGGCTCCAACCTGGTGCAGGAACTTCTGGCGCGCGGGCACCGGGTCAAGGCCCTGCTCCGTCCGGGGGCGGATGAACGCGGACTCCAGGGCTTGAAGTTCGAGCGGATTGCCGGCGACATCCTGGATCGCGAGTTGTTGCCAAAGGCAATGGACGGGTGCGACTGGTGCTTTCATGTCGCCGCCAGCTACCGGCTGTGGATGCGGAATTACGCGCCGATGTATGCGGCCAATGTCACCGGCACCCGCAACGTCCTGGAGGCCGCCGGCAAGGCGGGCTGCCGAAAAATCGTTTACACCAGCACGGTCGGTTGCATCGGCCTCCCCCAACCCGGGCGCGGCCGCGTCTCCCCGGCGACCGAGGCCGAACCCGTCGCAGAAGACCAGATGACCAATGACTACAAGCGATCCAAATTTCAGGCCGAACGCGTGGCGCATGAATTGTTTGAAAAAGCCGGACTGCCGATCATCATCGTCAACCCCTCCGCACCGGTCGGCCCCGGTGACGTAAAGCCGACGCCCACCGGCCAGATCATCGTGGATTTTTTGAATCGCCGGCTGCCGGCGTATCTCGACACCGGCTTGAACTGGGTTCACGTCCGCGACGTAGCCATGGGCCATATTCTCGCTGCGGAAAACGGCCGGTATGGCCAGCGGTATATCCTCGGCCACCAGCAGGGAAACTGGACCATGAAAGAAACCCTGGCGGCGTTGGAAAAAATCACCGGCATTCCGGCGCCGCGGACCACCATTCCCTACTGGCTGGCCGTCCGGGTCGCGGAAGTGAGCGAATCCGTCGCGTTCCTCACCGGCAAACCGCCGCGCGCGCCCTTGGCCGGAGTGCGCATGGCCAAAAACAAAATGTGGTTCGACCCCGGCAAGGCGGTTCGCGAACTCGGCCTGCCTCAAACGCCGCCGGAACAAGCCTTCGCCGACGCCGTCGCGTGGTTCCGCGCCAACGGCTACGTGAAAAAATAAATCGTCCGGGAGGATGGGCGCTTTCAAATCTCACCGGATCGGGAAGCTTGGCGAAACCGCTTGCCCTTTGACTGAAACCGGGCAGAATTTTCCGGTTGGTTCGGCGGGTTCAGGCATTCTGGTTGCCTAAACTGCGCGGGTCAATCGCCTTTCCCACCGGTTCGGAGCGTAGCTCAGCCTGGCTAGAGCGCGTGGTTTGGGTCCACGAAGTCGCAGGTTCGAATCCTGTCGCTCCGACCATCTTTTTATTTAAAAATCAAGCAATGGCTTGATCTGCTGACAGCTTGATGACGGTTATCAATCCCGCCGTTCTTTCATCTTCCGACCTCATCATCGGATCATTCTCCTTTTGCTGCGAATCAATTCAAACCCGAGTGGAGAATTGCCGTTGGCAAGAGATAACAATCCAGAAACTTGAAATGACCCGCCAAGCGGAGCAGACTCGCGGAATGAAATCCAATTGGCAGCACTGGCAGGCACTGGCGCAGGCCGAAATCGAGGCGACGCTGGCGGCCCTGCCCCAACCCCTGCGCGAGCAGGCCGAAAAGCTGCCGGTGACGTTTGAAAAAGTGCCGAATGCCGGATTGCAAGCGGAGGGAATCGAGGCGGACGTTCTGGGACTGTTCACCGGCGCGGAATTTGCCGATACGGGGGCGGTGGCGTTGCCGCCACAGATCACTTTATTCCTTGAAAACCTTTGGGATTTTGCTGGCGAGAATGAGCGCGTCTTTACGGCGGAGGTTCGCACGACCTTTTTGCACGAGCTGGGACATTATCTGGGTCTGGACGAAGACGATTTGACCGAGCGCGGGTTGGATTAGCCCCGCCAGCGCAGCAGCCGCAGCGCGTTGCCGATGACGACCAGATCGGAAACGCCCATCGCCGCCGCGCAAAAAATGGGGCTGATGAAACCCGTCGCCGCCAGCGGCACGCCGAGCGCGTTGTAAAAAAACGCCCAGAACAGGTTTTGTTTGATGGTGCGCAGTGTCGCGCGCGCGAGGCCGAGCGCCTCCGGCACGGCTTCGATTTCCGATTTCAGCAGGATGATATCCGCCGCCTCGCGCGCGATGTCGCTCGCGCGGCTGACAGCGATGCCGAGGTCGGCCTGCGTGAGCGCCGGCGCGTCGTTGATGCCGTCGCCGATGAACGCCACGCGCATCGTGGCACTGGCGTCCCGCCTGCATGTTTTGGATTGGGAACTCACAGGCGGGACGCCGGTGCCACTACCGGACTGAAGTTTTTTTACAAACTCCGCCTTCTGCTCCGGCCGCACTTCGGCAAAAACATTTTCCGGCGCGATACCGACCTGTCGGGCGATGGCGGCGGCGGTGGGGGCGTTGTCGCCGGTCAGGAGAAAAACTTTCAAGCCTTGCGCCTGCAGCTGGCCGACCACCTGGGCGGCGTTTTTTTTCAGGGCATCGCGCACGGCGATCAGGCCGAGCAATTCTTTTCCCCGGGCAAGTCCCACAATCGTCGCGCCCTGCGGCGACCACGCGGCGACAAACTTCTCGCCCGCCGTCAAATCCACGCCGGATTCGAGCAGCCAGCGCAACGAGCCAAGGCGGACGGTTGATAGCGGATGGTTGATAGTTGAAAGTTGGCCAACCACGCCCGCACCACGGATTTCCTCCCAGTCGCTCACCTCGATTTTGTCCGCCGAAAGCGTGGCAATCGCCTGACTGATCGGATGCAATGAATTTTTGGCAAGCGCTGCGGCCAAGGTTCTGACTTCTGGGTTCTGACTTTTGAATTCAAGTTCTGCCACCACTTCCGGCTTTCCGATCGTCAGCGTGCCGGTCTTGTCAAAGATTACCGCCGTGATCTGGCCGGCTTTTTCCAGCGCCACGCCGTCGCGGATCAGGATGCCGCGCCGGGCGGCGGTGTTGGCGGCGGCCAGGATGGCGGCGGGCGTGGCCAGCCCCATCGCGCACGGGCAGGCGACGATTAAAACCCCGGCGGCGATGACAAACGCCTTTTCGGCGCCGGAATGCGCATACCAGAAAATGCCCGCCGCGAGCGCCAGCACGACAATGACGGGCACAAACACATTGCTGATGCGGTCGCCGAGGCGCTGGATGTCGGCGCGACTGGTCTGGGCGCGCTGCACGGCGGCGATGATGTGAGCCAGCGCGGTGCTTTCGCCGGTGGCGGTGACGTGCATCACGAGCCGCCCGTTCAAATTCACCGTGCCGGCGAAAAGTTCGCCTCCGGATTTTTTGTCGGCGGGAACGGATTCGCCGGTGAGCATGGCCTCGTCCACGGCGGATTCGCCTTCGAGCACCACACCGTCCACCGGCACGCGGTCGCCGGGGCGCAGCGCGATGCGGTCGCCGATTTTCAGGGAAGCAACAGGCACTTCTTCTTCGGTTTCCACTTCCTGCTTTCCGGTTTCCGGTTTTGAAAACGACAGCGTTTTGAGATTGAACCGCTCGCCGGCTGGATTTGAAATTTGAAATTTAGAATTTGAAATTCTCCGCGCCGTTTGTGGCGCGAGTTGCAGCAATGATTTCAGCGCGCTGCCGGCCTGTTCGCTCACGCGGGCTTCCAGCCAGTGGCCGAAACTGACCAGCGAAATGATGGCGGCGGCTTCCATGAAATAAACGTGCCCGCCCGTGCCGCGAAACAAAACCCAGCAACTGAAGCCAAACGCGGTGGTCGAGCCGAGGGCGACGAGCGTGTCCATGTTGGAACTGCCGATTTTGAGCTGCCGCCACGCGCCGCGATAAAACGGCGCGCCGCAAAAAGTCTGGACGCCGGCGGCGGCGGCGAACGCGAACCACTGAAACCACGGTGCCATGGTCAGGCCGAAACCCCATTCGCCAAGCATCAGGCCGGCGGTGACGGTCAGGCCGGTGAGGAGCGTCCACTGCCAGCGGCCGCGTTTGGAGCCGCCGGCGCCGGCGGAAATTTCCCGGGCGGCATAACCGGCTTTGGCAACGGCGGCGAGCACGGCGGGAACCTTTTTGGCCTCGACGGATTGCCACCGCACGCGGGCGCCGGCATTTTTCAAGTCCACCGCCGCGCTTTGAACCCCGGCGACGCCTTGGATCGCTTCCGTGACGTGGCGGGCGCAGTTGTTGCACGTCATCCCGGAAACGCGGAGTTCGGTTGTGAGCGGCGAAGCCATCGGTTTGCGCCCACATCCTGCCATGAACGGCGGAATTCGTCGAATTTACTTTTCCGCCGGAGCGGTGGGCGCCGCCGCACTGCTTTAGCGGGCGCGGCGGATGGCTTTCATGGCGCGATGCCACGCGCGCAGGTGCGGCAGATTTTTCGGCAGCGCGTAATGGCCGGAGAACAGGAAATTGTCCACCATGCCGAACAGGTTGAAATCCACGAACAGCGGCCGGTCTCCGAGCAAAAATTCCGCGTGCGCGAGCATCTGTTCGCACGGCACCAGTTTTTGTTCCAGTTCGCCGAGCAGGTTTTTTTGCTGCGCGCGCCACTGGTCAATGCAGCCGCGTCCAAACTTGCGTTCCTTGTGCCGGAGAAACGGCAGTTGGTCGGACTTTGGCACGAATTCGCGGAAGTAAATATCGTTGAGCTTGAAGCCGACGGCCTCGATCTCGTGCTCGAAATAGCGCCAGAGAATGAACTGCTCGCCTTCGCGCGCTGTTGGAAACAAACCGAGCTTGAGCTTGGAGTCGAGATGTTTCGCCACGTCCTGTGTGTCGTCGCCGGATTCGTAAACCACTTTTGCGCCGTCGCGGAGGACGGGCACGGCGTAATATTTTTCGCCGGTCAGTTTCCAGACAAGCGAGCGGTCGGTGCTGGCGATGTTGGTGGTTTTGAATTTGGCCCCGGAGAATTCGAGGATCCGCCGCGCCACGATGCAGAAGGGGCTCCAGGAAAATTGGATGAGTTCGAGCATGGAAATGTTGTGCGCCATCGGCGGCGGGTTGGCAAGTGTAAAGCCGCTTTACTCTTTTGGGCGCGCGGCTAGAATCGCCTCATGGCTGGCGAATACGACTCCACCGAATTTATTGACACCGATTTTCTCGCGCAAAAATCGCCGGCCACCGCGCCCGGCTATGGCCGCGCGCCGTCGCCGGACGCCGTGAACCGCCAGGTGGTCGAGGCGCAGCAGAAACTGGTCGAACTCAAGCGGGCGCAGGAGGAGCTGGAGCGCGAGCGGGCCGGCCTGGAGGAATTGCGCCGGCGACAGAATGAATTCACCACTGGCCGCGACGAGGTCATCCAAAATCTCACGCGCGGCCTCGGCTTGCTGGAGGAGGCGGAATTTGCCGCCCGCCGCGACGCCGAGCAGATGGTCAAGACCGTCGGCGATTTCCGCGCGGCGCTGGCGAAAGTGCAGGCCATCAACGACACGACGTGGACGAAGGAAAATTTCCAGGTGGAACTGACCCGCGCACTGACGACGATTGAAAACGCGCGGATGGAATGGAATTCCGCGCGGCTAAAAATCTCTGCGCTCGCCGGCGAAGCGAAAAATGCCGCCGCACCGCTGGATAAAAATGCTTCCGCCGCGCCCGCCGCGCCATCGCTGGCGGAGCTTTCGTTCGGCCGGCTTTGCAAAATCGGGCTGGCCCTGACGTGGCCGCTGCTACTGGTGGCGCTGGGCGCACTCGGCATTTTCATCGTGATCTTGGCGCGAAAGTAGGCCCGCATGGCCTTTTCCAAAAAAAACTCCGATCCGATTTCCGCCAAGGCGCGCGCCCTGACCGACCAGATCGCCGCGCTCGAAGCGGAAATCAAAAAGCTCGACGCGCAAATCACCCGGACGCCGGAGCCTCGATACTTCTCCACCGTCGCGCCGCCGGGGAAAACAGTTGTTCCGCCCGCCGCGCCCGCCGCGCCGGCGGCCAAGCCGCAGGAACCGGTGTTTGAGGAGGTCAACCGCGCCCGGCTGGCGCCGCGCGACCCGGCCGAAGCGCCGGAGATTTTCAATGAGCTGGGGGTGCGTAAATACGATCTGCCGGCTCTGTTCCACCGGCTGCGCAATCATCTGCGCGGGCCGACGACGAGCAATCCGCGGCTGGTGAACTACCTCGCCGCCGGCGGCGTGCAGGGCCTGCGTCCGCTGCGTTACGAAAAGCGCGTGGCGCGCAACCGTTTTTTCGTGCTGGTGATGGTCGTGACCGCCGTGCTGCTCGGTCTGTTTCTCATATTGAGGCGTTAACATGAAAATCCAATTCATCACCCTTCGGGCGGTGACGCGCGCCGGCGGGTTCACCGCGCACTATTCGGAAAAGGGCCTGGCGAAATTGGAATTTCCCAAGGTGCCGCCGGCGTCCGCGCGAACTGCCACAATCACGATCCCCGCCGCCGCCGGCGTCCGCGGCTGGCATCGTCAAACGCAGGCGGCGCTCAACCGGGTGCTGGCGGGGAGGGCGCCGGGGAAATTTCCGCCGCTGGATCTGCGCGGGACCGATTTTCAGAAAAGCGTCTGGAACGCGCTGCGGAAAATTAAAACTGGCCGGACGAAAAGCTACGGTGAAATCGCCCGAATCATCGGCCGACCGCGAGCCGTGCGCGCCGTCGGCGGCGCGTGCGGGGCGAACCCGGTGCCGGTGCTGATCCCGTGTCATCGGGTCTTGGCGGCGGACCAACAGCTGGGCGGTTTTTCCGGCGGGTTGGAGTGGAAGCGCACGTTGCTGGCGCGCGAAGGCGTCAAATTCTAATCGCCGAGGCCAGTGGCCTTGCCTGCCAGGCGAATAATTTTGCCACCCCCGACTCTGTATCGCAGGCACGGGCCAATGCCGCGGCGGAATCCCTTTTGCGTGAATCAAAAATTGATGGTTCCAGTCCAGCCGGTTTCATCGCAACGGACACCTCCAAAACAAAATAATACAAGGTGAATCAAGCAAAAGAAATCGCCCGGGGAGCGCGCCACCCGCCCGGTATTATTTCAGGACGCCAAAAACATTCAAAAACCCCTTATTTTTTGCGCGAAAGCACGGTGAATAACTCGCCCTGAAATGACTGGATTGACCGGATTTGAAACTCTTTTGCCCCGGCCAGCCGCGGAAATCCCTCCCCATCCGCAATCGTCGGCGCCGTGCGACCGCCGAAGATTTTCGGGCAGAGGGTCAGGTGAATCTCGTCCACCAAGTCCGCGCGGAACAGCGCGTCGTTCAACTCGCCGCCGCCTTCGCCCAGCAGCCGCCTGACCCCGAAGCGTTTTTGCAGCCACCGGAGTGCGGCGCGGAAATTGATTTCGCTTTTGCCGCAGATTTTCACCTCGTCCGCCAGGTTGCGGAGCCGCTGCAATTTATGCGCCGGCGCCTTTTGGGTCGTCAGCACGAGGATCGGCGAAAAGCGTTGCTGGAAAATCTCCGCCTGTGGCTCAATTGAGCCGCTGCCGCTGACGATGACGCGCAAGGGGAATTCCGCCAGCCCGCGCCGGAGCCGGAGTTTCCCGAATTTTTCGCCGCCGTTTCCCAAAACGGTCCGGGAAATCTCGACCGTCCGGGCACCGCACATCACCGCGTCCGCCGTGGCGCGCAGCGCATAAAGGTGCGCCAGATCGCGGGCGCTGCCGAACGAATGGACCGCGCGATTGGCCGTCGCTATCTTCCCGTCCGCCGTCATCGCCAGGTTGACAAGGACAAAAGCAGGTTTTGAGCTTTGTGTTTTGAGTTTTGGGTTCACCGAATGAACATCGCGTCGCCGTAGCTGAAGAAGCGGTAGTTTTCGCGGATGGCTTCCGCGTAAGTGTTCAAGATCAACTCCCGTCCGCGCGTGGTTTCGCGCGGCGCGGCGAACGCGCTGACCAGCATCAGCAGGGTGGACTCCGGCAGGTGAAAGTTTGTCAGCAGGCAATCCACCACTTGAAATTCTGCCGGTGGAAAAATGAAGATGTCGGTTTTGCCCTTGCAAAAATTGATGATTCCGGCGTTTTGCCGGGCGACGGCCTCCAGCGTGCGCAGCACCGTGGTGCCGACGGCGATGACGCGCCGGCCGGATTTTTTCGCCGCGTTGATGGCGGCGGCCGTTTCTTCGCCGATTTCGAAGTGCTCGGCGTGCATCCGGTGTTCGGCGACGTTTTCCACCTTCACCGGCAGAAAAGTGCCCGCGCCGACGTGGAGCGTGACAAAGCAGATTTTGACGCCGAGCGCACGGATTTTGTCCAGCAACTCCGGCGTGAAGTGCAGGCCGGCGGTCGGCGCGGCGACGGAGCCGGCGGTTTGTGCATAGACGGTCTGGTAGCGTTCCCTGTCCTCGGTTTTTTCGGCGGTGCGTCGGATGTAAGGCGGCAATGGCATTTCGCCCAGGTTTTCGAGTTCGCCAAAAAGATTTTCGGTGCCGGAAAATTGCAAACGCCGGTGGCCTTCGGTGTTTGTTTCGATGACCGTGGCAAAAAAATTCGTCAGCGCGCCGTTTTTTCCTTGCAATCGGACTTGTGTTCCGATTTTGGCGCGTTTGCCGGGCCGCATCATCGCCCACCAGTCGTTTGCCGCCTTTTCTTCGAGCAGCAGGATTTCAAATTTTCCGCCGGTGATTTCATTCCTGCCGTGCAGCCGTGCCGGGATGACGCGCGAATTGTTTAGCGCCAGCACATCGCCCGGATGCAAAAAGTGGGGCCAATCGGGAAACTGACAGTGCGAGATTTTTCCGCCGTCACGCTCCAACACAAGCAGGCGCGAGCCGTCGCGCTGCGCGGCGGGTTGCTGCGCAATCAGTTCCGGCGGAAGCTTAAAATGAAAATCCGCAGTTCGCACCCGACGAGCGTAACGGAGCGGGGCGGGGGCTGACAATTCCCATCGCCGGCAAATTGTGAATAACTTTTGAATAATTAACGGTTTCGCCGCCAGATTTTCGTTGACAGTATGGGGCAATATGGGTAGAAATGGGGCGTTGTGGGTGATTTAAGCCATTTTGCAAAATGCCGTGAATAAGATGGGCGACGCCAAACCAGTTCCGCTGACGGTTTACAATTCGTGCTACCGGCACGGGATTGACGAGAAGCGGCGCGTCCAGATTCCGGCCAAGTGGCGGCCGGAGGACGAGGGTGCCGAACTGACGATGATGCTGTGGCCGAAGCACAGCGCGGGCGTCTGTCTGCGGGTTTTGCCGGCGGCGCAAATGGCGCAGCTGATGGCGGACATTGACGCGATGCCGAAGGGCGACGAGAAAAAAATTTACCTCAAGCGTTTCATCGGCAGCGAATCCGCGCAGGTCACGCTCGACAAAGCCGGCCGCATTTGCGTGCCCGACGAAATGGCCCGCAAGGCGGACATCAAAGACGAAGTGGTGTTGGTCGGCCTGCTGGACCGGTTTGAAATTTGGAGCCCGGCTCGTTATGAAAAAGTCAAAGCGTCGGACGCGGTGCTCGCGCACGAGGCCTTCAAATTCATGGAATAAAAAATATGAACCTCGGAAAACTACTTGGCGCAGGAAAAACAATTTTTGTCGGCAACCGCAACGTCGCCTACCGCGAGGACAAGAAGTTTTACCTGCCAAAATTCAACGCGGAAAAAAATCCGTTCACGCCCAAGCCGGTGGCACCGGCGCCAGAAGCCAAGACCGCCGTGGCGCGGATGGAGCAAGTATCCGTGCCGGGGTCGGCGTCGGTCGCCGCCAAGACCCAAAACACTCCCGTGTTGGCCGCCGGTCCGACGCGCGCCATCAGTTGGAAGGACAAATTGAATCCGTTTCGCGCACCCGAACCGGTCCGGCCCAATCCGGCCGGCGCGGTGCAGGTGGAGCTGTCACTCGAAGCCGTCCGCGTGGTCCATAACGACCTCGCCGACGCCGACATCGAAATTGTGCCGGTCAAGTCGCGCCCGGCGGCCCTGGAGCCGGCGTCGTGTCCGCCGGCGCACGCGGCCTGGGGATTTTTGAGCGAACAGCTCGTGAAGCAATCTTGAAGATGCGCAGTGCCCGAGTTCATTCACAAACCGGTGATGGCGGCGGAGGTGCTGGCCGCGCTGAAGCCGCACCCGGACGGCCGCTACGCCGACGGGACGCTCGGTGGAGCTGGTCACGCGGCCCAATTGCTGGCCGCGAGTTCGCCGACTGGATGGTTGTCTGGGTGCGATCGCGATGGCGCCGCAGTTGAAACGGCGAAGGCGCGGCTGGCGGAAAAATTCGCCGGGCGTTTTGAAATCCGGCGCGGAAATTTTGCGGAACTGGCGGACTGGATTGAGGAAAAAAGTTGCGACGGCGTGCTGCTGGACTTGGGCGTGAGTTCGCCGCAACTGGATGTCGCCGGACGCGGCTTCAGTTTTCAGCAGGACGGCCCGCTCGACATGCGGATGGACGACCGGCAGCCGCTGACGGCGGCGGAATTGGTGAACGGCGAGGATGCCGAGACGCTGGCGAAGATTTTTTGGGAATACGGCGGCGAGAGCGATTCCCGGCGGTTTGCGAAGGCGGTGGTCCACGACCGCGCGTTGAGAAAATTTGAAACGACGAAGCAACTCGCGGAGTTAATCGAAAGAATTTCTCCGCGCGCCGGCCGCAAGGCCCATCCGGCGACGAAAGTGTTTCAGGCGCTGCGCATCGCGGTGAACGACGAAATCGGCTCGCTCAAACGCGGCCTCGATGCGGCGGTGAAAATTTTGAAGCCCGGCGGCCGGCTGGCACTGATCACGTTTCACTCGCTCGAAGACCGTGTGGTGAAAGAATTCGGCCGCGAAAAGACGCGCGATTACACGTTCACCGGCGAGGTGGATGTGCCGGAATTGCGGACGCCGCGCGTGCCGGAACTGAAATGGGTTTCGCGCAAGGCAATTTTGCCGGGCGAAGCAGAATTGAACGCCAATCCGCGCGCCCGCAGCGCGCAGTTGCGGGTTTTAGAAAAAAATATTTAGATGGCCAAAAATCGTAAAAATCAGGCGGCAGCGATCCGGTTTGGTCCGGCGCTCAAGGCGTCGTTTTTGTGCCTGGTCATCGGCGGCTCGGCCGTCGGCTATGTCTGGCAGAAGAACGAGATTTACCGGCTCGGCCAGCAGATCCGCCAGCGCGAGACCAAGCTGGCGCAACTGCAAAATGACAACAAGCAATTCAGCGACCAGCTGGCTATTTTGCACTCGCCGGTGATGATAGATCGCCGCGCGAAGGAGTTGAATCTCGGCCTCGCGCCGGCGACGCCGATGCAGGTCGTGCGGCTGACGGAAACGCCGGTCGCACCGGAAAAAGAGAGTTCGCGGCAGTTCGCCCAGCGGCCGGCGGCCGAACTCGCGCCATAAGCAGAAAAAAAAATTTGGCCGCCGCTCGTGACGCCGTTGGTTGAGGAACCGATCGCCACGGGCGGCTGGCCGTTTTGGGGATGACAAACAAACGACAAATCCGCCGCGCGCAGCTGCTCCTCGGTTTTCTGGGGCTGGCGTTCGCCGTATTGAGCTACCGGCTCGTGGATTTGCAGGTGTTGCGTCACGACGAACTGAGTGCGAAGGCTGAACAAAACACGCAGCGCGAATACTGGCAGGCGCCGCGCCGTGGCGACATCCTCGATGTCAACGGCAACATTCTCGCCACCAGTGTGCCGGTGAAAACCATCTGCGCGGACCCGTCGCTCATCGGCACTTTTCAGCCGCTCGTCGCGCGCGCCATCGCGCCGCTGCTCCAGCTCAACGAAAACGACCTTGCGCAAAAACTCACGCCGCGCTTGGCGCGCAATGCCCGGGGCGAAATCGTCACGAACAACCTGCACTATGTCCGGCTCGCAAAAAATATTTCCGACGACACCTGGCGACAAATCGTGACGGCGATGACGAATCTTAATTTCGGCGTGGATGAAAAAAAGTTGTCGCGCCCGCAAAAGGAATTCGTGCGCAACCTTCGCCAGCACGCGATTTTTTCGGAGCCGGATCAGATGCGCGTTTATCCGAACGGCTCGCTGGCGGCGCAGGTCGTCGGCTTCCCGGCGTTGGAAGAAGCGAAAATCAGCGGGCGGCTCGTTTCACAAATTGTTGGGCGCGACGGCGTGGAGCTGGCGATGAACAAGCCATTGAGTGGCGTTGCCGGCTGGAAAGTCACCGAGACCGACCGTGCGCAGCACGAGCTGGTCGCCTTGCGCGACGAGGACGTGCATCCGCGCGACGGCCTGAACGTTGTGCTGACAATGGACTCGGTGGTGCAGCATATCGTCGAGACCGCGCTGGCCGATGCGCTGCAAAAACACACGCCGCGCAGCATCACCGGCATTGTCATGCGCCCGAAAACCGGTGAAATCTTGGCGATGGTGTCGTTCCCCAATTACGACCCGAACCAGCCGAACACCATCAAACCGGAAACACGCAACCGCGTCATCACGGATGTCGTCGAACCCGGCTCCACGTTCAAGATCGTGGTCGTCTCCGGCGCGCTGAACAACGGCGTGGTGAAATTGACGGATCAGTTTGATTGCGAGCGCGGGCATTTTGCCTACGCCGGCCGGGTTTTGCACGATGCCGAACCGCACGGGGTTTTGTCCGTGAAGAGTATCATTACCGAATCGTCAAACATCGGCGCGGCCAAAATCGCCATCCAGCGCCTGGGCGCGGAACCGCTCTACGACTATGCCTGGAATTACGGTTTCGGCCAGCGCACCGGCATTCCGCTGCCGGGCGAGGTGCGGGGGATTTTGTATCCGGTGAAAAATTGGAGCAAGGTTTCCATCGCGCAGATCCCGATGGGCCACGGCGTCGCGGTGACGCGGTTGCAGATGCTTTGCGCGATGGCGGCGATCGCCAATCACGGCTGGCTGATGCGCCCGATGATCGTGAAGCAATTGCAGGAACGCGATGGCAGCGTAGTGCAGCGCTACGCGCCCGAGCGCGTGCGTCAGATCATCGGCGAAAAGGCTGACTTGGACATGATCGAGGCGCTGAAAACCGTGCCGACGAAAGAGGGCACTGCGCCCGATGCGGCGCTGAAAAATTATGTCGTCGCCGGCAAGACTGGCACGGCCGAAAAAGTGGAGCGCGGCGCGTATGTCCAGGGCAAATACATTTCGTCCTTCATCGGCTTTTTCCCGGCGGACGATCCGCAGCTCTGCATTTCTGTCGTGATGGACGAGCCGAAGGAAGGTTATTACGGCGGCAAAGTCTGCGGCCCGGTCTTCCGCGACATCGCCGAGCGCTGCGCCAGTTATTTGAACATTCCGCCCGATCCCAGCCGCATGACGAATAATCCGTCCGCGCTCGTCGTGGAAAGCGGCGCGCGTAAACTTTGACTTTTATGAACGAATCACGTCCGCAACTTCACGGCATGGTGGCCGGCCTGTTTCTGGCCGCCGGGCTGGTCTTGTCGGCGATGCTCGGCACGAGCGCCTGGATGAAAATCAAAAATTCGCAGTTCATCACCGTCAAAGGTTCGGTGCAGAAAAACATCGAGTCCGACCTCGCCATCTGGTCCGGCGGTTTCCAGGTGGAGGCGACGACGCTGCTGGATGCGCAGCACTTGATCCAGGCGAACCGCGCGCTGGTGGTGAAATTCATGGGGGACAACGGTCTGACGAATTTCACATTAACGCCCATCAACATCGAGGAGTTGAAGGCCACGCAAAAGGCGCCCGATGGTTTTGTTTCGCAGCGGACGACGGGTTTCCGTCTCTCGCAATCCGTGTCCGTGGAGTCCGCCGACGTCGCCCGGCTCGACAAGCTCGACAGCACGCCGCTGGTGGAGCAGGGCGTGATTTTCAGCGTCGCTCCGCCCCAGTTCATTTACACCAAGGCCGGCGACGCCAAGATCGAGATGCTCGCCGACGCGACGAAGGATGCCCGCGCCCGCGCCGAGCAAATCGCATCGCAAGGCGGCCGCAGCATCGCCCGACTGCAAAGCGCCGACCAGGGAATCTTCCAGATCACGCCGGTGCACAGCGTCGCGACGAGCTGGCAGGGGGAAAGCGACACCAGTTCGCGCCAGAAAACCATCACCGCCGTAGTGACCACGACTTTTTTGCTAAAGTGAACAGATTGTGGAAACACGTTCTTTGAAATTTATTGCCGCCGCCTGCGGCGCCGAAATCATCGGCGGCGCGGCGGATGTGGAAGTGAAGGCTGTCGGCACCGATTCGCGGGTGGCGAAAGCGGGTGATTTGTTCTTTGCCATCAAGGGTGAAAAATTTGACGGTCACGATTTCGTCGCCGAGGTGGCGGCGAAAAATGTGGCGGCGATTGTCGTCGAAAAGAAGCAGGTAGGGCGCGTCACTCCGTGCGCGCCGGTGTCAGCGACACTGGCGAAGGCGGGCAGAGGACTGCCCGCCCTGCCATGTCCGCTGCTGGCGGTGAAAGATGTCCGCGCCGCGCTCGGGAAATTGGCGGCGGCTTACCGGCGCGGATTTGATCTGCCGGTCATCGCCGTCGGCGGTTCCAACGGCAAGACCACGGTGAAGGAATTGCTGGCTTCCGTGCTGCGCCAAAAGTTTTCGACGCTGTGGAGCGAGGCGAGTTTCAACAACGACATCGGCGTGCCGATGACGTTGCTGCGGCTGGAGCAATCGCATTCGGCGGCGGTGATCGAGGCTGGCACGAACCATCCGGGCGAACTCGCGCCGCTGGTGAAGATGATCGCGCCAAAGTTCGGCGTCATCACGAGCATCGGGCGCGAGCATCTGGAATTTTTTGGCGATGTCGCCGGCGTGGCGCAGGAAGAAGGCTGGCTTGCGGAGTTGTTGCCGGCGGATGGAAAATTGTTCATCAACGGCGACAGCGAGTGGGCAGACAAAATTGCGGCGCGGACGGAAGCGCAGGTGGTGCGTGTCGGCCTTGGCGAAAAAAACGACTGGCGCGCGAAGAAAATCCGGTTGGACAAGGGCGGCGTGACGTTTCAGTTGGAAGTTAGAAAAAATGTTTTGTTAGCGGAAAATTTTGGTGCGGTCGAGGTCCCCTCATCCCGTCCTTCTCCCCCGGTGGGGGAGAAGGTGGCCGAAGGCCGGTTGAGGGGGTTCGCTGGCGAGTGGCGCGTGAATTTGCTCGGCAAACATTCGGCGGTCAACGCGTTGTTCGCTGTCGCCATGGGCGCGGAGATGGGTTTGACGCGCGAAGAAATTCAGCGCGGTTTGGCCGAGTGCCCGCCGGCGAAGATGCGCCTGAATTTTTGGGAGGCCAACGGCGTGCGCGTGCTGGACGACTGCTACAACGCCAACGCGGATTCGACCGTCGCGGCGCTGGAAACGCTATGCGGCCTGCCGTTGCAGGGTCGGCGCGTGGCGGTGCTCGGTGACATGGCGGAACTCGGTGCACACAGCGCGGCGGCGCACGCGGAGGTCGGGCGGCGCGCGGCGGAGCTGGCGGTCGGGCAGTTGTTTGCGGTCGGCAAAATGGCGGCGGTCACGGCGCAGGCGGCGCGCGACGCGGGGCTGATGCGCGTGTTTGAATTTGCGGACGTTGAGGCGGCGCTGGGCGTGGTGCGGAGTTTTGTGAAGCCCGGCGACGTGGTGCTGTTGAAGGCGTCGCGCGCGGCGCGGCTGGAGCGGATTGCGGAAATGCTGAAGGCGGAAAAATGAAATAAAACGAACAACAAAAAATATATGAAACTCGTAACCGTCTTGTCCGTTGCAATGCTTATCGCAAGCGTTGCGCGAGGTGACTTAATTAACCAAGTCGGCACGAATACATATTCTTGGCAGGTTGCCAAAGCTGACTTTGATGTTTTTTACAAAACTGCGGCGCAGATAAAAATTGTGCCGACTAAATTTGATAAAGACGGTGGCATTGCATGTGATGAACGGGTTGGAGCGGTGGGTATTGCTCAACCTCTGAAAGAAATCATCCAGATAGCCTACGGAAAGGACAAACTTCGGACGCTTACTTCAACAGAACTTCCGACAACAAAATATGATTTTTTTGCCAAGCTGCCTGGCAAAAATCCAGTTGCGCCCACGCGTTGGGCTGATGCATTTCAACAGAAAATAAAAAATCAGTTTGGTTTGGTTGGAGAATTTGAACTCAAAGTGACGCCGGTTTTAGTTCTAAAATTGAAACCCGAAAACATTCGTAAACTTGAGCAAAGTCATGCGATGCCAAATGGAATTGCCTTTACTGAACAATCCGGTCAGTTCTTCTGTTTTGAGCAACCTATTTCCACCTTGGATAACTTTTTGGAACGATATTTTAAGACCCCGATTGTTGACCGGACCGGATTAACAAACAATTATGATTATAAAATTACTTGGGACGAACCGGTTCCAGACAAACCGAACCCAGCAGGATTAAAGCAGGCACTTTTGGATCAATTGGGACTTGAGCTTGTTTCAACAAATGAGCCAATCGAAATGCTAGTAATTAAAAAATTGCCTTAACAGGTTTTGAATTTTAAAAAATTAAAATGCTTTACCTTTTGAGCCAGCACATTTTGGACTGGGCGCACGGCGGCGAATGGGAGTCGCGGCTGGCGTTTTTGCGCCTGTTCAAATACATCACGGTGCGCAGCGCCGGCGCGGCGATCACTTCGCTCGTGTTGTGCTGGTGGCTCGGGCCGGTCGTCATTCGCTGGCTGAAGGCGCAGCGGTTCGGCCAGGAATACGCGGACAAGGCGCAGGAGGCCGGCGTGCAGCATGTCGTGGACAAACGCGGCACGCCGACGATGGGCGGCATCCTCATCGTGCTGTCGCTCG
Source organism: bacterium (assembly GCA_021780905.1). GTDB lineage: Bacteria > Verrucomicrobiota > Verrucomicrobiia > Limisphaerales > UBA11358 > UBA11358. The sequence goes on from JAJXXW010000027.1 coordinate 31,035, forward strand.
TGCTTTCGACGATGCTTTGGGCGCAGTGGAACGCGCAGGTGGAACTGACGATGCTCTCGGTGCTGGTGCTGGCGGGGCTAGGTTTTTACGACGACTACGCGAAAATTTTGAAGCAGTCCGGCGGCGGCACGCCCCCGCGCGTAAAGCTGCTCACGCAATTTGCGCTGGCGGCGTTCGTCGGGATATATTTGTGGAATCTGCCGGCGAAGAGCGAATTATTTTTGCCGAAAGCGCATGGCGCGTTTGAAATTTACAAGACCAACCTCGTCTCGACGCTGATGCTGCCGTTCTATAAATATCCGCTGCCCATCGGCGTGGCGGCCGGCGTGATCATCGTGGCGCTGGCGATTGTCGGCAGTTCGAACGCGGTGAATTTGACGGACGGCTTGGACGGGCTGGCTATCGGCTGCACGCTGATGACGGGATTTGTGTTTTTGTTTTTCACCTACCTTGCTGGCAACATCAAGGCGGCGACCTATCTGCAAATTCCCTTCGTGTCGGGGGCGGGCGAACTGACGGTGTTTTGCGCGGCGCTGATCGGCGCGGGGCTGGGGTTTTTGTGGTTCAACTGCCATCCGGCGCAGGTGTTCATGGGCGACACCGGCTCGCTGGCGCTCGGTGGGGCGTTCGGCATCGTGGCGGTGCTGATCCACCAGCCGTTCGTGCTGGTCATTGCGGGCGGCGTGTTCGTGGCCGAGGCGATGTCGGTGCTGCTGCAAAAGGGCTGGTTCAAGTTCACGCGGCTTCACACCGGCACCGGGCAAAGGATTTTTCTGATGGCGCCGCTGCATCATCATTTCCAGAGAAAGGGCTGGCACGAGTCGCAGGTGGTGATGCGCTTTTACATTTTGTGCGTGCTGTGCGCGGTGGTCGCGCTGGCGACGCTGAAACTACGCTGAAAGACAACCGATGAACCGCCAAAAAAACATTGAAAATCCGCGCTTTGTTGCTTGCGCGCAGGGCGCGCGGTTGCTAACAATTTCCTTGAGAGCGGCAGGGCGCGGGCCGGCCAGCAAGAGTGTTTCGCCAGTTCAGCTTTCTGCCGGCAAATCATTCCACAGTGAATCGTTGCCCGGCTCCAAAAACAAAATAAATTTAACGCGTTGCGAAATTTTTCGAGGGAAAGTTCCGCCGCGCCCAACTCAAAAATAATCACCCCTCGCACCAAAACGCCAACGCACCAAACTTATGAATAATCCGAACCCCTTCGTCCCGAAAGGCTCGCTGCTCGAACAACAAAGCCTGCGCCGCTCGCGCCTCAAGCTGGCCGTTTTCTGCGTGCTCGCGGTGTGCGTGACCGGCCTCGTGGGCATGCTCATCCAGGGCTGCAAGCGCACGCCGCCAGATGAGACGTTGAACCCGCCGAGCCTGGATACCAATCCGGTCGCGTTGGACACCAACCCGCCGCCGCTGGCCGTTTCCAATCCACCGGTGGTGGTGCCGCCGCTGGCGACGAATCCGCCGGTGGTCATTCCGCCGGTAGTTGAACCGGCCCCCCCGGCGACCGGCTCGGAATATGTCGTCGTCAAAGGTGATTCGCTCGCCAAGATCGCCAAGAAAAACGGCGTTTCCCTCAAGGCCCTCGAAGCCGCGAACCCGGGCGTGGTTCCCACGAAATTGAAGATTGGTCAGAAGCTCACGATTCCGGCCGGTGGCACCACGACCGGTGGAATCGCCGCGCCGACCGCTGGCGGCGTTGACGCGGGGGGAGTGATCTACACGGTAAAATCGGGTGACACGCTTATCAAAATCGCCAAGAAAAACGGCACCACCGTCAAGCTGCTCGAAGCCGCGAATGGTTTGACCACGACCAAAATCAAGGTCGGCCAGAAATTGAAAATTCCGTCGAAGGCTGAAGCGGCTGCTCCGGCTGCGCCGCCACTCGCGCCGATGGATACCACGCCCGCGCCCGCGCTCCCGCCGGTTTCCGCTCCGACGGCCCCGGCTCCGGCTCCCGCGCCGGCGCATTAAGCGCCGGTGACGCGGCCGGATTTTTGAAGCACGGAAATGAAAGTCGCCGTCACCATTCTGGCCTTTTGCGTCACCAGCCTCCTCGCGTTGGGGCTGGTGATGCTTTACAGCTCCAGTATGACCCAGGTGGGGCCGCATTATCTCATGATGCAGCTCATCTGGTGCGTGTTCGGTTTTGGACTGTGCGTGGCGGCGGCTTCACTCGATTATCATTTATTCAAAAAATCCGCCTGGCCGCTGTTGGGCCTGGCCGTGGTGTTGCTGCTGCTCGTGCTCGTGCCGCACATTGGAAGAAAAATCAACGGTGCGCGCCGGTGGTTTGATTTGCACGGCGTCCGGTTCCAGCCGTCCGAACTTGGCAAAATCGCGCTCATCATCGCGCTCGCCTGGTATGGCGACCGTTATCAACGCCGCATGAACACCTTCCAGTGGGGCATCGTTGTTCCGGTCGCCATGATCGCCGCTGTGCTGGGCCTGATTTTCGTCGAACCGGACCGCGGCACGACTATTTTGTTGGCGGCGGTCAGCGGCGCGATTTTGCTGCTCGCCGGCGTGCAATGGAAATTCATCGTTCCGCCCGTCATTCTCGCCATGGCCGGTTTGGCCGTCTCCATATTGCACGACCCGATGCGGATGAAACGCATTTTCAGCTGGCTTTACATGGAGCAGAACAAGGACGGCGTCGGGTATCAGGCGTATCAGGCGATGATCGCGCTCGGTTCCGGCGGCTGGAACGGCCTCGGCCTCGGCAACGGCCGACAAAAACTCGGCTTCGTCCCCGAGCACCACACCGATTTTATTTTTTCGATCATCGGCGAAGAACTCGGCCTCGTTGCCACGCTGGCGGTCATCCTGGCGTTCGTGGTCATCGCGCTCTGCGGACTCTACATCGCGCTGCGCGCCCGCGACACCTTCGGCACACTGCTCGCCACCGGCATCACGCTGCTCATCAGTTTGCAGGCGGCCATCAACATCGGCGTCGTCACCAGCGCGCTGCCGAACAAGGGTCTGCCGCTGCCGTTCATCAGCTACGGCGGCTCGAATCTGCTCGCCATGCTGACGTGTGTCGGCATTTTATTCAGCATCGCGCGCCAGGCCGGACCCTCAAAAATATCCGCCACGGATTTTGTCACGAACGACAATCCTTTTGCCGCCAAGGCAGCATGAATCCCCCCGCCCAGCCCAAGCCGTTCATCGCCATCGCCTGCGGTGGCACGGGCGGCCACCTCTTCCCCGGCCTCGCCGTCGCGCGGCAATTGCAGGAGCGCGGCAGCGACGTGGCGCTGCTCATTTCGCCGAAGGAAGTGGATCAGCAGGCCGTGCAACCGGTTGTCGGCATGGAAATCTTCACGCTGCCCGCCGTCGGCCTGCAGAACGGGAATTATTTTTCCTTTGCCAAGAGTTTCTGGCACTCCTTCGGTGCCGCGCAAAAACTTTTCCAGCGGCGTTCGCCGGCCGCCGTGCTGGCGATGGGCGGGTTCACCAGCGCGCCGCCGGTTTTCGCCGCGAAGCTTTCCGGCGCGAAAACATTTCTGCACGAGTCCAACACCATTCCCGGCCGCGCCAACCGGCGGCTCGCGCGGTTCGTGGACGCGGCGTTCGTCGGCTTTCCCGAAGCCGCCGCGCGGTTGAAAACGAAAAAGACCCTCATCACCGGCACGCCGGTGCGTCCGCAGTTTTTTCAATCGGCAATCGGCAATCGGCAATCGGCAATGGCGCTTGGTCTCGACCCCAATTCTCCAATCGTCCTCGTCGTTGGCGGCAGCCAGGGCGCGCGCGGCCTGAACGATTTGGTATTGTCCGCGCTGCCGCTGCTCACGCAAAAAAACTGGCAATGGCTGCACCTCACCGGCGCGAACGATTTTGAGAAAGTCCAGTCCGCCTACGCCAAACTTGGTTTGAAGGCCGTCGTCAAACCGTTTCTTGCCGAAATGGATTTGGCGCTGGGCGCGGCCACCGCCGGCGTCAGCCGCGCCGGCGCGTCATCGTTGGCGGAACTGGCCGCGATGCGATTGCCGGCGCTGCTCGTGCCGCTGTCCACGGCGGCGGACAACCACCAGTTTTTCAACGCGCTCGCGTTTGAAAAAACGGGCGCCGCGAAAATGCTGGAACAGACATCTTCGCCGGAAAGAGTGGCCGCGCTCCTCGCCGAAATTGTGGGCAACGGAACCGTTCGGCAGCCAATGCAAGTGGCGTTAGCCCGGTGGCACGCGCCGAGCGCGGCGGGCCAGATTGCGGAAAACATTTTAAGCGCGCTGGGGCAAAACTTTTTCACGGCCCGGAAAGTCGTCCGGCCGGCCGGCGTGCCGGGCGAAATGAGTTTGAAGGTGGTCGCATGACGCTGACGGCTGACATTTCCGAGACGACCATGCCAGGCAAATTATCGTTTGCCGGCGAACTGGCCGCGCGGGTTTCACCCGCGACGAGCCTCCGCCGCGACGAGCCGATGGCGGGGCATACCACGTTGCGCGTCGGCGGCCCGGCGGATGTCTATGTCGAGCCGGCGACGGAAAGTGATTTGGCGGCGATTTTGAAATGCTGCGCTGAACGTGCGATCAAATTTTTCATCCTTGGACGCGGTTCGAATCTGCTGGTGCGCGACGGCGGTTTTCGCGGCGTGGTGATTTGCCTGGCGCACCCACATTTCCGCCGGATTGAGATTGACGGCCCGCGCCTAGTCGCCGGCGCGGGCGCGAAACAAAAACAGGTCGCCGTCGAGGCCAAGCGCGCCGGCTTGAGCGGCGTGGAATTTCTGGAAGGCATTCCCGGCAGCATCGGCGGCGCGCTGCGCATGAACGCCGGCGCCATGGGCGGCGAGACATTCAACGTCGTCGAATCCGTCCGCGTGATGGACTTTGCCGGCAACGTCCGCGAACTGACGCCGCCGGAGATGGTGGTGGGCTACCGCAGTTGCGCGACTCTGAAAAATCACGTCGCGCTGGGTGCGGTGTTCCAATGCACGCCGCAGCCGCGCGCGGAAATCGAGGCGCGGATGAAGGCTTACAGCGAAAGACGCTGGAGTTCGCAGCCCGCCGCGCCGAGCGCCGGCTGCCTGTTCAAAAATCCGGCCACGATTCCGGCCGGCAAACTGATTGACGAACTGGGACTCAAAGGCACGAAGGTCGGCGGTGCCCGCATCTCGCTGGAGCACGGGAATTTTCTGGTGAACGCCGGTGGCGCGACGGCGAAGGACGTGCTGGAACTCATCGGCATTTTGCGGGCGAAAGCCAAAGCCGAACGCGGGATTGATCTGCAGCCGGAAGTGGAAAGCATCGGCGAAGATTAATTGACAACCAAAATGGTTCCATTATGGTTTTTCTATGATAACACTCACGCTTAAAGGCATCCCCAAAGCGACGCATCGTGAGTTGAAAAAGCGTGCCGCAGTCAATCGGCGCAGCCTGAACAACGAAATCATTTTCACCTTGGAAACATTGCTGGACGGCGCGGGGCAAGAGGCTGTCCCGCTTCCGCAACCTCGCAAGTCGGTCGAAAAAACGCCCAGCCGGAGGTGACAAAGAAATTGAACATCACCGTGATGCTGGGCGGGCCGGGCGCCGAACGCGAAGTGTCGCTGCGCTCCGGCGCGGCCGTGGCGGCGGCACTGCGGGTGCTCGGCCACGCGGTCAGCGAACGGGATCCGCGCACGCCGGACTGGGATTTGCCGGCGGAATCGGACGTGGTGTTCCTCGCTTTGCACGGAATCTACGGCGAGGACGGCACGGTGCAAAGGCAGTTGGACGATTTGGGCGTGGCTTACACCGGCTGCGACGCCGAAGCGAGCCGCCTGGCCTTCGACAAGATTTTGACCAAGGGGCGCTGTCTGGCCGCCGGCGTGCCGACGGCGAAATTTGCGGCGGTCCGCTCGGCGGCGGAACCGATTCCGGCCGGCTTTTCCGTGCCGCTGGTGGTCAAGCCCGCGCGGCAGGGATCGAGCGTCGGGCTGCAATTTGTCGAGCGCGTGGAAGACTGGTCCGCCGCGCTGGCCGAAGCGTTGAAATTCGATTCGGAAGTTCTGGCCGAGGAAAAAATCATCGGCCGGGAGACGACGGTGGGGATTTTGGGCGGAAAAGTTTTGCCGGTGGTCGAGGTGCGGCCCAAGGCGGGCAGCTACGATTACACCAACAAATACACGCCTGGCAGCACCGAGTATTTTTGCCCGGCGGACTTCGATGCGGCGACGACGCAGCGGATTCAGGCGGCCGCGCTCGGCGCGTTTCATGCCGTGGGCGGACGCGATTATGCGCGGGTGGACGTGATGGTGCGCGCGGACGGCTCGCCGGTGGTGCTGGAAGTCAACACGCTGCCGGGCATGACCGAGACGAGTTTGCTGCCCAAGGCCGCCGCCGCCGCCGGCCTGAATTACGCCCAGCTTTGCCAGCGCATGATTGATCTGGCCATGGAACGAACAGCGGTGGCGACCGTGAAAAAACAGGAAAAAGTTGCCGCCGCAACTTTGATCATGGTGTCCCATGTGGTTTAAGCGCGAACAAAACAAGAACCGCCGCCTGCACCGCCATCATGTGCTGGACGTAAAGCTGCGCTCTGATCAGGTGCAGGCCACGCGCCTGCGGCTGGCGCTGCTCGCGCTGATGGTGCCGGCGGTTACGATGCTGGCGCTGTATCTCGTGTGGCGCATCGGCGAGGTGACGCTGAATGCGTTCGTCTATGAAAATGCCGACTTCGCCATCCAGCAGATTGACGTGCAGACGGACGGCGTGATCGCGCCGGAACAGTTGCGCCGCTGGGCCGGCGTCAAGCCGGGCGCCAATCTCATTGCCCTCGACCTAGCGGCCGTGAAGCGCAATCTGGAACTCGTTTCGGCGATTGATTCTGTGTCCGTCGAACGCGTTCTGCCGCGCACGTTGAAAATCCGCGTGACAGAGCGCGACCCGATTGCGCAGGTCAACATCCCGCGCGCGGACGGCGCGAATGGCGTCGCCGTCGCCGTTTTCCTACTCGACGCGGACGCCATGGTCATGCAGCCGCTGGATCCGCGCCTTTGCACGGTTCCATTGGCGCAGATGAATTCGCCGTTACCCGTCATCGCGGGCGTGAATGCGTTCCAAATGCAGCCCGGCCGGACCGTCGAATTGCCGCCGGTGCAGGCGGCGCTGCGGTTGATCGCCGCCTTTGCCAAGTCGCCAATGGCCGGGCTGGTGGATTTGCGGCGGGTGGACGTTTCCGCGCCGGGCGTGCTCGTGGTGACGACCGGGCAGGGCAGCGCCATCACTTTCAGCCCCGACAATTTTGATCAGCAGTTGCGCCGCTGGCGGCAGATTTACGATCTGGGCATGAGCCAGCAAAAGGCCATCGCCTCGGTGAATTTGGCGGTGGCGAACAACGTGCCGGTGCGCTGGATGCTCGCCAGCGCCGCGCCGGTGACCGTGCCGCCCAAGACGGTGAAACCTTTTAAAATCCGGAGGAAAAATGTTTGACGATTCCAACATCATTGCCGGCCTCGAAATCGGCACTTCAAAAATTTGCGTCGTGGTCGGCGAGCAGAACGCCGACGGCGCGCTGAACATCATCGGCCTCGGCCAGGCGCGCTCGCGCGGCGTGCGCAAGGGCGAGATCATCAATCCCGAGCAGGTCGAGGAGGATTTGCGCCAGGCCATTTTCGAGGCCGAACAGATGGCGGATGTCGAGATCCGCAGCGTCTATCTCGGCGTCAGCGGCGGCCACGTTCGCGGCTTCAACAACCGCGGCGTGCATCCGGTCGTCTCGGCCGACCGCGAGATTTCGCAGGACGATGTCGAGGACGTGGTGAAGAACGCCAAGGCCATCAATTTGCCCGCCGAGAACACCGTCATTCATGCCGTGCGGCAGCATTTTTTCGTGGATGGCCAGGATGGCGTGACGCAGCCCGTCGGGATGCTGGGCGCGCGGCTGGAGGTGGATATGCACGTCATCCACGGCCACGCCAACCGCCTGCAAAACGTGGTCCGCCTCGTGCGTGCCACCTCGCTTGAGGTGAATGACATCGTCTTCAACGGCATCGCCACGTCGCTCGCCCTGCTCACCAACGAGCACAAGGAGCTGGGCGCGCTCGTCATTGACATCGGCGGTGGCACCACGGAATTCGTCGTGTATTCCGACGGCGTCATTCGCCACAGCGGCGTGCTGGCAGTCGGCGGCGACCACGTTTCCAACGACCTGGCTTACGGCCTGAAAGTGCCGTTGAGCCGCGCCGAAAAGCTGAAGCTCGAACACGGCACCGCCGTGGCCGCCGAGGCGGCGAAAGACCAGACCCTCAGCCTCACCAATGAACTCGGCCTTGAACTCAAACGCGTCAACGTCGGGCATCTCCAGCGCATCATGGCGCTGCGGCTGGAGGAACTGTTCCAGCTCATCGCGCAGGATTTGGAGCAGGCCGGCCTCACGAACTATCTGCGCGCCGGCGTTTTTCTGTGCGGCGGCGGCTCGCGCGTGCCGCGCATCGTGCAGCTGGCGGAAAATGTTTTTCAGATGAATGTCACGCCCGGCCATGCCAGCGCCATCAGCGGCCTGACCACCGCGCTCGACCAGCCGGAATTCGCCGCCGCCATCGGCCTCGTGAAATATGGCTCGCTCCGAAACCGCAAACGCTCCGAGCGCCCATTTTTTAAGGGGTTAATTGGTCGTTTGCTTCAACGAACCTGAAAGCCTGGTTATGCAAAATCCTGAATTGAATTCTTTTTTGGAAACGCCCGTCACCGGCCAGCCGGTCGTAAGAATCATCGCCGTCGGCAACGCCGGCGACGCGCTGCTCGGTGCGCTCGCGCCGGCGGAATTCGCCGGCGCGCAGTTCGCCGCGATCAACACCGACGCCGCTGCGCTCGCCGTGTCGGTCGCCCCGGTGAAGATTCATCTGGAAAACAAATTGTTTCGCGGCCTCGGCTCCGGCGGCGATCCCGACCGCAGCAAAGCCATGGCCGAGGAACACTTTTCCATGCTGAAATCCGCCTGCGAAGGCGCGAACGTCGTTTTCATCCTTGCCGGACTCGGTGGCGGCGCGGGCAGCGGCATTGCGCCGGTGCTGGCCAAGGCCGCGCGCGAGGCGGGCGCGCTGGTGCTGGCGTTCGTCACGCTGCCGTTCGAGTGCGAGGGCAATCGCCGCGAGGCGCAGGCGCAGACGGCGCTGGAACAATTGAAATCCGCCGCCGATGGCGTCATCTGCCTGCCGAGCCAGAAAATCTTCAAGCTCATTGACGAGAATTCCACGCTGCTCGAAACCTTCCGCGTCACTGGCGGTTTTCTCATCGAGGGGGTGCGCGGCGTGTGGCATCTGCTCACGCGGCCGGGACTGATCCAGGTTCACTTTGGTGATTTGTGCGCGCTCATCCGTGACCGCCATGCCGAGAATGCTTTTGCGTTTGTGGAGGCGTCCGGGCCGGGCCGCGCCCGCGAAGTCGCGGAAAAAATCCTGAATCATCCGCTGCTCGACGAGGGCCGCGCGCTGGCGGAATCCGATGCCGTGCTGGTGAGTGTGACCGCCGGCAAGGATTTGACGATGGCCGAGATCAACCGCGTGATGGAGCAGGTGAAACGCCATTGCGGTCACGCGCAGATTGTCATGGGCGCGGCGGCGGACGCGGGTTTGAAGGAAAAGCTCTGCGTCACCGTCATCGCCGCGAAATTGAACGCGCAGCCGTCCAGCGTGACGCCGCGCGGGGAAATCCGGCCGACCGCCTCGGCCACCAGCGGCCAGCGCGAAGTGGCGGCGTCGCGTCCGCGTCCGCGCCGGACCGGATCCAGACCGGTTCAGGGTCAGCTGCCGCTGACGATTGTTTCCAAGGGCCGGTTTGACAAGAGCGAGCCGACCCTGCACCGCGGCGAGGATCTGGACGTGCCGACGTTCATCCGCCGGGGCGTGGCGTTGAATTGATTTATTTTCCGTCCGGCGTGAATGCGGTGACGTCGCGCGGCTCGAATGACGGCGGTGTGCATGGCGCAGAACCGGCGTTGCGTTTGGCAGGTCGCGTGGCGGCGGATTCCCGCGAGCGCCGCTTGCTCCGGCGAGCAAAGGTGGCCAAGCGCCCCCAGTTGTTCTGCGGGGCAACTTAAGGATTATTCTCACGGCGTCAATATTGGCTTTGGCAACAAGAACGATTCACCGTCCGTTCGTCGCCCCGAAGTCGGCGGGGACTGTCAGTCTGAAGGCGGGGCGATTAAATTTGCTTTCGCCGGTGGGTGGTCTTTGCTAGATAAACGGGGTGCGCGAATTCCTCTTTCCTTTCATTTTGGCGCTGATGGTCGCTTTGAATGCAGCGGCGACCGAGACGCTGACGTTGACGGACGGCTCAATGCAGGTCGGCGACATCATCAAGTTCGATGACAACGGCCTGATGCTCCGGACGGCGGCCGACACTTACATCAACGTGATGTGGGGGCAAATGTCCCAGGCCACACTCAAGCACCTGGCGGAGAATCCAAAAATCACCCCGCTGGTGGAGGCGTTCATCGAGCCGGAAGTCTCGCAACGCCCGGCCCAGCCGGAAATTCGGGTAAATCCGGTCACCCGGCTGGAGCGTCCGGCGAATCCCGCGCTGTTCGCGGGGCTGGTGGGGTCGCCGGTGGGGATTTTCATCCTGCTGGTTTTGTATCTGGCCAATCTTTATGCGGCCTACGAAGTGTCCATCATCCGCGCGCGGTCGGCGGCGCAGGTGGTGGGCGTCGCCGCCGTGCTGCCGGTGGCCGGCCCGGTCATTTTTCTGGCGATGCCGATGAAAGTGGAGGCGCCGCCGGAGGCGGTTCATTTTCCGCCGCCGGCCGGCACGGACGCTGCGGCGGCGGAACGGACGCCGGAAGAAATCCAGATTGCCGAGGCCTCCTGGCAGCCGCCCGTCGAGAAGAAACCGGAGGCGCAGGTGTATGCGCGCGGCAAGTTCACCTTCAACAAACGGTTTATTGAAACCCGGTTTCCGGCGTTCTTTGGCGCGGCGGACGGCGATCTGGCCCAGAAATACCAGATGGAGGTCAAGACCATGAAGGAACAGTTGATCGTCAAAAAGATTGCGCTGGTCACCGCCACGGACGTGACGTTTGAGACGCCAACGGCCGGTCCGGTCACGGTGGCGCTCCCGGACATCATGGAAATCAAACTCAACCCCCGCGACCCTTGAAATACCGCACCATACTCCTGTTTGGCGCGCCCGGTTCGGGCAAAGGGACGCACGGCAAGATTCTGGGCACCATCCCCGGCTTCTTTCATTGCAGTTGCGGCGACGTTTTCCGCAGTTTGAGTCCCGATGAAACCCTCGGAAAAGTGTTCGTCGAATACTCCAGCCGCGGCGCACTGGTGCCGGACGAGCTGACCATCGAGCTGTGGAAAAAATACACGAACGCGCTAACGGCGGCGGGCCGGCTGGATCCCAAACGCAATACGCTCGTGCTCGACGGCATCCCGCGCAACGTCCACCAGGCCCAGATGCTTGACAAATTTCTCAATGTTATCGCGCTCCTGAACCTGTGCAGCGCCAACTTTGAAAATCTCGTCAAGCGGCTGCAACGGCGCGCCTTGAAGGACAACCGGCTGGATGACGCGAACCTGGAAGTGATCCGCGCCCGGCTCAAGACCTACGAACAAGAAACCAAGCCGGTGCTGAATTACTACGGCAAGGGCATCGTTCACCGCATCAATACCGACGGCACGCCGGTGCAGGCGTTCGCCAAAGTCATCCAGCGAGTCGTAAAACTGTGACCGCGCGGGTTTGCGGCGGACCGCCACCGGGCCGGTGCCACACATGAGCGCATTGCGAATCATCTTCATGGGCACGGCGGAGCTTTCCTGCGCCAGCCTGGAAAAAATCGTCGCGGACAGAAACCTCTCCGTCACCGCCGTCGTCACCCAGCCAGACAAGCCCAGAGGCCGCGAACTCAAGCTCGCCCCGTCGCCGGTGAAAGTGCTGGCGGAGAAACTAAATTTGCCGGTGCTGCAACCGCTCAAGGCGCGCGATGAAAAGTTCATCGGTGAACTTCGCGAATTGAAACCGGATTTGCTGGTCGTCGTGGCCTACGGCCAGATTTTGCCGCAAACGCTGCTCGACGTGCCGCCGTTCGGCTGCCTGAATGTCCACACCTCGCTGCTGCCGAAATATCGCGGGGCCGCGCCGATCCAATGGGCCATCGCCGACGGCGAGCCGGAAACCGGCGTGACCATCATGAAAATGGATGCCGGCCTCGACACCGGCCCGGTTTTGTCCCTGCAGCGCACGCCGATTCTGCCGACGGACGATTCGCAAATTCTCCATGACCGGCTCGCGCAACTCGGCGCGGAACTGCTCGTCAAAACAATTCCGGCTTACGTCGCCGGGAAAACTTTGCCGCAACCACAGCCGGCGGCAGGTTCCACCTACGCCGCGAAAATCAAAAAGGAAGACGGCCGGATTGACTGGCAACAGCCGGCGGTGAAAATCTGGAACCGGCTGCGCGCCTTCACGCCGTGGCCGGGGGCGTTCACGTTCCTGCAAACCGAAACCAAGCCGCAGTTGTTGAAAATCTGGAAGGCCGAAGTCGTCGAGAAGTCCGGCGGAGCAGGGGAGATTCTGTCCGCCGACAAGACCGGCATCGTCGTCGGCTGCGGCGTTGGCGCGTTGCGGATTTTGGAAGTGCAGCGCGAAGGCGGCAAACGGCTCGCGGCGGAGCAGTTTTTTATCGGCCACCTGTTGAAAGTGGGGCAAAAACTTGAATAATCCAAAGACAGTTATGAAAAAAGCCTTGTTGCTACTAACCGTTTTTATCATTGGTCTCGCCGTGGGAGCGGCGCTTGTCTGGCATGAATTTGCTGAAGGCACCGTGTTTTTGTATGCGCAAGACGTCGAGTTTCGGGCAAACATCGCCATGCAATTGAGGCTGAATAATGATGATAAACTCCTGAAGGACTTGGATGAAAGCCTGCCGGAATTTGTGCAAGCCCTCCAATATATGTGCAAGAATCAGTGGCAGCAGCAGGCGCTTCAAAAAGTCAAAACCTACTATCAGGTCAACCAGCTTCCAGTTCCGCCGGAGATTGCCGGTATTTTGAATTCGTTACCGCCCGTATCAGTTCCCAAGAATGAGCAAAGTAGGTTGGATGCCACGCTGACCAAGGTTGGTGATGTTTCGCCGCTGGCGGCGATTCGCACGATTGACGGAGAGGATTTGGATTTCCACGGCAAAACTGTTTTGCTGGATTTTTTTGCGACTTGGTGCGGGCCGTGTATGCTTGAAATGCCGGTTTTGGAGAAAAACATCCAGCAACCCTTCAAGGACGCTGGTTTGGTGGTGGTCGCCGTGGGGCGCGGTCATTCGGAATCTGAACTTAACAAATTCAGGGATAAAAATAACTATACTTTTTTCTACGCCGCCGATCCAAACAAAGAATTGTTTGGCAAGTTCGCGACCAATGCCATCCCTCGCGCGGTTTTGATTGGCAGGGACGGCAAAATCAAGTTTCAGTCGGCTGGGTTCAAGCCGGAAGAATTTATCGCGCTGGAAAACGTCGTAAAAACGGAGTTGAAACAGCCTTAACTTTTTAGCGCATCCTTCAATCCGCCAGCGTAAGCTTCAAACACGCGGCGCATCTCGTCACGGACACTGCGAAAGCACTGCAAAATATCCTCGTCGCTGCCGGTGGCTTTGGCCGGATCAAAGAACGGCCAGTGGTGGCGGTTCAACTGGCCGGGAAAAACCGGGCACGCCTGGTCCGCGTTGCCGCAGACGGTGATGACGGTGTGGACCGGCTGCGCCAGAAATTCCGTCAGCGGCTTCGACCGGTGCGCAGAAATATCAATCCCCACTTCCGCCATGACTTTGATGGCGAGCGGATGAACATAACCGGCGGGCTTGGAGCCGGCGCTCTGGACATTGGCGGAGTCGCCGAGGGCGGCGCGCAAAAAACCTTCGCCGATGTGGCTGCGGCAGGAGTTGCCGGTGCAGAGGATCAAAATGGTGGGTTTCATAATTTTGTAGGAGCCGACGTGAGGAGGCTCAAATTTTGGTTGGTTTATCAAGTTAGAGACTCGTCACCTCGTCTCCTACTTTAATTTCGCGCTGATACCAGCCGCGCGATTGGTTGCAGATTTTGCAGACGGACAGCATCACCGGCACTTCGACGAGCACGCCGACGACCGTGGCCAGCGCCGCGCCGGAATCCGCGCCGAACAACGTGATGGCCACGGCCACGGCCAGCTCGAAGAAATTGCTCGCGCCGATAAGCGCGCCGGGCGAGGCGACGTTGTGCGGCACGCGCAGCCGGCGCATCAGCAGGTAGGCCAGCGTGGAGTTGAAATAAACCTGGATGACAATCGGCACGGCGAGCAACAGCACGGCCAGCCAGCGCGTCGTCAAATTCTCTGCCTGAAACGCGAAAATCAAAACCAGCGTCAGTAGCAGCGCGAAAATTGTTACCGGATGAAACATCGGCAAGAACTTTGTCTCAAACCAATCCTGGCCGTGCGATTTGAGCAGCGCCGTTCGCGTCAGCCAGCCGGCCGCCAGCGGAATGACGATGAACACCACAACGGAGGTGATGAGCACTTTTGCCGGCACGACGACGTTGGCCACGCCGCACAGAAACATCACGATGGGCGCAAACGCCACCAGCATGATGAGATCGTTCACTGCCACCTGCACCAAGGTATAAACCGGATCGCCGTCGGTGAGATAACTCCAGACGAAGACCATCGCCGTGCAGGGCGCGGCGGCCAGGATGATCAGGCCGGCGGTGTAATCCTTTGCCAGTTCCGGCGAAATCCACGGCGCAAAAACGTGCTGCATGAACAGCCAGCCAAGCAATGCCATGCTAAACGGTTTCACCAGCCAGTTGACGAACAAGGTGACGGCGAGACCTTTCGGCTTTTTGGCGATGCCGCCCAACGCGGTGAAATCCACCTTGAGCATCATCGGATAAATCATCAGCCAGATGAGCACGGCGATGGGCGCGTTGACGTGCGAGCCGGCGACGAATTCAATTTTGCTCAACGCCGCCGTGAACTGCGGTGCGGATTTACCGAAGGCGACCCCGACCATCATGCAGAGAAAAACCCAGACGGTCAGGTAGCGCTCGAAAAAGGCGAGGCGCTTTGGGTTGGTGATTTTACTCATGGCTTGCGCGCGGTGACTTCCACGCTGGCGATGTAATCCGCCGGTTTGGTTCCGGCGGGCAGCAATTCAATGAGCTTTTTGTAAAGCGGGTCTTCCCAGTCGGTGAGCGCTTCGACATATCCGGCCTTGGGCTGGAGCACCACGTCAACCAATCCCGCCTCCCTGGCCATGCGACCGGTTTCGGAAACCAGCACCGCCCCGGCCACGCAGCCGATCCGGGCCTCCACCAGCGCGAGCACTTCCGGCGGCAGTGGCTTCAGCAGCGCCATGTCGGACACCGCCACGCGCCCGCCGGGTTTGAGCACGCGCGCCATTTCGTGCCAGACCTGCGCCTTGTCCGGCGACAAATTGATGACGCAGTTAGAAATGATCGCGTCCACGGAGTTGTCCGCGACGGGGAGATGCTCTATTTCGCCGAGGCGGAATTCCACATTCTCCAAACCGGTTTCCTTGCGGTAATGCGCCACGTTGCCGCGCGCCTTCGCCAACATGTCCGGTGTCATGTCCACGCCGATGGCGCGGCCGGTCGCGCCGACTTTGCGGCCGGCGATGAACACGTCCAAGCCGCCGCCCGCGCCGAGGTCGAGCACGGTTTCGCCGGGCCGCAACGCGGCGAGCGCGGCGGGATTACCGCACGACAGGCCCATGTTCGCGCCGTCCGGCAGGGCTTGGAGTTCCTCGATGGTGTAGCCGAGTTCGCGCGCGAGTTTGTCGGCTTCCTGCGGCGTGGAGCCGCAGCACGAAACGCCGGTGCCGCAGCCGCCGGCGGCGGTTTCCTGCGCAATTTTGGCGTAGCCTTCGCGCACCAGCCGGCGCACGGAATCATTCTGTTCTTCGATCAGTGTTGTTTTCATAAATCAGCAGCATTTCTGGCGGCGGCAAATGACGGCGAGGTCCGTCTTCAAAATGACTTTAAGCTTTTTGGCGTCGGCCTTGGTTTCCTCCGTCTGGGCGAGCGATTTGTGGACCCAGTCCAGCGCCTCACGCACGGCGACGGGCGCGGTTTGGTCGGCCAGGCGGTAATAAACCCAGCGCTCGGCCTTGCGCGACCGGATCAAATGCGCGTGGTGCAAAATGGAAAGGTGTTTGGACACGGTGGACGGCGCGAAGCCGAACAGCTCGGTGATCTGGCAGACGCACAGTTCGCCGCCGCGCAACGCGAGGAGCATCCGCACCCGGTTCGGGTCGGAGAGCGCCTTGGTGATGGCCATGAATTCTCGCATAATGTTATTTCGTCAAACGACGAAATAATCCTCGCACGGTTTTCCGGCAACGCAAGTTTTTATTTTGAACCGTCACGCGGGCGTCACAGCCAGCCGAGGGAATGCGCGGCGCGGACCAGCGCGTAGGCCGCGAGGCCGCTCGCCGGCAGGGTGAGCACCCATGCCCAGAGGATGCGTTCGACGACCTGGAACTTCAGCGCGTTGAAACCCTTCGCGCAGCCGACGCCCATGATGGACGCAGTGATGGCGTGTGTGGTGGAGACCGGCATCCCGAAATGTGCGGCGGTGAACAGCACGCTCGCACCGGTGGCTTCCGCCGCGAAGCCGTGGACGGGATGGATTTTGACCATTTTGTGGCCGAGGGTTTTGATGATGCGCCAACCCCCGGCCGCCGTGCCGGCGCACATGGTCAGCGCGCAGAGAAAGGTGATCCACGCGGGGATGAACTGCGCCTGGGGATCGAGCGTGGGCGGCTG
Source organism: bacterium (assembly GCA_021780905.1). Taxonomy (GTDB): domain Bacteria; phylum Verrucomicrobiota; class Verrucomicrobiia; order Limisphaerales; family UBA11358; genus UBA11358. Next base: position 47,770 of record JAJXXW010000027.1, read on the forward strand.
GTAGCCAAATTGCAGCCACACCGGCAGGTGGGTGATGCCCCAGGCCACCGGCGGCAGATAGCCGGCGGGGGTGCCTTCGGGCGTTTGCAGCCAGCCGAGCCAGCCGGGAACGGTTGCCAGCAAGCCGGCTTTGGTGGCCACCACCAGCGCCAGCGTGATGATGCCCATCGTTTTTTGCGCATCGTTGGTCCCGTGGGCGAAACCCATGTAGCCGGCGCTGAATAATTGCAGCTTGCCGAAAGTCCGGTTTACCGTGACGGGCCGCCAGTTGCGCAACAAAAAATACAGCAGGCCCATGATCAGGAAACCGACGACGAAGCCAACCAGCGGTGAAGAAATCATGGGGACGATGACTTTCCAGAGAATGCCTTTGCCATCCCACCAATGTTGTTTGCCGGGAACGGACCAGATGATGGACGACCAGTGGCCGGAAGCCGCCAGCACCGCGCCGCAAAGTCCGCCGACCAGCGCGTGCGAAGAACTGGAAGGCAGTCCGAACCACCAGGTCAGCAAACTCCAGAAGATGGCCGCGATCAGCGCACAGCACAGCACCGGCATCGTCGCCACCTGCGCATCCACAAGGCCGGACGCGATGGTCGCCGCGACGGCGGTGCCAAAAAACGCGCCGATGAGATTCGTCACGGCGGCCAGCATCACGGCCTGGCGCGGCGTCAGCACTTTCGTCGAGACGACGGTGGCGATGGAATTGGCCGTGTCGTGGAAGCCGTTGATGTAGGTGAACACCAGCGCAATGAAGATGACGAGCAGGATGAGGAGCATCGCGCGTCAGGAGTTTTTCAGGACGATGTGCATGACGACATTGCCGGTGTCGTGACAGCGGTCCACGACCTTTTCCATCAGCTCATAAACATCGCGCACGACGATGGCGCGGATGGCGTCATATTTGCCGCCGTAAAGATCACGCAACAGCGCGTTCATGTAGTTATCGGCTTCGGCTTCCACCAGTTGGAGGCGGTCGCTGTAGGTTTTGAGCTTTTCCATGTCCTCCATGTTCCGCAACTGCTTGACCATTTCGTGGATCGCGTCGGTGGCCCTGGTCATCAGGTCGGCCTGCCTGGAAAAATCAATCCCGTCCAGGTGGGCTCCGGCCATCACCAGCCGTTCGGCGAGCTTTTCGGCGGCTTTGGATATGCGATAAAGCCCGCGCGCCAGCGCCTCGATGTCCTCGCGTTCGAGGCCGGTGATGAAGGTCTTTACCAGTTCGCTGCTGATCTGCTCGGAGATTTTCTTTTCCTTGCGGCGCGCGAGAATGAGGTCGTCGTAATTCTGCGTGTTGCGCGGCGACTTCATCAGTTCGATGACCAGCCGGACGCTTTCGTGGGATTCCTGGGCGGCGGCCTCGAGCAGTTCCTGAAAGCGGTCGCCCTGGCTGAAGAATTGCTGGATGGAAAACATACGCGGGGAGTTTTTCAAAAAAAACACCGCCGTGCACGCAAAAACGGTTTTGCCCCGCGTCAGCCTTTGCCCGCGTGCCGGATGTCCTGCGCTTCACAAAGATAAACGATCTCTTCGGCGATGTTCTTCGCGTGGTCGGCGACACGTTCCAGACTTTTGGCGGCGACAATCCAATGGAGACAGCGCGCAATGGTGTCGGGATTCGCCATCATGTGCTCGGCGAGCTGCTGGTGGATTACACGGTTCAGCGCGTCCACTTCCTTGTCGCGCGGGATGAGGGCGCGGGCGGTGGCGGCGTCGCGGTGCGCAAATGCGTCGAGTGCGTCCTTGACCATGGCCAGCGCCATGGCCGCCATCTGGGGCAGTTCGAGCGTGATTTTCACCGGCGGCTCCTGCGCGAGATCGCGGGCGCGCTTGGCAATCTTGGTGGCCTCGTCGCCGATGCGTTCGAGGTTCTGGGAAATTTTCATGGCCACGGTGACAAGGCGCAGGTTGGTGGCCAGCGGCGCCTTGGTCAAAAGATGAATCGCCATGTCGTCAATTTCGATTTCCAACTGGTCAATGGTGTTGTCATCGGCCTTGACACGCAGGGCGAGGTCGTGGTTCCGCTGCATCAGCGCCTGCACCGCCTCGTTGACGGCTTTTTCCGAGTGGCTGGCCATGAGCAGCAATTTTTGCCGCAGCGCTTCCAGTCCGATTTCGTATTGGTTTTCCATAAGGTCTGAAAAAATTAGCTCAACCGAAACGGCCGGTCACATAATCCTCCGTCTGCCGCTTCGCCGGATTGGTGAAAATCTTTGCGGTGGCATCAAATTCCACCAGTTCGCCCAGGTAGAAAAACGCCGTGAAATCGGAAACGCGCGCCGCCTGCTGCATGTTATGGGTGACGATGACAATGGTGTAATCCTTTTTCAGCTCGCCGATCAGGTCCTCGATCTTCTGGGTGGCCAGCGGGTCGAGTGCGGAGGCCGGCTCATCCATCAACAGCACTTCCGGCTGCACGGCGAGCGCGCGGGCGATGCACAGCCGCTGCTGCTGGCCGCCGGACAGGCTGATGGCCGGCGCGGACAGGCGATCCTTCACCTCGTCCCAGAGCGCGGCCATGCGCAGCGCCAGTTCTGCGCGCTCGGCGAGCAGCTTGCGGTCGCCAATGCCGTTCAAACGGAGGCCCACCGTCACGTTTTCCGCGATGGTCATGGTCGGAAACGGATTGGATTTCTGAAACACCATGCCGACGCGGCGGCGGACGATGACCGGCTCGACGTTGGCCGCGTAGATGTCGTCGCCATCCAGGCGGATTTCGCCTTCCATGCGCGCCAGCGGATTCAACTCGTGCATCCGGTTCAGCGCGCGGAGAAAAGTGGATTTGCCGCAGCCGCTCGGCCCGATGATGGCGGTGACGGCCTTGGCGGTGATGTCCAGGGAGATTCCCTTGAGCACCTGGTTGTCACCGAAAAAAATCGAGAGGTTGCGGGTGGTCAGCGCGGGGGTTCCTGGGGAAGTCATGGCCATGGCATCAGCTTTTGCTTTGGAACCGGTCGCGCGTGAGGAAACGCACGCCGGCGTTGAGGAACAGCACCAGCGCCAGCAGCACGAGCGCGCCCGCCCAGGCCTGCCGGTGCCAGTCGTCGTAGGGTGAAATCGCGTAGGCAAAAATTTGCAGCGGCATCGCGGCGATGGGTTCGGTCAGGCTGTGCGCCCAGAACCGGTTGCCCAGCGCGGTGAACAGCAGCGGCGCGGTTTCGCCGGCGACGCGCGCCAGCGCCAGCAGCACGCCGGTGACAATGCCTTTTGACGCGGTGCGCAGGACGATTTGCACGATGGTGCGCCATTTGGAAATGCCCAGTGCCAGCGCGGCCTCGCGATAACCGCCGGGCACGAGTTGCAACACTTCTTCGGTCGTGCGCATCACCAGCGGAATCATCATCAGGCCGAGCACCAATCCGCCGGCCAGCGCCGAAAAACCGCGCGGAATCAGGATATGGCCGAACAGGGTGACGTTGTGGACGACCAGCAGCGCGAACACGACGATGCCCCAGGTGATGGACGGCACGCCGTTGAGAATGTCGGCGGCAAACCGAATCCACCAGTTCAACTTGCTGCCGCCATATTCGGACAGATAAACGCCGCCGAGCACGCCGACGGGCACGCCGATGAGCGCGGCCTGCCCCAGCAGGATGAAGGTGCCCAGAATGGCGTTGCCCATGCCGCCGCCGGTTTCGCCGACCGGTTTGGGCAGTTGCGTGAAGAACGACCAGTTGATGGAGGTGAACCCTTCCTCGATGAGATGATAAAAAACCAGCAGCAGCGGCAGGACGACCAGCACCGCGCACACGCAAGCCAATGTTTGCATGAACACGTTTTTAAACCTCCGCCAATGGTGGTTGGGAGCGGTCATCGGGAAAGTGACGAGTGGGGAGCGGCGAGCGACGCCGTTGCCGGGCCGCAAATCGTGGATCGAAAATCGCAAATCATAAATGGATCGTCAATGTTGCGGTTTCACCGTCGGGCCGGCAAAGGTTTTCAACAGCACTTGCGCAATGATGTTGACCAGCACGGTCACGCCCAGCAGCACCAGGCCGATTTCAAACAGCGCGCTCGGATACAAGCTGCCGGTGGCTTCATTGAATTCGTTGGCGATGACGCTGGCCAGCGTGTAACCGGGCGCGAAGAGCGATTTCACGATCTGCGGCGTGTTGCCGATGACCATTGTGACCGCCATGGTCTCGCCCAGCGCGCGGCCCAGGCCGAGAATCACCGCGCCGAACAAACCCTTTTTCGCGTAGCTCAAAACGGCGATGCGTGTGACTTCCCAGCGCGTCGCGCCGAGCGCGTAGGCGGCCTCGCGTTGCAGGCCGGGCACCGAGCGCAGGATTTCACGCGAAACGGAGGTGATGATGGGAATGATCATGACGGCCACGATGATGCCGCCGGCCAGCATGCTGACGCCGTAAATCGGCCCTTGAAAAAACGGCAGGAAGCCGAGATATTTTTGCAGCCACGGAAACAGGTGATCACGCAAAAACGGCACCATTACAAAAATCCCCCAGAGGCCGAGGATGACGCTCGGCACGGCGGCCAGCAGTTCGATGAACATCGTCAGCGGCTGGCGCAGCCAGAGCGGCGCGAGTTCGGTGAGGTAAACGGCGGTGGCGATGCTGATGGGCACGGCGATGAGCAGCGCCAGCAGCGACGAAATCACCGTGCCAAAAATAAACGGCAGCGCGCCATAGATATCGTTGACCGGATCCCACTCGCTGCTAGTCAGAAAATGCCAGCCGAATTTCTCCATGGCCGGCTTGGCCCCCTGCGCCAGCTCCCAGCCGATCAGAAAAACGAGCGCGAAGATGGTGAGCGCCATCACCAGCGTCAGCCATTGGAAGGCGCGGTCGCCAAAATGGCTGGGCGCTGGCGGAGTCGGTTGTTTGACGTGTTCGCTCACGATTTGTCGCTTCAATTAAAAGATGACCGGACGAAGAACGGGAGGAACCCGCGCTTCGCCCGGTCCGCCGTTAAAAATAACGGTCGCGGAAACAAAGTCATTATTTAATTGTCTCAAGCAGCGACAATTCGCGCTGCTGCACGGCGTCCGGCAACGGCGCGTAGTCGAGCGCCGGCGAGAGTTTCTGGCCCTCGGTGACCGCCCATTTCAGGAAACCGACCAGCTTCTGCCCGGTCTCCGCTTTCTTGGAATGCTGATACACCAACACCCAACTGGCGCCGGCGATGGGGTAGGCCTTATCTCCCGGCGCATTAACCATGGAGAAACGGTAGTCCTCCGGAATTTTCGCGGTGGCCATCGCCGCGCTGATGGTATCCAATTCCGGCAGGACAAAATTGCCCGCCGCATTTTTTATCTCCGCGTAAGTCATCCGGTTTTGCTTGGCATAGGCCAGTTCCACATAGCCGATGGCGCCGACAAGCTGCTTGACCTGGCCGGCCACACCTTCGTTGCCCTTGCCGCCGAGTCCGACCGGCCACTTGATGGACGTGCCTTTTCCAACCGAACTCGCCCAGATGGGACTGACACTGCTCAAGTAATCGGTGAAGATGAACGTCGTGCCGCTGCCGTCAGTGCGATGGACGACGACGATCGGCAAGTCCGGCAGGGCCACGTCGGGATTGAGCGCGGTGATGTTCGGATCATTCCATTTGGTGATGGTGCCGAGGTAAATGCCCGAAACGGTGTCAGCATCCAGTTTGACTTTTGGATTGCCGGGCAGGTTATAGGCGATGGCCTCGCCGCCCACCACAATGGGCAGATGCAGGATTTTGTCGGGGGCGGTGGCCATGTCGGCGTCTTTCATGGGCGCGTCGGATGCGCCAAAGTCCACCGTCTGGTTGAGCAGCAGCTTTTGGCCTGCTCCGGATCCGATGGACTGGTAGTTGAACCGGACATCGCCGTTCACTTTTGCATACGCCTCAAACCACTTGGTGAAGGCGGGATAGTCAAAAGTGGAGCCCGCGCCGTTAATGAGCGTCTGCGCGGCCGAGCTATTGGTCGCCTCCCTAGCACTGCCATTGGTGGCACCGTCGTTTTTCGAGCATGAAACCGACAGGCATAGCGCAGCCAGCCAGCCCGCCGGACCGAACAGTTTGATGATTCCTTTATTCATGGTTTTTTAAGTTTATTCAACTTTGGAGAAATGTGCTTGTTACGATTGGGTGACGTTTAGAATCTCCAAGTCAGGTCCATTTGCACCAGGTTGTAATCCTTGATTGGGTTGATGTAGGGGATATCCAAGTTGCTGCCGCCGGTGCCGAGATTGTTGTTAATGGGGGTGGCATAACCATAGCGGATGGTGCCGATGATCGCGTCGGTGAAACTGTAGGCTAAGGCTACGTATAGTCCCTCCAAGTTGCCCCGGCCTTCAAAAAAGTCCGAGTCAATCAGGTTCACGTCCAGAGCGTATTGTTCGATATATTGCCAATACATCCGGGCCTCCCAGGTGTTTTTCTTGGACGTTGAGCCGTAGACCAAGCCTTGAGTCGGTCCATAGACCGGGCCGGCGCTCCCGATGCCGATGCCCACCTGGTAAGCAATATCCTGTCCGGCAACCGGGCCGCCCGTAGAAAAAGCACCGGGAGCGGCGTAATAGGCGGCGTTAGCGCGGTCATTGCCTTTGAAATTATAGGCAAAATCGCCGAAGAGCCGGCCTTGCAAGAGTCCCAGCGGCGAGCGTTTGATCTGGAAATCGAACTCGGCCGGGATTTCCAGAATGAGCAGATCATTGATGCCAACTTGATTGTAATAATAGGTTCCATTTGCCTGAAGATTCATGCCTTTGGCGGAGCCTTGTCCCACAAACGGCGAGTTCAATGAATCCACGCCGGAGCCGGTGCCCGAACCGGTGTAGTTGTAAACCACCGGGGCGGCTTTGAACGACATTCCATTATCGAATTTCACCACGCCGCCGAGTTGCCAGGCCAGGATGAAAGTGTCGCCGCTCGGCGACGACAAACCCGGGGTCGGATTTTGATAGTCAAACTGTCCGAAATCGGCGAACAAATCCACGTTGCCCAGGGAGTATTTGAATTTTTCAAACGCGCCTTCCGGGTTGATGTCCGAATCCCAGACCATCGGCGTCGTGTAGAGCGGCATGGGCATCCGGCCCGCGGTCATCTCAATCCAATCGGCAGGATGCCAGTTCAGAAACCCCTGGCCAAGATAGATGCCGCTGGTGCTTTTGTCCGAGGGCGAAAGCTGGCCGCCATTCCCGTTGCTCCCAAAGGTGTCCCAGGGGGACCGGGCGTTGTTCGAGGTTTCCATGCGAAGGCCGTAGCTCCAGTCGTCGAAGAGATCGCCCTTCACGCCAAAACGAAGGGCATAGCGAAAGCGTTCACGGTGATAAGTGTCGCCGGTCGCGCCGGTTTGCGTCGCGCTGCCCGGGGTGGGGTTGTCCACACCGCGGTATTCGTAACGGAGCCGAAAATCTCCATAGAACCCCATGCTCTTGATCGAGTCTGCCAGTTTCCACTTTGATGCCGGCAATTGATTGACCAGATTGGTCTGGTCGGCGGCATTTTCCGCCTTTAATGTGTTCGCCTCGTCCGTGGTCAGGACGCCTTTTTGCTCCAGCTTGTTAAGCAACGCGTCCACGGAAGATTGCGCGTGGGCTTGCGGGGCGAGGGCGGCCAGCGTGGTGGTGCCGGCGATCAGTGCGAGTTTCTTGGTGGTTTGTGTTTTTTTCATGGTTAAGATTTTTCACTTCTCAGGAACGCGGGCATAATTGAACACGCTTGTTACAAACAAATGTCGGAATTGTTACAGTTGTGTGACAATTTTGGTTCATCCGGGAATTGTGAGTCTGGAACGGGTGTTTTCAAGACTTGGCGGGGCATTGAATCGCCCGGCACGGAAAGCCTGCCTTGCGAAGGAAGCGGTTTGCGCCGATTTTGCCTGGCTATGAGAAAAGCCGCGCTGGGCTGGGCGATTCAATGTCTATTCGCCGGCGAAATCAACCGCAGCATGGCTGGAATCTATCCCCCTGGGGCAGCTTTCCGCTTGCCGGTGCCTCAAACCAAGCAATTGGGTGCCGGAGCCGCTGACGCAGCAGCTTGTAAATCCCGTGCGCTGTGTTCTAGTTCACGCCGCACATCTTGGCGGCGGTCAGGGCCGGCACATCGTGGGCAAAACACTTCAACACCGCTTGAAAATCCCGCTCCAAAACGCGCGCACGCTTCAAATACCTGTTTCGCATTGTCATTCCTAGTGTTTCAGCAGGTTCACACCTACTCAACTAGGAAAGACCCTGGTCAATTGCGGGACACCACATTAGGTGATTCGCATTAATTGCAGTTGTTTCGTAACCAGTTGTTGCGATATTTCGTCCGAATTCACTATAAAATGAAAGCATTCCAAACTCGTTCGTTTCTTTCCGTGCTGACCGTGTTGTTGTTCGTCGCGGCTCTCACCGCCTCAGCGGCGACCAAGAAAATATTATTCTTCAGCAAATCCAGCGGCTTTGAGCACCCGGTCATCTCCTGGAAGAATGGCCGGCCGAGTTTTGTGGAAAACATCCTCTTGGAGCTCGGGCAAAAGAACGGCTGGGAGTTCACCTTCTCCAAGGATGGCTCCAAATTCAGCCCGGAATATCTGGCGCAATTCGACGCGGTGTTTTTCTACACCAGCGGGGATTTGTGCAGCGCAGGCACCGACAAACAGCCTCCCATGACCCCGGCCGGCAAGCAGGCGTTGTTTGATTATGTGCGCGGCGGCAAAGGCTTCATCGCCACACATTCCGCTTCCGACACGTTCCACACGGCCAACGAATCTAAAAAAGGCTCGGATCGCTACGTCAACCACGGCACGAACGCGGATCCTTACGTGTGTTTTCTCGGCGGCGAATTCATCATCCACGGCGCGCAGCAGGTGGCGACCAACCGGGTGATGGATCCAAAATTTCCGGGCTTTGAAAAGACCGGGGACAGCTTCGCGTTCCTGGAGGAATGGTATTCGCTCAAGGATTTTGCGCCGGATGATCATTGTTTGACGGTGATTGACGCGCCGCATATGAAAGGCCCGATGTATGACCGCCCGCCGTATCCGAACACCTGGGCGCGCTTGGAAGGCAAAGGCCGCGTGTGGTATACCGCGCTGGGCCATCGCGAGGACGTTTGGACAAATCCGACCTTCCAGCAAATTCTCGTGGGCGGCATCAAGTGGGCGCTTGGCGAAGTTTCGGCCGTCGTGACCCCGAACCTCCAGACCGCCGCGCCCGGCGCTTACACCAATCCGCATTATTCGGAATCCAAAGGCAAAGGTGGCAACAAAAAAACCGGTGCCAAAACCAACCCGTCCGACCCGGCGGCGCAAAACACGTTGACCGCGCAGGAAAAAGCCGACGGCTGGCAACTGCTGTGGGATGGCAAAACTTCCGCCGGCTGGCGCAGTGTGAAAGCGGAGGAATTTCCCAAGTCCGGCTGGACCCTGCGCGATGGGGTTCTGACGGTTCACGAAAATGGCGGCGAGGAATCCGCCGGCGGCGGCGACATCATCACGCGCCAGCGTTACGCGAATTTTGAATTACAGGCGGATTTCAAGATCACGACCGGCGCGAACAGCGGCATCAAGATTTTCGTGCAGCCGAACCTGTCGCCAATTGACAAAAAGACCGGCAAGCCAGTCGGCAAAGGTTCCGCCATCGGCATGGAGTTTCAAATCCTCGACGACGCGCATCACCCCGACGCCAAGCTGGGTCGCGATGGCGACCGCACCCTCGGCTCGCTCTACGACATAATCCCCGCGCCGAAGGATAAAAAGGTCATGCCCATCGGCGAATGGAATCACGCGCGGATTTTGTCGCAGGGCAAGCATGTCACCTTCTGGCTGAACGGCGAGAAGACGGTGGAATTCGAGCGCGGCTCGCCGGAGTTCCGCGCGGCGGTTGCCATGAGCAAATTCAAATACATCACCAACCCCGGCTTTGGCGAATGGGCGGACGGTCATATTTTGCTGCAGGATCACGGCGACGAAGTTTCCTTCCGCAACGTGAAGCTCCGCGAACTGCCGGCCAATTAAACCCGCGGCGGGACTTGAAACGCGAATAACAACCATGCAACCAACCAGTCCCTCACGCCGCTGGATTTCGGCTGGATTCGTGAGTGTCATGATGTTTCTGGCCGCCAGTCTTATGACGCGGGCCGCTGACATTCGGCGGATCGCTTTGGATGGGGTGACGCCCGTGCCTTCGCCGGTGGTTAAAATTTGCAACGATGGCACCCGCCGCATAGATGAGGTCAAGCAGCCGGCCTTGGAGCTATTTCCCGCCGCCCAGAAACCCACCCGCGGCACCATTTTGGTTTGTTCCGGTGGCGGTTATAATCTGCTGGCCGTGAGCAAGGAGGGGTGGGACGTGGCCAGAAAACTCAATCAATTCGGATACGATGCCGCCGTGCTGCTCTATCATGTCCATGCCGGCAAGGAGACCCGCCAACTTGCCCTGGCCGATGCCAAGTCGGCTTTGCAATTGCTCCAGAAGCAGGGGGCTAGACTGGGCTTGAATCCAAAAAGAATCGGCGTCATGGGCTTTTCCGCCGGCGGTCATCTGGTCGCCCGGCTCGCCCATGTCACCGCCACCAACTCGCCGCCGGATTTTCTGGTGCTCCTGTATCCGGCCTATCTTGAAAAGGGCGGCCGGCTGCTGGACGAAGTGGCCCCGGTCAAGACGCCTGCTTTTGTCTATGCTGCGGCCGATGATCCATACGTGCCAAGTGCCATCGCCTATGGCGCGGCCTGCCGGGCGGCGCATGTTCCTTGTGACTATTATCTGAAGCCGCACGGCGGCCACGGTTTCGGGCTCATGCCCAACCGGGCGGACGACGTGAAAGACTGGCCCGACAAGCTGAAGGCATTTCTGGACAAGCAAGATTAAATTATGAAACATCAGTCCCCTCCCGAAAACGGATTTGCCAACCTCCGCCGCCGCACGTTTCTCAAAAGCGTGCTCACGGCGGGTGCCGCGTCTGTGTTCGCGCCGCGCCTGCTGTTTGGCGCTTCGACGACCAACAAAATCAACCTCGCGTGCATCGGCATTGGCAATCGGGCGGCGGAAGACATCGCGATGTTTCATAAAACCGGCATGGTGAATTTTGTCGCGCTGTGCGACACGGACATGGGCGCGCCGCACACGCAGGCGACCTTGAAGCTGTTCCCGAATCTGCCGCGCTTCCAGGATTTCCGGCAGATGTTCGACAAAATGGCCCCGGACATTGACGCCGTGTGCATCGCCATCCCCGACTTTTCCCATTTTCCCGCCGCCATGCTCGCGATGTCGCTCGGCAAACACATTTATTGCGAAAAACCGATGGCCCACAGCTTCCGGCAAATCGAACTGATGATGGCGGCGGAGAAAAAATATAACGTCGCGGCGCAGATGGGTAATCAGGGGCATTCCGAGGCGAACTACTTTCAATTCAAGGCGTGGACCGAGGCGGGCATCATCAAGAACGTCACCAAGATCACAGCGTTTATGAACAGCAGGCGCCGCTGGCACGACACTGCCAGATTCGCCTTCAGCAAACTCACCGACTATCTTCCGGCGGAGCCGATTCCCAGCACGCTCGACTGGGATTGCTGGCTGGCGACCGCGCAGCAGCACGCCTACAACCACGGCTACGTCAACGGCGACTGGCGCTCGTGGTTTGATTTCGGCAACGGGGCGCTCGGCGACTGGGGCGCGCACATCTTCGACACTGCGCATGAATTTTTGCATCTTGGCCTGCCGACAGAGGTGGAGCCGACCCTGAAAGGCTGGAATCCGTTCATTTTCCCGCAGGCCTCGACGCTGGCGTTCCGTTTCCCGGCACGCGACACGATGCCGCCATGCGAGTTGACTTGGTATGACGGCCTGAACAATCTTCCGCCGCTGCCGGCCAATTTCGGCGCGTCCGTGGTGGATCCGAACATCCCGCCGCCGTCCAAAGGTTCGATTGACACGAAGGCGAAGGCGCCGGGCAAAGTGATTTACGGCGACGGCCTGACCCTCAAAGGCGGTTCACACGGATCCACGCTGCAAATCCTGCCATCGGAAAAGGCGAATGAGATTAAGGGCAAACTGCCCAAAGTGCCGAAGAGTCCGTCCGACCATTACGTCAATTTCCTCCGCGCCTGCAAGGGCGAGGAAACGTGCCGCTCGAACTTTGCGGTGGCCGGGCCGTTGTGCCAGACAATGGCGCTGGGCGTCGTCGCGCAACGCGTGAATGCGAAGCTGGAATTTGATCCGGCGACGAAACGGATCACCAACCACAAGGTTGCCAACGAACTGCTCGCCGGCGTGCCGCCGCGCCCGGACTGGGAACAGTATTACAAGCTGGCCTGAGCGGAAATTTCTTGCCTGACCACCCGCCGTTGACCTTGCCGGTCAGCGGCGTTTTGTTTTCGACAATTTCACTTGGACACGCTCGCGGCATTCACTAAATTGCGGTATGCCTGAAATTGCCAAGTTCGTCAACAGCGGCGCCGCCGCCATCACGCCCGCGCTCGCGGAAAAGGTTTTGCGCCTACTGCCGCAATGGAAGCTGGAGTTCACACAGATCAACGCGCCCAAATTTCCGCACCTGGTGGACCAGCTCGAATTTCTGGCCGACGCCGTCGAGGATGCGATTGAGGGCGCCTACAAGGAACTGCCTTACCTGGCCGTCGCGCAGGCGGTGTTCGCGCTCGTCTATGCGCACAAGAAAATGGGCATCATCCCCGACAGCCTGCTCGATTTGGGCCGCGCGGACGATTCCAGCGTGGTGCGCGCCGTATTGATCCAAAACGAAAAAGCCTTCGCCATCTATGCCGGCAAACAAGGCGTGGACTGGCGGCAAATCACCAGCCGGGCCTAAAATTTTCCGCAATGCCAATTCCCCTCGTCATGACCATCATCAGCCCGGACCGCACGGGCTTGGTGGAATCGGTTGCGCGCGCCGTCGCTGACCACGGCGGCAACTGGCTGGAAAGCCGGATGTGCCGGCTCGGCGGCGAATTTGCCGGCATCCTGCGCGTGGAAATCCCGGCGGAGAAAAAATCCGCGCTGCTCACCGCGCTGCAAAACCTTCAGGCGAACGGCCTGCAAATCCTCGTCCGCGACGACGCTTCCGCCCCGGCAAAGATTTCCGGCAGACAAACTACACTTGAAATCGTCGGCAGCGACCGGCCGGGCATTGTCCGCGAAATCTCCGCCGCGCTGGCCCGCGCCGGCGTGAACGTCGAGGAGTTTTCCAGCGAAGTCACCAGCGCGCCGATGAGCGGGGAGAATTTGTTCAAGGCTGTCGCACGGCTGCAACTGCCGCCGCGCTGCGACCACGCCGCGCTGCAAAAAGATTTGGAGAAAATCGCCGCCGACCTGCTGGTGGACGTTGTCTTCGATCCGGCGGCCGGCAAATGAATTTGATCCTCGCTCGCGCCGTTTTGTTTTATCCTCCGCGCGATGTTTGAACTTCACAAAACCGATTCGCAGACGCAGGCGCGTCTCGGCAAACTGACCACCGCGCATGGCGTCGTGGACACGCCGGTTTACATGCCCGTCGGCACGCAGGCCAGCGTCAAGGCGATGGATCCGCGGGAGCTCGTCGAGTGTGGCACGCAGATCATCCTCGGTAACACTTACCACCTGAACATCCGGCCCGGACTGGAAATCATCACGGCGGCGGGCGGGCTGCACCAGTTCATGAACTGGGACAAGCCGATTCTCACCGACAGCGGCGGATTCCAGGTTTTCAGTCTCGCGAAAATTCGCAAAATCAAACCGCACGGCGTCGAGTTCCGTTCGCATCTCGACGGTTCGATGCTCTTCATCGGCCCGAAGGAAAGCATGGCCATCCAGCGCACGCTTGGCTCGGATATCGCGATGGTTTTTGACGAATGTCCGCCGCACGACGCGCCCGCCAAGGAGCAGCGCCACGCCGTCGAACGCACCATCCGCTGGGCACGCGAATGCCGCGAGCAGCCACGCGCCGACGGCCAGAAAGTTTTCGGCATCGTGCAGGGCGGCAACAATCCTGCTCTGCGCGAGGAATGTGCCAAGGCGCTCGTGCCGATGGAGTTCGACGGCTACGCCATCGGCGGCGTGAGCGTTGGCGAACCAGAACCGGAAATGTTGCAGGCGATCGAATTCACCGTGCCGCATCTGCCCGCGCACAAGGCGCGCTACGCGATGGGTCTCGGCACCCCGGCGCAAATGCTCGAACTCGTCGCCCGCGGCGTGGATATGTTTGATTGCGTGCTACCCACGCGCGTCGCCCGCAACGGCACCGCCTACACGCGGCGCGGCGCCATCGGCATCAAGGGCGGTCAGTTCAAGGCGGATTTTGCGCCGATCGAGGAAGGCTGCGCGTGCTACGCCTGCAAAAATTTCACGCGCGCGTATCTGCGGCATTTGCTGAATGTGAACGAGATTCTCGGCCTGCGCATGTTGAGCGTTCACAACACGCACATGTATCTCAAAACGATGGCTGACGCGCGCAAGCACCTCGCGGCGGGAACGTTTGCGGAGTATTACCGCGAGTTCATCGCCAACTTCAAGCCGTCGGCCAAGGTCATGGCCCAGCGGAAAAAAGTGGTTGCAACCGACTAGAGCGTATTAAATAAAACTATAGCCGTTTGGTTCGGGGTGTGGCAGGCCTGTGGCATGATGAAAACTCTCTCTGGATTTGCTGGAACGGATTCTGGCCGCCTACGACGAGGGCGAGGGCGCTCGCGAGGTCGTCGCCCGCCGCTTCCGGGTGGTGCCCGGCAATTTTCATGTCACGCCTGCGCCCGACGGCGGCTGGCTGACGTATCCCGAGGGCGACGTGAGTGCGCCGCCATCCGGCCATATGCCCAAGGGCGGATACTTTTTCGACACGCTCATCCGGCAAGAGCCGATTGACG
>JAJXXW010000004.1 GCA_021780905.1 bacterium
GTTGCTCCGGCGGAATCGAGGGCGCACCGTCCTGGGCATAAAGCTCGTCAAACAACGGCGAAAGCTTGTGCAGCACGGCATCCACCCGCCGCTTGATCGCTCGCAACGGATGCTCGGCGGGCACGCACTGGTTGAGGTTGATCACCGTCAGAAAGTCCGGCTGGGCTTGAGGTTTTCCGCGCATGACTTACAGACAAACTTCAACTTCGCTGGTTCAAACGTTTTTCAACAAACTGCTATGGTCGCTTGCGAAAGAATGAATATGGAAAATGTTTGCGGCCTGCCGGAAAGCGAACCGCTCTGGCGCATTGGACGCGGCTTCGTCGTCCGCGACCTGCCGTGGACGGTAAAGAAGCTGCGCGTCATCCCGCCATTTGAATTCGAGAACTGGGCCGTCATCGCCCTCGGCGGCATCCCGAACAAGGTGCAGGTCGGCGACATGGGCGTGGATGGCCGCATCTTCCCCGTGAGTTCCAGCGCCGCACCGCGCAAGCAGCAGCCCGGCGAACTCGGCCTGAAAGAACGCTGGTATCCCATCCAGGTAAAACAAAAGGACAAGGCCGGTCGCCCGGACATAGACGCCTTTGAAGCCATGATGATGCGCGACGATTGCGAGAAAGGTTTTTTCGTGTCGTTCGATTATTCGTCGGATGCGTTGCAGGAAATCGAATCGTTCTTCAAGCGCAGCCACAAAGTCATCGTGGCTCTCACCGTGCAGGAAATCCTCGACGAGCAGATTGCGAAGAAATTGGTGTGAGATAAAATTATGGCATCAAACAAGACCTTGCTCGCGTTTTTGGACGATGTTTATGAAGACCTGGAGCTCTGGTATCCCAAACTGCGTTTGGAGGAGGCCGGCTACGCGCTGAAATGCGCCGCGCCGGAAATCAAAACCTACGCCGGCAAGCACGGTTATCCCGCGCAGTCGGATTTGCTTTTGAAGGACGCGCGCAGCGAAGATTTCTGCGGGTTGCTTGTGCCGGGCGGCTTCATGCCGGACAAATTGCGGCGCGATGCAAAAGTGCTTTCGCTCACGCGCGAGTTTTTTGAGCAGGGCAAACTTGTCGCGTTCATTTGTCATGGCGGCTGGATTCCCATTTCGGCGAAAATTCTCAAAGGCAAACGCGTCACGGGTTCGCTCGGCATCAAGGACGATTTAGAAAATGCCGGCGGCCTCTGGGTTAATGCGCCGGTGGTCGTGGACGGCAACCTGATTTCCAGCCGCACGCCCAAGGACTGCGCGCCCTTCGCGGCGGCGATGGTGAAGTTTCTCGAGGCCTGAGAGCGAAAGCAAATCGCCGTTGGCTTTTTCTTTTTTGACTGATAATTTCCCCGCCCATGTCCGTTCCCCACAGTATTGCGCCGCCGCCTTCCCGGGCCCGGATCTTTTGGAGCCGGCTACTCTCCACGGTGGCGCTCTGGGCGTTGATTCTGGTGGCGATGTTTTCCGGCAACCGGCTGATTTCCGAAGGCGTGTTCCTGGTGCTGATCGTCTTTCTGGCGCTGGCCGGACTGGTGGAATTTTACGGCCTCGCGGAGAAGCGCGGGCTGGCCAGCTTCAAAGTCTCCGGCGCCATCGGCGGTCTGCTGCTGCTGGTCGGCACGTTCCTCAACCTCACCGGCCATCTCGGCACCACCGGCTCGCCCGCGCGCGTGAACGATTTTGAGACCGGCTTTCTCATCCTGTTCGTGCTGGGCCTGTGCGTGCGGCAATTCGTCTCCCAGTCAAACGCCGCCGGGCTGGTGGCGATTTCGACGACGCTCTTCGGCCTGATGTATGTGCCGTGGCTGCTCAACTTCATCCAGAAAATCAATTTTTTCCCGTTCGCCCCCGGCAACGCGGCGGAGGGCGGCAAATTTTTCCTGCTCTATTTCATCCTCGTCACCAAGTTCAGCGACATGGGCGCGTATGCGGTCGGCTCGCTGATCGGCAAACACAAGCTGATTCCGCGCATCAGCCCCGGCAAAACCTGGGAGGGTTTCGGCGGCGCGATTTTGGTTTCAACCGGCGCGAGCCTGGCGTTCGTCCATTTCTTCGGCGCGAAAATGGCCGGGATGAATTATCCCCATGCCGTCATTCTCGGCGTGATTTTGAGCATCACCGCCGTCATCGGCGACTTGATTGAATCGCTGTTCAAGCGGGAGGCGGGCGTGAAGGATTCCGGCGCCATGTTGCCCGGCATCGGCGGCATCCTGGATCTGCTCGACAGCCTGCTGTTCAATGCGCCGATCATGTATTTATATCTGCGGCACGTCCTCGCAAATTAATTTTGAAATGAAAAACGTCGTCCTCCTGGGCAGCACCGGCAGCATTGGCACCAGCACCGTCAAGGTCGCGGAAGATTTGCCGGATCAAATCCGGCTCATCGGCCTGGCGGCGGGTGGCAATGTGGATTTGCTGTTGGAACAGGCCCGCAAGCACCAGCCCGCCGTCCTCTCCATTTCCGATCCCGCCAAGGCGAAGGAATTACAGAACACTCTCGGGGCTTCCACGCAAGTTTTCTGCGGCGGCGAAGGTTTGTTGAAACTCGCCACCCTGCCGGCGGCCGACATCGTGCTCATCGCCATCGTCGGCACGGCGGGGCTGCAACCGGCGCTCGCGGCGATCCGCGCCGGCAAGGACATCGCCGTGGCGTCCAAGGAAATCCTGGTAATGGCCGGCGAAATTGTCATGGCCGAGGCGCGCAAGCACGGCGTGAAAGTGCTCGCCGTGGACAGTGAGCACTCCGCAATTTTCCAATGTCTCGACGGCAAGCCGGCGAATTCCGTCCGCAAATTGATTTTGACCGCGAGCGGCGGACCGTTCCGCGACCAAACGCTTTGGCCGAAAGAAAGATTTTCCGAAATCACCGTCGAACACGCGCTCAAGCATCCGTCGTGGGTCATGGGCCGCAAAATCACGATTGATTCCGCCACGCTGTTCAACAAAGGCCTGGAAATGATCGAGGCGCGCTGGCTGTTCGACATCGAGATGGCGCGCGTCGGCGTGGTCGTGCATCCGCAGAGCATCGTGCATTCGCTGGTGGAGTTTGTGGACGGCTCGCTCCTCGCGCAGCTCTCCACCCCGGACATGTGCCTGCCGATTCAATACGCGCTGACCTATCCCAACCGCGCCGCCAGCGAGCGTGTGCAGACAGATTTCCCCAAGCTTGGCACGCTGACATTCGAGGAGCCGGATACCGAGCGGTTCCCGTCCCTCCTGCTCGCGCGCCGGGCAGGCGAGACGTGCGGGACACTGCCGGCGGTGTTCAATGCCGCCAACGAGGTGGCCGTGGACGCCTTTGTAAACCGCAAAATCAATTTCCCGCAAATCACCGAAACCGTCCGGCGCGTGATGGATGCACATCAGGTGGTCGAGCATCCGACGTTGGAACAGATTTTGGCGGCGGACATGTGGGCGCGACGAGTGTCGGGATGAGGCATCGCCCAAAGCCGGCAAATGTTGGTGGTCATGAAATCGCAGGTGAACCAGGCACGGAATTGACTTTTATTTGTTGCCTCCAATTTGTTTTAGTCATGCCATGACCGCCGCTTTGCCGCCGCTCACCGCCCGCACGCATTACCTGGTTGCCACGCCGATTGGCAACCTGGAGGACATCACACTGCGCGCCCTGCGCGTGTTGCGCGAATGCGACGCTGTGGCCGCCGGGACACGCGCCACAGCGGGCAGTTGCTGAAACACTTTGGCATCAGCAAACCGCTCTTGAATTACTTTCAATTTAACGAGGCCAGGCGGTGCGAGGAAATCATCGGGCGTCTCCAGCGCGGCGAGGTGATGGAGATTTTGGTAACGGCGACCAATCTGCCGTTTGCGCCGTATCTGCCCAACCAACCGCATCGTTTTGGCCCGCAAATGATCGAGGAGCAATGGGGCAATCTGCTGATGGCAAAGAAACTGTTTCCGCTGCTCGCAGTCCTGCGGTATGAGCAAAGAGCGGACGGTTCCGCTACGAGCTCAAAGCCATCCGCCGCAAAATCCGAAGGAGGCAGCCGCCGTCCTTTTCCAGCCGCCCGGCGGCTACCAGCCGATTGAACCGCTGCCGTTTTGAACCGACAGAAAAACCCAAACCAAACCTGCTGTGAAAAACCAACTCAAACTCGCGGCCTTCGCGTTGCAGCTCGCCACCCTCAATCCTCAACTCACCATCACTACCGCCCACACCCCGGGCACGGCGTTTGCCTATTAACCGGGATATTCCATAGTGGTATTTGATTTTGGGAAAAGGCGGTGCGGAGGCGCCTCGGAAGGCATGGTCCGATCGGAGGGGACGGCCGACTGTGCGTCTTCTGCGCCGGAACCAGAGCGTTTTCCTGATCGTATGTTTTCGCCCGATTTTCGCCGAATCGCCCGTTCCCGACGAGGTCAGGATCATTCGTTGCGCCCATTGCACATCCTCCACGTCCGCCGTGCAAAGACTGCACAAAAACCGGATGAATTTTCCGATCAGACTCCGTGGACCAGTGACGCATGATAAAAACCCTTGGAAACAAGGCTGGCCACCTTCCCCCTCCCGGTCACGGCACGACTCCTGCAATCAGGCCGGGCATGTTTAAGCTCATGGAACATTTGCTCGCCATCCAAAACTACCAACTGAATGCTCGCGGACACACCCCGGAGGCGCTGGCTGAGATGAAGCAGCGCCGGTCGGAAGTGCCGGCGCCCATTCTCGCCCATTTCGACCGGATGATCGCGCGGGGTAAAAAGGGACTGGCCGCTGTCCGCGACGGCGTTTGCACCGAGTGTCATTTGCGCCTCACGACCGGCAAGCTCGCCGATCTGGCCGCGGCCAAAGATATTTGGCTGTGCGACAACTGCGGTCGCTACTTGTATTTGCCGGCAGCAGAAAAAGTTGATGCGAACGCAATCCCAAAGTCGAAACCGCTGCCGGGGAAACGGCCCGCTGCAAAAACAGCTCGGCCGGGTGCTCGCAACCACTCCCGCATGATTTCCTGACGCCATGACCCTGGCCGATTATACCAGTCCGGATTTGATTGTTTCCCAGCTGCGCGGTGAGGATGCGGCCTCGGTGATTCAGGAACTCAGTCAAGCGTTGCAGCGGGAGGAACGGGTTGCCGATCTGCTGCCTTTCTATCACGCGGCCTTGAATCATGAATTTCTGGTGAGCAGCGACCTGGAAACCGGCATGGCGTTTCCGCACGCGCGGCTGCCGGGCTTGAAGGAACTGGTCTTTGCGGTGGGCCGCAGCAAGGTGCCGTTGGATTGGGGGGCGAAAAACACCCGCACGGTGAAGCTCGTATTTCTGATCGCCGTGCCCGCCACGGATTCGACCCGGTATCTTCTGCTCGTTTCCGGTCTAGCGCGCCTGGCCAAAGACCACCGGCTCGTGGAAAAACTGCATGCGGCCCGGGACAACTTCCAAATTCTGGAAGCTCTGCAACAAATCAAACTACTGACCGTCCAGCGGTTGAGAAGCTGTTTCACCTGAGTCGCCATGAACCCAGCCGCCTTATTTTTGTTCGCCGCGACGGGAATGTTTTTCAGCATTCTGGCCGGCCGGGTCGCGCCGCGCCTGTGGCTGGCGGCGACGCTCGCGGGGGTGACGGCGGCTTTGGTGGCGGCGGTTTCCGTGTTGACGGGCGGCGCCGACTGGGAATGGCGCAGCCGCTTTTTGCTGGGGGGCGAACCGTTGCATCTGCGCCTGGACAGTCTGAGCGCTTTTTTTCTGGTTTTGCTCTGCGTGGTGGGCGGGGCCGGATCCGTATATGCCCGCGAATACTGGCCGGACACGGCGCATCCGCGTTCCGCCCGCACCGGCCGCGTCTGGTGGAGCGTGATGTTGTTCAGCCTCGGGTTCGTGCTGCTCACTTCCAATGGCCTGCATTTTCTCATCGCGTGGGAACTGTTCACGCTCAGCGCCTATTTTTTAATCACGGTCAACCGTCAGCGCCGCGAAGTGCGGGCGGCGGGCTGGCTTTATATCGGAGCTTCCCACGCGGCCACGCTCGCCCTCTTCGCCTTCTTCACCATGCTCGCCGCCCGCACCGGCAGTTGGGAACTCGGCCCGATGCGCGAACACGCGGAACTGGCACCGTTGTTCTGGCTGGCACTGTTCGGCTTTGGTTTGAAAGCAGGTTTGTTCCCGCTGCATATCTGGCTGCCTTCGGCCCACGCCAACGCGCCAAGCCATGTTTCAGCGATCCTCTCGGGCGTGACCATCAAGATGGGCATTTACGGACTGGTGCGTTTCAGCGGCTGGCTACCGCTGCCGGACGGCGCGGGCTGGGTGGTGGCGATATTGGGCGTGAGCAGCGCGGTGCTGGGCGTGGCCTTCGCGCTGGGGCAGCATGACCTGAAACGCCTGCTCGCTTATCATAGCGTCGAAAACATCGGGATCATTCTCATCGGACTTGGCTTCGCGCTGGTGGCGGTTCAACACGGCAACCCGGTCTGGGGCCGGCTGGCGCTGGCCGGGGCGCTGCTGCATGTCTGGAATCATGGCTTGTTCAAAGCGCTCCTGTTTTTCGGAGCCGGCTCCGTGCTGCATGTGACCGGCACGCGGGAGATGAGCCAGCTTGGCGGGCTGTGGCGCGCGATGCCGTGGACGGCCAGTTTGTTCGCGCTCGGCGCGGTGGCGATTTCCGGGCTGCCGCCGCTCAACGGTTTTGTCAGCGAATGGCTGGTGTATCTCGGACTGTTCGACGCCACGCTCTCACACGGCCCCTCGGCGTGGATGGCGATTGCCGCAGCCATTCTGCTCGGTCTTACCGGCGCGCTGGCGCTCGCGTGTTTCACCAAAGTCTGCGGCGTGGTTTTTCTGGGAGCGCCGCGTTCCGCAGCGGCAGCGCACGCCCACGAAAGCGGCCCGGCGATGCGCGGTGCGATGCTGGTGCTGGGCGCGGCGTGCGTGGCCATCGGCCTCGCGCCGGTCGTCTTCTGGCCGGCGGTGATGCGGGCGATGAACGTGTGGAATCCCGTCTGGGCCGGCGCGGAGACGCCGGTGGCGCTGGCGTCGCTCGGCTATTTCCATGTGGCGCTGGCGGTGATCGCGCTGGTGTTGGCGGGCTGGCTTTGGCGGCGCGTCCGGCGCGGCGGCCTGACGCGGGCGTTGACTTGGGATTGCGCTTATGCCTTGCCGACGGCCCGGATGCAATACACGGCTGGTTCGTTTGCCGGCATCATCACCGAATGGTTCGCGTGGATTTTGCGCCCGGAACGGCATCAGGAACTTCCTGAAAACTTTTTTCCGGCCAAGGCGCGACAGTCCGAACACACGCCGGAGACAGTGCTGGAAAAAATTGTCGAGCCGGCGGCCGGGTTGGTCATGCGCGTTTCGGCGCTGGTCCGGAGTCTCCAGCATGGACGGCTGCAAGCTTATCTGCTGTATTTGCTGATCGGCGTCGCCGCCTTGTCCCTGTTAGTCCTGCTGGGAGGTGGCCAATGAAGCCAACCATTTTGCCGGCCAATACGCCAGCCCCGACAACGATTGGCTGCCGCAGTTCAACCCGATTACTTTTGTCACCATGTATCTGAACCTGATCCAAATTGCCGAGTCGTTTGGCGTCTCGGAAAGCGTCGTGGAAGGCTGGATTCGCAACGAAGGGCTGCCCCATACGCCCGACCGGGGCCGGCTTTTGTTTGATCGCGCGCTGGTCACGGAATGGGCGGCGGAACGGGGGCTGGGCGCGCGGGCCGGATTCCTGGCGCCCGAAGAGTCCGCGTTGACCGCCCATCTGCGGCTCGCGCCGTTGCTGCGGTCGGGCCGCATCTGGCGCGACGTGCCGGCGGCGGAAGTGCTGGAGGTTTTCGCGCGCATCATCACCGCGCTGCCCGGCGCGACGCCGCCCGTCCGGCAACTGCTCGGCCAGCGGGTGCGCGCCAAAGGCGGCGTGACGATGGCCCCGGTCGGCGGCGGTTTCGCCCTGCCGCATCCGAGCGCCCGCATCACGCTGGGCCGCGATTCCGGCACGGTGGCGTTGCTGCTTTTGCGCGACGACCTGGCGTTGGCCGAACCGCCGGCGGATGGCGTGCAGGTGCGGCGGTTGTTTTTCTTCATCGCCCCTTCGCCTCGTGGACACCTTGACCTGCTCGCCAGTTTGAGCCGCAGTCTGGTGCATGGGCCGCTGCGCGAGCTGGTGGAGAAAAGCGCGCCCGACGATGAAATCTTTGAGGCCGTGACGGCCATTGATGCGGCAACAGCCGAGGCAAAATCATGACTTTAGGATTGCTCCTGCTCATCGCTTTCCTGGTGCTGGCGGCCAGCATCGTCGGCGGTTTCCGACGACCCCGAATCTGGCTCGCGCTGACCGCGACCGGCGCGGCGGTCGGCATGGTCGCGGCGCTGCGGGTGCTGCTGGGCGGCGATCATTGGGAGTGGCAAAGCGGATTCCTGCTGGGCGGCGAACCGCTGCATCTGCGGCTGGATGGAATCAGCGCCTTGTTCCTGATGCTGGTGTCGGTGGCGGGCGGAACCGGGGCCGTGTATTCCCACGAGTATTGGAACGATCAGCATAATCCGTCGTCCGCTCCGCGCGGCCGCGCCTGGTGGAGCGCGCTCTTGATTTGCATGGGGCTGGTGCTGACGGTTTCCAACGGCCTGCATTTTCTCATCGCCTGGGAACTGTTCGCCCTCTGCGGTTATTTTTTAATCACGCTGGATCGGGAACCCCAAGGGGTGCGGGCCGCCGGCTGGCTTTATCTGGCGGCCTCCCACGCGGGCACGATGTGCCTGTTCGCCTTCTTCGCCCTGCTGGCGTCACGCACCGGCAGTTGGGATCTCGGCCCAATGCGCGACCATCCGCAACTGGCGCCTTTGTTCTGGCTCGCGCTGTTTGGGTTTGGCGTAAAGGCCGGTTTTTTTCCGCTGCACATCTGGCTGCCCTCGGCGCACGCCAACGCGCCAAGCCACGTTTCCGCGATCATGTCCGGCGTGGCCATCAAGATGGGCATCTACGGCATCATTCGGTTCAGCGGATGGCTGCCGGTCCCGCCCGCAGCCGGCTGGGTGGTGATCGGCCTCGGCGCAACGAGCGCGCTCCTTGGCATCGCATTCGCGTTCGCGCAAAACGATTTCAAGCGGCTGCTCGCGTATTGCTCGGTGGAAAATATCGGCATCATCATGATTGGCGTCGGCGTCGCGTTGCTCGCGGTGACGCAGGGCGACGCGCCGTGGGGCCGGCTGGCGCTGGCCGGGGCGTTGCTGCACGTGTGGAATCATGGGGCGTTCAAATCCCTGTTGTTCTTTGGTGCCGGTTCGGTGCTGCACGCCACGGGCACGCGGGAGATGAGCCGGCTGGGCGGATTGGCGCGGACCATGCCGTGGACCGCCGGTTTGTTTGCGCTCGGCACCGTGGCCGTGGCGGGTCTGCCGCCGCTCAACGGATTCGTCAGCGAATGGTTGATCTATCTCGGCCTGTTCGATGTCGTGACGGGCCGGGGAGCCGCGGCGTGGATCGCCATGCCCGCCGTCATCATGCTGGCGGTGGCCGGGGCGATGGCGATGGCGAGTTTCACGAAGGCCGGCGCGATGATTTTTCTCGGCGCACCGCGCACGCAGCCGGCGGCACAGGCGCACGAATGCGGCTGGTGGATGCGCGCCCCGATGCTGGTGCTGGCCAGCATCTGCGTGGTCATCGGCCTGGCCCCGATTTTATTCTGGCCGGCGATGGCCAGCGCGGTGGCCAGCTGGCAACCCGCGTGGGCGACGGCCGAACCGCCCGCACCGCTGCTCACCATCGGCTCGGCGCAAGTGGTGCTGGCGATTCTGATCTTGGCGGCGGCAGCCTGGCTGTGGCGGAAAGCTTTCGTCAATGGCGTGCGGCGCAGCCCGACGTGGGACTGCGCCTACGCGGCCCCGACGGCGCGGATGCAATACACCAGCTCGTCCTTCGCGGGCATCGTCTCCGGCTGGATGCGCTGGGTCTTGCAACCGGTGCGCCAGGTGCGCCGTCCGCGCGGCCACTTTCCGGCGGAGGCCATCCGCTTGGAGCGGGTTCCCGAAACGGTGCTGGAGCGCATCATTACACCGGCGGGTGACATCATCATGCAAGTGTCCACCGCCGTGCGCCACTTGCAGCACGGACGCCTCCAGTTCTATATCCTTTATGTGCTGGCCGGTTTAATCGGCATTGGCATTCTCGTATGGTTGGGAGGCACGCCATGAACTTGATCCTCGACCTCATTCTCCGGCTCGCGTTGTGGCTGCTGCTGGCCCCGCTGCTGCCGGGCATCATCAACAAAGTGAAAGCCTGGATCGCGGGCCGTCGCGGGCCGCCGGTGCTGCAACTTTACTATGATCTGGCGAAGCTGTGGCGGAAAAGCGTGCTGATGAGCCATCTCGCCTCACCGGGTTTCATCATCGGACCAGCCGTGGGGTGGGTGGCGCTGGTCGCAGCCGCGCTGTTGATGCCGCTGGGGCCGATGGGCAGTGCGGTGAGTTTTCGCGGTGATGTGCTGCTGTTGATTTATCTGCTGGCGCTGGCGCGGTTTTGCACGGCGTGGGCGGCGATGGAAACCGGTTCGGCCTTTGAGGGCATGGGCGCGGCGCGCGAAGTCAGCTATGCGGTGCTCGCAGAAGCCGCCATCATCGCAGCGGTGCTGTCGCTCATCGTCCACACCGGCAGCGTTTCATTGATCACGATGCTTTCGCCTTCGGCGGGCGCGGGCGTGGCTTTGCTGGCGGCGGGATTGTTCACCGTGCTGCTGGCAGAAAATTGCCGCGTGCCTTTCGACGATCCCAACACGCACCTGGAGTTGACGATGATTCACGAAGTCATGGTGCTGGATCACAGCGGGCCGCCGCTGGCCACCATTTTGCATGGCGCTTCCGTGAAGCTGCTGTTGTTCGCCGTGCTGCTCGTCCAGGCGGTGTTGCCGATTGGAGAAATGTCCCCGCTCGCCGCGACCGGCACATTGGTGGCGGGAGTTTTGATGGTCACGGTCGGCGTGGGATTGGTGGAATCACTGGTGGCGCGGCTCGCGTTCAAGCGCGTGCCGCTGCTGCTGACCACCGCGTTTCTGCTGTGCCTGTTTGCGCTGCTGGTGGCGTGGAAAGGCGGCGCCAAATGAGTGGCACCTTGAACCTGCTGATTGGTCTGGCGATGGGCTTGAACCTGCTCGCGCTCGGCAGCAGCCGGCTGCCGTCGCTCATCCGCGCCATGTCCGTGCAAGGCATGTTGCTGGGCGTGATGCCGCTGGTGATGGAACACGAACGGCTCGACTGGCGCATCATGCTGGTCGCGGCGGCCACGATCGCCGGCAAGGGCGTGGTGATTCCCGGCCTGCTGCGGCGGGCGATGCGCGCCGCGAACATCGAACGGGAGATCGAACCGTTCATCGGTTTCGTGCCGTCGCTCTTGCTTGGCGCCGGTGGCACCATTGCGGCCGTGGCGCTGGCGCGGGCGTTGCCGCTGCTGCCGGAACATGTCGGCACGCTGCTGGTGCCAGGTTCGCTGGCCTCGATCCTGACCGGTTTCATTCTGTTGATTGGCCGGGCCAAGGCGATTTCCCAGGTCTGCGGTTATCTGATTTTGGAAAACGGCATTTACCTGTTCGGCCTGCTGCTCATCCACTCGACACCGCTGCTGGTGGAATCGGGCATCCTGCTGGATGTCACCGTGGGCGTGTTCATCATCGGCATCATCGTGGACCGCATCCAACGCGCCTTTGACTCGCTCGACACGCGCAAACTCACCACTCTCCGCGAATGAATCCGCTTCTACTCATCATTGTGCCCTTGGTCGGGGCCGCGCTGGCGGCGCTCTGGCCGGGCAACCGCACCCGGCCCTGGTTCCTGCCGGTCGTCAGCTTGCTGCATGTCGGGATGACGTTTTGGCTGTTTATCAATCCGCCCGTCGTTGCACCGGATGCCTGGCTGGGTTTTGATCCGCTGGCGCGGGCGGTGTTGCCGGTTGTGTCGCTGCTGTTCCTCGTCTGCGCCGCTTACGGTGTTTCTTACCTGCGCATCCGGTCGGAGCGGCCCAACCGCGTGTTTGTCGCGTCGTTGCTGGCGATCCTGGGTTTGTTGAGCGCCGGTCATCAGGCCCGGCATCTGGGGTTGCTCTGGATCACGACGGAGGCCGTCACGCTGGCGGCGGTTCCGCTCCTGCACTTCAACAACACGCCACGCGCCTTCGAGGCGACGTGGAAATATCTGCTCGTCGGCGGCACCGGCATCGCGCTGTCGCTGCTCGGCTCCTTCTGTCTCGGCTACTCTTCCTTGCATGGCGGCGGCGTGGGCGATTTGACCTTCACCGCCCTCACGGCTCAAGGCGCGGGCTTGTCGCGCCCCTGGGTTTTGACGGCGTGGGTGTTGTTGCTGGTCGGTTACGGAACGAAGATGGGACTGGCTCCGATGCACACTTGGAAGCCCGACGCTTACGGTGAAGCCCCGGGCCTGGTGGGGGCGATTCTGGCGGGCGGCGTCACTACAGTGGCGTTCACCGCCATCCTGCGCGTGCGCTCCGTGGTCGCGTCTTCCGGCGAGGGCGCGATTGCCGACCGCACCTTGCTCGTCATCGGACTTTTTTCCATGCTGGTCGCCGCGCTGTTTCTTTTGGGGACGCGCGATTACAAACGGATGCTCGCTTATTCGAGCGTGGAACACATGGGCATCCTCTGCATCGGTGCGGCGTTCGGCGCGGCGGGCGCGGCGGCGGCGTTGTTTCATGTGTGGAGCAACAGCCTGACCAAAGGCTCGCTGTTTTCGAGCGCGGGGAACATCCGCCGCGCGGCCGGCTCGCCCTTGATGAATGACGTGCGCGGCATGTCGGTGCTCACGCCCCGTTCGGCGGCGCTCTTTGTCACCGGGATGTTCGCCGTCACAGCCTGTCCGCCCTTCGGTCCATTCTTCAGCGAGCTGCTGGTCGTGCGCGCCGGACTGGCTGCCGGGCATGGTCTGGCCATTGCGATATTTCTTGGCTGCCTGCTGCTGGCTTTTTTCGGCCTGACGCGCGTGGTCTTTGGCATCGTGGACGGCCGCCCGCGTCCGGCGGCGAAGGCCAACAGCAAAAATTTCGTCGAAACCGTCGGCGTGGTCGCGCCGCCGCTCCTGCTGCTGGGCCTGTCGTTGTGGCTCGGACTTTTCACCCCGGCGATTTTGCGCGAAGCCTGGCTGGCGGCCGTCGCCCAACTTTATCCCACTCCATGAGCGCCTCCACTCCCTTTGCCCTGCTGGCCAACGCCACGAGTCTTCCCTGGGCGGAAATCCCCGCGTGGCCGGCGGCGGAATTCATCCGCGCCACGGCGAAAGAACTGACGCGCGGTGCCCGCTTGTGCGCCTTCTTTGGCGTGCCTGAAGGCGGAGAGATACGGCTCGTCGCTGTGCTGGCCTTCGATGCCGACAACACTCTCGCCGTCGGGCGCAGCACACCGTTCACCGGCAGTTTTCCGTCGCTCACCGTGACGCATCCGCAGGCACATTTGTTCGAGCGCGAAGTCTGGGAGCAGCACGGACTCACGCCGGAAGGTCATCCGTGGCTCAAGCCCGTGCGGCGCACGAATGAAAACGGCAATGCGCCCGCGAACGGGGAATTTTTTCGTGTGGACGGCGGTGAAGTTCACGAAGTCGCGGTCGGCCCGGTTCACGCGGGAATTATTGAACCAGGCCATTTCCGTTTCCAATGCGCGGGCGAGGAAGTGTTGCATTTGGAAATCGCGCTCGGTTATCAGCATCGCGGGGTCGAGGAGGCGCTGACGGGCGGCCCGCATCTTGCGACCTTGAGCCAGATGGAAACCGTGGCGGGCGACACCACCATCGCCCACGCGACCGCCCACGCGACCGTCATGGAAGCGCTCGCCGGAACGGAAGCCCCGTTGCGCGCGCAATGGCTGCGGGCGATGGCGCTCGAACTCGAACGCCTCGCCAACCATACCGGCGACCTGGGCGCGCTGGCCGGCGACGTGGCGTTTCTGCCCACGATGTCGGCGTGCGGCAAAATCCGTGGCGACTTTCTCAACCTCACCGCGCTGATTTGCTGGAACCGTTTTGGTCGCGGCCTCGTGCGACCGGGCGGTTGTCGTCACGACCTCGAATCCAGTCGCGCGGCGCAGTTAATCGAGCGGCTGAAAACCGCGCTCGCCGACACCCGGCAGGCGGTGGCGTGGTTCTGGGATGCGGCGTCCGTTCGCACCCGCTTTGAAGATGTCGGCAAGGTTTTTCCCGCGCAAGCCGCCGAAGTCGGACTGGTCGGCCCGGCGGCGCGGGCCTGCGGTCTGGTGCGTGACGTGCGTTACGATCACCCGGCGGGCTGGCATCGTTTTGCCCAGGCTCCGGTCGCTGTGTGGCCCGGCGGGGATGTCTTCGCCCGCGCCAAAGTGCGCTCGCTGGAAATTGAACGCTCGGGCGAATATCTCCGCGAACAACTGGCCGCGCCCGCCGAGGGCGAATGGCGCAGCGAACTGGCCGCGCCCGCCCCGGACACGTTGGCCGTGGCGTTGGTCGAAGGCTGGCGCGGCGAAGCCTGCCACGTCGCGTTGACCGATGACGCCGGACGCTTCCGCCGCTACAAGATTATTGATCCGTCGTTTCACAATTGGATCGGCCTCGCGCTGGCCATGCGCGGCACGGCCATCTCGGATTTTCCGATTTGCAACAAGAGCTTCAACCTCTCCTACTGCGGCTTTGATTTATGAGACCGCCCCAAAATCATGTTCGTCATTGATACCATCACCCATCGCCTGAAGCGCGGCTGCGAAACCATGGCCTACCCCAAAGGCCCGGCTCCTGCCCTGCCCGACCGCCACGGCGGCGCGCTCAAGGCGGATGCGACAAAATGCGCCGCCGACTGCAACACCTGTGTGCCCGTCTGCCCGACTCAAGCCATCACCCGCCCGGCTGGAAAACCCGTGGCGCTCGATCTCGGTCGTTGCATCTTTTGCGCCGCCTGTGTGGAAGTCTGTCCGCCGAAAGCCATCACGCAAACCAGCAATCACCGTATGGCCGTGCGCCGGCGCGAAGACCTTGTCCTCGGCGAACCCGGCCATGAACAGCTACACCTTGCGGTCGCGCTCGATGAAAAACTGCGCAAACTCTTTGGCCGTTCTCTGCGCTTGCGCCAAGTCAGTGCCGGTGGCTGCGCCGCATGTGAAGCGGACACCAATGTGCTCGGCACCATCGGCTGGGACCTCGGACGCTTTGGCATTCAGTTTGTCGCCTCGCCACGCCACGCCGACGGACTGCTGATCACTGGCCCGGTGACGAAGAACATGGAATTGGCGCTCCAGAAAACTTACGCCGCCGTGGCCGCGCCGAAAATCGTGATTGCCGTGGGTGCCTGCGCGATCGCCGGCGGACCCTTTGTCGGCCACGCGCAAGTCAACAACGGCGCGAGCGCGCTGGTGCCGGTGGATCTGTTCATCCCCGGCTGTCCGCCGCACTCGCTGACCATCCTGGATGGATTGTTGCGGCTGCTGGACCGGCTGGAGGAAAACCCGCGCGGGCAATCGCTCAAATCTGTCGGCGGCTTCGTGCAAAAATAATTTTTCGCCGCGTCCTGTAGCCGCCACGCAACGCAAATCGGGCAATGGTCCGCTTGCCCTGACCAAGCACACCGTGCAGGAGGCCGCCAAGTCCAAGTTAAAGCCGCAGACCGCCGCCGGCCCGGGTGCGTGGTGGCCACCGCGGCAAAAATTTTAATGAATTTCCTCGAGGAGATGGTTGCAAAGCCGGTCACAAAGTTTTAGTTTCGGGCCAGCCGTTAGGTTCAAATCCAGACATCGGATACTTCGCCGCGATACGGCTTGAATACAATGAATTACAACCAGCTCAATTTCATCTGCCCGCGCGTGGCAGCGGTGGCGGTGGCCTTGGCCTTGTTCACCCTCGCCACGCCAGCATCGGCGGACATCAAGGACTACGGGCTAAAAGAGTATATCCATCTTTCCAAAGACTTGCCTCATGTCGAAAGCACGCCATGGAAACTGGTCTGCACCATGCCCTATAACTGCCACTTTCAACCGTGGATCGAAGTTGAGAGCGAACCCGGCCAAGTGATTCGCTTCGATTCCAGCAATCCGCTGGTCGCGTATCTCACCCCGACGGAAACCTGCACCACCACCGCGGGCGACCAGATTCATGAGGCGAAAAACTGGGTGAGCGGGGAAGGGGCCATCTACACCATTCCGGCGGGGGTGACGGTGAAGGCCGTGAAATACCGTGAAACGGGATATGACACAATTTTTGCCGGCGCCTTCCACTGCAATGACGACGACTACAATATCCTCTGGAAAAAGGCGGCCCGGACGGCGTATATCTGCATGCGGGATCATTTCTACGATTGTCCCGACCGCGAACGGGTGGGGTTCTGGGGCGATGGCACGCCGGAACTGGACCAATGCTTTTATGTCTTTGATTCCGCCACCCACGAACTGGCCAGACGGTTGGTGTTGCGGAAACTGGACCCGAAGTTTTACCCGGGCCAGATCCTGGAGTTTCTGGGTGACTACGGCTTGTGGTTTTACTATCTGCAGACGGGAGATTTGGATTCGCTGCGGGCGGTTTACGATCAGACCAAGACTTTTTTGCTGGAGACCTACCAGTTTGGCAACCCGCATACCTGGTTCGACTGGGGCAATGAGAACAAGGACACCGCCGTCATCGAAACCTGTTTCATGTTCATGGACCTCAAGACGCTCAAGCAGATCGCGATGGCGACCGGTCACGAAGCGGATGTGCCGGTCATCGAGGCGAGATTGAAGGCGATTGAAACCAGCTTTGACCGCAAGTATTGGCAGGGTCAATACTACAAGTCCGACCAGGTGTCCGCGCCGGACGACCGGGCCAACGCGATGGCGGTCAACGCCGGCCTGGCCGATCCGTCCAAGTGGCCGGCGATCTACGACCACGTGCTGACCCAGCAGACCGATGCGAGTAATTTTTTTGACCGCTGGGTGTTTGAGGCGCTCTGCAAGATGAACCGGCAGGATGATGCGCTGTTGCGGATGTATGACCGCTACCAGACCATGATCCCGTGCAGCTTCACGACCTTGTGGGAACATTATGACCGCTGGTGGGCTTCGCGCCGCAACGCGTTCGACGACGCCTCGTCCCTGAATCACGGTTGGAATCCGCCGGCGCTACTTCTCTCCCAAACCATCGCCGGAGTTTCTCCGGAGTCGCCCGGCTGGAGTACCTACCACGTCCTGCCCAAGGAGGCGTTCCTGACCGCCATTGAAGTGACGGTGCCTTCCATCAAAGGCGACGTCACGGTGGATTTGAAAAAAACCGCCACGGAATACGCTTTGACGCTGACCTCGCCGGCCAACACCACGGCCATCGTGGGTATTCCCAAAGCCGCCTTCACCCGACTCGACTCCATCAAGCTGAACACCACCACCATCTGGAACGGCAGCTATGCCGGCGGCGTGGCCGGCGTCGGGTTTGGTGGTGCGGACGGGGACTATGTGAAGTTCAGTGTCCCGCCCGGCACCTGGAAATTTTCGGGGCTGGGAGCTTTGCGCCTGAATTCGCCCAAGCCGGTGCCGGCGCCCGTTCCGAACGAGCGGCGGCTGGAAAAGAACTCATGGACGGCGACCGCCTCCGTGCCCGACGGTTGGTTTCCGTTCAGCGGCAAAAAAATTCCGGTGGACGTTTCCGCCGCCAACGCCCTTGATGGCGATCATTGGACCGGCTGGCGCGACATGACCGCGACGCAGCATCCCGGCCAATGGTTCCAGGTTGACATGAAACAGCCGCAGACTTTTGACGAGATCGTTTTGGACAATACCTGGGCGCTGTGGGATTCGCCGGCCGGCTATTCGGTGGCGGTTTCCGACGACGGCACGAACTGGAGCCAGCCGGTTGCGCGCGGCGTGGGAAAACTGGGTATCACGACCATTACTTTCCCCGAACAAACCGCGCGCTACATCCGGATTACCCAGACGGGAACCAACCCAACGTATCACTGGTCAATCTACGAACTTGACGTTTGCCGAAAGCAGTAGGCTTTTCTGCTGTTCCAATTTCAACCTAAAATCCCCAGTTAAGCTTCAACCGGTCGAGGTTGGATTGGGCGAGCCAATAGGCTGAACGAAGATTTAGGCTGCTCTTCAGCGCGGGGCACAGCGGCGCCGGCGAGCCGCACACGCTCTGGTATTTCGGGCTTTACTGGACGTGGTGACCTTGAAATATCGCGCGGATAAAACCGGCCCATCACAACGCGCCGATTTGATATTCCAAATTGGCCTGTTGGATGAAAACATTGTAACGCGCGTTGGCATTGGCGATCTGCGCCGAGGTCAGGCTCAACTGCGCCTGGCTCAATTCGACGATGGAACTGCTGCCGACTTTATAGCGCGCCTCCGCCAGATCGTAAGCCTCGGCGGCATTTTGGACCAGTTCATCCGTGGTGCGCAGTTGTTCCAGCGCATTGTTCACATTCAGCCACGCGATATGCACGTCGCGCACAATGTTGTCTCCCAAGGCGCGCAGGAGTTCGTCGTCCGCTTGCGCTCTTAATTCGGCCTCGTGCTGGCGGGCCAGATACAGGCCGCCGGCAAACAAGGGCAGGCTCAATTGCACGCCGCCCACGGCATAATTGTCCGGCAACTGCGCGTCGTGCGAAGGCGAATCGCCGATCATGCCGACGGCGGAGACGAGCGGCAACCGCGCATCCCGCTGCGAACGGGCAAACTTCAGCGCGGCTTCATGTTCGTTGCGCAGGCTCAATAATTCCGGCCGCGCCGCCAGCGCGGTTTCCACCAGTTGGGAAATGTCGTTCGTGTCGGAAAAAACCGTATGGGTCGCATCGGCCAGTTGAAACAGCCGGGGCTCCCGATAGCCCAAGGCGGTGGAAAGCGACGTCATCGCATCGTCCGCATTGTTCTGCGCCTTTTGCAGGAGCAATTTGCTTTCCTGAACGGCGACCTGCGCAAAGCTCACGTCCAATTCCGACTTGATCTTGTTGGAGGCCAGCAGGCTGACCTGATCCAGCAGCAATTGCCGCGTGTCCACGGTTTGTTGCGCGACATGCAAAACCGCCTGCGCGCCCAGCGTGCCGAAGTAATTGATACTGACTTGCAGCAACACCTGCTCGCGCGTGGCGTTGGCGTTTTGCCGGGCCGCCTGCGCCTGCAGTTTGGAACTGGCCGTCAGATTGGCCGTGCGCCCGAAGTCGGTGATGAGCTGGCTGAGTTCCAGGCCGCCGGCCAGCCGGTCGTAAATGGTCGGATTGTTCAAGGCTCCAGCCAGGACGCGGGCATCCTGGTTTTCCGCGCCCACGGCATCCGCGTAAAGATTGACGCTGGGAAAAAATCCGGCGCGCGTCTGGGTCACCACTTCCTGCGCGGCGAGCGCGCGATAATTGGCGGCGGCGATCTGCGGATGATTTTGCAGCGCGATTTTTTGCGCGTCGGCGAGCGTCAACGGGGCCGGCGCATTGGTGGTGCCGTCGGCAACGGTTTTGCCGGCAAAAAAAACGCAAAGGGTCAAAGCCAGAAGGATTCGTTTCATTTCGGAATTTTTAATGCGCAATTAGTTTCGCTCCGGCCGGGGAATTTTTTATCCCCGCATCTTTACGGCGGTAAAGGATGAAAAAAGCCGCCGGCACGATGAACATCGTCAGCACGACGGAAACGGTCAGCCCGCCGATGATCGCGCGGGCCAGCGGCGCGTAGGCTTCGCTGCCGGCCTCCAGGGCCAGGGCCATCGGGATCAGACCGATCAGGGTGGCCAGGGACGTCATCAGCACCGGGCGCAGACGGACGCGGCAGGCCAGCGAGACCGCCTCGCGCACCGGCCGGCCTTCCTCGCACAGCCGCCGGGTGAATTCGACAATGAGGATGCTGTTGGAAACGACGATGCCCACCATCATCACCACGCCCATCAGGGACATGACATTGAGCGTGGTGCCGGAGAAGAACAACATCAACAGCACCCCGGTCAGGCCCGTCGGCACCGCCAGCAAAATCAGGAACGGATCCATGAAGGATTTGAACTGCGCCACCAGGATCAAATAGACCAGCAGCGTCGAAAGGATGAGGCCCAGCCCGAAGCTGGAGAAGGATGCGCGCATGGCCTCCACCGAGCCACGCACATGGACAACGGTATTGGGCGGCAAGGGGGTCCGCGCGACGATCTTCTGCACGGCGCTGTAAATGCGGCTCAAATCCTCGCCCTTGGGCGAGACATAGACGTCCACCGTCCGGCGGATTTGATAATGATCCACCTCCGTGGGCGAGTTGATGTGCTTGATGTGGACCACCGTGTCCAGCCGGGTGGGCTGCTTCAACCGCGGCGAGCGCAGCGGCATGGAGCCGAGATCGGCCAGGTTTTTCAAATAGCCTTCGGGATATTGGACGGTCAGCAGATAGTTGTTGCCCGTCTTGGGATCAATCCAGTAACTGGGCGCAATCATGCCGTTGGAGGTCAGGGCGGTGATGAGGCTGTCAATGATCTCCTGGGCACTGAGGCCCAGCTCGCTGGCCCGCTCGCGGTCAATGTCAACTTGCAGCGCCGGATAATCCACGTCCTGCGGGACAAGCACGTCACTGACCCCGGGAATGTTGCGGACCTGGTCAGCGATCTGCGCGGCCACGGCGTGCGCCCCGTTCACGTCCGGGGCGCTGACCTGAATGTCCAAGGGCGCGGGCACGCCCTGGTTGATGACGGCGTCCACCAGTCCGCCGGTTTGGAAATAGGTGCTGATTTCGGGCAGATCATGTCGGACCCGGGCGCGCACCCGGTTCATGTATTCAAAACTGCTGATCTTGTGCTCATCCACCAGTCCCACCTGGACCACCGCCGTGCTGGGGCAGGAGTTCGGGTTGAGAATGGAGTTGAAGCCCGGCGTGGTGCCGATGTTGGACACGATGATCTTCAACTCGTTGGTGGGGACGATTTCCCGGACAATGTCCTCAACCTTTCCGACCAGTTGGTCGGTCCGTTCAAGGCGGGTGCCGGAGGAGGCTTTGACGCTGATGACGAACTGGCCGGGGTCGGTGCGCGGGAAGTAGGATTTGCCGATGAGCGGATACAGTCCCAGACTCAGGATGAAAAGGCCCATGATGCCCAGCACGGTGGCGAACGGCCGCAGCAGGGCCAGGCCCAGCGAGCGTTCGTAGCGGTCGAGCATCCGGTTGAACCAGGTGTTGAACCAGTGGTTGAAACGGCCGCCCCAACTCCGGGGCGCGGCGGCGCCGTCGGCGGCAGGCTCATCATGGCCGTGCGCATGGTGAATGAGTTTGGCGCAAAAGAGCGGCACCACCGTCATGGCCACGACATAGGAGGCAAACAAGGCGAGCACCACGGACAGGGCGAGCGCGGTAAAGAGAAATTTGCTCACACCGTAGAGGAAGATGACCGGGAAGAAAACAATGGCGGTGGTCAGCGTGGCGGCCAGCACGGCCAGTTGCACCTCCGCGCCGCCCCGTTCGGCGGCCACTTCGGGGGCCTCGCCCATTTCGAGATGGCGGAAAATATTTTCCAGCACGATAACCGAGTTGTCAATCAACCGGGAGAAGGCCAGCGCCAGGCCGCCCAGAATCATGGAATTGACACTGCTGCCGCCCAGCGCCAGGGCAATGAACGCGGCCAGCGCCGACAGCGGGATGGAGAGGAAGACCGCCACTGTGGCGCGCATGTTACCCAGGAAAATCAAGATCATCAGGCCGGTCAGCACCAAGCCGATGACGCCTTCATGCATCAACGACGAGATGGCGGTGCGCACGAACACCGACTGGTCGAACACCACCTTGGTCACCAGTTCCTTAGGCACTTCCAGCAGGTTGGCCACGACGCGTTTGACGCCGTTAACCACCTCGATGGTGTTGGCGTCGCCGCCCTGTTTGATCACCGGCACATAAACGGAGGGCTGGCCGTTGATGCGAACCTTGTTGTATTGAATCGCGGAGGCGTCCTGCGCTTTGCCCACATCGGCCACCAGCACCGAGGCTTCGCCCACGGTTTTCAACGGCACCAGATTCAAGTCCGACATCTTGTTGATCTGATTGTTGACATAGACGTTGTAGTCGTAGGGGCCGATTTTCACGTCGCCGGCCGGCAGGATGAGATTGGCCTCGTTGATGGTGCGCACCACGTCCATCACGCTCAGTTTATGGGCTTCGAGCTTGAGCGGGTCCACATAAACCATGATCTGCCGGTAGCGCCCGCCGAACGCCGGCGGCACGGAAGCGCCGGGGATGCCGGCCATCTGATTGCGGATGGTGAACTGGCCCAGATCGCGCAGTTCGGCCTCACTCAACCCTTTGCCTTTGAGGGTCACCAGACAGACCGGCAGGCTGGAGGCATCAAACTTCATGACGATGGGCGGCAGCGTGCCTTGGGGCAGATAGCGCAAGCTGGCCAAGGCCAGGTTGGCAATGCTGGTGACGTCCGAGTCGGGATTCGAGCCGGGCTGGAAATACACCTTGATGAGGCTCACGCCGTTCAACGAGCGGGACTCCATGTGATCCACGCCCGAAGCCAGCGTGAACATGCGCTCAAACTGGCCGGTGATGTCGTTTTCAATCTGTTCCGGCGGCATCCCGGAATAAAACGTCGCCACCACCACCACCGGAATGTTGATCGGCGGAAACAAGTCCACGGGCATGCGCACCAGGCTCGTCACCCCGACAACACAGGTGATGAGGCAGATGACAATGATGAGATAGGGCAGACGGATGGCAAAGCGAGACATGAAATTAAAATGGTTTAGGGCTGGGCGGGGGCGATGGCGGCGCGCAGTTTTTCCAGCGAGAAATCCTTGGACTGGCAGAGCGTGATCAACGCCTGCTCCTGCGCGATGATTTCCGCCGCCGCACGCGGAATTTTGGCGGCGATGCTGGCGGGAATGGCTTGCACGCCATGCCGATCGCCGTGGAGCAGGTCGCCGGATTGAATTTTCAGACCGCCGATTTCCACCGGCGTGCCGAATTCCACGATGTGCACGTAGGCGTGGGAGACCGAAACGCTACCGGCAAACAGTTGAAAGCCCAGCTTCTCCGCCGCCGGCAGGTCGCGCACCGCGCCATTCGTCACCGCGCCCGTGCAACCGAGCGCCCGCAGGATGTTGATATGCACCGTGCCCAGCAACGAACCCAGGCCGATATGACTTGCCACATCCTGCACCACGACCACGCGCGGCGACGGCAGCGAGACAATATAGTCCCACCAATCGGTGCGGTCGGGATAGTGGCTGTGAACCATGGGCGGCGCGGAACCGCGCACCGTGACCGTGGCGGCGTAGCCCAGCATGGACGGCAGCTGGGGAAACTGGCAGCGGATGGAGTTGTCGGCAAAGCCTTCATTGCGCAGCCGCGCGTGAAAAGTTTCAATCGCGTTGGCCAGCGTGCAGGCATCCAGCCGCCGCAGGATTTCCATTTGTTCGGAGGTTAAGTTGGTGTTCATGGATTCAATAAATTCTTGCCGGTTTCAAAGGTTTCCGCTGCTGGTGGCCGCCCGCCAGGCAAAACTGGCGGTTTACGGGCCGGACGGGCCGGCGGGCGGTCCGGAAGACAATCACCGGCGCAAAACACATCCGGTCGTCAAATGGTTTGATCTCAATTTTCATCGTGCAGGGAAAGCTCGATGAGCTTGGGTTCGACTTTCTGGCCGACTTGGAATCCCGCACGGCTGCCGATGACCACCAGATCGCCTTCTTTAAGGCCGGAAAGCACCTCGTATTTGTCCGGCGTCTCCAGGCCGAGCTTGACGTCGCGTTCCTCGATCTGGTTGTCCTGGTTGACGACATAAACCGTGTGCGATTTTCCCCCGCCGACCGCCTCGATGGGAACCGCCAGCGTCTGCTCATGTTTTTCCACTTTCAAGACGGCGGTGGCATACATGCCAGGAATCAGTTCCAAGTCAGGATTGGGCACTTCAATTTCCGTGATCATCGTGCGGGTGCTGTCATCCACCTCCTGCGTGAAACGGACAATCTTGCCGGTGAAGATCTTGCCGTTGAGGGAATCCACCCGCACCACCACGACGTCGCCCAGCTTGACGTCTTTGACGTAATCCACGGTCACGGGAAAATCCAGGCGCAGCAGGTAGTTGTCCGAGACGCGCACGATCGGCTTGCCCTGGGCGTCAATGAGCGCGCCGGGGTCAACGTAACGGGCGGTGATGATGCCGTCAAAGGGCGCGGTGATCTGCGTATAACTGACCATGGTCAGGTATTTTTCAACTTCGGCCTTGGCGTCGGCAACGGCTGCCGCTGTATCCAGGTCGTTGGCCTGCGCCGTGTCGAGATCCTGCTGGGCCACGAGATTGGGATGGTCTTTGTTGACCGCTTGCAGGCGCGAATAAACCAGATGCGCGTTGGTGTATTCGGCCTCGGCTTTTTGCTCGGTCGCCTGGGCGCTGTTCAACTGGTCCTTCAATTCCGGCACATCAATCGTCGCCAACAGCTCGCCGGCTTTGACTTTGTCGCCGAAATCCACGTTCATCTTGCCGACGTAGCCGGTCACTTTGGCGGGCAGCGCGACCTCCACATAGGGGCGGAATTCCGCATCAATCGTCACCTCCTTGAACAGGTCTTCGCGCGTCACCTTCGCCACGCCCGCCGTCGGCACCACCGCCGGGTCGGCAGTTGCCGGGTCTGCCACGCGCCCGCGGTGCGCCACCCACAGCCCGCCCAGGCTGATGACGATGACGGCGGCCAGAAGTTTGAAGCGATTACCGTTCAGGGATTTTACAATGTTGAATTTCATGAATGACAGACATTTCAATTTTTAGACAATGGAAGTTCGACGTGAAAACAACTGCCAGCGCCCGGCGCGCTGCGCACCTTCACCTCCGCGCCGTGGGCGGTGCAGATGGATTTGACGATGGACAGGCCCAGACCCGCGCTCTCGGCATCGGCGGAGCGCGCCGGGTCAACGCGGTAAAACCGCTCGAAGATGTGGGGCAGCGCTGCGGAGGGAATGCCGATGCCGGTGTCCTCCACTTCCAGCACGGCGTGGCCGTTGACGGGGAACACGCGCAGGTGGATCGCCCCCTTGGCGGGCGTGTATTTGATGGCGTTGTCGAGCAGGTTCACCACCACCTGTTTGAGCCGCACGCGATTGCCCTCCACCGGGGCTGGCTGGCTGGCTTCGCAGGAAATGGAAATACCCTTGTCCTCGGCCAGCAGGTTCATCTGCTCGGAAGTGGTCCGGGCGAGTTCCGTCAAATCAAACCGGGTCCATTCGGTTTGCGCCTCGCCGGCGTCCAGCCGCGAGAGCGTGAACAATTGCTCCACGATCTTGCCCAGATGCACGACCTCCTCCATCATGCTGCCGGCGCGGTCGCGCAATTCCGCATCGAGCCGGACGTCCCCGGCGAAATTTTCCAGCTCGCCGCGCAGAATCGTCAGCGGCGTGCGCAAGTCATGCGAGGCATCGGCCACAAAGCGCTTGGAGTTTTGAAACCCGTCGTCCAGCCGCGCAATCATGCGGTTGAGCGAAACCGACAGCCGCTCCAGTTCATCGCCGGTGCGCGCGACCGGCAGCCGTTCGCTCAAGTTGTGCTGCGTGATGCGTTCGGCGGCGCGCGTGATCTGGGCCACCGGCGTCAAGGCGCGCCGCACCAGGAAATAGCCACCCACGGTGGTGATGATGACGGCCAGCGGCAGGCCCAGGGAAAGCTGCAAAAACAGGTGGTTGAGCATCGTTTCCACCGGATCGAGCAGCGCGCCAAACTCCACGAGGTAATCCGGATTGCCGGACGATTTGAAATTCAGCGCGGCGATGAGCAGGGTGTTGCCGCCCGACAATTTCAGCTTGTGCGAGAACTCCGATTTGGGCGACGGCGGAAAAAGCGGAACTTCCGCCGGATCGAAACTGCCGTCCTTGGGCGCGTCAGAAACGTAAACCAATGTGCCATCGGCGCGGGTGATGCGGATGAACCGGTCGTTGATTTGCGGCGCAAACCAGTCTTTCGTCTGACTGGCGACATACGGCTCGCCGGTTTGCTTGACGTGAATGAGCAGCGTATTGGCAATCTGGCGCGTGCGGCGGGACTGCGACTGGAGCAGGTCGTTTTCCAGGAAACGCCGGAGGTCGAGATAGAGCGACGCCGACAACAGCAGGAAAATGCCGGCGAGCAAACCGGCATACCAGGCGACGAGCCGGAAACTGATGGAGCGGGTGTTCATGTTTGCGTCCCGTCGCTCAAACTGTAGCCAACGCCGCGCACGGTGCGAAGCAGTTTTACGGGAAACGCGTCGTCCACTTTTTCCCGGAGGTGGCGGACATAAACGTCCACGATGTTGGTCAGCCCCTCAAAGCTCTGATCCCAGACGTGCTCGATGATCATCGTGCGGGAAAAAACGCGGTTCGGCTGCGTGGCCAGATATTCGAGCAGCGCGTATTCCTTGGCCGTGAGTTCAATGCGTTTGCCGGCGCGCTTCACGTTTTGGGAAAGCCGGTCGATTTCCAGATCCGCCACCCGCAGCACGCTGGCCCGGCTGACCGGCCCGCGCCGCAGCAGCGCCTTCACCCGCACGAGCAGCTCCGCAAAGGCAAAAGGCTTGGTCAGATAATCGTCGGCACCCGACTCAAAATTTTTCAACTTGTCAGCCATCCCATCGCGGGCGGTGAGAATCAAAACCGGCACCTGCTGGTTTTTGCGGCGCACCCGTTCAAGAATCTCCGTGCCGCTTAATCCGGGCAGCATCAGATCCAGGATGAGCAGGTCGTAGTTATAGGTATTGGCCGTCTCCCAGCCACTCTGACCGTCATGGCAGACATCCACGGCGAAACGCTCCGCCTTGAGGCCGCGCACAATGATGTCGGCCACTTTCTTTTCGTCTTCCACGAGTAAAATCCGCATAGGCTTTCCAGTTTCGACAACGGAATAGACCATATAATGATTAAAAGCACGCAAACGCCCAATTAAAATTTATTCAGAAAGCCGCCGGCGATGGTCGCGGAAATAACCTGCAGCCGTGGTTTGGCTGATTTTAAATTGAAAGTCCGGCTTGACTCGGTTGGCCCCGCCGTGCTGGCCGGGAAGCACTCGGCTCACCGGTGACCGCCGCCGCCCCAACCGCCACCCCCGCCCCCG
This sequence comes from bacterium, assembly GCA_021780905.1. Taxonomy (GTDB): domain Bacteria; phylum Verrucomicrobiota; class Verrucomicrobiia; order Limisphaerales; family UBA11358; genus UBA11358. The sequence goes on from JAJXXW010000004.1 coordinate 26,940, forward strand.
GCATGGCCGCCGCCGCTCCAGCCGCCGCCACCACTGCTCCCTCCGCTTCCTCCGCTCCAGCCGCCGCTCCCGCCGCTCCAGCCGCCGGCGTGGCCACCGCCACCGCCACCGCCACCGCCGCCGGAATTTCCGCTGCCGTGGAAGAAATTGCCCATGCTATGAAACCAGCCTCCGCCACGGGACTGGGCTTGGGACGGCTGAACATTAAACGCACCACCGCCGCGCCAGTTGCCCCCCAGATTATTTTGGAAACCACGATTCACGCTGCCATACTTCGGCGCATTTAAAACCCGGTTCTGGAACGCACCGCCAGACCATTCCGACCGGGCTGCCGGCCCGGTGGCGGCTGGATGCACCGCACTTGCCGGTGCGCTCCAATCGGCGGCGTTCGCCGGTCCGCGACGAACGTATGAACCAAAGCTGTGGTTTTGCCCGTAACCCGTGGGGCGCCCCAGATTCCAAGTGCTGCCACTGACGTTTTGCACCCGCGCCCGCTGACCGGCGGCAAGCTGGCCAGTCCGTGAATTGTAAGCCTGGCCGAAGGCTCCGGCCCAACCATGCACGGAGGAATGATTCAAATCAGAGCCGGTGAAACGATTGCCGCCCAAGTGACCGTCAGGGTGATAGATATTCGCGCCGGTATTAGCCCATCCGCCGTAACCGCCATCGCCGAATCGTCTGTATCCGCCACCATTCCACCCACCCTGGCCATGCTCCCAACGGTCATAGCCCTGGTTCCAACCGCCGTAATCATGAGCCCAACCACAATAACCGCCCCACCACGGCGATGGCGGATAGCAACCGCCTAAAGCGAAACCGCCGCAGCCCCAGCCGAATCCGCAGCCGAAACCCCAGCCCCACCACGGCGTCCAGCAGGCGTCAAAGCCGCAACCATAAGTGATCGGCGGACCATACCACACCGACCCGATCCACGGATTGTAGTCGTAGCCGGTGCCATAAACGACCGTTCCGTCATTCGCTACTTCCGTGCCCATGTAACCGGGGGTGTAACCCTCGTAAACCACGGTTGGCGTCGCGTCATAGATTTGAACATAAGTGAGGTAATGCAAGGGCGAGGTCGGCGGGATGGTATAGATGACGGCCGGCACGGAGGTCGCCGCCTGCCACGGACCGCTGGCCGAGGTGGAAACATACCAGACGCCATTCTGGCAGGAATACCACGTTTGCGGATCCACCTCGATGATCGGCGTGGCGCTGTTTTGGACATAGTGCAGTGGCGTGCCGTCAATCGGTGCCAGTTGCAGGGCACCGTCCAGTGCCGGAGCCGGCATCTGGGTGGAGCGCGCCACCGCCGTGCTTTGCGGAATGCTGTTGGCGATGAGCGCCTCTTCCGCCTGCGCCGTGCCCGGCACGCTGGCCTTCACATTTTCCTTGGGGCTGTTGTCGGGAATGTTCGCAAAGTCTTTTGGCAGTTCGGTGCCCGAAACAAATTGCCACGGACCGGTCAACGCCGCCGCGCGATACCAGCGACCCGCAATCAAAATGTAATTCTGCTGGTCCGTCAGCAGTTTGAACACATTGCCGGACGTGTTGGCGGCATAGAGCAGGTCCGTGCCGGGAATGGCGGCATACTCCGGTGCCCCGTTGAAAGTGATCAGTTCGCTGGGCCGGGTGGCCACATAAATGTCCGGCGCGGGCGCCGCGCCCAGCGACGGTTCTTTCTGTGTGACCGGATCCGGCGAGCCGGACATCAAATCCACCTGCCCGGAATCCCCGGCGGCTTTCAAGGCCGTGTCGGCTCCGGCCGGCGGCAGGCTGGCCACCGTCCACGGTCCGTCCAGCGCCGTCGCTTGGAGATATCCATCATAAAGATGCAGATAATAACGACCGTCCAGGTCTTTCAGCAGCAGCATACGGGTGTTGATCGCCCGCAGCAAACTCGTGCCCGTCACGGGCCGCCAGGCGGGCGGGCCATCCACATAGACGAGCACGGCGGGCCGCGTGGCCACGATGATTTTCGGCGGCATATTATTGAGCGGCTCCGTTTTCACCGGGACCGAAAGGGTCAGGCTGCTTTCCAAATGATCCAGCGGCACCGGTGGCGCATTCTTGGAATAGTGGATCAGGACCGACACGAGGTAATCTTGCGCCGGATCATGCGAGGCCGGGAAATTCGACCGGGTGAGCTTGAAGTCCGCCAGCGTGGCGGTGCGCGCCGTTTTGTCCACGAGCGTAATGGCATTGAACGAGATCACGCCATAGGCTGGCTGGGACTGGCCGGGCGACTGGATCGCCACCGCACTGCGGGCGACCAGCAGGTGGCCATCCCAGGAATCGCACTGTGGTTCAAAAATTGTATAGCGGGTGCCGGCGTCGGTAAAGGTCATGGGCCAGGAATCGTCCGCTGTGGCCCGGGGCGTTGCGGGCAGCCCGTCCACGGTGGCGGCGGGGCCGGAATTGGCCGCACCGGTGGTTTGGGCGTCAACTCGCTGGGCACAGCAAAGCCAGTGGGCGGCGGCTCCCATCATCAGGATCGGGATAATTGTGTTTTTCATAATTTTGTCCTCCGTAACCCGCCCGGATCACTTCCGCCGGGACATTGGTGATCCAGCCGGGCAAAATGGTTTTGGCCAGGGTTTAAGTTCATCGGTTTATAAAAGCAACACCGACAATGAGCCGGTCCGAGTATTCGCTAGGCTCCGGACCGAAGCAGTCAACATAGGTCACGGGATAAATATGAGTCCGGTCGGAGGCAATAAACACCCCGGTGGCACCCAGGTGCGCGGCCCCGGCCTTCAATTTGGCCTCCAGTATTTGCCGCGACGGATTGCCACTCACCGTCAGGATGACTTCTCCGAGCAATTCTTTGGGCTGTTTGGGTTCTGCCGGGAAAATCTGGACGGCTGCGGGACTGGTCGCGGCCAACTGCGGCGACCCCAGATACGCATGCGTGTTTTCTGACACACTGGCGCACCCGGTCAAAATCAAGGCCGCCACAACCGGCACGCCACCGAACAAGATCCGTCTGGTCAATCTGATTTTCATACGTTTGCCGTTGTCTTCGACGCTTCCGTCGTTTCCCACGTTCATGCCAATTTGTCTATAATTTTGGACGGAATCAACATTACTCGCAGATGAACGCACCATTAATCCCCGGTCACGAACGCGGGGCAGGCCGGGTGCCCGGATCATGTCCGGCCCGGCTTGGCCGGGCGCAACCGGATTCCGCTTTTTTAATCGTGGGTTAAGAGCTTTTTAATCTTCGGCACGTCTGCTCTAGTTGACGGAGAGGTGTGAAAAGCCGCCGGTTCCGTCAAGCCCAAGCGGCCTTTTCAAGACGCTGCGGGCAAAAGCCCGCCGCCGTTCGAGGACGGATGATGGAAATTCTCCATCCGCCTGACACCGCTCCTGAAATGAAAGGATCAAGCGTTATGAAAAGTGTCAATATTCTTCTCGGCACCGGTTTGATTTCGCTGCTGGCCGGATGTGCCAACACGGCGGTCACGGTGGCGCCGGTCGGGCCAAATCCATTCGGCCGCGAGCAGGTGACGGCCAACGGCGGACTGGAGGTTTTCTCCAGCCTGGTTGGCCGCACCGAGGGCAATAATCCCACCTGGTATCAGCACAGCGGCTATGACATCTATGATGCACACGGGCGGCTGTTGCAGTATGTGGGCAATACCATCGGCCGTTATGCGCAGGCACCCCGGCGGGTGGTTCTGCCCGCCGGAAATTATCGCGTGCGGGCGCATGCCAGCGACTACTTATGGGTGGACGTGCCGGTGACCATTGAACCCGGGCGGACGACCAAAATCCACTTGGACGACCAATGGCAGGGTCCTGACACCGTGTCAAACCAGGCCTTGGTCAGACTCCCCGATGGCGATCCCGTGGGCTGGCAGGGTTCCCTTGCCAAATAGAAACCCGGTTGCGTTCCGGGTCCGTTCGCCCGGCTGATTCTGGCTGGCGGAGCCATCGGACGGATCCGCCGTGCGGAAATCACCCGGGGCGACCGCGACAAAGCCAAGTCCGGCGTTCCCGCGCGAACAATCTCTGCTCGTCAAAACCGTCGTTCCACGCTAGTTATGGGTGTGCTGCGGCGCATTTACAGTTCCTGGGCAACCCGGTGGCGGAATTTCTTCCGCCATCACTGGCAGGCCGCGCTGCTTTGGCGCGAGAAGCTCGTCTTCAAGGAAGAAGCCTTTCATCTCCTGCTCGCCGCGTTGGTCGGCGTCATCGGCGGATTGGTGAACCTGTTCTTTTTCTACGCCGGCGAAACCGTGCAGCGGCTGTTTCTACCGCAGCCCGTGGACCCGGTTCAGGCCGCTGAAATGTTTGCGCCGTGGCAGCGGCTTGCCGTGCCCACGCTCGGCGGATTGGCGGCCGGGCTGATTTTATATTGGGGCTTCCGGCTGGTCGGCCCGCAAGGTTCCAGCGACCTGCTCGAAGCGGTGGTCGCGGGCGACGGACGGTTGCCCTTCCGCACGGAATCCGTGAAGACCGCCTCGGCGCTGGTGAGCATTGCCACCGGCGCGTCCATCGGGCGCGAAGGCGGCATCACGCAACTGTCCGCGACGCTCGCGTCCAAGCTCGGCCAGATTGCCAGATGGCCGCCGTATCGGCTGCGGCTGCTGGTCGGCTGCGGCGCGGCGGCGGGGATTTCCGCGGCCTACAACGCGCCGATTGCCGGCGCGGTGTTCGCCGCGCTCATCGTGCTGGGCAATTTTTCCATGAACCTCTTCGCGCCGCTCGTCTGCGCGTCGGTGGTGGCCACGATGGTGTCGCGCAGCTTTTTCGGCATCGAGCCGTGGTATCGGGTGCCGCCCTTTCCGCCGACGGCGCCGGCGGAACTGCCGTGGTTCATCCTCATGGGCATCCTGTGCGGCGGCGTGAGCGCGCTGTTCTTAAAATCTCTCCGCGCGGCCAAGGAAAATTTCAACCGGATCCGGCTTCCCATCCCCGCGCGGCTGGCGCTGGCCGGACTGGCGGTGGGCATCGTCGCGGCCATTGGTTTTCCCGGCGTGTGCGGCAACGGTTATTTTGTGACCAATGCGATTTTGCACGGCGATTACCCGGCCGCCACCGGCGGGTTCACGCAATTGGGCGGGCTGTTCTTCGCCAAGCTGCTGGCCACGGCCATCACGGTCGGCGCGGGCACCGTCGGCGGCGTGTTCACGCCCACGATGTTTCTGGGCGCGGATGCCGGCGCGCTGTTCGGCCTGACGCTGCATCATTTCGGCTGCGCGACCGGCGTGCCGACCGGCGCGTTCGCGCTCGTGGGCATGGGCGCGACCCTGGCGGGCACGACCCGGTCGCCGCTGCTGGCGATGATCATGGCATTTGAAATTTCGCTGGATTATTCGCTGATGCCGCCGCTGATGCTGGGCTGCGTGGTGGCCGTGCTGGTCGCGCGGCAGTTGCACCGCGAATCCGTTTATACCGAGCATTTGAAACTCAAGGGCCTGTCGTTGCTGCGGGAAAATGAACGCACCGGCGCGGCGTTGGACCAGACTGTCGGTGATTTGATGCAGCCGCCGGTGCCGCCGCTGCGCGAAACGGCTGCCCTCCGCGAAATCGCCGACCGGTTTCTGGCCAGCGCGAACAATTTTGTGCCCATCGTGGACGGCCGGCAGCGGCTTCTGGGCGTGGTCGCGCTGCAGGACTTGAAGGATTTTTTGCACGACAACCAGGATCTGGCCGGCGTGATCGCGCTGGATTTGATGCGGCCGCCGCCGCCTTGTCCGACGCCGGGCCAGCGCCTGCTCGACGCGCTGCCGTTGGTGCTGGCCAGCGAACTCCGCAACATTCCGGTCGTCAGCACGCCGGAGGAAAACCGGCTGGTCGGCTCGCTGTCCCGCGCCCAGATGCTCGCCATTTTCTCCGAGGCCATTGCGGAAAAGAGCCGGCCCGCCGGCTGAATTTTTCCCTTCGGCCTTTGGATTCAAGCCCTCAACCCGCTCCCGGCGGGCAGACCAGACAAGCGGCCGGGAGCGCGAAAATTCCCAGCCACGCGAAATCGCCAAAGGCGATTGGCCTGCCCGTTTTGTGCGCCGGCGAAATCACAACGCGGCGGCACAGGCGGCCAAGGTTGCCGCCCCGTTCGCCATTGACAATTTAATCAGCCGTTCACGCGTTTTTAATTTTCGGCTGGTCTATTAACTCGGACGGAAAACCGCCGGGAGCGGCGACCGGTCCCGCCAGCGAAACAATCCTCCCGGCACAACTGAAAATTGCTTATGCCAACATTGAAGAAACATCGGGGCCAGCCGGACAAGAATCTGGACAGCACCGCGCCGCCGTCCCGGCAGTCCCGGGAAGTGGACTTTGTGCTGGACTGTAACGGGGCGGAGCACGTTTATGTGTGCGGCGACTTCAACGGTTGGCAACCGACCAGCCTGCGCATGATCGGCAACCTGGAACTGGGCCTCTGGGAAAAGCGGCTGGTTTTGCCGCCGGGCCGCCACGAATACAAATTCGTCGTGGACGGGCAGTGGTGGCATGATCCCGCCGCCCGCGAAAATGTGCTCAACCAGTTCGGCACCTTAAACTCGGTCGTGGAGGTGCCGTCTTGAAAGCCCCGGCCCAAACCACCCGGGCGCGGCCCGCCCGGGCCGCGCGCCAGGCAGATCCCTTGCCTTCGCCCGATGCATTCATCTTGGCCGAGCACCTCCGGGTGCAGCAGGAAATCGAGGCGCGCGCCCACCAGTTCTGGCTCGCCAAGGGCGGCGCGTCGAAAAGCGCGCTGAATGACTGGCTGGCGGCGGAAGCCGAGGTGTTGACGGAATTTGTGGGCCGCCGGGAATCCTTTTTGACGCGGCCTTTGGTTGCAAAGGCGTCACCGGCAAAAACCGGTCCGCGCCCCCTCTGGCTGCCGGAAATCCGCCTGCATCCGCAGGTCCGGTTCACGGTGCAACCGTTGGCCTGCCCATCCGGCCTATGAACCGCGCCTTGCCCAGATTGCAAATGCAAATCCACCAAGTGGATGGGGCCAGTGCCATCTATGGCGTGCTGGGTTGCGCCGCGGTTAAAAAATTGCTGGACGACTTTCAGCCGGCGCAGATCTTCAGCCGGCCCCGGCTTGTCATTTCGGATTCCTATTCCCTCGCCTCGCTGCCGGTGGCAAAAATCACCCGGCTGGATCTCGTGGCCGAACCGCCGGTCCGCCTGATGTTCCCCGTGGGCATCGTCCAGGCTGTGGAATTGACCCGAACCGAATTTGCGGCCTTGATCCGCCAGCCGATCGAACCGGAGCCGTGGCAACCCTGGACCGAGGCGGCCGTCATGTATCTGGACCTGAAAATGGCGGATCACCAGCGCTTGTTGCTCGCGATGGAAACCCGGATTGATCCGTTTGCCCCGGCCCGGCACCAGTCAGGCCTGTGTTTTCGGATGCGCAACGGCGGCATCTCCGTGCTCAATCTGTCCCATCTGGTGCGCCGGGCGCGTTATCCGCGAATTGAGCCGCCACCCGTCCCGGTCGGCGCGGCGGATGAACACTGGCAATTGCCGGCCGGCCAATTTTGAAATTGAGAATGCCACCATGAAAACACATCACAAATGGAATGAAAGCTATCAAGAAAAATTATTTTTTATGAACATGAACACCACCCTGCCCCAACCTGCCTACACGGATTTTTCCGCGAAAGGCGCCCCCAAGCCGGTCAATTTTTATTGCGCCGCGCCCCATGCAAAATCCGTCGCCATCACCGGTGATTTTAACCACTGGCAGCCCTTCCCCATGCAACGATCGGTGGATGGCTGGTGGCGGGTGCAGCTCCAACTCAAGCATGGCCATCACCAATACCGTTTTCTGGTGGACGACCAGCCGATGCTCGATCCGCACGCCGCCGGGGTTGTCCGGGATGAACAGGGCATGCGGGCGTCACTTATTGCCGTGAGCTAGTGTGATGAGCGAATAGCTCGCTCACAAAGTGTGGCGACGCGATCCAGAATGAGTTCGGCGGTTGCAGTCCAAACGAAGGGTTTTGGATTTTGTTTGTCGGTGGTGATGTAATCGTCGATGGCGGCAATGAGTTCATTCACATTGCCGCTCGCACTAGCAGGGTGTTGAAAAAGGCCTGTTTTGAAAACTCGACCATCAAAATCATTGGGGTTTTCGCATGAAAAAGTGTTCCAAAAATCGTTTTTCAACAGCCTGCTAGGCCAGAACCTCCTTCCGGTAAAAACCGCTGTCCCCGCGCACCATGATCCGCGCCTGCCGGCAGCGTTTCCGAATCGCCGCCACGATCTTTTCCAGCGGCACCCCCCTCCGCGGCCGCGTCCTGGTCACTGGTGCGCCACTGCGCCCACAACGGAATGTCGCCGGCAAAAGCGTAGAGTGGCAGATAACAATAGTCGCCGTAGTCAGCGTTGAAATGCCGCCCTTCCTGGATTCCATGCACCAGTTGGCCCATGGCCTCCAAATCCACCACGATCTCTTGGGCCTGCTTGGGCAGCAGCGCATCCCCCATTTCCAGCAGACACGCCCCGATGGGCCGGCTTGAACCGGTCCCCGCCCAAGCGGATCAGCCTGCTCACAGGCCGCCGCCCACAACGGGTCCAACCGCCGGTGCGCGTGATCGTTGAGATCGTCATAACCCGACGCCCATCCGTAAATCCGCCGGGCCTGCCACTGCGGCACCGGGTGATCCACATAGACCTGCTGGCGCTGATCGCCAAAACATTGCGCCGCCGCCGTGACGCCCAAGCCGGCGTCCGCCAGCGCTGGAAAGGGTTCCCCCCGGAAAAAATTGGCCGCGACTTTTCGGGAACCGAGGTCTGGCAAGAGCCAAGGCAGTTCTCGACAGTCTGTGGTCGCAGCAGCGGTCCGTGGCGTTTTCATTGGGCTCTGTGTTTTCAAGCCTTCTGACCCGCTCTCCCCTTCTTTGTTCAATCCCACTAGGAAATATCCGGGATAGGGGCGCTGTATATCGCGCCGGGCAGTCCGTGGGAAAACGCGTATGTGGAATCATTCAACAGCCGGTTGCGGGACGAACATTTGAACCGGGAAACCTTTACCTCCCTGTTGGAGGCGCAAGTCCTGGCCGCCGGTTGGCGGCGGGACTACAACGAAGCGAGATCGCATTCGTCGCTGGACTATCTGGCGCTGGCGGTATTCGCGGCGCGCTGGCGCGCTCCGGTCGGAGCTCCGCCCCTCCCTGCGCACGCCAGCGCGGAACAACCAAAACTCTCATGGCACCTGGATCAACAAATGGGGGCTTGCCACCTCCATGACTCAAGACTCGCACTTCCCGGATAACCGTTTCTTCACAGGCTAATTCTGGTAGGAGCCTTTCAGGAAAGTCAGCAACTGTTGGAGACGGCCAAAAAAATATGGCGGGAGTGGCGGGGCTCGAACCCGTAACCTCTGCCGTGACAGGGCAGCGCTCTAACCAATTGAGCTACACCCCCGCGATGGGGAAGGAGACAATAAAATTTTTTCCCGGCAGCGTCAAGGTTTGGTTTTTAGTCTATGGTCAGTCTGGCGGACGGCGGCTGGATTTAAAAAATCCGGGCAGCAGACGCCAAGGAGGTGGGGGTGGGGAACCCCGCTGAAGAAACGTGCTGCTACCCGAATGGCGCAATGTTACATTTCCGCAACGGTTTGTCAACCGGGCTTTGCCGGCGGTTCTCAGGGGATTCGACGTCGTTGCCAAGGCCATCTTGACGCTTGCGATGAGCGGCCAATCGTTTGTAAAATCCCCCTGCAATCTGGGTTTAATCAATGTCCTTTTTTAAAAGCAATACGTCCTCTGTCCCCATGATCTTCGTGGTGGACGACGAGGTGCTGCTGCTGGATCTGGCCAAGGCCATCCTGACCCCGCTCGGCTGCAATGTTCGGACCTACGCGGACCCGGAACAGGCTCTGAAGGACTTTCCCGTCGTCAAGCCCGCGCTGGTCTTGACCGACTACGCCATGGGCCGCATGAGCGGCATGGATTTGATCCGGGAATGCCGCCGGCTGAATCCCCATCAAAAAATGATCCTCGTCAGCGGCACGGTGGACGGCGAGGTGTTCGCGGACGCGGCCGTCAAACCGGATGCGTTCGTCAGCAAGCCATACGACGTGAAAAAGCTGTCGGATCTCGTCCGCTCCATGCTCAAGGCGTGAGGCCGGAAAATTTTTGCTTTGCATCGCCCGGCGCGACTGGCAATTTCCTGAAACTATGAAAAAGAAAATATTCCTTGGCGTGGGTGTCGGCTTGATTCTGGTCATCTTGGCCGTGGTGGTCATCGTCGGCATCTTCCTGGACAACCTCGTGAAGGCGGGCATGGAAAACATCGGCCCGAAGGTCACCCAGACCACCCTGACCGTCGGGTCGGTGCACATCGGTATTTTGACGGGCACCGCCGGCGTAAACAATTTGGTGCTCGGCAACCCGGAAGGCTACAATTCTCCAAACGCCATCAGTGTCGGCAAGACCGCCGTGAGCATCGCGCCGGCCTCGGTGCTGGCCGATAAAATCGTCATCAAATCCATCGAGGTGCGTTCGCCGGAAATCACCTTTGAAGGCAATCCGATTGGCGCGAACAACCTCAAAAAAATCATGGACAACGTGAACGCCTTCACGGGCGGGGCAGAGGCCGCGCCCGCCACGAACGCCCCGGCCGGCGCGAAGAAACCCGCCAAGAAATTGGAAGTGGATGATTTTCTTATCAGCGGCGCCAAGGTGCATTTCAATGGCGTCATTCTGCCGCTGCCGGACATTCACCTCACTGACCTCGGCACCGGCCCAGATGGCATCACGGCTTCGGACCTGATCAAAAAAGTTCTCGGTGAAGTCACCACCGCCACCATCAAGGCCGTTGCCGGCTCCGTCGGCGACGCGGGCAAGGCCATCGGCAATGAGGCTGGCAGCCTGGGCAAGAAGCTGGGCGGATTGTTCGGCAAATAATTCCTTGCGGAAAATTCCTCCGCCGCGCTGCGCGATTTTCATTGCCAGCGCGGCGGATTGCTTTTAGTGTCGCTACAACAACCCGAGAATATTTATGTATTTCGGCGTGGACTACTATCCGGAGCACTGGGTATTCCCCTTTGCGGGCACGGCGGACAATCCCGAGTCACAGTGGGCGCGTGATGCCGAACTCATGGCCGCCGCCGGCTTCAACGTGGTGCGCCTGGGAGAATTTTCCTGGGGCCTCTGCGAGACGGAGGCGGGCAAGTTTAATTTCGACTGGCTCAAGCGTGTCATGGACGTGATGGGCGAAAAAAACATCGAGGTCATTCTCGGCACGCCCACCGCCGCGCCGCCGGCGTGGCTCGCACAAAAATACCCCGAAATTCTGCCGGTGGACGAATCCGGCCGCGTCAAGCACGCCGGCACCCGCCGGGCGGTCTGCATCAACAGCGAAATTTACTGGAACCATTCCAAACGCATCGTCGAGGAGATGGCCCGCGCGCTCGGCCAGCATCCCCAGTTGATCGCCTGGCAGATTGACAACAGCTTGGGCGGCAATTTCACCGAATCCTCGTTTAACGAGGACACGCGCCGCGACTGGCACCTTTGGCTGGAGGCAAAATATGAAACCATCGCGAATTTAAACGACCGGCTCGGGCTCCGGCACTGGGGCCAGGTCGTCACCGAATGGAACCAAGTGCCGATGCCGATGACCGCGCCCACCAACCACAACCCCGCGCTCGTCCTCAACTGGCAGCGTTTCGGTAGCGACACCATCGTCCAGTTCGTCAAGATGCAGGCCGACGCGCTGCGCGCCATCACGCCTGACCGGCCGGTGACCACCAACCTCCGGGCGCTGCGCCACCGCTTCGACCATTTCGACCTGGCCGAACAGCTTGACTTTGTCTCGATCGAAAGCACGGCGGCCATCCGGGCCAAGCCGGCGAATATCGCCTGCGAAATCGACATGCTCCGGTCGCTCAAAAAAAACGGCGTCCGCACGCCCGACGGCGACAGCGGTTTCTGGGTCATGGAGCAGAAGGCCGGCAACGTGAGTTGGCAGGACGTGAACGCGCTTGTCCGCCCCGGCGTCCTGCGGATGTTCACCTACCAGTTGATTTCGCGCGGAGCGAACGCGATCTTGTTTTTCCGGTGGCGCCAGCCGCGGTTTGGCACCGAGAAATTTCACGGCGCGGTCCTCCCGCACGATCTAGAAAATGGCAGCCGCCGGGTGTATGACGAAATCGCGCGGATGGGCGAGGAACTCAAGCTGCTCGCGCCGGCGCTGCAAGGCACCACCGTTGCCGCCGACGTTTGCATCCTCTACTCGCACGACAATGAATGGCTCCTCGCACAGCCAAACCAGCCCAGCAAATTCTTCAGCCTGCGCGACCACATTCAACTCATCTACAACGCGCTGCACGACCGCAATATTCTCGTGGACTTCGCGCGGCCAAGCGAGGATCTGGCGAAATACAAAATCGTTTTCGCGCCGTCGCTGCACCTGCTTTCCGCCGGCGAGGCGGATCGCTTGAAACTGTTTGTCCAGAACGGCGGCACGCTCATCAGCACGTTCAACACCGGCTTGGTGGACGAACACGTCGTTGCGCCGGACAACGGCTTTCCGCACGACCTGACGGATTTGTTCGGCCTCGAAGTGCAGGAGTTCGACGCGCTGCTGCCGACCGAGGACAATCTGCTCACCTTCAGGGGCGCCTTCCAGACCAGCCACATGCACCCGGCCCGCCTCTGGTGTGATCTCATCCAGCCCAAGGGCTGCCAGATTCTCGCGACCTACGTGAAGGATTTCTACGCCGGCCGGCCGGCCATCACGATGAACACCTTCGGCCTCGGCAAGGCCATTTACATCGGCACCCAGAGCCACCAGCATTTTTACCATGATCTCGTCCTGTGGCTGCGCCAGATGGCCGGATTGCAACCGCTCCTGAAAGTTCCGGAACAGATCGAGGTCGCCATGCGCCAGAAGGACGGTTCCCGCGTCTTTTTCCTGCTGAATCACCAGTCCACGCCGGTGCGCATCCAGTTTTATAAGCCGATGCACGACTTTCTCACCGGCCAGAACATCGCCGCCAACTATGACCTCCCGCCACACGGCGTGCTGGTCATTAACGACCACCCGGAAGTCAAATCGGCTGGCCAAAGCGTCTGATTTGCCAGGCCACCATGTCTGCCGACCGCGATGTCCATGATCCTTCCAGGTTAGTGAGAGCGTTTCCGAAAATGAGGTAGCGCCGGCGTTCACGCCTGCGAGTTGCGGCGGCGTCTCGCCGCCCGGTCTCCCCAAGGCACCGGACGATGCTTTAAACCCGCCGCCGGGACGGACGGCACTACGTAAAAAGTGGAAACACTCCAAACGCGTGAACAAGGCTGGCGCAGAGTGCTGGTCGAGCCGTGATTTTGCGCGGATTCTCGCTCAACGGATGAACGGAATTGGGGAAAGCCTCCCGCTCGCCTATGCCTCTAACCAAGCAGTTGGCTGCCAGCCCCCAACTACCCGGAAGAGCAAAAAAAACGCGAGGTGATTTCACCTCGCGTCGGGTAATTCCAGAGCGGAGTTCAGGTCAGGCTGATCTTGTCACCATCCTTGAGGGTCACAATTGCCTTCTTCCAATTGGACGCGCGGCCGGCCTGCGTGGTGCGCTGGCGGCGGGCCTTGCCCCGGACATTCAGCGTGTTCACACGCGTGACCTTGACCTTGAACAACTCCTGCACCGCCTGCCGAATCTGGCTCTTGTTGGCGCGCGGATCGGCTACAACGGTATATTGGTTGTATTTCTCGGATTGGCGTGTGCCTTTTTCCGTCAGGCGCACGGTTTTGATGATTTCAAAGGCGTTCATATTATTCCTTGTTCAAGCGGGCTTCCACTTTTTCAAACGCGCTCCGGCTGAACAGCAGCTTGTCCGGGCGCAGCACGTCGTAGGTGTTCAGCGAATCGCCGGTGGTGAGCGTCACGCCGCAGACGTTGCGGGAGGCCCGCGTGAGATTCGCATTTTCTTCGCCGCCGGAAACGATGAGCGTCGTGCCTGTCAGTTCCAGGGCTTTGATGACGTTGACGAAATCCTTCGTCTTGGCCGAGGCCAGCTTCAAGTCGTCCACCACAATCACGTCGCCTGTCTTGAGGCGTTCGGTCAAAGCCTTGCGGAGCGCCAGCGCCTTGGTGCTCTTGGAAATCTTCTTGCTGAAATCGCGCGGCCGGGGGCCGAACGTCACACCGCCGCCGACCCAGATGGGCGACTGGAAGGAACCGGCGCGGGCGCGGCCCGTGCCTTTTTGCTTCCACGGCTTCTTGTTCGTGCCCGCGACTTCGCCGGCGTTCTTGGCCTTGGCCGTGCCGCTGCGTTGCGCCGCGCGATAGGCGGTGACGGTATCGTGGACGGCCTGCGTGCCGCGACCGTTTTCAATCAGCGCGAACTTCACTTCGAGTTCGCCGGCGGCCTGGCCGGAAAGATTTTTAATGGAAATTTTCATGGCAATTACTTCTTGGCGGCTGGCGCGGCTTTGGCGTCAGCCTTTTTCTTGGAAACATTGGCGGCCACCGGCGGCTTCCAGCCCTTCGGCCGTTTCTTGGACTCGCGGATGATGACGTAATCGCCTTCCGCACCGGGAATCGAGCCTTTGATGAGCAGCAAATTATCCGCCTCCAGCACTTGGATCACTTCCAGGTTCTGCGTGGTGCGCGTGTCCTGGCCCATGTGGCCGGGCATCCGCATCCCGCGCATGACCGTGCCGGGGAACAAACGCTGGCCGATCGCGCCGGAACGGCGATGCCAGCCCTTCGCGCCGTGCGTGGAATCACCGCCGGCGAACCGGTGCCGTTTCACCACGCCTTCAAAACCGCGGCCCTTGGTCGTGCCGATGGCGTCAATGAAGTCGCCGGGCGCGAACAACGTCGGTCCGACGAGGTCGCCAGGCTTCACTTCTTTGGAGAAATTGCGGAATTCCTTGATCCGCTTCACGGCGACGCCGTTTTGCTTCTTGATGTGGCCGAGCAACGCCTTGGTCAGGCGTTGTTCTTTCTGATCGTCAAAGCCGAGCTGCACGGCATTGTAGCCGTCCTTGCCCGCCTGCGTTTTGACCTGCAACACGCGGTTTGGTCCGGCGAGCACAACGGTGACGGGCACGATCGCGCCACTCGCGTTATAGACGCGCGTGTGGCCGAGTTTCTTTCCTAAAAGTCCTAGTGGCATAAAATTCGTAAATCGTTGAATGGTTGAATTGTTACACCTTCAAATTTTAATGGTGATATCCACGCCGGCGGGCAAGTTGAGCTTCTTCAGTTCGTCCACGGTCTTGGCGGTCGGTTCGAGAATGTCAATCAGCCGCTTGTGGGTGCGTTGTTCGAAAGTTTCCTGCGACTTCTTGTCCGAGTGTGGCGAGCGTTGCACGGTGTAGCGCTCAATGCGGGTCGGAAGCGGGATGGGGCCGGCCACGCGGGCGCCGGTGCGCTTGACGGTGTCGGCGATTTCCTTGGCCGACTGGTCAATGACCCGGTAGTCATAGGCCTTGAGGCGGATGCGAATGCGTTGTGCCATATAAAGAGCGATTGTCTGTTTTTGGTTAACTATTGCCGCCCTTCGTCCAACGAAAAGCGGACGCGGATAATAGCAACTGGACTTTCCGGCGCAATAACTTTTTTTAAAAATCTTGGTTGCCGCTTTGTCTCAATGTCTCAAACCAGGGAACGCAGGAATCTACGAATCGGGCGCATGCGGTCATCCGCACCCCCGACGAGGTCATCGCCAGCATCCAGACGCAAAGCCAGATCGTCACCCAATCCTTGAAGACACTGCGAACCTTGTTGAAGCCGTGAACTCGCAAATCCCCAAAGAGGCCGTATTACTCATCCCGGAACCGGAGCATGAGCACGGGCCGGCGCGTTACGGGATTGCGCCGGGCTACTACAATTCCAAGCAGTTGCTTGAGCTGCTGGATGCCCTTGTTGCAAGCTGGCGAAACTCGGGTTCGCCAACCGATGGCGAGCAACACGCGCGCGCTGTGAGCGAGAGGCAGCCGGAGTGGTGCTTCCGTAAACCGGTGACGGTTGCCGGTGCTGGCCGTTAGGCCAGCCACGAGCGTCGGCAACCGCGCGCGACCCGCATCATCCGCGAAGGGAGACCGTGTATGGGTTGCGCGTTCGTGTTGTCCTGTTGAGCACGCGAAGTGCGAGCCGCACCGGCGAGCAATGCAGCGCGAACTGAATTTCTATTGAGCGCACGCGAACACTATTTGCAGAAGCCTGGCCGGCGATTGAGGCGGGGCGGTGAGGATTTACACGGGGGTTGTTTGGCTTATTTGGAATGACTTGGTTCTGATCCCGGAAACCATTCTGTGTGCGCATCGCCTCCACGTCCAAAATAGGTAACTCGCTGTCCGCGCAGAAAGGCAAAGTAGCCTTGCACGCCAGCTTCCATCGCCCGCCGGGTAAAATCACGATACTTCTGGCCATGCCGCTGACTGTCGAGAATGGCCTCTCGCAATTTTTTGACATCAAACTCTCGTGCGACGGCCGACAGACCCTCGTAACCAATCGTTGTTACAACGATGTCGCCATCTGCGCTATAAAAAGTCTTTCGCATTGCCACATAGTCAACCTGATAATACTCAACGCCGGTAGTAAGCAACTGCCGAACAACATCGGGAAATGCGATTGTGCCGTCCAGCGTGCCTCGTGCCACTTGGTTGATGATTTCAGTATTCATAACTTTGTGTATTTATTTCATTGTTTCTGACTGGTCAAGAGAAGCGTTCGCGTGGTGATGAGTCCAGAGCGCTGGCGCTTTGGCGTTAGGGTTCGGGGATGCGCAATCCCCGATGAATAAAATATCGCGGCGAGCCATCCAGGCGAAGCCGCGAAAAAATTAGCCCGGCACCTTTCGGCACCGGGCGCGTGTGGGGCCGGTTACGCTGTCCGGCGGGCAGTGCGGAATGGCGCGGTGATTTCGTCGAACCACGGATGGCACTGGATGGATTCCGCCAATTTCTTAATGCGGAAATAAACGGTGCTGCGGCCAATCTGGTGCCGGTCGGCGTAGTTGTGAATCTTGGCGAGTGTGCCCGGCTCACGGACGGCGAGCATGATGGAATAAAGCTCGCGCTCGGTGTCGGGTATCATGGCGGCAATGGCGCGAAGGGCATCACGTCTGGCGGCGGATTCGTCGGGGCGGATGTGTCCGGGGTCGGCCAAGTGACAGCCCTCCTGCGTGGAAGTAGTCTTCAGAAGGAGCCGCGCAATGGCGGGCTGGTGTTTCAGGCGAGGCCGTGACAAGGCGACTGATGGTTGAGGGGACTCGGTGAGCAGAAAAAATCAAAAATATCTTGCCGTGTGACATGGCCATGTTATGTTACATTATATGGCACGCGGCGAATCCGGCAGAATCGTTTTAGAAATTGATCCTTCTAAAAAAGAGGAGCTTTACAACGCTGTCATCAAAGACGGCATGACGCTCAAGGACTGGTTTCTCCGCAAGGCGACCGAGTATCTCCGCGAGCGTAATCAATCACAGCTTTTCGCACCGCAAGCCTTGGCTGAATCACCGGTTACATACCGCATCAGGCGGAAAAAAGAAGCCAAGAGCAAAACAGCCAAGTCCAAGAACTAGAATTAACCGGCCATGAATTTTATTGAATTTGAGTCAGCGCAGAAACTCCGTGGTGGATTTTATACCGACACGGATTTGGCTGAATTTCTTACCCGCTGGGTGGCGGTTGTTCGGCCGCAACGGATACTTGAGCCGAGTTGTGGCGATGGGGTTTTCCTCGGTGCTTTGCAAAAGTGTGCGACCACGCGTTTGAAAAGTGTTGTTGCCTGTGAAATAAATCCCGAAGAAGCCGCCAAGGCAAAAAGCCGAATCAAAACCGGACGCGCCGAAATCCATGTGGGTGATTTCCTCCGCTGGTATCTCTTACACGCCGGAACTATGGAGGCTTTTGATGGCGTGCTCGGCAATCCAAAGGGTGCCTTTCAGTCGTTCGCATAACGACAAGTCGGCGTGCTTTTTTTTCGTTAATCAGCGGCAATTGCTGAATTTTTGATGGCGATAAATATAAAGTGCATTTTAGATTTAGGCGATATATCTTAAGCCTATGTTTGACCGATGGTATGCCAGTGAAATACAGGCGAAGTTAAGCCGGCCCTATGTCCACCTTCTGTTTGGAGCGCGGCAGACGGGCAAATCCACTTTGGTCAATGGACTGATTCCCGATGATTCGCTCCGCTTCAATCTGGCGGATCCACAGGAGCGCTCGCGTCATTTGGGGAATCCGGGCGAATTTGCCCAAGCCTGCCGCACCCTGCCGACGAATAAAAAAGGCCAGTTCGTGTTCGTGGACGAGGCGCAGTCTGTGCCTTCCATCTTTGATGCTGTGCAGGCGCTTTACGACGCGGACAAAACACGGTGGCGCTTTGTGCTGTGCGGCAGTTCGGCCAGAAAGCTGCGGTTGACGGGTGCCAACCTGCTACCGGGCCGCAGCCTGGTGCATCACTTGTATCCGCTGACGTTGGCCGAACATCCGGCGAAGGAGGCGAAAATTCCGCACGCAACCTCGCCGCTGCTGTTTCCGTGGAGTGATGGGAAACAACCGAAGCATCCGTTTCCCGAGTGGGATTTGCTGACGCGGCTGACGTATGGCGCGTTGCCGGGCATCGTGACGGCAGACAAGCAGGATCGGCAAGGATTGTTGAAGGCTTACGCGTTCGTGCATCTGGAGGAGGAAATTCGCCGCGAGGCATTGGTTAAAGATTGGGGCGCGTTCGTGCGCTTCCTGCAACTGGCGGCCGCCGAGTCGGGACAGATTTTGAACTATTCAAACATCTCGCAGGAGGCAGGCATCTCGCAGCCGACGGTGAAGGGCTATTATCAACTATTGGAAGATATGTTCATAGGCATCCGGGTGCCAGCCTACTCCAAGAGTCCGCGCAAGAACCTGCTCTCGACGCCGAAATTTTTATTTTTCGATCTGGGCGTGCGGCACGCGGCGGCAGGTTTGATTCCATCCAGCGAGACGGTGAAAGCAAATCCGGGGCCGATTTTTGAGCAATGGGTGGGCATCGAGTTGTGGCAGCGCCTGCAATATCTCGGCGAAGGCAAGCTGTATCATCAACGCTCCCGCGATGGCGCGGAAGTGGATTTCATTGTCGAACATGGCGGCAGCCTGACGCCGATCGAGGTGAAATGGACAGAGAATCCAACGCTGAACGATGCGCGGCATCTGCTGCCGTTTCTGCAAGAAAAGAAAAAAGAGGCGAAGCATGGCTATGTGATTTGCCGCTGCCCGCGACCGCTGCAATTGCATGATCAGATCACGGCGCTGCCGTGGTTCTGTTTATAGGCGATTTACTCGTTTGAGCGGCAGAACCGGCCAGCATGAAAGCACAAAATCACCATCGTGAGTCTGCCGCAGTTGATACCTTTGAATTTGAGACGCCATGCCAGCGCGTGCGAATATGCCCTCGCGCAGTTTTGGGGGAGACGTGTGGACTTGCCGGCAATGGCAATGGCAATTGGCCTGAAGCCGTTCACTTGACGAAAAACACGGAACTCGATATTTGGTAATGACGCTGCAATATTTCAACTATGATTGTTCGCAAGCATTATTCTGACCGGGTGAAAAAAGCCTTGGGACGCAATCCCGTGGTCGCCCTGCTCGGCCCGCGTCAATGCGGCAAGACGACGCTCGCCCGACAGATGATTCCCGCCGGTCACCCGCAGTATTTTGATTTGGAAGATCCGGTGGTGGCCCGGCTCATGGAAAATCCCATGACGGCATTGCAGGGATTGCGGGGCTTGGTGGTGATTGACGAAGCACAACGTCAGCCCGGTTTGTTCCCGGTGTTGCGGGTGCTGGCCGATCGCGAAAAGTAACCGGCCACGTTCCTGGTTCTCGGCAGCGCTTCTGGTGCTCCGTTTCAAATCCTACGGCGCGCAGGTGTCCGAGCGTTGGCCAACGCGGCTGGATATGCGGATGCCATTCTTTTACCTGCGCACGCAAGGATTCTGGCAGGTATTCACCCTAGAAATGACGGCCGCGCGATCGCCGGAATCGTGTTTCGTGTGCGAGCTGCATGAGGGATTTTTTGATTTGCTGGCCGACGCCTATTTCCGTTTGAAAGCACGACTCTTGCTGGTGTCCCGCTATTTTGAACCGCGCGAACGCGTGGCGTTGCTGGTGAGTCTCGGCCTGTGTGTGGATGGCGCGGACAGGAACGAGCCACGCATCGCCGCGCTGAACAAGGAGGCGGAGGAGTCGGCGCGAAAGAAAGGCCGGAGTGCGCGGTTCGCAGTGCAAGTGGTGTCACGCTACAAATTTACCTGTGTGCTGACGGGGCTGAGTTGCCTTACGGCAGACGGCGCGGCGATCGTGGACGCGGCCCACATCGAACCATTTACTGCCCTAGTTCGAGCGAATAATTTAAGGTCAATCCGCGCCCATCTGTTTCATTCGCTGAAGCGTTCCAGCTTTGATTGAAGTGTGAATCTTCCTTGGAAATCCGGTAGGGAGTTTTGCCTCTACCAAATCAAACGCAGCTTCGGTCGTTGTGGCCACAGCATCCAGCGTCTCTTCCGCAATCCGACGCGACAGGCCGGCGCGCATCGCCATTTGAATAAAATGACGCCCACGAATTTCATCCACGCGGTAATGCCGACTGTCTCCCACTGACATGGCCAGCTTCATCTGCTTACGCTCAATCTGGCGACGATCCAAACTCGGTTGCGCCGACAATACAGCAAAGGCATGATCGCCATCCCAGCGGCTCGCGACAAAATAAATACCCGCGTCAGCCGTTTGCCGGTGAATCCAATCAAGGTCGCCGTGGCTGCTCAAACCGCTCCAAGCCATATCCGGGGGGATGCGCATCTCCTGCAACACCTCGCCCGGAGTCTTGCCGGCGATCACCCGGCCGCTGCCGATCTGGTTCTCGCCCGAAGCGTTCGCCCAAAGCAATGCCGCGAGCGACTCGATATTTTCCGTTTGCTCCGGCGTAACCAACCCGGCGGGGCCGGCGGGTTGCGGGCCGACCACGATTGCGCCGGCTTTGACGAGGGCGGCGATTTTTTCCAGCGCCGCCAACGGCATTCGCGAATTGTCCGGCAATAACCCCGGTCTCCCAAAGCCATTTTAGTCGAAATCTCCAGTCCATGACCGACGCCAGAGTCGTAAATGATGGCTCCCGCAATTCCTTTGGCGTGCATTTCTTCCAGGTTTTTGGTGATGGCCGCCGGCGTGGTGTCCACCCGCAACCACATCCAGAAACTCACGGGCGGGCCGCTGGCGGTGGTGCGGCAAAACCCTGCTCCAAATTGACGCTGTCCCCTGCGTGCGCATTGACCAGCAACAGCAGACCGGCTAGACAGCCTGCCGGAAATTTTATTCCAAGATTCCTTTTAGCATGAGGTAAGGCTCATTCAGTGTTTCAACTCACGGATTGGCAACCTCCAAAACGACCGGCCCGAGCAGGCCGGACGGCAGCAAAGGGGAATTTTTTTTGAACGGGTTGCGCGTCGTCCAGGTAAACCGTTTCTCGCTCGGGAGCGACAGGTCGCCGATCAGCCGGTTTGGCCACAAATTGGCGACCTCGATCTCCAAACGGTTCCGGCCCGGCTGCAATGCGTCGCCCGTCGCCACCCGCCACGGGGCACACCAGACCACGCCAAGGTCATGGCCGTTCAATTTAACCCGCGCCAAATTTTTGACCTCGCCCAGTTCGATAAAATATTTTTTCCCCGGTTGCGGTTCCGACGTCGGCAGCTCAAACGTTTGGTGGTAAAGCGCCGTGCCGGAATAATACTTGATGCCGCGCTCAGGTCGTTGGCTCCAGTCCGTCAGTGAATCAAACGTGACTCGCTCCGGCCCGCCCCAGCGTGGATTGAACTGCACCTGCCAGGCGCCGGTCAGTTTTTCAACCGGCTGGAACGCCGGAAAATTTTGCCGGGCCAGGTTCATTTTGGTTGGTGCTGCCGGGGCGCGGAACACGATGAAATAAGCCTGTTCAGGATCAAAGCGCAGGGGAATTTCAGTGCCGTCGCCGCGTTGTGCGAATTGCGGCAGTGGACGGATTTCACCGGAAAGCGAATCAAACAACTCCGGTTGCCGGTTCGCCACCCGGAACACGCAATTCGCCTCCACGGCTCTTGCCTCGCGGTTGGCGACAAAATAAACATCCGCGTCCCCATCGCGCCGATGCGTGAAGCGAACCGGCCCATCCGACGAAAAATCCGGCGGCAGATTCATCGCCGCGAGCAGCTTCGTGACGGCGGCATAATCACCATATTGCTCGCCCGGTTTTATTTCCGTCACCCGCCACAAGACCTGACCATTGCCAAACTGATGCGAAAATGCTTTTTGGCCATCGCAATCTCCCCAGAGTTCGCGCGCCAGCTTTTTCACGTCCGCGTCGCACTTTGGAAAATTTCCCAGGCTCGGTGACTTCACCGGCGTCGGGCCGAACACTGTCGCGCCCGCCTTCACAAGGGACGCGATTTTCCGGAGCAGCTTCGGCGTCATTGTTTGGACTTCCGGCAGCACCAAGATTTCATACGTCGTGCCGCTGGGAAAAACGAGTTTGCCGTTTTTTACCGTGGCCCGCTCCTCCAGGGTTTCCGGAGCGCACCCGTCGAAATTGTAGCCGCCGTGGTCCGGCGGATTCCCGGTGGTCGCAGAGCTCGGCGGACGGAAGACGTGCGGCGCACCCTCGGCGGCCAGAAAGCAGACATCGGCCACGGTGACGCCGCGCTGCAGCAGCGCCTGGCAGCGCGCCAGATATTCGTGATACGCGGGCACCATGTCCCACCAGGTTTGCGTGCGATCCCAGTGCACACCATACGAAGCCATCGTCATGCCCGGCCAGCGGTTCGTCCACGGCTGCGCCTGGAACCGGTGAAAATCCAGACGGTTCACGCCCGCGCAAAACGCCCAGTCGCCCTGCGCCTTGAGCGATGCCGGATCGGCCTTCCAATCCTCGCCCGGCTCGGAAGTGAACGCCTCCGCCGCCACCATCGGCCGGCCGCAGGTATGCGCGATGGACGCCGCCTCGATCACGCTGTAGGCCGTGTTGAAACCCAGATGCCAGAATTCGCATTGCGGCACGTCGGCCACGCGGCCCAGCGTGAGGTCGGCGCAGGGATCCATGTCGTAAGGTTCGAGAGAAAGCGTCAGTCCGTTTTGGTGGGCGAGTTCGGCGAGGTGGCCGGCCTGATTTTCCACCACCAGTTCCTGGGCCGTCTGGCGCACGTCCCAGAGAAACCGTTCGGAAATCTCCTCGCTCTGCACGATCTGGCCAGTGAACGCGGGCAGGAATTTCAACGGATCGTAACCGCGGCGCTTCTTGAATTCCGCGCGCAAATGGGGCGACCAGTTTTGCGAACTCATTTCCCAACTGTCGAAATGCAGCATCGTCAAACCGCCGCTGGCGTTGGTGTGCGGACCGCATTGCGCCAGAACTTTCTGGATGTAAGCCGCGTAATGCGCATCCAGCGCGGCGCGATCAAATTTGTCCGTTTCAAAGCCGAGGCCCGGCTTGGGCGCGGGGCGCGTGGTCTGCCCGGTCAGCGTGCGACCGAACCGCAGGATCGTCCAATTTCCCGGCGGCACGTCCCAGGTCAGTTGGCCGTCCGCCGAAAGATTAGACGTCAGATCCTTGACGCTGGTGGCCGGCACGCAGGCGTTCGCCGGCATTGGGGGAAATTCCGCCGGCGCGGGCAGGAACGGCTTGACGCCCGGCCTTGAGGAAAACGGCGCGCGATAATACAGCGCCCTTTCATCCAGATCCGTGATGCGGTTCGTGCCCGTCGGTGTCGGATACGCCAGCACCGCGACATCGCGGTAAAAGTCCTGCCACTCGGCCTTCAATTCCGGCGTCAGCGTGCCCTCGCCAAAATAAGGTTCGCGCGGCATTGGCCGCGACAGCCGGGTGGAAAATGTCATCGGCCCGACGACGTTCGTTTGGCTGGCGACCAGATGCTGCATGGTTTGTTCCGGCTGAAGCCATGGCCCGCCCGCACCGCACCAACCCGGCCCGGAACCGAGCGCGATCTGGATGCCCAACCGGTCGGCCTCATGCGCCGCCTCGCCAACCAGCGTCAACCATTGTGGACTCATGAAATCCACCGGCCCGCGCGGAATGCCGAGATTCACCTCCAGAAAAATCCCGCCGCCGATGCCCGCCTGTTTCATCGCCGCCAAATCCGCCGCCATGCCGTCGCGCGTCAGGTTGCCGTCCATGAAATACCAGTAAACCCACGGTTTCGCCGTGGCGGGCGGCGACGTGAACTGGTCATCCAATTCATCCGCGCGAACCGTGATTGTAGCCAGCAGCAGCGCCGCGCCGGCGAAGGCGGCCGTTACCTTTGTCCTAGTAACGCCCGGATTTTGCATGAGTTTCATGGATCAAAATTAGCGGATTGCACAGTCACCGGGCCAAGCAGGCCGCTGGTTTGCAACGGCGTGTTCGTTTTGATGGTCGGCAACGTCAGCGAAGTGAAGCGGCGCTCCGGTGGCAGGCTGGCATCGCCGACCAGCCGTTTGTTCCAGTTGTTGACGACCGCGATTTCGAGTGAATTATTGCCGGCGCGGGCGGCGCGCTCGATGTAACTCCACCACGCATCCGTGAGCGCCCTGGTCGGGTTGGTCGAGGGCTTCCCGCTCTCGCCGCTGATGACGCCGATGTAACCTTCGCCGATGCCGACGCGTTTCATCGCTTCGAGATCGCGCGTGATGCCGTCCTTGGAAATCTGACCGTCCATCCAATACCAGTAGCAACGCGGCTTGGTTGCGGCCGGCGGCGTGACGAAATCTTTTTCCAATTCACCGGCGCAGACAACTCGTGCCGCCAGCATGAAAGTCGTGGCGACGGGAAATAATTTGATCAACGACATATCAACGCAGAGGTTTCTGCTGGTTGTTTAATACGCCCGCCGCGCCACTTGATGCTGCGTGCGTCCCGTTGGTCAATCACCTTGAGCGTGCCGGAGAGGTTCATTTCAACCAAGTATGATCGATCGAAAGCGTGGGGGGAAACCATTTTGCGCCGTCAATGCACTTGAAAGGGTATTATCAAGTCCGCCTCGTCCGACGCGCCGCCGATGAGCGGTTCATATTCGCCCGGCTCCACGACGTAGGATTTTTTGGTCGCGTCCCAGTAACGCAACTGGCTCGCAGGAATTTCCATTTTTACCCCGGCGGCCTTTCCGGCGGCGACGCTTACGCGCTGGAACCCGCACAAGCTTTCCAACGGCTGCGCCACGACGGAGTGAACGTGGCGGAAATAAACCTGCGCGACTTCCTCACCATCGCGTTTCCCGGAATTTTTCACGGTGAACGCGAGCTGCAATTTTCCGTCGGCGGCGATTTTGCTTTCCCCGAGCTTCGCGTCCGCAAACTTGAAGGTCGTGTAGCTCAAGCCGTGCCCGAAGGCGAACAAAGGCTTGCCGGTGAAATAGCGGTAGGTGCGGTTGCTCATCGCGTAATCGTCAAACGGCGGCAGATCTTTGGTGCTCGTGCAAAACGTCACGGGCAGTTTGCCGCCCGGGTTCTGCTCCCCGAACAAAACTTCCGCGACGGCCCGCCCGCCGGACTGGCCGGGATACCACGCCTGCAAAATTGCCGGCAAGTTTTTTTCGCCCACGGCATCGCGATGGCCGAACCGCTGCAGTTCACGAACACCACCGGCTTGCCGGTGGCGTGCAAGGCGCGCAGCAGATCGTCCGGCGGCTGGGGCAGTTCGATGGCTGTCCGGTCGCCACCGGAGAAGCCCTGCATCGCCAAACCCTTCTTCTCCTCGCGCTCCAGAGTCGCATCCAGTCCGCCCGCATAGATCACCACGTCGGCGGATTTCGCGGCGGCAATGGCGGCGGAGAAATCCGTCACGGGTGCCGCCCGGTTTGGCAGCGCGAATGGCATATTGGTGACGGCAATAATTTGAATGCGCGCGCCGTCCCGACCGCGAGTGCCGTCCAAAAGCTGGTGAATGCCCTTCAAAATCGTCGAGGGATGCGTGGGCGTGCCGTTGTAATTGCCGACGAGCATCGGCACGGAATCCGCGTTGCCACCGATGACGGCGATGCGTTTGATTTTTTGACGGTCCAGCGGGAGCAGGCCGTCGTTCTTCAACAGCACGATACTTTCGCGCGCGGCACGCAACGCCAGCGCGCCATGCGCCGGCGTGTGGCTGGCGGAAGCGGGAATTTTCAGCAGCGGATTGGCTTCCGGCGTGTCATAGAGACCGAGCCGGAAACGGGCGTCGAGCAGCCGGCCGGCGGCGGTATTGAGATCGGCATCGGTGATCCGACCGGATTTCAGCGCGCCGGCGAGCGCGTTGTAATCAACGCCACAGCACAGGTCGCAACCCGCCTTGACCGCACGGGCAGCGGCTTCCGCGGCCGGGGCGACGACTTTGTGGTTGGCATAAATGTCCCGGATGGCGCCGTAATCGGAAACGACGTGCCCGGTGAAACCCCAATTTTTCCGCAGCGTTCCGCTGCTTGCTTTCGCTTAAACGACTCTTTCTCATGCTGCCTATTGATAACACATTTTCGCGTTATCTAGGACAGCCCCTAAAATTATGGTTATCAGGAGAGCATTCCCACAGATTTATGAAATTGACCACCCCAAAACGGGGCGGTATTGGCTGGTTTCCGCTCGTAAATACGGCATGAGGCAGCGGAAAGTGTTTAATTCCAAATCACTCGCCTTCAAACACGCCGAAGACATTCAGGAGCAATTTCTCAAGCACGGGGCACAGACCGACGTGCCGAAGGAAAAAGTCGTCATGGCGGAAAACTTTGAGAAGTCGGCAAAAAAGATCGGTGTGCATGGAGTGACCTTGGACACTGCCGTTGAAGAATACATGCGATTCAAGGGGGAAGAAGTCGCCAATGGCAGACCGGGTGACATTCTCGAATCCAGAACCGTTCTGCTTTCAACTCCAAGCGGCGGCTTCACGATGTGAGCTCTTCACATGACCGTCCGCGATTTCATCGTGACTTTCAGCGCGTAACGGCTGCCGGCGCGCTGCAATCGCATCCGCGCGGCAAACGCGGCGGAAAGATTTTTGGAATTCAGCACGTCCGCCTTTTGCCCCGCCGCCAGCACGCGGCCATTTTTCAAAACCAGCACGCGCGAAAACACCGGCATGATTTCCTCGACGTGATGTGTCACCAGCACCAGCGTCGGCGAATTTTTTTGCGCGCCGAGCCGTTGAAGGAATTGCAGGAAATGTTCGCGCGCCGCCGGATCCAGCCCGGCGCAGGGTTCGTCGAGAATCAGCACGCGCGGTTTGGCCATGAGCGCGCGGGCCACCAGCACGCGCTGGCGTTCGCCCTGCGAAAGCACGCGCCAGGGCCGCCCGGCCAGATATTCGCACTCGACCTGTCGCAGCAGCTTCAGGGCTTGAAGTTTTTCGGTGCGGCTCAACCGTCCCCAGAAATCAATCATGGCGAATTTGCCGCTGCCGACGGCTTCCAGTGCCGGCTCACCATCGGCCATCATCTGCCGCACGGACGAGCTGACCAGGCCGATTTTCTTCCGCAATTCGCGCCAGTCGGATTGGCCGTAGGTTTCGCCGAGCAAAGCAATTTCCCCTGCCGTCGGCATCAGATAACCGGTGAGCGCGCTCAACAACGAGGTTTTTCCGGAACCGTTCGCGCCCAGCATCACCCAATGTTCACCGCTCGCCACGCGCCAGCTCACGTCGTCGAGAATGGTTGTGCCATCGCGCTCGATGCGCAGGCCAGCCACAGACAAAATGGTTGTTCGGCTTTTCACAGCTCCTGGATTTCGGACCACAACGGCTGCAGGTCGGCATCCGCCAGCGCCATTTGCTTGATGGTTTCTTTCCGGCCGGCCGCCACCGCGCGGTGCAGCCAGTCGCGCGCGAGGTCGAGTTGCTGCATCTGGCAGGCGTAGCAGGACAGGTTGTAGGCAATGATCGGTTCCGCCGGAAACTTTTTTGCCGCCGGCAGCAGCGCAGCCCACGCCTGCGACAGGCCGCCATCGTTCACGCGGCGCAACGCGTAGGCCCGGTGCAGCCAGCCGGAGGATTCCCCGGGCGCGACCTTTAGCTCCTGTTCGGCAATGGCCAGCGCGTTGCGCCACTGCTTTTCATGCGCGCAAATCAGCCAGCGCCCCTCCAGCACGTTGGCATGTTGCTGCAGGGCGGCGGAAATCCTCGCCAGTTCCGCGCGCGCCTCGTCGGCACAGCCCAGTCCCAGCCAGCCGATGGCGGCGTCGAGGTGGTGCGAATCCGGCGGTGCGAGCGGTTTCATGCGCGGCAAGTGTAAGCGCGGAAGCCAACCGATGCCGACAAGAAAATTCTGCCGCGTGCCGGCCGCGCAGAAAGCGAAGGTAAAAATTCCCCGCGCCAACCTGGCGCCCTTGGCTCGCCCCCTAAACTTTGCTGGCGTTCGGGCCGTTTGCAGTTTATGAATGGGCTGTTATGAAAAAATTCATTCCGTTATTTCTGGCGCTGACGGGCGCGGTTACCGTCCAGGCAAAAATCGTGACCCAGACGATTGATTACAAACAAGGCGACACCACCCTGGAAGGCTTTCTCGCTTACGACGACTCCCTTTCCGGCAAACGGCCCGGTGTCCTGGTCGTCCATCAATGGCTGGGCTTGACCGGTTACGAAAAACACCGCGCCGAACAGCTCGCGGCACTCGGCTACGTCGCGTTCTGCGCGGACATTTATGGCAAAGATGCCCGACCGAAAGATGTCAGCGAAGCCGGTCCGCTGGCCGGCAAATACAAAAGCGACCGCGCGTTGCTCCGCGCCCGGGTCAACTCCGGACTCGATGTGCTCGAGAAGAACGAGTTCGTGGATCCCAAACGCGTCGCGGCCATCGGCTATTGTTTCGGCGGCACGACGGTGCTCGAACTCGCCCGGAGCGGCGCGAATCTGAACGGCGTCGTCAGCTTCCACGGCGGACTGGATTCGCCGACGCCGGCCGACGGGAAAAACATCAAGTGCAAGGTGCTCGTGCTGGCCGGCGCGGATGATCCGTTCCAGAAGCCGGAAGATCTGACCGCCTTTGAAAACGAGATGCGCGACAATAAAGTGGACTGGCAAATTGTTTTTTACGGCGGCGCGGTTCATGCCTTCACGCAGCCCAATCCCGGCTTCGTCAATCCCGGCGCGAAATACAACGAAAAGGCCGACCAGCGTTCGTGGCAGGCGATGAAGGATTTCTTCGCGGAATTTTTCAAATAGTTTCTTAAACCACGAAATACCCGAGCCACCCGAAAAGATTTTGCTTTCGTGCACGGGGTGTGTTTCGTGGTTAAACTTTTCCCATGCGCATCACCGGTGGCCACGCGGCACGGCGAATCCTCAAAGTCCCCAAAGGACTGGACGTCCGCCCGACGCCCGACCTCGTCAAGCAGGCGGTTTTCAATTCGCTCGGCGCACGGGTTGAAGGCGCTCGCGTGCTGGAGTTGTTCGCCGGCAGCGGCGCGTTGAGCCTGGAATGTTTGAGCCGGGGCGCGGCCTCGGTGATGTGCGTCGAAAAATCTCACCGGCACGCAGAATTCATCCGCAGCAACGCGGTCGCGGCGGGCTACGGCGACATTTTGGAGACGCGCACGCAGGATGTCTTTCCGGCGATGAGCCAGCTTGCGGAAAGTGACCGGCAATTTGATTTGATTCTGGCCGACCCGCCTTACGGCGAGAAAAATGTGAACCGCCGTTCCGAATCTTTCGCGCAACAATTGCTCGACGATAAAAATCTGCCGAAGCTGCTCGCGCCGGGCGGACGCTTTGTGCTCGGCCACACGAAACGCGACACGCTGGAACTCGTCGCGCCCTGGACGGAAGTAAAACTGCTCAAACACGGCGACACGCTGATGCGGTTTTTGGAAGTTGCTTAAAATAAAAAAACCGGCAAGCGGCCGGGCTTGGAATTTCAGCACCGGTAAATTTATTTCGCTTTCGCGGCAGCGGGCGTGGGCGACTTGGCCGGACCCACCACCACGTTGAAACCATACGCCATCAACGACTCCTCTTGGTCTTCATTGTCCAGCGGTCTGGCCTCGCCATCCGCCGCGTGTTTTCCCAAGATGGCCTTCGGAAACGAAGGCCGTTTTTTTGTTTGCAGGAACGGCGGCGGGCGGTTCAACATTCATCATGCTGACGTTTAAATGGGATGCGAACAAGCGCGGGCTGCGTCCCACGGCGTTGACGGACATCACGGCCCGCGCCCGCAACACTTTCAAGCTGGTGGGCGGTGTCAGGTTGTCGCTGCAATCGCCGAGCTTCACGGTTGCATCCACAAAGGTGGAACCGTTCAACTGCGTCGCCGAACCCACACTGCCCGTGGCTTTACCATAATACTCATGCGGCCTTGCCGGTGGCCCGTGCGGCACGCACTCATCAGCCGGACCTTGATGAAACAGCCGATGCCGCGTTCCCACTTCGCCGCCGCGATGGCCACGTCTCGCAGTTCGCTTTTCTTGGCCCCGCGTAGCATCCGCATCAGGCTGCAAATCAATTTCCGTTCACCCAAGGTCAGCGACTCCCACCAATCCAACCGCCGGATATGTCCTTCGCTCGCGGGAGCGGGAGAAGGTGGCCGCAGGCCGGATGAAGAACTGGCCAAGATATTCCCGGCCGATTTGTTTCAGAAAATGCGGTTTCGTGAACCGCTTGATTTTTAATGTGCTCATGGACTTCGGGGATTTGCTTCTGACTCGCCAGGATTTCCATCACTGATGACCTGCGTTTCGATTAGTCGAAGGGGCGTCGCAAACATGCTTTTAGTTTGCGACGCCCGTTTTCGACCAGCCTCAATGACGACAGGCTGGATCCCAGATCCAATAGCGCTCGTTGATGCCGACATCGGTTCGCTTTCCGGTCAAACCGGAAATGACGAACCCAATCGGCAGCAAGCGCCATTGGGGACCGGGACTTACCAATGATTTTAGAATCATGGTCAGTCCTTTCTTGGTTGTGGGAAAGTGCTTGTCTTCTGAGAAGGGCCGACGTATAAACGCGGCTGGTAATTCCAGACTCCAAGAACAACTCCCGTTGTTTTAGGATTCCGATCAGGCCGTAGAGCTGCAAACTCTGCGGCCTTTTCGTTTCTGCCCCATTCAGGGCAAAATCTCTATTAGTTGTGGTTTTGTTTTTTCGTAACCACCACCGCTTGCGCAGTGTCTTTTCCAAAGAACTGTCGTAATGTTCGTGTCCTTGAATAAATTTGTCAAGAAGAAGTTGCAATGTGTGAATAATGTGTTAACAATATCAACAAATGGGCGACGAACTACACAACCTGCCGAAGCGGCTATCTGAAGTCCGCACCCTCGCCAACCAGAGCCAAACCGAGTTGGCCGGGAAATTGGGCGTGTCCGCTTCACTCATTTCCCATTGGGAAAAAGGCACGCGCACACCTGACGAATCACAACTGCTGGAGCTCGCCCGCCACTTGGGCGTCGCGCTGGATTATCTGCTCAACTCCGAAATCCGGCCGCACTTCAAATGCCGCGCGCAGACCACTTCCCCCCAGCGCGACGATATTGACCAGACCATGCTCGATGCGTCCGCGCAGCTTCACTTCGTGGACACCGCGCTGCGCCTGGCCAAGCAGCCGCCGGTGCCGTTCAGCCTGTGGGCGGAATTTGATTCGTTTGCCAATCTGCCCAACATCACCGGCAATCTCCGCGACACGCTCAAGCTCAATCGGCGCGTCACGCTCGTGGAGTTGAAGCAGGCGTTGTCCGAGCGGAACATTTTTGTTTTCGATTGGGCGATGCCCTGGCATTTGTCCGGCCTGTCCTATCGCGGGCCGTTCACCGCCATCTTCATCAACGCCAAGCACTCGGCCTCGCGCCGGTTGTTCACGCTCGCGCACGAGTTCGCCCATGTCGTGTTTCACCTGGGGCGTAAGGACCCGGAAACCAAGGAGCGGACGGATACCGTCGTTTCCGGCCTCGCCTCCCACCGCGACCCGCTGGAAAAACAGGCCAATGCTTTTGCCGGTGAATTTTTGATGCCGGAAGCCGACCTGCAAGCCATCGTGAAAGCCTACGGCTCGCGACTCAAGGAACCATCTTGTCTGGAGCGCGTCGCGCAGGAGTTCAATGTGTCCCGCGATGCCATCTTCTACCGGCTAACCAAGCTCAACGTCTTTCGCTGGACCGAAAAGAATAAATATTTCCGGGGCGACTTCCAGACGCCGCCGGCGCCGCCTTGCCGCGTTGAGGACATTGACGCCCAGGTGGACGCCCGGTTCCGCAACGTGGCGCTGACGCTGCATGAGGACGGACAGATTTCCAATGGCAAATTGGCCCAGTGGTTTTTCACCCAGCGCCACGTCGTCGAGGAATATCTGGCCGAACAGGCCCGGGATAAGGACCTCACCATCCTGGACGATTGCAACCACGAGGGGGAACCAGCCGGGGCTTCATAAATGGATTTACTGGTCTTTGACACCTCCGCCCTCCTTAACTTTGGTCACCGTGGCGAACTTGCCCCGCTGCTAAAAAAACTTTCGGGGGAATATAAGCTTCTGACCACGCCCGGCGCGCGGGACGAGCTGACCGATCCGAAACGGAAGGAATACTACGCGGATTTCTTGGGCCGCCATTTCACCGTTCAAAGTGCCGCCGGCTCGCCGTTCAGCCTGGCCACCTTCGCCCGGCTCACCCGCACCATTGACCCCGGCGAGATCACCGTGATGACGCTCGCCAAGGAAATCAACGGCATGGCCGTGCTGGACGAAACGGCTGCGCGCGGCGAGGCCAAAGCCCTCGACCTTCGGTTCACCGGCACGCTCGGCCTCCTGCATCAGGCGCTCCAGAGAAAATGGTTGGGTGTCTTGGCCTCGCCGATGACGATGGGCAGACCGTTGACCACGAACACCACGTCGAACCGCTTTTCCACGCTGCCGGCCTGATACACCCATTGGTTCGTGACCACGAGCTGGTTGCGGGCCGGGTTGGCGGTGTCCACGAGCCGCACCGGCACATGCTCGCCGTTGGGGCCGAAGGGCATCGTCTTCTCGCCGCGCAACCAATCCATGAAATTCTCATTTGCCCGGACCAGGCCATCCGCCTGCACCGTGAGCAGAATGGCCCGCAGCGCATAAATGACCTCGTCGGCGCGGTCGGGTTGGTTGGCAATTTCGGGATTGAGCCGGATGAGGGCCAGCCGCAACCACGGTTCAACCATCACGTCGCCGGCCTGCCGGGGAACGTCATTGGCTGGAACGTTTTCCCAAGTGGCTGGACGCAAGTCCCCGCCGAGCGAAGCGCCCCAGCCGGGCGCGTCTTTCAACTCAAACGGCTGGCCGGTGGTGTCGGCAGACAAGGCGTCGAGAATCATCTGCTCGACGGTGTTGGATTCGTTGAAGCTCATGCGAAAATCTGGTTTAGGAATGCAGTTCTAAATTGCCTCAAATTGTCTGCGTTTTGCATCACGGCTGCTTCGGTATTTTCAAGCGATTGAATATTTTCAACGAATGAATCCTGTTCGGTTCGTGATGGCGTCGGAATCTTCATTGCGAACAAGTCGTCCATCGCAAGTCGCTTTGTTCCGTGAGAGCTTTCGGACATCTTTTTGAGCAACGTCGGCTTTGCCCACTTGAACCAGTGAAAGAGGTATGACGCAGAAAACGCTTCGTTCAGAACGACAGCCTTCATGTCCTGATTGAAAGCAACTTCGCGTTCCGTGATAGCTACAGGAAACGAGTGCGCCAGAATCATTCCGCGAATCACGATGAGCACACTGCCAGGACCGACGACCGTAGATTCATGTCGCCCCGCTTCTGAAAGGTGTTCCTCAGAATCAGCAATCGAAGGTCGTTTCATGTCCTTCGGGCTTACCCACGGAAAAGAACCGTTCCAATAGTCCCTGCGGCTTCGCGACGGCGTGTTGCCACTCACCCAACGCCCTGTTTCACGTATTGGCAGCAACTTGAACCGATGCTCGTCCGCGAAGTGATTGTTCCTTGCGGCGTCGGCAGCACTGGTGCTGGCGGACGCAAGTGCAAGTTGCTTTTCAATTGTTTCATCCACCGCCCAGAGGATTTCGGCGATGCGGCGCTGCTGGTCGAGCGGCGGGAGGTCGAACTCAAAGCTGGCGAGACTGCTCCAGTTGGTGCGCGGCGAGAGCGAACCGGCGGAGGTCCCGACCGCGTGCTGAAAGAACCGCTCCGAGAGGCAGAGAAACGGCAGGAGTTCCGGCAGCAGCCGGTCGCCCTTGGGCGCGAGCACATAAATGTCGCCGGACACCACCGCGTCGAACTCCGCCACCGCCACCTTGCGCTGATACGCCCGGCGTTTGCCGAACAGCACCTGCCCCGGTCGGCAGCGCCGCGTGAACGTCGTGCCGTCCGCCACATTGCCCCACGCCCGGATATGCAGCGAGCCGGGTTCAAGATGCTCCATCGCGATGACGCGCTCCAAGCCGGCCTCCGTCGGATCGCACGTCTCGTTGAGATTCGCAACCACGTCATCAAACCGCACCCGCGTCCAATTCTTGCGATTGAACAGCGGCAGCCTGGCCCAATTTGGATTGGGCTTGAGCTGGGCGAGGGATGGAAGGGTGGCGGTCATCGCTAGCAGGGTGTTGAAAAAGGCCTGTTTTGAAAACTCGACCATCAAAATCATTGGGGTTTTCGCATGAAAAAGTGTTCCAAAAATCGTTTTTCAACAGCCTGCTAGTATTGATCTGGTGATTTGTTGCCTGCACGCTGTTGCTCAATCTCATGAAACAGAAAAGCCTTCGCCTGTGGATTTTCTGCTAGCCCGGCAAGCAGCATCGATTCCCAGTTGTTGGGAGTAGAATTAAGCCGGTCGTAACGATCTCTTGCGTTTGCCACAGCCACATCAAAATCATGAATTGTAACACCGGCTGGCAGCCAGAAGATGTCTTGGTAAATCCTGAAAAATTTCACCCAGAAATCCTCAAGAAACCCAATCACATTGGTGCGTTTGATCACTGTATCAATATGATAATCAACTGCCGCAAACAGTGGATCGGCAGCCTGGATGCAAATCTCCAGTTCAATATTTGGATTCACTGCCAACCAATAGCGATTGAATCCGGCGCGATTTTGTGCGGAATGTCCTGAAAAGCCAGATGGAGAATGAAAAAGCGGTTTAAGATTTTGCGGCAAGGGAGCGGCGGCTGTCCCACAGGATCAGCCGAAGCCGGCCAGATAGGCTTGTTGCGGCGTGCCCAGAAAGCGGCCGCCGCCACCGGCTGTCCCATAGACTTCGAGGAGACTGCGCAGTTCGCAGTTTTGCCAGAGGGCCGAGCGGATGAGCGCGAACAACCGGGTGAAGCTGTGCGGCCAGCGTCCCAGGTAAGCGCAGAAGCGCAACAGGACATACGCCAGCAGGGCGATCCAGACCTGCCATTTGACCGCGCGTTGCTGCGCCAAATTTGCAACTTCATTCCGCCGCATCTGGTGCCCAAGCTGGCGCGTGACACGGGCGTGGAAGAACAGTGGCGCGATTTCACACCGTGGAGCCATGTCGTCAGCTTGCTTTACGCCCAACTGACCCACAGCCTCGGCCTCAACGACGTCTGCGACGCCCTGCGCCTTCACTCCGGCCCGTTGGCGGCGCTGCGTGCGGCCACGG
>JAJXXW010000042.1 GCA_021780905.1 bacterium
TCGGCGGGCACGCATTGGTTGAGATTGATGACCGTCAGAAAGTCCGGCTGGGCTTGAGGTTTTCCGCGCATGGGTTACAGACAAACTTCAACTTCGCTGGTTCAAACGTTTTTCAACAAACTGCTAATCAGACATGGTCCGTTATTGCTATTTCCGGGGCACCGCCGGGGACTGTGCTGCCTGCGTTAGAAAACGCCGGGTTTGCACGAGCTTTCTTCAGGCGGCAAAACGGGTCAAAAAATCAACCAACTTCTCGATGCCAATGTCGCGGATGTTGCAGGATGGGTGTCACCGGTCAGCATCTGCGGCCAAAGAATTAATCTGGCTGGCCGCGTAGCCCGCGCCAAAACCGTTGTCGATATTCACCACCGTCACGCCACTGGCGCAACTGTTCAGCATGGCCAGCAGTGCGGCGATGCCGCCAAAGCTCGCGCCGTAGCCGACGCTGGTGGGCACCGCGATTAACGGCTTGGACACCAGACCCGCGAGCACACTGGGCAGCGCGCCTTCCATGCCGGCAACGGCGACGATGACGTTCGCGCGCTGAAGCCAGTCAAGCTTGGCGAGCGTGCGATGCAAACCGGCGACGCCGATGTCATGCGCCCGCTCGACGCGGTTGCCCATGATCTCGGCGGTGACGGCCGCCTCCTCGGCTACCGGCAAATCGCTGGTGCCGGCACAGACGACGGCGATGAAACCAGTGCGCTTGGGCAGCGGCTTTTTCTCGATGGTCACGCAGCGGGCGGACCCGTGATGGACGGCCAGCTTGAATTTTTTCTTGAGCGCGCGGGCATGGTCAGCAGTGATGCGCGTGACCAGAACTTGCTGGCCGTGTTCCAAAAGTTTGGCGGCAATTTTGACGACCTGTTCCGGTGTTTTGCCCGCGCCAAAAATGACTTCGGGAAAATTCTTCCGCAACGCGCGATGCGTGTCCACCTGCGCGAAGCCCAGGTCCGCCACGGGCGCCGCCTGAAACGCCCGGAGCACTTGGGCCGCCGGAACTTTTCCGGCGCGAAATTGCTCCAATAAATACGCAGCTTCAGTCGTTGTCATCGCCGCACAATGCCTCACGAATCGCCGCCTGTCACGCGGTAAAACCGCCGGCGATCCCCCGCCCTCACCACTTCAATTCCTGAAGGCGGCGCGCCACCTCCTCGGCGTTGGCGCGGCTGTTAAAGGCGCTGATGCGAAAATAACCCTCGCCCTTCGATCCAAAGCCGGCGCCGGGCGTGATGACGACATTGGCTTCGTGCAGGATTTTGTCGAATGCCTGCCAGCTCGTAATTTCTTTCGGCGTGCGCACCCAGATGTAAGGCGCGTTGACGCCGCCGAATACTTTCAGTCCAGCTTTCTTCGCACCCTTGCGCAACACTTCCGCGTTGCCGAGATAATGTTTGATGAGTTCGGCGACCTGCTGTTTGCCCTCCGGCGAATACAGCGCTTCCGCCGCGCGCTGGACGATGTAGCTCACGCCGTTGAATTTCGTCGTTGAACGGCGGTTCCACAGCGGATGCAGCGGCTTCGCCTCGCCGGTTTTGGTGTAGGCGTTGAGCGACTTGGGAACCACGGTGAACGCGCAGCGCGTGCCGGTGAAGCCACCGTTCTTCGAGAAACTACGGAACTCGATGGCGCATTCGCGCGCACCGGGAATTTCGTAAATGGAATGCGGCACGCCCGGTTCGGTGATGTAAGCCTCGTAAGCTGCGTCGAACAAAATGACGGACTTGTGTTCCAAGGCGTATTTCACCCACGCTTCCAGTTGTTCGCGCGTCGCCGCCGCGCCGGTGGGATTGTTCGGCGAGCAAAGATAAATCACATCCACGTGCTTTTTCGGCGGGACGGGAATGAAGCCGTTCGCCGGCTTGCACGGCAGATAAACCAGCTTGGCATACGCGCCGGCCTCGTTCGCCTCGCCCGTGTGGCCGGCCATCACGTTCGTGTCCACATAGACGGGATAAACCGGATCGCTGATGGCGATCTTGTTTTTGTCGCCGAGGATGTCGAGAATCGCGCCGCAATCGCACTTCGAGCCGTCGCTGATAAAAATTTCGTCATCCGCCACGTCCAAGCCCTGATCGCGAAAATCATTTTGCGCAATGGCGCGACGAAGCCAGTCGTAACCCTGCTCCGGGCCGTAGCCCCTGAAAGTTTCCCGCGACGACATTTCGTCCACGGCTTTGTGCATGGCCGCGATGACGGCGGGCGGCAGCGGCTCGGTCACGTCACCGATGCCACAACGGATGAGGCGCTGGGCGGCTTCAGGGTTCGCGTCGCAAAACACCTTCACGCGCCGGCCGATTTCGGGAAACAAATAGCCCGCTTTGAGTTTGAGATAATGATCGTTAAGATATGCCATAAAATCGAAGGCGAAGACGCTAACGGAATCCACCGCGCCGCGCAATTTGATTTAATCCTCGGCGGCTTGCGTTCCGCCCGCTCCCGGACTACTTTTCGCGCCATGAAGTATCGCCGCTTTGGCCGGACCAATCTCCCGATGCCCGTGATTTCCTGCGGTGGGATGCGCTATCAGCACAAGTGGCAGGACGTCGCCCCGCAGGACATTCCGCGCGCAAACCAGGAAAATCTCGAAGCCACCATCCATCGCGCGCTCGAACTGGGCATCAACCACATTGAAACCGCGCGCGGCTACGGCACATCGGAAATGCAGCTCGGCGCAGTGCTGCCGAAGCTGCCGCGCGCGAAATTGATCGTCCAGACCAAGGTCACGCCGCGGGCCACGGCGAAAGAATTTTTGGAAACCTTCGAGACTTCGATGAATTACCTGAAGCTCGACCAGGTGGATTTGCTTTCGCTCCACGGCATCAACAACCGAGAGACGCTCGACTGGTCGCTGCGCAAAGGCGGCTGCCTCGAAGCCGCGCGGAAGTTGCAAAAGGAAGGCCGCTGCCGGTTCCTCGGCTTTTCCACCCACGCCACCACGGACATTATCATGGAGGCCGTCAACACCGGCGAATTTGATTACGTCAATCTGCACTGGTATTTCGTCAACGACCTGAACTGGCCGGCGGTGCTCGCCGCGAAAGAGCACGACATGGGCGTGTTCATCATCAGCCCGAACGACAAGGGCGGCAAGCTCCAGGAACCGGGAGGGAAAATCAAAGCCCTGTCCGCGCCACTCACGCCCATGCAGTTCAACGACCTTTATTGTCTTGCGCGGCCGGAAGTCCACACCTTGAGCTGCGGCGCCGCCAAGCCGACGGATTTTGACGAACACGTCGCCGCGCTGAAGTTTTATGACCAGATTCCGCAGACAATTGCGCCCGTCGAAAAACACTGGCGCGCGGAGATGGAAAAAATTCTCGGCGCAGACTGGTGCGCACGGTGGCACGAGGGTTTGCCGAATTATCTGGACGTTCCAGGCCACGTCAACATCTCGGAGATTTTGCGGCTGTGGACCTACGCCAAGCCGCTGGAACTCACCGCCTGGGGCAAGATGCGCTACAACCTGCTTGGCCAGGCCGACCACTGGTTTCCCGGCGAGAATGCGGCGAAAGTGCCGACGCTCGATTTGAGCACCGCCCTGAAAAACAGTCCGTTCGCTGGCCGTATCCCCGCCATCCTCGCCGAAGCGCACCAGCTGTTCTTTGAGAAACCGGCGGAACGCTTGAGCAAGAGTTGACGTCAGCGCAGGGCCGACTGCCATTCGCGTAGCATCGTTTCAACCTGCGTGACGGTTCCGAACGGCACGAGCATCCGATAGCGGTAATCCCCGGCGGGAATGCCGTTGGTGTTTTGGACGCGATAGACGCAATTCCATTTTGCCACCTGCGCCTTCTCAAAATACCAGCGGCCGTAGCCTGGGCCACGCGTATCGGGCTGCGGTTGGGACGGGGCATAAATGCCCATCGCATATTTTCCGTCCGCTGTGGCCAGCACCACGGGATTTTTGATTTCGCCCCGCTTGAGTTCCAGCGGCTTTAGCTTGCCGGCCGCGGAATAAAATTGCCAAAAGGTATTGAACTTGGGCGGCATGTAGCCGGTCAAGGCCTCGAACTGCGCGGCGGTGTGTCGCACGCCGTCGGGGAGCGAGAAGGTCACGCGATAGTCCAGCGCCTGCGGCTACTGTTTGTAACCGATGGTCACGTCTTTCGTCAGCACATAATCCGACAACGCACGGGTGTTTCGCGCCAGTTGCCCGGCTGAACGTTCATCGGGCTGTAGCCAGAATGCCATCTGTGTCCGGGTATAAAGGTGGTTTTGGGTGGTGGAGATTTCTAACAGCCGGCTGGTGCTGTTGGTGCCGGCACCGTCCCGCCGGGAACCCGCTTCGGTGGGATTGTAAGTTTCCGCACCCGCCTGAGGCGTGTTGTCAAAGGAACAGGCGGATTGCAACTGGCGGCCGTGATCGGTGCTGTTGATGAATTCCACGCCATTCCACGTCAGCGAATCAATCGCCCCGGCGAGCCGGCGGGTGGTGGTGATGACTACCGCCGAATGGTTAATTTCAGCGCTAATCTGCGCATTGCCGTCTGCGATTTCTGCGGAGTCGGATTGGATGACCAGCAGCCAGCTACCGAGCAGCGCCAGATTTTTTATGGAGTTCATTTTGGGATAAATTCACCGTGCCCGCAGGATCGGCTGGTGCCGTTCGTTGCCGGATTTGATTTTGTCGGCCGGATTGAGAACTTCTTGGTAGACGTGCGGATGCAGCACACCGACGAACGGCAGATGGCGGTAGCGCTCCGCAAAATCCAGGCCGTAGCCGACGACAAACAAATCGGGAATGGCAAAGCCGACATAATCAGCGCTAACTTTTTCCACGCGCCGCGCGGGCTTGTCGAGCAGCACGCAAGTTTTGAGGCGGCGCGGTTTCAGCGCGCGGACTTTCGGCAACACGCGGCTCAAAGTTTTGCCGGTGTCGAGAATGTCGTCCACCAGCAGCACGTCGCGTCCACGCACGTCGAGGCGCAATTCTTTCGTGAAAACCAGTGCGCCGGATTCCGTGCCCGCGCCATAACTGGAAACGCCGATGAAATCGAGACGCAACGGCAAATTCAGATGCCGGATCAGATCCGCGAGGAACAGCACCGTGCCATTCAAGAGCGAAATCACCACGGTTTCGTGACCGCGAAAATCCCGTTCAACCTCGCGCGCCAGGGTTTTGACGCGCCGGGCGATCTGCTCCTCCGTGATGAGAACACCCTCCACCTCCTTCCGCCAGCGTGGCGGGACTTTGGTTTTAAGTTTGGTTTTCACAAAATTTATTTCAACGGCCAGCCGGCGTGAGCCGCAAGAGAATCCTCATGTCGTCTCCTGCATCCGTTGTGGTTGCGGTCGGTGGCTGATAGCGCACTTCTTCAATCACATTGTCGCCTTTGATGGGGAAGCCGGCGGTTCTTCGTGGAGAAGGTCGGCGGCGTTCATTGAGTTTTGCGCGAGGCGGCCAGGTTAAGATTCAAATATGCTTGGAGTCGTTCTCGTCCTTCTTGACGTAGCCGCTATCCTGGCGCTTGAAGTTCACTTCATTCTTTTTGACGTAGGCAGCGAAGACATCGTCCGCGCTCATGCCGAGCACCTGCGCCATGCTGATCAGGAAATGAAACAAGTCCACGACTTCGACGCGCGCGTTCTGTTCGTCGAACTTCTGATACTTCGCCCACCATTTCCAAGGGACGCTGTCGGTGAGTTCGGCCAGTTCCTGCTGCATGGCGCGGGTGTAGTTGAGCAGCCACTTGGTTTTTTCCTCCTCGCTCATGCCGTCAGTCTTGACGCCGATGCGTTCGTTGAGGGCTTTTTGCATCCGGAAGAGTTCGCGTAATTGGTCGGGATTTTCCATGCGCCAACAATACAGAAGCCAGCGGCCGGAAGCCAGAATACAGAGGAAAATTTTTTGTTTGGTGAATGCCGCAGCTCGGCAATTTTCGAACCGGAGGCCGGTTGGAAAGAAAATGAAAAACCGTCAAGCTGACGTCTTGATGCGCGCAAAAGCCGCGAGCGCCACCGCGCGGGCGGCGGCGTGGTCCACTATCGGCTGGGGATAAGTTCGGCCCGGGTCCACGCCGGCGGCGCGGAGGATATCCGCCGGCCCGGTCTGTGGCCGGTGAATCCATTCCGCCGGCAGCCTGGCCAGTTCCGGGCACCAGCGGCGGACATAATCGCCGTTCGGATCAAACTTTTCGCCCTGGGTTGTCGGATTAAAAATGCGGAAATACGGCGCGGCGTCAGCGCCGCAGCCGGCGGTCCACTGCCAGCCGAGCGTGTTCGATGGGAGGTCGGCGTCCACGAGCGTGTCCCAAAACCACCGCGCACCGTCCGACCACGGCAGCAGCAAATCCTTCACGAGAAAACTGGCGACGATCATCCGCACGCGGTTGTGCATCCAGCCCGTGGTCCACAATTCGCGCATCCCGGCGTCCACAATCGGGTAGCCGGTGCGTCCGGTTCGCCAGGCGCGCAGCAAAGCCGCGTCCTCGCGCCACGGAAAGTTTTTGAACTGCGGCCGCAGCGGCTCGCCGGGGGTGTGCGGAAAATGAAACAGCAAATGGTGCGCAAATTCGCGCCAGCCGACTTCGGCGAGAAATTGCGAATTTCGCCATACGGCGGTTGGCAGTCCGCGTTTGGCCGCCATTGTTTTCACCCCGTGCCAGATCTGGCGCGGACTGATTTCGCCGGAATGAAGATGCGGCGAGAGGCGGGACGTGCCGACTGCGTCGGGCCGGTTGCGTTGGGCGGAATAGTCGTCGAACGCGGCGGTCAGAAATTTTTCCAACTGTTCCGCCGCCCCGGCTTCGCCGGGCTGCCAGGCGGCGCGCAAACCGCCGGCCCAGTTGATCTTTGGTGCCAGC
Organism: bacterium; assembly: GCA_021780905.1. Classification (GTDB taxonomy): domain Bacteria; phylum Verrucomicrobiota; class Verrucomicrobiia; order Limisphaerales; family UBA11358; genus UBA11358. The sequence continues at coordinate 6,807 of JAJXXW010000042.1, forward strand.
CGCAATTCATCGAGTGCGATTGATTTCGGCCAGTGAGCGGGCGCGGCAAGTTTGATGGGCGCGGGCAGCGGCTTGGCCGGGTCGGCTTCGTTCAAGCACTGTTTCCAAAACGGCGTGAAAACCTGGAATGGCCGGTCGCTTTTGTTCCGAATCGTCCACGGCTCATTCAGCAGCGCGGCGTTGAAGCTTTCCACTTTCACACCGTCGCCGCGAAGCGCCTCTTTGACGCGCGCATCGCGGGCGATGACGGCGGGTTCGTAGCGGCGATTCCAAAATACTGCGGTCGCGCCCGTCTCCTTGAGCAGCGCCCATAAAGTTTCCAGCGTCGGTCCACGCCGGATGATGAGTTGTGAACCCATGGTGCGCAGCTGGGCGTCGAGCGATTTCAGCGACTGGTGGAGCCACCACTTGGACGCTCCGCCCGGCGGCCAGGGCGCTTCCTCGTCGGGCGCGTGAATGAAAACCGGAATGGCCGCCCCGCCTAGATTCGCCGCCGCGTCCAGCGCTGGATTGTCGGCCAGGCGCAGGTCCAGCCGCAACCAGATGAGACTACCTGGTTCAATCTTCTTGGAATTCATTTTTAAATTGATCAAGTGAGCCGCTTATTTTGAAGGAAAACCGGGGTTTTCCGTTGCACGCTCCGCGAGTTCGCCGGTTCGCCGGATGAGGCCGCTGAAAAGGAGGCCGTGGATCGGATAAAGCGCATACCAATATAAAAAGCCGAACAATCCTTTCGGCTCGAAGTAGGCCGTCTGCGTGAGTAGCGTTTGTCCATCGGCTTGCGGCGCTGACTTGAATTCGAGCCACGCGCGGCCGGGCACTTTCATCTCCGCCCGCAGGCGTATCAGCCGGCCCGGCTCGACCAGTTCCACGCGCCAAAAATCCAGGGGGTCGCCTACGCGCAGCTCTTCCGGGTCACGCCGGCCACGGCGCATCCCAACGCCGCCGAACAACCGGTCCACCAGACCGCGCAACTGCCACGACCAGTCCATATACAGCCAGCCCCGTTCGCCGCCGAGCCGCGTGAAACTGCGATAGACTTGCCCGGGTGTCGCGGCGACCGTTCGCTGCCGCCGTTCAATGATCATGCCCTCGCTGCTGATGAGGCTGACCGGAATTTTTTCGCCTTGGCTGGAGGTGAGCGCATCGCTCCAGGCGGTTTCGACATCGCACGCGCCCAGTTTTCCCAAGGCCAATTTCACCGCCGTTGCATAGTCGAGTGGATTAATTGCCGGAAAAAGTTTTCGCGCCTGGGCATCGCGGACAATGACTTCGTTGCCCAGGCCTTTGATCAGCGGCTGGGCAATATTCGCGGGAATGGGTGTGACCAGGTGCACCCAGTAGGAAGACAGCCGCGGTGTGAGCACCGGCACGGCGAGCAAATGCCGCTTTAATCCACGAGCCTTGGCGTAGCCGGTCATCATCTCGGCGTAAGTGATCACATCTTGTCCGCCGATTTCCAGCGTTCGCCCGATGCTCGCCGGGCAAGTGAGGGCGGCAACGAGATAATCCAGCACGTTGCGAATGGCGATGGGTTGAATGCGCGTGAACACCCACTTCGGACAAATCATCACCGGCAACCGTTCCGTCAAATAACGGATCATCTCGAATGACAAACTGCCCGAGCCAACGATGACTGCTGCGCGAAATTCCGTGACCGGCACGCCTGCCTCGCGCAAGGCCGCCCCCGTCTCGTGACGCGAGCGCAGATGAGGGGACAGGTTGGACTGCGGATCGCCGAGGCCCCCAAGGTAAATGATGCGTTCCACGCCGGCGGCTTTCGCGGCTTGGGCGCAGTTGCGGGCGGCGATCAAGTCGCGTTCGGAAAAGTCACCGCCGCTGCCCAGGCTGTGAACGAGGTAATACACCACTTCCACGCCGCGCATCGCTGCCTTCAACGAACCGGGTTGCAACACATCGCCGGTGGCCAGTTCCCCCTGCTCCCGCCAGGCACGGCCCTGGAGTCGCGCCGGGTCACGCACGAGGCACCGAACGCGATGCCCGGCCGCGAGCAGGCGCGGGACCAGGCGCCCGCCGACATAACCGGTGGCGCCCGTGACAAGAATTGATTTGGTCTCGGCCATTAAATCACGTTTGATTTTCAACCGGCGTTGAAATCGGGGACAAGCGCCATCGCCACCGGCCGGCACAAAGAAATTTGCCCGCCAACCGCCAAGGAAATTTCACGGCCGTCCGACACGAGAAATAATCTTCCCGCGCAGTTGCGCCGGCGGTTCCACGACGGGCACCGCGCCCGCGATGGCGCCGGTGGCGATGCTCAAGCGCGCGACAAACGCCTGCAACTCGGGATCATCATGCAGCTTCTGCTTGAATTCGCGGGCCTCCCTGCCGGTCAAGGCGCCGAGCACATGGAGCGAAGCCTGTTCCTGCAGCGGTTCGTCAATCATAGCCAGTCCTCCAGTTGATCGCGCAGTTTCAGCAGACCGCGCCGGATGCGCGCCTTGACGGTGCCGAGCGGCGCGTTTAATTGTCGGGCAATTTCGTCCTGCGTCAGGCCTGAAAAATACGCCAGCTCAATGGCTTGGCGCTGCTCCAGCGGCAGCTCGCCAATGGCTGACCGGATCAACCGCGCCTTGTCGTGGCCGTGAATGGCTTCATTGGCCGTGTCATCGGTTTCGCCGGCCAGCGCGTATTCGCGACCGGCCTCCGCCGCCAGCCGCGACCGCCGTTGCGAGGCGCGGATTTTGTCAATCGCCTTGTTGCGCGCGAGAATGGCCGCCCAGCTTGAAGCCTTGCCGAGATCCGGGTTGAAGTTGGCGGCCTTGTCCCAAATCTGCAGGAACGTCTCCTGGAGCACATCCTCCGCCTCCCCGGCGTCATTGAGGATTCGGACAGCCACCGAAAACATCAGGGTGGCGTGCCGGTCGTAGAATTCGGCAAAGGCCGCACGATCCCCGGCGGCAATCCGCCGGAGCAGCGTAGGATCGTCCTGCCTGGATTCCGATTGGTTCACAGTATGGACCAAGGAAATGATTTTCCCTGGCAGCCGGGCGGCAACCGCCGGCCAGCCCCGGGCAAAATCAATTGGCGCACACAGGCTCATAGCAAATCCGCAAACAAGTTACAAGTTGGCATCCTCATCTTAACTACGCCCGTTGCCGGCAAATGGATGCAAAAAAATTCCGTGCATCCAAAAGCACCCGCCATACGATGTTATCTATGAAACAATTTATGCACGCCATCATCAGCAAGTTGAGGATTGGTTTGGCCAAAAGTGCGGTTGCCCTCATTCACTGGTTTGACACCGACTATGGCAACGCCGATTTGACGGCCATCCGCGCCAAGCCCGACCGTGTGGAATTCGTCCGCATCGCGCCTTTCATTCTGCTCCACCTGGGCTGTCTCGGCGCGATTTGGACCGGTTGGAGCTGGACCGCCATCGGCGTCGCCGTGGGCTTGTATCTGCTGCGGATGTTCGCCATCACCGGGTTTTATCACCGCTATTTTTCCCACAGAACCTTTCACACCTCACGCCCGGCGCAGTTCCTGTTTGCCGTGCTCGGCGCCACCGCCGTGCAACGGGGTCCGCTTTGGTGGAGCTACCAGCACCGGCATCACCACAGGCATTCTGACGGGGAGGAAGATGTTCATTCACCGGCTGTCCGTGGCTTCTGGTGGTCACACATTGGCTGGATTACCAGCGGACGGAATTTTCCGACCGATTATTCGCAAGTCCGCGACCTGGCGAAATTTCCCGAGCTGGTATTCCTGAACCGCTTCGACTCACTGGTTCCGGCTTTGTTCGCCGCCGCGTTGTTCGCCGCCGGCCATTTTCTCGGAGAATTTTTCCCTTCGTCCGGTGCAACGTCGTGGCAGTTGCTGGTCTGGGGATTTTTCATCAGCACGACGGTTTTGTTTCACGCCACCTCCAGCATCAATTCCCTCGCGCACCTGCTCGGCAAGCGCCGCTACGAGACCGCCGACAACAGCCGGAATAGCCTTCTCCTCGCGCTCGCCACCCTCGGTGAAGGCTGGCACAACAATCATCACCGCTACATGAACGTCACGCGCCAGGGGTTTTACTGGTGGGAAGTTGATATCTCCTACTATTGTCTCAAGACGCTTTCGTGGACCGGCCTGATTTGGAATCTCAAACCCGTGCCGCTGGCCGCCTATGAATATGAACATCCAGTTTCAACCCGCCACCGTATTTCGCATCCCCATTCGCATCGGGCATGAAACGCGTGGCCATCATCGGCAGCGGCATCGCCGGTCTGGGGTGCGCGCATTTTTTACACCGCCGCTTCGACCTGACGCTTTACGAGAAAAACGACTACGCCGGCGGTCACGCGAATACCATCGCCGTCACGGAAGCCGGGCGCTCACTGTCGATTGACACCGGCTTCATGGTTTTCAACGAACCGACTTACCCGAATCTCACCCGCCTCTTTCGCGAACTGGGCGTTGCCGTCAGTCCCACTAACATGTCCTTCAGCGTCCAGCATCTACCATCCGGGCTGGAATTTTGCGGCTCCAGCCTCAACCATATTTTTGCCCAGCGCAGAAATCTCCTCCGCCCGCGTTTCTGGCGAATGATTTTACAGATCAACCGCTTCAACTCGGAGGCCATCGAGGCGCTTGACTCGCCCGAGTTCCAAAATCACACGCTCGGCGAATACGTCCTGGAACGGAATTACGGCGACGATTTCCTAAATTTCTATCTGGTGCCGATGAGTTCCGCCGTCTGGTCCACCCCGCCGGATTTGATGCTGAAGTTTCCCGCCGTCACGCTGCTACGCTTTTTTCACAACCACGGTTTTCTCGGCCTGCACACGCAGCATCCCTGGCTCACAGTTATCAATGGCGCAAAGGCCTACGTGGAAAAGCTCACGGCACCGTTTCGCGACAAAATCCGGTTGCGCCGTGGCGCCGCTGCCGTCCGCCGCGAAGGCGGCGGCGTGAAAGTCACTGACATTTCGGGCCACACGGCCCGCTTCGCTCACGTCATTTTTGCCTGCCACGCAGATGAAACCTTGGATTTGCTCGCTGATGCGGATGGCCAGGAGCGTGCGCTGCTCACGGAATTCAAATACCAGCCCAACTCCGCCCTGCTGCACACCGACGCCGCCGTGATGCCCCGGAAAAAACTTTGCTGGGCGTCTTGGAATTACCGGATGGATCGCGGCACGGACGGGAAAATTTCGCCCTCGACGGTTTACTGGATGAATCGTTTGCAGGGCGTTTCCGGCCGGCAGAACTACTTCGTTTCCATCAACGGCGAAAATTCGGTGAATCCAAACACCGTGCTCAAGCGTATTCAATATGAGCATCCGCTGTTCAGCCTGGGCGCCATCCGGGCGCAGCGCGAATTGCCCAGACTCAACGAACGCATGGACAGCAACATCTTTTTTTGCGGCAGCTATTTTCGTTACGGTTTTCACGAGGATGCCTTCACGTCTGCGCTGGAAGTTTGCCGCGTCCTCACCCGCGAAAGGTTGTGGTCATGAACTCCTGCCTTTATGAATGTTCTGTGATGCACCACCGGTTCGCGCCGAAGGTTCACCATTTTCGGCACGACATTTTCATGTTTTACCTGGACTTGGACGAACTCCATCTTGCGGCCCGTAAAATTTTTCTGTTCAGCCACAACCGCCCGAACCTTTACAATTTCTGCGACGCCGACCACGAACCCGCCGGCGAAAACCCGCTCAAGGCGCGCCTCATCGCCTATCTGGGCCGCCACGGCATTGACCTCGACCCGGCCGGCCGGGTGATGCTCCTGACACTGCCGCGCATTTTCGGCTACGTTTTCAATCCCATTTCAATTTATTACTGCTTCGATGCGCAGGGCACGCCGATCTGCACCGTGGCCGAGGTTGGCAACACTTTTCGAGAAATGAAGTTGTTCCTCCTCCGCCGCGAGGAGTTGGAAGCCTCGGCGACCTTCAAGAAACTTGCCCCCAAGCAGTTTTACGTCTCACCCTTTTCGAAATTGGATTTGAGCTTTGATTTCAAATTAAAAATTCCCGCCGACCGGCTCGACATCAGAATTGACGACCGCGCCGGCGACGAACAAATTCTTGTCAGCACGCTCGCCGGCCGGCGCGCCGAACTCTCGAACCGCAATTTGGTGTGGTTCACGATCAAATATCCGCTCGTCACGCTGAAGGTGATTTTCCTGATCCACTGGCACGCGCTGCGGCTTTGGCTCAAGCGCGTGCCATTTTATCGCAAGGCGGAAAACGCCGCATTGCAACGCGAAGTCCTGCGCCCCCACTCCACCCTTGTTTCCAAATGAATCCATCCACCGCCACCTTGAAATCTCCACTGGCCCGGACGTGCGCCGATAAATCCGGCGGCTTTTACCAACGCGCCGTCCTGCAAGCACTCGGACAAATGACCCTCGGCTGCCTGCAGCTCGAACTGCCTGACGGCACAAAAAAAACCATCGGCCAGCCCGGCGCGGCCGTTGCCGCCAACGTCCGGGTTCTGAACTGGAACTTTTTCAAGCACTGCGTGCTGTTCGGCGACATTGGTTTTGGCGAGGCGTATGTGGACGGCGACTGGGATACCGACGACATCGCGCGCGTCATTTCCTGGTTCATCCTGAATGTGGAAAATGCCCCGGCCATGTCCGGCTCGCGCGGAAAAAAGTTTGTCATCAACCTGCTGGGCGGCTGGAATCGACTCCGCCATTGGCTGCGGCCGAACAGTTTGGCAACCAGCCGCCGCAACATCTCCGAGCATTACGATCTGGGAAATGATTTCTATAAATTGTTCCTGGACCCGACGATGACCTATTCCTCGGCGCTGTTTGAATCGCCCGATGAGACTTTGGAGCAAGCGCAAACCGCCAAATATGACCGGCTTTGCCGCCAGCTCAAATTGAAACCCGGCGAGCACGTCTTGGAAATCGGCAGCGGCTGGGGCGGATTCAGCCGGCACGCGGCAAAGAATTATGGCGTGCAGATCACGACGGTCACCATTTCCGAGGAGCAATTCAAATTCGCCGGGGACTTGTTTCAAAGCGAAGGTGTCGCCGACCGCGTGAAAATCAAACTCATGGATTATCGCCGGCTGACCGGCCAGTTTGACAAGATCGTTTCCATCGAAATGCTTGAAGCCGTCGGCGATGCGTATCTCGAAACCTATTTCGCCAAATGCCACGAAGTTTTGAAACCCGGCGGTCTGCTCGCGTTGCAAATGATCACCTGTCCCGATTCGCGCTACGATTCGCTCCGCAAAAATGTGGACTGGATTCAAAAGCACATTTTCCCCGGCTCGCTGCTCTTGTCCGTGCATCGGGTCAATCAGGCGTTGCGCCGAACCGGCGATCTGTATCTGCACGATCTGAAAGACCTCGGACTTTCCTATGCCGAAACCCTCAGGCGCTGGCGCGTCGCTTTCAACCAGCATGAATCCGCCGTGCGCGCGTTGAAGTTTGACTCACGGTTCATTCGCAAATGGAATTACTATTTAAGCTACTGCGAAGCGGCGTTTGCCCGACGCAACATCACCGTGGTCCAGGCGATTTACTCGCGTCCGAATAATCCGACCCTGCAACTCCCATGATTATCTTCCTTCGTTTCGTTTTTACGTTTGTGCTCATCACCATGCTCTGCGCCACGAGCTGGGCGAGCTGTCAATGCGCGCTCTGGAAAACCCCGCAGGCGCTCGTCACCCATCCGTGGTTTATCGCGACGCTTTTCGATTGCTACTTCGGCTTTCTGACATTTTACATCTGGCTGGCCTACAAGGAGACTTCCATTGCGGCACGAATCGTCTGGCTCATCGCGATTCTGTTGCTCGGCAATATCGCGATGTCGTGCTACATGCTTTGGACACTTTTTCGCCTGCCGACAAATGCCACGATGGAACAGGTTTTGTTGCGCCGAAAACCATGAACACCGCCGTGACTATCCAATCTACCAACGCATCGCGCCTGAAAAAATTCTGGCGCGACCGCGTCGTCGGATTGGTCGGCGCACAACTGATGCAGGGCGTGACACCGCAAAAAGTCGCGCTCACCCTCGCGCTTGGTGTCAATCTCGCGATGTTTCCAATTTTAGGATCAACCACGTTGCTGTGCGCCGCCGTTGCGTTCTGGCTCAAGCTGAATCAGCCTATCATCCAGCTGGTCAACTGGCTCGCCTACCCGCTTCAGTTCGCAATGCTGCTTCCGTTCGTGCGGATCGGCGAATGGCTCACGGGCGCACGCCGGGTGTCTTTTTCCATTCCGCAGTTGCTACAGAAATTTCATGACGCGCCGGGAGGCTTTTTACACGAATTTGGGATGACCGGCGTTCACGCAATCATCGCATGGCTGCTCATCGCGCCGCTGCTCTTTGCGTTGATCTATTTTCTTCTCCTGCCACCGCTCCAAAGGCTGGCGAACCTCAAAAGGCAAAATGCTGACTGAATTTCTCAACGCCTTGTGGCCGGTGGCGGTCTTCGCCGTCAGCTTGATGTTCTTTATCTGGTGGCTGGCGCTGCGCGTCAACAACCTTGGCATTGTGGACATCGCGTGGTCCGCGGCGTTTGCGCCCGTGGCGATTTTCTGCGCGCTGGCCACGCACGGCGACCCGGCGCGGCGCTGGCTCATCTGCACCATGGCCGCCCTGTGGAGTCTGCGGCTGGGCACGCATCTCTATTTTCGCGTGACCGGCCACCATCCGCAGGAGGACGTTCGCTATGGCCAAATGCGGGTCCAATGGGGCGGAAGCCTGAAATCCAAGGCGCTGATTTTCTTTGAACTTCAGGCCGCCTTGATCGTGCTGCTGTCCACGCCATTTTTGGTGGCGTGCCTGAATCCGCGTCCGGGCATTTCAACTTTGGAATGGGCGGGTGTCGGCGGGTGGTTCGTCGCGCTCGTTGGCGAAAGTCTGGCGGACCGGCAGTTGAAGGCATTTCGTTCCCGACCGGAAAACCACGGCAAAGTTTGCCAGACCGGCTTGTGGAACTATTCGCGCCACCCGAATTACTTTTTCGAGTGGCTGGTGTGGGTGGCATTTTTCCTCTTCGCCTGGGATTCGCCGGGCGGCTGTTGGACGGTGCTGTGTCCGGCTTTAATGCTTTTTTTCCTTTTGCGCGTCACGGGGATTCCGCTCACCGAGGAGCTTTCCTTAAAGAGCAAAGGCGACGCCTATCGTGAATACCAAAGCACCACGAGCGCTTTCGTGCCGTGGTTCAAGAAGAAAAAACAACCCGCGCAATTCCATGAACGCTGAACCAACGCTGCCGCTGGCTGCCGGCGCGACCATAAACCACCACGCGTTGGCCCGGCCGACGCTGAGGCTCGACCGGCTGCTGGAAAAAAACTGGTTGCCTGACTGGCTCATCCGCATCGGTATCCGGCGGTTGCTGCGCGAGCGCCTGCAAGAGGAGAACCGGGGCGGCGCGGAAGCCCAGCAAGCCCATCTGCTCAAGCTCATCGCGGAATTGAAACAATCGCCCATCGCCCTAGAAACCCAAGCCGCGAACGAACAGCATTACGAAGTGCCAACCCGGTTTTATCAGCTTTGCCTCGGCGCGCGGCTGAAATACAGCGGCGCGCTCTGGCCGGAAGGGGTGACGACCCTGGACCAGGCCGAGGAAAAAATGCTGGCGCTGACCTGCGTCCGCGCACAGCTCGCCGACGGTCAGCGCGTCCTCGAACTCGGCTGCGGCTGGGGTTCGTTGTCGCTGTGGATGGCGGAACGTTATCCGCACGCCGCCATCACCGGCGTTTCCAATTCCGCGACTCAAAAGCTGCACATTGACGCCGAGGCGCACAAGCGCGGCCTGAAAAACCTGCGTATCATCACCTGCGACATGAACCAATTGGACCTGGCTGGAAAATTTGATCGCGTCGTCTCCGTGGAAATGTTCGAGCACATGAAAAATTACGAGCGGCTCATGGCCAACATTTCGCGCTGGCTCCAGCCGGACGGAAAACTTTTCGTCCATATTTTCACTCACAAGAAATACGCCTATCATTTCATTGCCCGTGACGCGTGGGACTGGATGGCGCGGTATTTTTTCACCGGCGGCATCATGCCAAGTGATGATTTGCTGCTCTATTTCCAGCAGGATTTGAGCATCGAGAACCACTGGCGCCTCAACGGCGCGCATTACCAACAAACCGCCGAGGCGTGGCTGGCGAACATGGACGCGCACGAGCGGGAGATTCGCCCATTGTTTGCCCAAACCTACGGCGCGGAAAATGCGACGCGCTGGTGGGTTTACTGGCGAGTGTTCTTCATGGCCTGCGCCGAGCTGTGGGGCTTCCGCCGAGGCGAGGAATGGCTCGTCTCGCATTATCTGTTTTGTAATCAGGCACGCTGAAGTTGCCGGTCTCAAAACGCCGGTTTGATGCGGACGCCGCCCGCTGGCCAACCGACCGTTGGCCCATCACTGCACCGGCGCGCCTTTGTCGGCCAGCATTTTTTCCAGCTCGGGATTGCGCGGCTGGCCGGCCTCCAGCGCTTTTTGATAATGCCAGCGGGCGAGATCGGGTAATGGCGGCGTCTGGTTCAGATAAATCACCGCGAGGTTGTTGTGCGCCGGCGCATAATTGGGATTCAACTGGATGGCGCGGCGCAACGCGGTTTCTGCCGCCTTGCGCTGGCCTTGATGACTCAAGATGACGCCCAGATAATTTTGAATTTCAGGATTGTTCGGGTCCAATTGCGCTGCACGACTCAACGTGTTCAGCGCCTCATCGTATTTTTCCTGGCGAAACTTGAGATAGCCCAGGGTGGACAAATTAAAGGCGTCGCTGGGGGATTGCGCAAGCGCGGCCCGGATGTGCTTTTCCGCAGCGTCAAGCTTCCCCTCCTGCAATTCGATGGTGGCCAGGTTGGCCAGGGCGATGCCGTTGTTCTGATCCCGGTCGAGAATTTTTAAATAATCCTGTTCGGCCGCGTCAAACTCCTGATGGACGAAATGTTGTTGCGCGGAAGCCACCAGTTCCGCCGTGCCGGCCGGGAGATCGTGGATGGATTTCTTGCCGGCGTCCGGATTGGCCGGCGGCACCACCGCGACCTTGAACAAGGCCAGTTCCTCCGGCGTGTAGGGCACGGGCGGGGCTTCCGCCACGGCCAGCCGCGAACGCAGCATCTCGACCTCATCGTTCAGGGCGGAAAGCTGGGCGGCGGTCTGGCTTTTGCCGGTGGATTTGGATTTGCCGGCCTGGTCAAGTTTTTCGATCAAATCATCCCGCTCCCGCGTGAGCGTGCGAATGCGCGCCTCGTATTCGGCCACGCTCACGCCGGCGTTGGTCGCGGCCATCATTTGTTGGATTTTATTTTGCAGCGCGATTTTTTCAAGCGCCGTCACCTGGGCATCGGCCTGCAACGACGCCACGAGCGCCTGGGACTGCCTCAATTGTTTCCCCGGCTCGGCATCCGCCGGCGACACTGCCGGGGCGGCGCGCAGGGCGGCCAGTTCATTTTTCAGCCGGTCATTTTCCGCGCGCAAAGTGGCGAGCAAGGCGGCGGTGTCCGTGGCACTGGTGCCGTTGCTTTCCTGCAAACGTGAAATTTCAGCCGCGAGCTTTTCGGTGCGGGCGTGCTCATCGGCGGAGTTTTTTTCGGCGGCGGCAAGTTGCTGGCGGGCCTGCTCCAGTGCATTGGTGTCTGGCACCACCACGCGGACATAATTCGTTATGATTTGCGGCGGCCCGGGTTTGGGGAAAACTTCGACAAAATTGGTGACCACCACGGGCGGGTTAGTAACCAGAACCTGGACGACATTGGTGACGAACCGGGTTTCCACCGTTGCCGCCAAGGGGGTCACGCCCGCGCCCACGCCGGCCTTGAGCAGGTCGTTTTCCTTCATCAACCAGCGGATTTTTTCCTGCGCGCGTTCCAGCTCGCGCGGATCCACGGCGGCCGGCTGAAGCGCCAGCGCCTCCTTGAGCTTGGCCTGCAAGATCTCATTGCTCTGCTGGACGGCCTGCAACTGCATCCGCAAGGCGTCCAAGTCGGGCGCGGATATCTCCGCCGCGACCGGGGACGCCCCGGCTGGCACGCCGGGGCCGGCGGACGGGGTTTTGGGGGGCGACGCCGGCACACCCCTACGACTTTTGAGATCGGCAATTTTGTCAGCCACTTCGTTCAGACGGAACTGGATGATATTGGGATTCCAGTCGGGGAAAATTTTCCGGAACTGCTGCAACTGATTCTGAATGTCACCGAAGGCGGCCAGTGCCTCGCCAGGGTCTCCCGCCCGGGCCAGTGTGTCAGCCTGCTGAATGGCGCTGTAAATCCCGACGTATTTGTCATCCGCCTCCTGTTGCGCCCGGGCTGTCAGCCGCAAGCCGCCCAGCAGTAAAACAATGAGGAAAAATGATTTCATGCCGCCACGATGCCAGAGGCACAGGAATTTGGCAACCTCGCCTGCAGGCCAACCCGCGGTCACTGCCCGGTGCTTTTTTGAAATCTGCGCAACCGCAAACGCAAACCGCCTTGCCGCTGAAGCAGATTTGCATTAGCTTGCACACACACTATGCAAGATGCTTTTTCCCCTGCCACGCCGCCGCCGCCGTTGACACCGCCACCCATCATCCGGCCGCCGGCACCCCAATCCCGGCGCAGCCGCGGCTGGATGATAACCGCCCTCATCCTGGCCGGGTTGCTGGTTTTCGCCGGCCTGGTCATTGTGGGTCAATCCGCGTTCCACGCATTGAGATTCAATCACAGCTTCAAAACCACCGGTGCCCGCGAAGCCGGGCCGAAACTGGAGGAATGCGTTTTGGAGGACAACGACTCGGAAAATAAAATCGCGGTCATCACCGTGGCTGGCATCATCACCAGCCACGCCCCGGACAGCAGCGGCAACAACATGGTGGACGTCATCCAGGCGCAACTGGATCGCGCCCGCGATGACCGCCGGGTGAAAGCGGTGATTCTCAAGGTGGATTCGCCCGGCGGCGAGGTGCTCGCGTCGGATGACATCAACAAGGCCATCCGCGATTTTGAAACCGACGAGCCGGACGACCACGGCAAGTCTGGCCGCAAGGGCAAGCCGGTGATCTGCTCGATGGGCAGCCTCGCGGCCTCCGGCGGTTACTACATCGCGTCCGGCTGCCGCTGGATTGTGGCGAACGAACTGACCATCACCGGCAGCATCGGCGTGATCATGCACGGCTGGAATTATCGCGGGCTGATGGACAAGGTGGGCATCGCGCCGATGACCTTCAAGAGCGGCAAGTTCAAGGACATGTTGAGCGGCGAACGCGAACCGGCGGAAATCCCGCCAGAGGAACGCGCCATGGTTCAGGGCTTGATTGACGAAACCTACGGGAAGTTCAAGGAAGTGGTCGCTGACGGTCGCGGGGCGGCGCATGAGCTGAATAAAAAATCGGGCAAGCCCCTGGCTGAAAACTGGCAGGAGTTCGCCGACGGCCGCGTGGTTTCCGGCAAGCAGGCGCTGGACCTCGGCCTCGTGGACGAACTCGGCGATTTCGACGACACGGTGGATCGCGCGCTGGATCTCACGCATCTCAAGTCGGCCAACCTCGTCGAATACCGCGAGCACCATGACCTTGCGGATTTGCTCTCGCTCTTCGGCCAGAGCAGCGAGGCCCACGACATTAAATTGGATCTCGGCATCGAGGCACCCAAGCTTCAGGCGGGCTTGATGTATTTTCTCTACCAGCCTTGAGCCGTGAAGAACGGCCGCGATATCCGACCGCATGAATTGGCCATTCGCAAAGACTACTCTGCCAGTTTTTTTGACACGGCGGCGGGCAGCAGTTTGTTAAGTTTCGGGTGCGCCTCGACGAGCCGCATGATGTCCAGCAGGTCTTTCTGCCGCTTGCTCGCGCGGCGTTGCGGGTCTTGATACGCCAGCAGCTTAAACCCACCGTCCCGCCGCGCAAGCGGCAAAACCATGATCCCCGACGTTAAAAAACCGCCGCCACAGTTGCCCGCAGCGGCGGGTTTAAAGCCCCGTCCGGCGCCTTGGGTAGACCTGGCGGAGAGAGGCCGGCGCTACTTCATTTTCGGAAACGCACTAAAAAAGCCCGCTCCATCGAGCGGGCTTGAGATTTGCCAATCCGTCCGGGCTTACTTTTTTTCTTCAGCCTTGGGTTCCGTCGCCGGAGCTGCGGGGGCGGCGGGAATAATGTCGTCCACCCATTCCAAAATCACGCGCTCACCGGCGTCGCCCAGACCACGGGCACGGTGCTTGCCCGTCAATCCACCCAAACGGATGATGCGGGTGTAACCGCTGCGGCGATCCTTGAAGGCCGGCGCGATTTCCGCGAACAGGGTCTTGGCGGCTTTTTCCTGATGCAGGCGGGCAACCGCCAGCCGGCGATGGGCGATGGTGCCCTTCTTGCCAAGCGTGACCATTTTTTCAGCGACGGAGCGGGCCGCCTTGGCCTTGGCCAGAGAGGTCGTCACGCGCTTGTGTTCGATGAGGCTGCAAACGAGGTTGGCGAGCATCGCGTTGCGATGTTCCGAGGTGCGGCCCAGCTTGGCCGTGCGCTTCAAATGTCTCATGGCAAATCCTTATTCCGCTTTGGGGGCTTCTTCCTTCGGCGCGTCCACCAAGCCCGGCTCGAAATTCATGCCGAGCGAGAGGTTGAGGGAAACCAGCTTGTCTTTGATTTCGTTGAGCGACTTCTTGCCGAAGTTGCGATACTTGAGCATTTCCTGCTCGGTCTTCATGGCAAGCTGGCCGACCGTGGTGATGTTGGCGTTGTTCAGACAGTTCGCGGCGCGGACCGATAACTCGATTTCGTTGACGCTCATGTTTAACAATTTCTTCAGCTTGGCCTTCTCGTCATCCTGCTTGTCCGCCGCCTCCTCAAATTCCACCGCGTTCTTGTCATAGCCAATGAACACGTCGAGGTGATGGGCCAGAATCGCAGACGCCTGGGTGAGTGCGTCGTCGGGCGCGATGCGGCCGTCGGTCCAGATTTCCAAAACCAGACGGTCGTAATCCGTGCGGTTGCCGACGCGGGCCGCTTCCACGGCGTAGCGCACCCGGGTGACCGGCGAGAAAATCGAGTCAATCGCCACGATGCCAATGGCCTGGCCGGGCTTCTTGTTCTCGTCGCTCGGACAGAAGCCGCGACCAACCTTCACGGTCAACTCCATCTCAAATTTCTTCTTCTTGTCCAGCGTGCAGATGATCTGGTCGGGGTTGACCATCTCAATGTTCTGGTTGGTCTGGATGTCGGCGGCGGTCACGGCACCTTCCTTGTTCACGGAAATCAACAGCGTCTGCTCGTCGCGAGTGTGGGCCTTGAACTTGATTTTCTTCAGGTTCAAAACGATGTCGGTGACGTCCTCCGCGACGCCCTCGACGGTGGCAAATTCATGCTGGGCACCGTCAATTTTGACGGACGTGATGGCCGCGCCTTCCAGCGAGGAAAGCAGCACCCGCCGGAGCGAGTTGCCGATAGTGTGGCCATAGCCGGTTTCAAATGGGTCGGCGATGAACTTGGCGTAGGTTTCGGTGGCAGAAGCTTCATCTTTCTGCAACCGTTTGGGCATTTCGAAACGTCCTAAACGAACTGGCATGTTTTCCTTTCGACAATTTTAATCTGGCAATTCCGGCTCAATTTATTCCCGGCCGGAACCGCCCGTGTAATTGTCTTGTTTGTTTGCTGGTTAGCGGGAATAAAATTCGACAACCGCTTGCTCATTGGCAATCGGGTGGATTTCTTCACGGGTCGGGATGCGCATGACTGTGCCCTTGAAACCCTCTTTGTCCAAGGACAACCAGTCCGGCACCGCACGGCTCGTGGAGATCTCCAGATTTTTCGTCGCAAGCTGGCGCGACACGTTGTGGTTCTTGACCGTGACGACATCGTTCACCTTGAGGGCGAAGGACGCAATGGCCGCCTTGCGACCGTTGACCTGGATGTGGCCGTGGTTGACCATCTGGCGGGCGGCGGCGCGGGTGTTGCCAAAACCGAGGTGAAACACCACGTTGTCCAACCGGGTTTCCAAAATCTGGAGCATGGTCTCGCCGGTGACACCGCGACGGCGGAGTGCCTTCTCATAGACACCGCGAAATTGCTTTTCCATCAGCCCGTAGTAATAACGAAACTTCTGTTTCTCATTGAGACCTTCGCCGTATTCGGTCGTCTTGCGGCGCGACTTCGGGCCGTGGACGCCGGGGCCGTAGTTGCGGCGTTCGAGATATTTCGTCGGGCCGAAAATCGGAATTCCGAAACGGCGGCTGATGCGGACGCGGGGACCTGTATAACGAGCCATAAAATTAGTTGCGGGTGATGAGTGAAAAGTTTTTTACACGCGGCGTTTTTTGCGCGGGCGGCAGCCGTTGTGCGGCACGGGCGTCACGTCTTTGATGGTGGAAATCTCCAAGCCGATGGCTTGCAGCGCGCGAATCGCGGATTCACGGCCGGAGCCGGGACCCTTGACGCGGATTTCCACTTCCTTCATGCCATGCGCCATGGCCTGACGGGCGGCGTCCTGCGCGACCATCTGCGCGGCGTAAGCCGAGCTTTTACGCGAACCCTTGAACCCAACGCGACCGGCGGCGGACCAACCGATGAGGTTGCCCTGCATGTCGGTGATGGTCACCTGTGTGTTATTGAACGTGGCCAAAATGTTCGCAATGCCGGTGGAAATGTTTTTCGCGTGCTTGGCCTTGACGACCTTCTTGGCGTTCGGATCCTCACCGAGCAGGTCGGCGGCGGTCGGCACCGCAACCGGCGCGGGTTCAGCGGGCGCGATGGGCGCAGCCGCCTCCGCGGCGGGCGCGACCTTCTTCTTCGGCGGCTTCGCTTCCGGTGGCACGCCGGCCTCGGCGGCGGCAACAGGCTTCACTCCGTTTTCTTTCTTGGGCGCGGCGGTTTTTTTCTTTTCTTCGGACATAGCGTTATTCAATTCCAGATCTCAAAATTATCAGTGGATGCCGGCCTTGGCCGTCGGGTTGCGTTGGACGCCGACTGTTTTGCGCGGACCTTTGCGGGTGCGCGCGTTGGTCTGCGTGCGCTGGCCGCGCACGGGCAGGCTGCGCATGTGGCGGATGCCCCGGTAGCACTTGATGCCCTGCAGACGCTTGAGGTTCATGCCGAGTTCGCGGCGTAAATCGCCTTCGATGACATACTTGCCCTCCTGAATCGCGTGAACGATTTGCGAGAGCTGGGCCTCGGTCAAATCTTTCGCGCGGATGGACGGGGCAATGTTCGCGCGTTCGAGGATCTCCTTCGCGTTGACCGGGCCTATGCCGTAAATATAGCGGAGCGCGATGTCAATGCGCTTGCCGGGCGGAATTTCTACACCAATGATGCGTGCCATAAATTTTGATTAACCTTGACGTTGCTTGTGGCGTTTGTTCGTGCAGAGGACGCGGATGATGCCGCGGCGCTTCACGATTTTGCAGTGCTCACACAATTTTTTTACTGACGCTCTGACTTTCATGCTTAAATTATTTTTTCCGTTATCTGCCCCGCGCTTAAATCGTAGGGCGTTAATTGTAACTTCACTTTGTCGCCAGCCCGCAGGCTGGCAAAATTTTCACTGTCCCGCCGGCTCGCAAACGCCGTGAGCCGATGACCGTTGCTCAATTCTGCGCAAAACGTGCCGTTCGGCAGCGCCTCAATCACCCGGGCTTCAACGCGGAAGGCATCTTCACCCATGTCAAAATCTCCGGTTCGCTATCCGTAATCAAAACGGTATGCTCAAAATGGGCGGATAGTGAACCATCTTGCGTCACTACTGTCCAGCCGTCTTTCAGGATTTTTACGTCCGCGCGGCCTATGTTGACCATCGGCTCAATCGCGATCGTCATGCCTGCTTTGAGCTTTGGCGAGTTTTTCTTGCCCTCGTCAAAATTCGGCACCTGCGGCTCTTCGTGCATCGAGCGGCCAACCCCGTGGCCGACAAATTCGCGCACAACACTAAATCCATTCGCCTCGACATACCGCTGAACCGCCAGCGAAATATCCAACACCCGATTACCGGGCCGCGCCTGCGCGATGCCCAAGTAGAGCGACTGCTCCGTCACGTCCAGCAACCGTTGTGCCGCGACGCCGCAGCCGCCAACCGCCACCGTCCGCGCTGTGTCGCCGATGAAACCTCTATGCAGCACGCCGACATCCACGCTCACAATGTCCCCAAATTTCAATTCGCGTTCCGACGCAAGGCCGTGAACCACTGCGTCGTTCACCGACAGACAGGTGTGGCACGGAAATTTCCGATACCCGAGAAACGCGCTCTTGCCGTCGTAACTCTTGATCCGCTCCGCCGCAAAATTGTCAATCTGCCGCGTCGTGACGCCGGGCTGGATGAACGCCGCGATTTCGTCCAAAACTTTTCCAGCCACCGCACAGGCCGGACGCATCAACTTCAAATCGTCCGCTGACTTAAACTTGATTCCAGCCACAAATTTCCTGTGAATTGTTCAAGAGGGATTCGTTGAACTGACGCCTTTCCCATTCGATTGGCGAATCAACCATTAACAATTCAGCCGCTAAAATCTTCCCCGGATCTTGCCCTTTTTCAGGAATCCGTCGTAGTGGCGCATCATCAAATGCGATTCCACCTGCCGCATCGTGTCGAGCAAAACGCCGACCGCAATCAAGATGCTCGTGCCGCCGAAAAATTGCGCCACGGCCTGCGGCACCTGCATCTGCTTGCCCAAAATGATCGGGATCGTCGCGATGATGGTCAGGAAAATTGCGCCGGCCAGCGTGATGCGGCTCATGGCGTGATGCAAATAATCGCTGGTGCCGGTGCCGGGACGCACGCCAGGAATGTAGCCCCCGTTTTTCTTGAGGTCGTCGGCAATCTGAATTTCGTTGAACTGCGTCGCCACCCAGAAATACGAGAAGAACAAAATCATCGCCGAATAAATCAGCAGGTATAAGAACGATCCGTAGCCAAAACTGACCACCAGCGAATGGAGCACATCGGATGTGGTCATGCCGATCAAGGGCAGCCCCCAGGATTTGCACCAGGCAATTTTTTCCGAGTTCGTCGCCAGCCAGGTCAGCATCGGCTGCGGGAACATCAGGATTGACGAGGCGAAAATGATCGGCATGACGCCCGCGTAATTCACACGCAGCGGCATGAAGGACGTGCCGCCGGCATACATTTTGCGGCCGACCGCGCGCTGGGCGTATTGCACCGGAATTTTCCGCTGCGCCTGCGTGATGGCGATGACGCCGCCGATGACGAACACCATCAGCAGGGCCAGCATCACGCCGGTGCCCGCCAGATGATGGGTGGCTTCGGTCGTGCCGCCGTGCGTCGAAAACATGTCAATCGCCCCCTGCACCGCGTTGGGCAGGCGCGACAAAATACCGATGGTGATGACCAGGGAAACGCCGTTGCCGATGCCACGTTCGGTGATCTGCTCGCCCAACCACATCAACAGCATGGTGCCGGCCGTCATCACCGTGACCGTCACGAAATAGTAGGCAAAAATATTTTCAATGAGCACCAACTGGCCGATGCCGGGAAATTGAGCTTCGGGATGCAGCCACTGTTTGGCGAAATAGATCCCCTGCCCCGCGCACAGCAGCACCGTGAGGTAGCGGCCGTATTTGATGATTTGCGTGCGACCGCCTTCTTCCCGCGCCAGCTTGCTCAAACGCGGGACGACCGCCGTGAGCAACTGCAGGATGATCGTCGCGCTGATGTAGGGCATGATGCCCAGCGAACCGATGGCGCAGTGTTCGAAGGCACCACCGGCGAAGGTGTTATACATCCCCATGATTCCGCCGGAACCGCCGTGCTTTGTGAAGAAATCGGACAACGCCGC
Organism: bacterium; assembly: GCA_021780905.1. Classification (GTDB taxonomy): domain Bacteria; phylum Verrucomicrobiota; class Verrucomicrobiia; order Limisphaerales; family UBA11358; genus UBA11358. Next base: position 26,496 of record JAJXXW010000042.1, read on the forward strand.
ACCATTCAAACCGGGAATCCGGATGACTGCCAGCAAGCGACAGACCGCCAGCAGACCCAAGGTGAACCAAATCCGGGATTTCAGTTCCGGAATCTTGAAACAGTTACCGAGGGTGTTGGCGATGGAGCGAAACATTCGTCAGCCGGATTATTTCTTGGCCGGAGCCGGAGATTTTTTGGCAATGAGTTCGACCGCGCCGCCCTTGGCTTCGATCTTGGTTTTCGCCGAGGCGCTGATGGCACTGACAATGACGGTCAATTTTTTGGTGAGATCGCCGGTGCCGAGGATCTTGATGCCGAGCTTCGGACCATTGGCCAGGCCGACGGAACGTAGGGCCGTTTCGTCCACGCGTGCGCCGTTCTCAAACTGGTTCAGGTCGCCGACATTAACCGGGCTGTAAGCCGTGGTGAACCGGGTGTTGTTGAACCCGCGCTTGGGGATGCGGCGGATGAGCGGCATCTGGCCGCCTTCGAAACCGATGCGGATTGAGCTGCCGGAGCGCGCGGTCTGGCCCTTGCCACCGCGACCGGCGGTTTTGCCGTGGCCACTGGATTCACCCTGGCCGAGCCGCTTGGTGCGGTGCTTCGCGCCGGGACGAGGTTTAAGATTGTGCAGTCGCATAAATATTTATCAGGCCGCCGCTGCAGAAGCTTTCGGCGTGGTAATTTTTTTGATTTCCAAACCGCGGCTCTGGTAAATCTGCTCGCGTGTGCGCAGACTCAACAGACCGTTCAAAGTGGCCTTTACCACGTTGGCCGCGTTTTTGGAGCCGAGGGATTTGGTCAAAATGTCCTTGATGCCGGCGGCCTCCAGAACGGAGCGCACCGTCTTGCCGGCGATGATGCCGGTGCCAGGCGAGGCCGGCCGCAAAAGAATTTTTGCACCGCCGTAGGTCGTATAAACTTCGTGCGGAATGGTCACGTCTTTCAACGCCACCGCCACCATCTTGTTGCGCGCCAGTTCGCCACCGCGCTTGATGGCATCGGCCACTTCCGCCGCCTTGCCCAGCGCGATGCCCACGCGGCCTTTTTTGTCACCGACGACAACCAAGGCACTGAACTTGAACCGCCGGCCGCCCTTCACAACTTTCGAGGAGCGGTTGATAAAGACCACTTTTTCTACGGTCTCGTCACCGCCCTTTTCAAAGGCATTCTCGCCGACATCGGGGCGACGACCACGACCGCGGCCGCCACCGCCGCCACGACCGCCAAATCCGCCACCGCGCGGACCACGAGACTCTGTCGGCGGTTTCGCAGCCTCGGGCACTGCGGGAGCGGCGCTTGCTTCAGGAATGATTTCGTTTTCAGCCACAATAAATTCTCCGGTTCAGGTTAAAATTTCAGTCCCGCTTCGCGCGCCGAATCCGCCAGCGTCTTGATCTTGCCGTGATAGCGCGTGCCGCCGCGGTCGAACACCACGGCCTTGATGCCTTTGTCCATGGCCGCCCTCGCCGCGAGCGCCCCGACTTTCTTCGCGCCAGTCACGTTGGCAGAACAGTCTTTTGCCTCGCCCTTGCCCACCGTCGAGACGGCGGCCAGCGTCTTGCCGGCGATGTCGTCAATGAACTGCACGTGGATGTTTTCATTCGTGAAGCGGACGCTCATGCGCGGTCGTTCGGAGGTGCCGCTCACGCGCTTGCGAATGCGCCAGTGGCGCAATTGCTTCAACTTTAATTTTTTTTCGGTTCTCATCTCAATGGATCCACGGATCAGGCCGTGGACATTAAATTTTTACTGGACCGTCTTGCCTTCCTTGCGTTGGACGTGTTCGCCGGCGTAGCGGACGCCCTTGCCCTTGTAAGGTTCCGGCGGATAGTAGGCGCGTATTTCAGAGGCGACCTTGCCGACGATCATCTTATCGGGCCCTTCAATCGTGAGCTTGGTGTTTTCCTCGACCGTGACTTTGATCTGGTCGGGAATGGTGTAATTGATCGGATGCGAATAGCCGAGCGACAGGTTTACGACCTTGCCGGTGACAGCGGCCTTGAAACCGACGCCCTGGATTTCCAGTTTCTTGACGAAGCCTTCGGCGACGCCCTTGACCATGTTATTGACGAGCGCGCGGCTCAAACCGTGCAAAGCTTTGGCCTGCGCGTCTTCACCGGCGCGGCTCACGACAATCTTGTCGCCTTCCACCTTGAGGCTGGTGCGCGCGGGCAGTTCCCAGGCGAGCTTGCCCTTCGGACCTTCGACAGAAACTTTTTGCCCTTTCACATCCACCTTGACCTTGGCGGGGATGGCAATCGGCTGTTTTCCAATGCGAGACATAAAATTATTACCAGATATAGCAGAGCAGTTCTCCGCCAAGGTTTTTCTTGCGCGCCTGCTGGTCGGTCAACAGACCTTCCGAGGTCGAGACAATTGCCACGCCGAGTCCGCCGCGCACGCGGGGAATTTCCGTCGCGCCCACATACCGGCGCAAACCGGGCTTGCTGACGCGCTTAAGCCCTTCGATAACGCTCTTCTTGCCATTGAACTTCAAACCGATCGTGAGGGTTTTTTTGGCATCACCCTCGACCGAAACATCGGCCACATAGCCCTGCTGTTTCAGCAGTTTCGCCATGCTTTCCTTGATACGGGAATGCGGCAGTTTCACGACGGGCAATTGGGCCGCACCCGCGTTGCGGATGCGCGTCAACATATCTGAAATCGGATCGCTCATTTTAATTTTTTAACTTTCGTCCTGCGTTTCGGCTCCCGCTTCAGTGCGGAACCGACAGCCAGCACGAACAAATTTCACCAACTGGCCTTCGTCACACCCGGAATTAGCCCGTTCAACGCCGCCTCCCGAAAAGTCAAGCGTGACACGCCGAACTTGCGCCAATAGCCCCGGCGGCGGCCGCTGAACGCGCAGCGGTTCACCACCCGAGTCGGGCTGGCATCGCGCGGCAGTTTTGCCAGGCCGGCGTAGTCCCGTTTCGCCTTCAATTCGGCGCGGATGGCGGCGTATTTTTTCACCGTTTCCTTTTTGCGGTTATTCCGCTCTATCCATGCTTTTTTGGCCATAACTAATTATTTTTCTGCAAACGGAAATCCCATCATCTTCAACAGATCCAAACCTAATTCGTTGGTCGGTGCGGTCGTCACAATCGTGATGTCCATGCCCTGCTGACGCTTGATCTTATCCAGTTCGATTTCCGGGAAAATGGTCTGGTCGGCCACGCCGAACGTGTAATTGCCCCGGCCGTCAAACTTGCGCGGCGACAAACCGCGGAAGTCGCGGATGCGCGGCAGCGCCGTGGCGACAAGCCGGTCAAAAAATTCAAACATCGTGTCCTTGCGGAGCGTCACGCGGCAGCCAATCGCCTGGTTTTTGCGCAACTTAAAATTGGCAACGTCCTTTTTGGAACGACTGATGACGGGCTTGCGGCCGGTCAACTGGGTCAAGTCCTTGGCGGCATCTTCCAGCGCGCCTTTTTCCAGAGACGCGTTGATGCCCATGTTGACGACGATCTTCACGAACTTTGGAATCTGGTGGACATTCTGGAAGTTGTGCTTGGCCTTCAGGGCCGGCACCACTTCATCGGTGTATTTTTTGTAAAGTCGGGATTTCATTTTTCAGTTCACGGATTGGGCCGTGAAAATTATATTTAAGCGGCGGCCGTCTCCGTTTTTTTCACATTCGAAATATGGATGGAGCCTTCGCGCTCAAGAATCGCGCCGTTCGGGTTCTGCTGGCTCTTTTTGACATGCTTCTTGACCATCTGCAAACCCTCGACGATAACGCGCTCCATGTCGGTCATCACATGGATGATCTTCCCGCTCTTGCCTTTTTCCTTGCCGGCAATGACCGTGACCTGATCGCCTTTTTTGACGTGAAACTTTGACATAATCAAATGACCTCCGGCGCGAGTGAAATGATTTTCATGAACTTCTTGTCGCGCAATTCGCGGGCGACGGGGCCGAAAATGCGCGTGCCTTTCGGGTTCAATTCCTTGTCAATGATCACGCAGGCATTGCTGTCAAAACGCAGCACTGAGCCATCCGCCCGGGCGATGATCTGGCGCGTGCGGACCACGACGGCGTCATGCACCTCGCCCTTTTTGACCGAACCATCCGGCGCGGCTTCCTTGATGTGAACCTTGATGACGTCGCCGATGCCGGCGTAACGCTGGTTGCGGCCAAGGACGCCGATGTTCCAAGCAATCTTGGCACCGGTGTTGTCCGCCACATCCAAACTGGATCGAACTTGCAACATAAAATAATAATCAGGCGGCGACAGCGGTTTCGGAAACGGCGCGCTCAACCACTTCCACGAGCGTCCAGCGCTTCAACTTGGACAACGGACGGGATTCTTCAATCCGCACGGTATCGCCCGGCTTCGCCTGTGCCTGTTCGTCGTGCGCGTAAAACTTCTTGTAAGAGGTGACGATCTTTTTGAATTTCGGATGCGGGAAGCGGCGTTCCACGCGCACCACGATCGTCTTGGTCATCTTGTTTGAGACGACCTCGCCGACGCGCTGTTTGCGCTTGCCGGTCGCCGCCACATTGTTCGTTGTTTCAGCCATACAAAATTATTTTGCCGCCGGTTTCGCCGCCAGGTTGCGCAGGGCTGACATGCGGGTTTCAACGCGCGCAATGTCCTTGCGCAGCGTGCGGAGGCGCGCAGGTTTCTCCAGTTGCGCGCTGGCCTGCTGCAGGCGCAGATTGAAGATTTCCTGCCGGAGGTCGCGGCCCAGGGCCGCCAGCTCCACCAGCGTCGCATCTTTGATTTTCGTGTCGGAAAACTTCATAAACTCAGCTCGTGTGTTGATGGCGCGAAATGAACTTGGTTTTGATCGGCAACTTCGTCGCGGCCAGGCGCATGGATTCGCGCGCTTCCGCCTCGGTGATGCCGTCCACTTCAAACAAAATGTTCGCCGGGCGAACCACGGCCACCCAGCCTTCGAGCGGGGCCTTGCCCTTGCCCATGCGCGTTTCCAGCGGCTTCTTGGTGTAGGACTTCTGCGGAAAAACCCGGATCCACATCTTGCCCTTGCGTTTCATGTGGCGGGTGATCGCCACGCGGCAGGATTCGAGCTGCTTGCCGTCCATCCAGCAACGTTCAAGGGCCATCAGGCCGTATTCGCCGAACGCAACAGTGTTGCCGCTCGTCGCCAGCCCCGTGCGGCTGCCACGGTGCATTTTGCGATACTTTACTTTTTCCGGCTGCATTGCCATAAAACGATTCTTTCTTTGAAATTAGTTGGCGACAGACGCTTCTACTTTGACTTCTTTTTTCTGCGGCTTGTTTTCGCCCTTGCAGATCCAGCACTTGATGCCGAGCTTGCCATAAACCGTGTTGGCTTCCGCAAAACCGTAATCAATATTCGCGCGGAGCGTGTGCAGTGGCACCCGGCCCCAGTGATACATTTCGACCCGCGCCAATTCCGCGCCGCCGAGGCGGCCGCCGGCGCGCACCTTGATGCCTTCGGCACCGAAATCCTTCGCGGTCTGCAACGCCTTCTTCATCGCGCGGCGGAACGACACCCGGCGTTCCAGCTGCAAGGCGATGTTTTCCGCGCACAACTGCGCGTCGAGTTCCGGCTGCTTGACTTCAACGATGTCCACGTAAACTTCCTTGCCGGTCATCTTGCTCAATTCTTCCTTGAGCTTGTCAATTTCCGAACCTTTGCGGCCGATCACCACGCCGGGACGGGCCGTCAAAATCGTCACGCGGCAACGGTTCGTCGCGCGTTCGATCAGAATCTTCGGCACCGAGGCGCCTTCGAGCTTCTTCTTGAGCAGGTCGCGGATGATGCGGTCTTCCGTGAGCAGCTTGCTAAATTCTTTTTTGTCGGCATACCACTTCGAGCGCCAGTCTTTGTTGACCGCGACGCGTAAGCCGATTGGATTGGTCTTTTGGCCCATATATTATTCGTCGGACAAAGTGATTTTGATGTGGCAGCGGCGTTTCAGAATCGGGCCGGCGGAACCGCGGGCCTTGGGTTGAAAGCGCTTGAGCGTCGTCGCTGTTCCCGCCACGGCTTCCTTGATGCGCAAGGTTTCGGGTCGGAGCTTGTTGTTGTTTTCCGCATTGGCAATGGCGGAATGCAGTGTCTTGGCGACGAAGCGCGCGCCTTTGCGCGGCACGACGGCCAGAATCTGTTCGGCCTGCAACGCCGGCAATCCTTGGATCTGCCGCACGACTTCGCGCATTTTCTGCGCGGACATCGGAATATTTTTGGTGATGGCGAAAACTTCCATAAAAACTATTTGGCTTCCGCCTTCGCGGTGTGGGCGCCGTGCTTCTTGAACGTGCGCGTCAGGGAAAATTCCCCCAACTTGTGACCCACCATGTTTTCCGTGATGAAAACCGGGTTGAAAACCTTGCCATTATGAATCGTGAACGTCAGGCCGACAAATTCCGGCGTGATCGTCGAGCGACGCGACCAGGTCTTGATCGGCGTTTTCTGGTTGGCCGCCTTGGCCTTCTGGATTTTCTCCAGCAGATGATCTTCGACAAACGGGCCTTTTTTAATCGAGCGTCCCATAAAATTATTTAAGCTTCATCGGCAGACCGTTGCGCTGCACGACAATGAAGCGGTTGGATTGTTTATACTTGGCGCGGGTTTTGCCACCTTTGGCCACCTTGCCCCACGGCGACATGAGCTGCTGCCAGCCACCACCGCCCTTGGATTTGCCCTGGCCGCCGCCGTTCGGATGGTCCACCGGGTTGCGCGCCATGCCACGCGTGATGCCGCGATGACCGCGATGACGCGTGCGACCCGCCTTGCCGAGAATGACATTTTCGTGTTCCGTGTTGCCCACCTGGCCAATGGTCGCATAGCACTCTTCATTGATCTTGCGGATTTCGCCGGAAGGCAAACGGATCTGCGCGTAACCCTCGTCCCGGGACATCAGCGTTGCCGCACCGCCCGCTGAACGAACCATCTGGCCGCCGCGACCGGGCTGCAGTTCCAAATTATGGATCGCCGTGCTGACTGGAATCGCTTTGAGCGGAAGAGAATTGCCCACTTCCGGCGGCGCTGTCGGCCCGCTGGAAACGGTTTTGCCGACCGCAATGCCGACCGGCGCGATGATGTAACGCTTTTCGCCGTCCTTGTATTGGAGGAGCGCCAGCCGGGCGGAACGCATCGGATCATATTCGATGGCCGTGACCGTCGCCTCCACGCCGTGTTTGTTGCGCTTGAAATCCACGAGGCGGATTTTCTGCTTGTGGCCGCCGCCGATGCCGCGGGCCGTCACGCGGCCATACATGTTGCGGCCGCCCGTCTTCTTGCGGATTTCCACAAGCGACTTCTCCGGCTTCGTCTTGGTGATGTCACTGAAGTCCGCGATCGTGATGTATCGCGTGGACGGCGTCAGTGGTCTAAATGTTTTAACGGGCATAATAACTAAAGTTTTTTTTCAGCAACTTTTTGAAGTCAGCGAGCCATCAATCCTGTCCCTTGCCGGGAAATCAGTTATCGGTTCACAAACATGCTGTCCGGCCAGCCTTTCGGCCAGCGAGGAGCGATGAAATTATCAAATGCCAAACTGATTGCAACACTTTTTTTACTTTTTTTCGGTCGGTTGAAAATAAAAGATCTCATCCCCCGAATTTCGGCTTGGACGAACCCGGCATGAACTCGGGTTCCACGGCTACCCAGTAGGAACTTTGAAGGGAAGACTCGCAAAGCTCATTCCGCTAATCCGGCGGAAAATTCTTTGCTTCATGCGGAGCAGAATGAACCCCGCCCGACCGTCTACCCACCGGCGCGGCTCCTCAAAACAAAAACGGCGAACTGTTTCCAGTCCGCCGTTTAAAATTGTTGCAGGAGGCAAATCCCGCACACCGCTGCGTTTTTAGCGTATCCTAATCAGGTTTATAATACTGATCGCCGACTAACGGAGATTGCGACCAGAATGGCGACAACAACTCAAATTCCCTTGCCGGTAATATACTTCACAAGATCAACGACGCGGTTGCTGTAGCCCCATTCGTTGTCATACCAGCTCACGAGCTTGAAGAAGCGTTTCTCGCCCTTCAGATTGTTCTGCAACGTCGCCAAGCTGTCGTAGATGGAGCTGCGGTCGTCGTGGATGAAATCGGTGGAAACCAGTTCTTCATCGGTCACGCCGAGAATGCCCTTGAGATAGGTCTTGGACGCATTCTTCAAGGCCGCATCAATCTCCTCGATGCTCGTGTCTTTCACGGTGCGGACCGTCAGGTCCACGACCGAGACATCCACGGTCGGCACGCGGAACGCCATGCCGGTGAGCTTGCCCTTGGTGCTGGGCAACACTTCGCCAACCGCCTTCGCCGCGCCGGTGGTGGAAGGAATAATGTTCACAGAAGCCGCACGACCGCCGCGCCAGTCTTTCTTGGACGGGCCGTCAACGGTTTTTTGCGTGGCCGTGGTCGCATGAATCGTAGTCATCAAACCGGTCTCGATGTCGAAACCGTCCTTGATCAAAACATGGACGAGCGGCGCGAGGCAGTTCGTGGTGCAGGACGCGTTGGAAACGATGTGGTGCTTGGCCGCGTCGTATTCGCCTTCGTTGACGCCCATGACGATGGTCTTGACCTCGCCTTTGCCGGGCGCGGAGATGATGACTTTCTTGGCACCGGCGGCGAGATGCGCCTTGGCTTTCTCGCTGTCGGTAAAGAGGCCGGTGGATTCAATAACAATGTCCACGCCCATCGCCTTCCACGGCAATGTTGCGAGATCTTTCACCGCGCCGACGCACTTGACCTTGTGGCCGTTGACGACGATGACGTCGGGTTCTTCGAGCGCGGGATTGCTCTTCTCCGTGGTGACGGCGTGCTTGAACTTGCCATGCACAGAATCGTATTTCATCTGGTAGGCGAAGTAGTCGGCGTCCGTGGACACGTCCACGACGGCGACGACATCAATTGATTTGCCCAGCAAGCCCTGGTCACAGAGCGCCTGGAAGACCATCCGGCCGATGCGGCCGAATCCGTTGATTGCTACTTTTACTGCCATAAATTTGTTTATTGTTGTTGTTGGTGGTGGTGGAATGATTTTCCTTGAACCGGTTAGGGATTTTATCTCGGAACCTCGGAGCGTCAATGAATAATTGCGAGGCAAAGTTGCGAAAACCTCGCCCAATTTTGCCCGCTCCGGAACGCCTTCATTGGCGCACCGCCGCTAAAAACCGTTCCGCGTCAATCGCCGCCGCACAGCCCGCGCCCGCCGCCGTGATGGCCTGGCGATAGACATGGTCGGCGCAATCGCCCGCAACGAACACGCCGGGAACATTGGTCATCGTGCCCTTGAGCGGAACGATGAAGCCGTTCGCGTCGGTGGTGATTTTATCCTTGAACAAATCCGTGTTCGGCATGTGGCCGATAGCGATGAAGACGCCGGCAACGGGCAGGATTTTCTCCTCGCCGGTCTTCAGATTTTTCAATTTCACGCCGGTCACGTTATCCTGCTTCACGTCCAGAATCTCGGTGACGGCGGAATCCCAAACCGGCTTGATCTTCGGATGCGCCAGCGTGCGTTCGGCCATGATTTTGGACGCACGCAGACGGTCACGGCGATGCACCAGATAAACAATCGAGCCGAAGCGCGTCAGATACATCGCCTCTTCGCACGCGGAATCGCCGCCGCCGACGACAACCAGCGGCTGGTTGCGAAAGGCCGGCAATGCGCCGTCGCAGGTCGCGCAATACGTCACACCCTTGGTTTCCAATTCATGTTCGCCGGGGACGCCGAGATGCTTGTGGCTCGCGCCGGTAGCGATGATGACGGTTTCCGTCAGAACATTTTCGCCGTCCACGGTCAGCGCGAAAGGCCGCTGCGAAAAATCCACCGCCTCGACGACGCCGAAACTGGTTTTCGCGCCGAAACGTTCGGCCTGTTTTTGCATCCGCATCATCAGTTCGTAGCCGTCCACGCCCTCGGGGAAGCCGGGGAAATTTTCGACGATGCTGGTGGTGGTGAGCAGGCCGCCAGGCTGTTTGCCGGTGAGCACGAGCGGCGCGAGCTGCGCGCGGGCGGTGTAAAGCGCCGCCGTCCAGCCCGCCGGTCCCGATCCGATGATGACAACTTTTTCCATAAGCCGCGAAAGGTAATCCCTGACCGCAACCCTGACAAGCCGGTTGAAATTTTATTATTTTTAGGAGCTGTGGGTTCAATTCACTCTTATCTCCGCATTTGAAGTAGTGGTCAACGTAAAGATGAGTGAATAGAATTGAGAGCGATGAGCACATTGGCATCGGTGGTTTCGGTTCACCTGGCGGGTAGAGGGAAGGACGAGATTTCCCTGGACGGGTTTGCCCTCTTTGCCGATCAAGGGCACACGCTGGATTTGTTTGATGCCGGTGATTGGATTCCCAACACTCAGACGAGCTTAATACTGCGCGCCCCGTATCCACAGTCCGCGAATCGGTTGCTTGCGCCCGTCCAGAACTTTTGAGAAAGTAAGCACATGATTGCGACGCTTGGTTTCACTCTGTTGCTGATTGCTTATGGCCGCATTCTCTTTCATGCCATAACCGTGGCACAATGCAAGTTTCAAGCTGTCAAAAACTCGTTTAATCATTGCAAATACAGCATTGCCGGTGTGGCGAAATGGCAGACGCACAGGACTTAAAATCCTGGGACTGTAAAAAGTCGTGCGGGTTCAAGTCCCGCCACCGGCACCAATTTGAAACACTGCTGACCAATTGAAAACATGCTCAAAACCATTGGTTTCATTGGCGATTTTCAAATGGATGGACGTTTTTACCCCCACGCTCCGACCCATAGCGTGCAAAAACGCGGAAAAGCCTTTGTTTTGACCGCTTTCATGAGTTTTCTATGGGTTGGCTGTGAATTTGAAAAAAAACATCTTTTGCGGGCTATTACAACTTGATGACCGGCGAAACTCAGATTCGTTCTGACTGCTGCAACTTTTCATATCTGTGTTAAGATGTGTGCATGCAAGGACGAACTAATTTTTCATGAAAACGCTTTATCTTGACATTTTCAGCGGCATCGCCGGCGACATGCTCATCGCCGCGCTGCTGGACCTCGGCGTGGACGTTAAAAAATTGGAGCGCGAACTCCACAAGCTCAAACTTGGCGGCTGGCATTTCCACATTGCGCGCGGACAGAAATCCGCCATTGCCGGCATCAAGTTCGACGTCCACCTCGCGCACCAGCACGACGGTCATGAACATTCCCACGAACACGGGCACCTTCATGGCCACGCACACCACCGCCATCCGGCTCACGAGGAACACAACCACGATGGCCAGCGGAATTTTGCAGAAATAAAAAATCTGATTTCCCGCAGCAAGCTGTCGGCATGGGTGAAGCAGAAATCCATCGCCGTGTTCCACCGGATTGCCGAGGCGGAAGGAAAAATTCACGGTCTGCCGCCGGAAGAGGTTCATTTTCACGAAGTCGGCGCGGTGGATTCCATTGTGGACATTGTCGGCGCGGCCATTGCGCTGGAGCTGCTTGGCAAACCGCGCGTGTTTGCTTCGCCGGTGATCGAAGGCACCGGCTGGATCCATTGCGCGCACGGAAGATTTCCGGTTCCCGCGCCGGCCACGCTGGCGATTCTCGGCGCGCGAAAAATTCCCGTCTCCCAGTGCGAGGAACCGCACGAACTTGTCACGCCCACCGGCGCGGCCTTGCTGGCGGAATTTGTCGAGGGTTTTGGCGCGATGGAAAATCTGGTGGCTGAAAAAATCGGCTTCGGCCTCGGCACGCGGGACAACCAGACGCGGCCGAATGTGTTGCGCGCGGTGCTCGGAACCCAGTCCGAAGCCCAAAGCCCAAAGTCCAAAGTGGTCGCGCGGGACTGGGAAACCGACCGGGTCGCGGTGCTGGAGACCAATCTGGACGACTGCCCCGGCGAGGTGCTGGGCGCGTTTGTGGATACCGCCTTGGCCGCCGGCGCACTGGATGTTTTCCACACGCCGGTCCAGATGAAGAAAAACCGGCCGGCGGTTTTGCTGACCGTTTTGTGCGCGGAAACCGAGGCCGACCGATTCGCCGAATTGATATTGAGTGAGACCACGGCGTTCGGCGTGCGGAAGACCATCGCCGAACGTCGCAAGTTGCGCCGTGAGTTTGCCGAGGTCAACACGGTGTTCGGCAAAGTCACCGTAAAAGTTGGCACACTTGGTGGCAAAGTGATTCACTGTGCGCCGGAATTTGAATCGGTGAAAAAACGGGCGGCCCAAGCTGGTGTGCCGGTGAAAGAAATCCTGGCGGCGGTGGCGGCGGTCCGCGACCGCCGGAAATTGAATTAAAAACAGCGACGGTCCTGGATCGCCGCTGAAAAGATGATGAGCGAGGCAAAGCAAAAATATGAGCGCCTGAAAACGTTGCTGAAAAGCTACGGTTCTTGCGTCGTGGCGTATTCCGGCGGCGTGGACTCGGTGTTCCTCGCCCGCGTGGCGCACGAAGTTTTGGGCGACCGCGCGCTGGCGGCCATCGCCGATTCGCCGAGCCTCCCGCGCCGCGAACTGGCGGAGGCGCTCGATCTCGCGTCGAAGTTTGGCTTTCCGGTGCGCGTCATCAAAACGCAGGAATTTGACAATGATCATTACACCGCCAATCCCGCGAACCGCTGCTACTTCTGCAAGCACGAACTGTTCGAGGAATTGACGCCGTTGGCGAAGGCGGAGAACTTCGCGGTCATCGCTTACGGCGAAAATGCCAGCGACGTTGGCGATTTCCGGCCGGGCGCGCAGGCGGCGGCGGAATTTGCGGTCCGTGCGCCGCTCAAAGAAGCCGGTTTGACGAAAGCTGAAATCCGCGAGCTGTCCGCGCAGCTAGGTTTGCCGACGGCGGACAAACCGCAGATGGCCTGCCTGAGTTCGCGCGTGCCGTATGGCGAAATGGTGACGCCGGAAAAACTGCGGATGATCGAGCGGGCGGAATATGTGTTACGCGACCTTGGCTTCCACGACGTGCGCGTGCGACACCATGAAATGAAAGTGACCAGTAACCAGTGGCAGGGGGCAAGCAGCAACCCGGTGTCCGGCGGTGTTCCTGCCACTCCTCCCGCCGCACGCGTCACTCATTTTGCCCGGATCGAGCTGGCTCCGTCCGAAATTCCGGCGTTGCTCGCAAATGGAAAAGTGGCGACCGTGGCTGAGGAATTGAGGAAAATCGGCTACACGCACGTCACCCTCGACTTGCAAGGCTACCGGCGCGGCAGCGCCAATGAGATTCTGGCCAAGTCCGCACCATAGACTGTCATAATGCCGGCGCAGGGGGGAGTTTTCCCCTCCATCCATTGTTGGATAATGCCCAGTCGGGCAGAGGGGCGGTGAACTCGACCGGTTCCGGCTCCAGCGGGTGCAGAAATCTCGTCCGCACCGCATGCAGACACAGCGGCGGGTCGCCAACGGCCAGCGTTTGCGTGCGGCCGAGTTGGTGGCCAGGCAGATACATCGTGTCGCCGCACACCGGCAATTCCAAATGCCAAAGATGCACGCGAATCTGGTGCGTGCGCCCCGTCAACGGTCGCGCTTCGAGCAGGTGCGTGCCGTCGGGAAAATGGCGGAGGCGGCGAAATTCCGTGCGCGCCGCCAGTCCGTTGGCCGGATCCACGGTGCGCGAACAACGGTCGCCCGATTGGCCGCTGATGGGCGCGTCGCAAAAAAATTCATCCGCCGGCAGCCGGCCCGACACCCGGGCCAGATATGTTTTCGCCACCCGCCCCGGCACAAACTGCGCTTGCAGTCGGCCGGCCATTTCCCGTGTGCGCGCCACCAGCACCAACCCGCTGGTGTTGGCGTCCAGCCGATGCGCCGGATGCGGCGTCTGCGGATGATACGCCGCGTTCAGGATGTGCCGGAACGTGTTGAGATAAAACCGGCCGCCGGCGTGCATCGGCAGCGGGGCGGGCTTGTTGACCACAAGCAGCGCCTCATCCTCGTGCAAAATTTCCACCGCGCCGTTCACCTCCGGCTCGGTCACGGCCGGGAACAAATGCTGGTAGCGCTGGCCGGCCCGGACGGTTTGCGTGGCTGCCACCGGCACTTGTGCGAGGCTCACAACCCGGCCCCGGGCGAATTCCGCGTGCCATTCGGCCACCGAAATATTTCCCACCATGCGGCCCAGGGCGGTGAGCAGGGTCAGGCCGTCGCAGTCGCCGGGGATGTTGAGCGGTTTGTATTGGTCGCGCGGCCGACTTCCCGGCAGGGGCGTGAAGGCCCGGCGAATCGCCGCGTGACGGAGGGCAAGGATGTCGGGGGCGGTTTTCAAGGGCCGCCGGCCGGCTTTTGCTGAAGGCGGCGGAGTTGGTTTTCCAACTGGGTGATGCGGTTGTTAAGGCGTTCCATGATTTTGCGCGTTTCGACGGGCACGGCCACGCAATCCGCGCAATGATGGCGTGTGGCGGCGTTGCCCTTGACGGGATAATCAAATTTTTTGCCGCAGGCGCGGCAGGTGCGCGGACGCAGGTTGCTTGTCAGGGAGTTGGTCATTTTGAGTGGCGTGCCACCAGCCAAATATATTCAGGATGCTCGATGTGTGCCAAAGTCAAAATCTTTTTTCCGCCCGCCCGGTGTAGCTGTCCGGCTGCGGGAAAACTTCACGCTCAACAACTGTGCCGCAGGCGGAAACGCTACAGCAATGCCGCCGATGAACTCGTGCGGAAACGTGACTTTTAATAGAATTTTGCAGTGCGGACATTCTGCCGGCGATGAATTCAACCACGTTGCTAGGAATTACCGCAGACGATGCGACATAGTTGTAGTGGTCCCTCCAACTTGAAACTCCCCGGCCACTGTCTGCGCCCAAACTGTAATCTTGTCCATCGGTCCAGCCGCAGTAGTTTCTGCCATACTTTGCCAGAATAGTGGAAACATCGGCATAAGCGCAGGCATACAGGTGTTTGCTAAGACCCGGCGCGGGTTGGGCGAAGCTGGTTCGCTTTGGATGTGACGCAGCAAGGTTTTGGCAGCCACACAACAGAGCTGCCGAAAATAATGTGAGGATTGTTGTAGAAATATTTTTCATGTTTTTTAGTGTTGTATTTGTCTATGCGGCCAAACAGCCAAGCTTTGCAGTGTTCTCGTAAGGCAAACGCAACCGCCGTGCAGCTTTGACCACATCATGGCACAACCGCTTTGCCGGGCAACGGCAAAAACGTCTGCCGTTGCGCCGGTGGATCACCAAACTTCCATCGGCCCTTTCGGAACGGGAATGTGGGTGCGCGCGGTCACATCCGGCTCGCGCATGAAGGACGCCACCAGCGGCGCCTGTTGGAAACGCGGCAGCAGTTCGCCGCGTTCGTCCACAAATTGCCGCCGCCAGCGGAGGTAGTTTTCCAAAATCTCATGGAACTGCGCCCGGGTGTGGACTTGCACCACCCGCTTGTTGAACTCATGGCACGGGCCGAACCGCTTGGCATACCACGGCGCGACTTTGCGAAACATCCGGCAGCCGAATTCCTCGCCAAAGACTTCCACCATCAAATCCAAGTGGCGGCACAGCACGCGCACGCGCCCGGCGAAACTCTCTTCCGGCAGCAATTCGCCGGTTTTCAGCAGATGCAGCGTGCGCTTGAATATCCACGGATCGTAAAACGCACCGCGACCGATGCTCACCCCCGCGCAGCCGGTTTCGTCCAGCATCAGCTTGGCGGCTTGCGGCGTCACGATGTCGCCGTTGCCGATGACGGGGATTTTTTTTACCGCCGCCACGACTTGGCGGATGCCGGCCAGGTTCACCGTGCCGCCGAACCCCTGTTCGCGCGTGCGGCCATGCACAAAAATCGCCGCGATGCCGACGTCTTCCAGCGCGCGCGCCAAGTCCGGCGCGGTCAAATTGTCAGCGTCCCAGCCAAGGCGCATTTTGGCGGTGACGGGAATTTTCACGGCGTTGACCAGGCCGCGAACGAGCGCGGCGGTCTTGCCGAGTTCGGTCATCATCGCCGAACCGCCGCCAATCTTGACGACTTTTTTCACGGGACAACCCATGTTGATGTCCACCGACACCGCGCCGTGGGCTTCGACGATGAGCGCGGCGGCGCGCATTTCCTCCGCGACGCTGCCAAACAACTGCACGGCGAGCGGCGCATCTTCCGGCCGGGTTTCGATCAGTTTGAACGCCTTTTCGCGTTTCTCCAAAAGCGAGCGGGCGTTGACCAGATCGGTGGTGCACAGGCCGACGCCGCCGATTTCGCGCACGACGAGGCGGAAGGGCAGGTTGGTGTAGCCTGCCAGCGGCGAGAGGAACAGGTTGGATTTCAGCGTGAGCGGACCGATTTGCACGCCGCCAGCTTAAGCCAAAGACATGCGTTGCGGAAGGCGGATTGCTGTGTTAAAGTGCCCGAAATAATGTTCGACGACGATTCCAACTTGAAAGGCAACGGCGGCAAGAAAAAGCCGACGGGCAACGGGTTCAGCAAGATTCCCGTGTTCACTCTGCTGGCGTGGACCGGCATCATCGTGGCCACCGTGGCGCTGTTCATGATGAAGAATCACATCACCACGCCAGCGGTGGTGTTGACGCAATCCGAATTTCTGGACAAGTTCCAGTCCAACCAAATTGCGCACGCAACCATCAATTTCAATGCACAGTCCTCGCCACTGACGCCGATCACCGGTGAGTTCACTGAAACCGGCCACGATAGCAAGCAGACGAAAATTCCCTTCGTCGTCCCCAACGCCATGTTGACGCAGAAGATGCTGGACCAGTTGCTTGTCTCCCGCAACATCGAGGCCGGCGCGCCAAACGCGGCGGTGATGAATCTGGTCTGGGGCGTCGCGCCGTTTTTGATTTTGGGATTGCTGTTCTGGTTCTTTTTCATCCGCCAGATCAAGGCGGCGGGCAAGGGTGCGTTGAGTTTTGGCAAAAGCAAGGCGCGGATGCTCGCCAAGGAGCGCAACAAGACCACCTTCAAAGATGTCGCCGGCGTCGAGGAGGCGATGGAAGAAGTTTCCGAGCTGGTGGATTTTTTGAAGGATCCAAAAAAATTTCAGCGCCTCGGCGGGCGCATCCCGAAGGGCGTCTTGATGATCGGGCCGCCCGGCACCGGCAAAACCCTTTTGGCGAAGGCCATCGCCGGCGAGGCGGACGCGGCTTTTTTCAGCATCAGTGGTTCGGATTTTGTGGAAATGTTTGTCGGCGTCGGTGCGAGCCGTGTGCGCGACATGTTTGAACAGGCGCGCAAAAGCACGCCATGCTTGATTTTCATTGATGAAATTGACGCGGTCGGACGCTCGCGCGGCCACGGCCTGGGCGGTGGCAACGACGAGCGCGAGCAGACGTTGAACGCGCTGCTCGTCGAGATGGACGGCTTCGACACGCAGGAAGGCATCATCATCATCGCCGCGACGAATCGGCCGGACGTGCTGGATCCGGCGCTGCTGCGCCCCGGACGCTTCGACCGGCAGGTGACAGTGAATCTGCCCGACGTGCGCGGACGCGAGGCGATTTTGAAAGTTCACGCCAAAAATGTGAAGCTGCTGCCGGATGTGGATTTGTCGATCATTGCGCGCGGCACCCCGGGTTATTCCGGAGCGGAACTGGCGAATTTGCTGAACGAGGCCGCGCTGCTCGCGGCGCGCACCAACAAGAAAGGCATCGGCCAGCCGGAACTCGAAGAGGCGCGCGACAAGGTCCGCTGGGGGCGCGAACGTCGCAGCATGGCGATGAGCGACGAGGAAAAGAAGGCGACCGCCTGGCACGAGGCCGGACACGCGCTGGTCAATGTTTTGCTCAAGCACACGCATCCGCTGCACAAGGTCACGATTATTCCGCGTGGCCGGGCGCTCGGCGTCACCATGTCGCTGCCCAAGGAGGACATGCTGAATATGCGGCGCAAGCAGGCGATTGACACCATCATCATGACCATGGCCGGACGCATTGCGGAGGAATATGTCACCGACGATATTTCCAGCGGCGCGGCGATGGACATCCAGCAGGCGACCGCGCTGGCCAAGGCCATGGTCATGCACTGGGGCATGAGCGAGAAGCTCGGCAACGTGCTTTACGGCGAGGCGCAGGAATATGTTTTCCTCGGGCGTGACATGATGCGCACGAAAGATTACAGCGAATCCACGGCGCAGGACATTGATGCGGAGGTCAAGCGTATTGTGGACGGTGCGTTTCAGACGGCCAAGAAATTGATCGAGGATAACCGCGACAAACTCGAAATCGTCGCCAACAGTCTGCTTGAATACGAGACTCTCGACGGCGCGCAGGTGGAGGAAATCGTCCGCACGGGCAATTTCACGCCGCCGCCCAAGCCGCCGTTAAACCTGGCACCGATGATGGGTGCGCCGGCGGGCACGCCGCTGCCGGAAAATCCACCCAAAACCCTGCCGCCCAAGCTGCCCGGCCTCGGCACGCCCGCGCCGGCCCCGGCGGGCTGAAGTATGGCGCTGCTCCTGGGGTTGGAGCAGAATCCCCCAATCTGAAATCGTGAGCCACAAAAGCGCCCGCATTGCCACGATGATTGAAGCCTTCCAGGAACGGGAACTGGACGCGCATTATCTCGGGTATTTTGACTGCTTCAACCGCCAGCTTTTTTACGAGGCGCACGACGTCCTTGAAGATTTGTGGCTGTCCGACCGTCAGGGCCAAAACGGAAGCTTCTACAAAGGATTGATTCAACTGGCCGGCGCTTACGTTCATCTGCAAAAGAACCGGCTGCGCCCGGCGGCGGCGCTGTTCAAACTGGCACAGGCCAATTTGGAAAAATATGCTTCACCGCATGAAAACCTGGATTTGGGCATTGTGCAAACCATGATCGCCGACTGGCTGCGCGAATTGGAAACCCGGGAATTTGCGACCAATCCGCTGACTGCCGCCAACCCGCCCCGGCTAAACTTGCTGGCATAATCCGCCATGAACCAACAACGCATCGTCATCGCCGGCGGCAGCGGATTCATCGGCCGCGCGCTGGCCCGCGAATTTTCCGCGCGGGACTTTGAGGTCGTCATCCTCACGCGCACGCCGCTCGACCGGGCCGTGGGCGTTCGCGAACTGGTTTGGGATGGGAAAAATCCCGGCGCGTGGATGACCGCTCTCGACGGGGCGGAGGCGGTCATCAATCTCACCGGCAAAAGCATCAATTGCCCGCACACGCCGGAGAATGTGCGCGAACTCACCGCGTCCCGTGTGGACTCGGTGAATGCCATTGCCGGCGCACTGCGACCAATCAAATCGCCGCCCCGGGTCTGGGTGCAGGCCAGCGCCACGGGTTTTTACGGCGACACCGGCGACTGCGTCTGCGACGAAAATGCTCCCGCCGGGAAAAACACGCTCGCGGAAATTTGCCGGCAGTGGGAAGCGGCATTCGCCGCCGCCAATGTTTCGAAGACACGCAAGGTCACGTTGCGCATCGGCTTTGTGCTGGGGCGTGACGGCGGGGCCCTGCCGGTGTTGGGTAAAATCACCCGCTGGTTCCTTGGCGGCACGGTGGGCAGGGGGCGACAATACATCAGTTGGATTCACCTCACAGATCTGGTGCAGATGTTTGTGGCCGGGGTCAAACAGAATCACCTCGCGGGAAGCTTTAACGCCGTTGCGCCGGAAGCGTTGACAAATGCGGAATTCATGAGCGAACTGCGCCGGGTGCACCATCGGCCGTGGAGTCCGCCGGCACCAGCATTTGCCGTGCGACTGGGAGCGCGGTTGCGGGGATCCGAAGCCTCGCTGGCACTGGTCAGTCAGCGTTGCGTTCCGCGAAGATTCTTGGACATGAAATTTTCCTACCAATTTCCGCAGTTGCGCGGGGCGCTGGAAAATTTATGCGGGCGGCATTCAGATAAAATTTAACCCGAAAAGTTCCGGTGACGGAAGGTAATCAGCAGGCCGCCCAGGGCGGTCAGGGCAAAGACGGTTGGTCCTGGAACTGGCGAGGAAGAAAATTGAACATTATTTGATAAACCGATAGGAGCCTCGTTAAGGGTGGCAACAGGATTTGGCGGAACATCGCCGGCTTGAGACGGGCTTGTCATCAAAAACACTATGGATTGAGTTCCAACTGGAATCCATCCAGTTTGTGAGACTGATGAACTGAAACCTTTGAAAAACTGGTGGCAGCGGTGCCCCGCCGCCCTTGCCCCTTCCGGTTTGCCAAGGTATTGCCATGTCACCCAAGCGACAGGACGTCATCTCCATCCTTTTTCAGAGGTCTCGTCTTATCAGTGCCACCCGGTGTCCCCCATACCGCCGCGCATATTGTTGTGTCTTCGATGACAGTCCAATAAGGCAATGCACTTGCAGCAGAGATTGCATTAAAAGCATGACCTGACGAATAGCCAACTCATCAATACCATTCGTCGTCGGCAACATATTTTTGGCACTCTTTCAGACTTCCAACCGGTCGCCGGGACGCGCCACGAGGGTGTAAAGCGCGGGCATCAGGAAGATACTGATCACCAGCCGCGTGATCAGGCCGGCCACGATCACAAGCGCAAATGGCCGCTGGGTGTCCGTGCCGACGCCGGTAGCCAGCGCTGCCGGCAACAAGCCCAAGGCCGCCACCAGCGCGGTCATCATGATCGGACGCAACCGCAGGATCGCGCCTTCGCGGATGGCTTCGTTGAGGCTGGTGCCGCTGAGGCGCAGTTCGTTCACATAGGAGATATAAACGACGGCCGTTAGCACCGAGACGCCGAACAACGCCAGAAAACCGACGCCGGAGGAAACTGAAAACGGCGTGCCGGTGAGCCACAGCGCCACGAGGCCGCCCACCGGCGCGGACAACACCACGCCGAGCACGGTGATGAACGGGAATTTCAAATTGCTGTAGAGCAGGAACAGGAGCATGAAAATCAAACCCACCGTCAGCGGCAGGATGACATTCAGTTGCCGGCTTGAGGCGGTGTATTCCGTGTATTCTCCGCCCCAATCCGTCCGATAACCTTCAGGCAAGGCGACCTTTTCTTTCACCTGCTGAATGGCGTCGCCCACGGCGTCCGCCAGATCGCGTCCGTCCACGGAAAACTGGATGCCGATGTAGCGCGAATTGTCCTCGCGGTAAATGAACGACGCGCCGTTGGCCACCGAGATGTCGGCAAACTCCTTGAGCGGAATTTGTTGGCCGCCGGGCGTGGGCACAAGGATGTTACCAATCGCCTCCGGGTTGTCGCGGTATTGATGCTCAAGACGGATGACCAGATCAAACTGTTTTTCACCCTGCACCACCTGCGTGGCCACGTCGCCGCCGATGGCGGTGGTGATCAGACCGTTGATGTCGGCGACGTTCACGCCATAGCGCGCAATCATGGCGCGGTTGATCTTGATGGACAGGCTGGGCTGGCCAAGTTCCTGCACCAGCGTCACGTCGCGGATGCCGCGCACGCGCTCCAGGACTTGTTTGATGGCTTTGCCTTTTTGCTGGAGCGTGTCCAGATCGGAGCCAAAAACTTTCACGGCGAGCGCACTTTTCAAACCGGTCTCCGCCTCGTCCACGGCGTCCTCCGCTGGCTGGGTGTAATTGAAATTGATGCCGGGAAAGGCGAGGAGTTTCTGGTTAATGGCCTCAATTAGCGCGGCTTTAGTGTGATAAGCGCCAGTCCATTCCGCGTAAGGTTTCAGGCCGACGTAAAACTCGACGTTGAAAAATCCCGTGGGATCGGTGCCATCGTCGGGCCGGCCGAGTTCCGAGGCAACGGTGGTGACTTCGGGAAAAGATTTCAAGATGTCCCGGACTTGCGGCGCGATCTTCGCGGATTCATCGAACGAAATCGTGTAGGGCATCGTGGCGCGCACCCACAACGCGCCTTCATCCAAGTGCGGCATGAACTCGGCGCCGATGCGCGGCACGAGCAGTAGCGAACCGGCCAGCAGCAGCGCCGAGGCGAACGTCGTGGCCCACGGATGCGCCAGGCTGAAATCGAGGCCTTTGATATAAACTGATTTGATGGCTTCCAGCGCGGCGTTGCGGCGCTCGCGCACGCCGTGGCGCATGAACAACGCACACAGCACCGGCAGCAAGGTCAGTGTGACAATCAAGGAGCCGACCAGCGCAAAAATCATCGTGTCGGCCATCGGCTTGAACAGCGTGCCGGACGGCCCGGACAAAACGTAAATCGGCAGGAAGCTCACCACGATCACCGCCACCGCGTAAAACAGCGGACGGTCCACTTCCGCCGCGGCGTCCTTGATGATTTCCATGACGTTGAGCGGCGTGCCCTTGCGCAGTGCGATCTGGCGGAAAATGTTTTCGACCATGAAAATCGCGCCATCCACCAGAATGCCAAAATCAATCGCGCCGATGGACAGCAGGTTGGCCGAGGCGTTTTGCAGATCGAGACAAACAAACGCGAACAGCAGCGACAGCGGGATGGTAATGGCGACGATCAGGCCCGCGCGAAAATCGTAGAGGAAAAAAATCAGGATCACGACGACGAGCAACATGCCGCGCAACAGGTTTTTCTCGACGACCTGCGTCGTCAGCTTGATCAAATCCGTCCGGTCATAGAACGGCACGACTTTGACATCCTTCGGCAAAACTTGCTCGTTGAGTTCCTTCGTTTTTGCCTCGACGCGCTTGAGCACGTCTTGCGTTTTATCGCCGGTGCGCAACAGGATGACACCTTCCACGCAGTCATCTTGTTTTTCAAAGCCGAACTCGCCGAGGCGCGGCGCGATGCCGATGACGACGCGGCCGACGTCCTTGAGCAACACCGGCGTGCCGTCATGCACCGCCAGCACCACGTTGTCGATGTCCTCCAAGGTTTCCAGGCGGCCCAGGCCGCGGACGTAATAAAACTGTCCGCCTTGCGAATAAAATCCGCCGCCGGCATTGCCGTTGTTCGCTGACAGCGCGGCTTCCACTTGCAAGACCGACAGGCCCACGCCGGCGATTTTCGTCGGATCGAGCAGCACCTGGTATTGCATGGTGCCGCCGCCAAAGCCGGAATCATCCGCCACACCAGCCAGAGATTTGTAGGCCGGTTCGATGATCCATTCCTCAAATGTTTTGAGTTCCATCGGCGACCGGTCGGAGCTTTGCAAGACGTAACGATAGATCAGGCCCGAAGGCGAAGACAACGGCGACACCGACGGCGTCACGCCGCTTGGCAGCGTCAGACTGGACAGCCGGTTGAAAACTTCCTGCCGGGCGAAGTTGTTGTCGGTGCCGTGGTGATAGGTGAGGATGACATCGGACAAACCATAAAGCGAAATGGAACGCTGCGTGGTCATCTTCGGAATGCCGTTCATCCCGACTTCGACGGGCACCGTTATGAGACGTTCCACTTCCTCGGCGGCGTGGCCGGGCCATTGCGTGATGATCTCGACCAACGGCGGCGAAAGATCGGGATACGCGTCCACCGGCAACCGTTCCAGCGACCGCGTGCCCGCGCCGATCAACACGAATGTCAGCAGGATGACGAGAAAGCGCTGCCGCAACGATGACGCGACGACGCGGTTCATCATCGAGGCCGTGCGCGGCGGCTCGCTTGGAACGGGCTGATCTGGAGATTTCATATCAATAGTTGCAACCGCTCCGGCAACGGCAGTGGCGCGGGCGTCTCGCCTGCGAGTTTCGGTGACAAGATGATTTTGAAACACACAGGCGAGACGCCTGTGCCACTACGGCCGCTGTGAATTTGCCGGCGGACGAGTTGCTCATTGGTTTTGGAGGAATTGAACAAACAAGCCGCCGTCGGTCACAATCTGTTCGCCGCTGTGCAGACCGTCGGAAATGTCATACTGGTCGCCGGTGCGATAACCCAGAGTCACGTGCCGCCGCGCGAAACTGCCGTCGGCTTCGGCGACATAAACAAACGGCAGATTTTCATCGTCACGCAAAATCGCCGACACCGGGACCAGCAGGCCGGAGGTTTCCTGCCGCGCTTGGATTCGCACGCGGACATACATTTGCTTTTTCAAAAAGTCGCCCGGATTCTCGACGACCACACGCACCAGCACCGAACGCGTGTCGGGATTCACCAGCGCCGAAATGTTGTCCACGGTTCCGGAAAATTCATTTGTCGCGATGCCGCTCACGACTTCGGCGTGATCATCGACGCTGACTGACGCGAGATCGCTGCCGAAAATTTGCGTCATCACCCAGACGCGCGAAAGATCGGCCACGGTGAAACACGGCGTGGTGCCCGCCGTCAGCAGTTCGCCGGGCGTGATAAGCTTTTCCACCACGGTGCCCGCGATGGGTGAATTGATCCGGCCGCCCGGCCGGGAAACCGGCTTGCCAGCCTGTAGGTCTTTGATGACTTGCGGATCAAGATTTAGCGAGACGAGGGTTTGCAGCGCCGCGTCGCGGTCCGCCTCGGCGTTGGCGGCGTCGGTTTGGGCCTGCTCTTCTTCGCGCTGGGCCACGCCGTTGTGTTGGATCAAATCCTTGTCCATGTCGGCCACGCGGCGCAGCGTCTGGGCGGTGGCGAGCGCCTTGCGATACGCGCTGATGGCCGCCGCAAAGTCCGGTGAATCCACTTGCGCCAACGGGTCGCCCGCTTTGACCGTGTCGCCGGGATTAACAAGCAGTTTCGACACCGGCCCGCCGAACGGCGCAAGCACGCTGGTGGACTGGTCATTGTCGAAATCCACCGTGCCGGTCGTCTCCGTCACCTTGTGAAATTTTGACGGCGCGACGGTGTAAAGCTGGATTTTCTGTCGCTGCACCGCCGTCAACGTCACGTTACTGACCGTCACGGATGAATTTTGTCCGCCGTTGTCAACTTTGGATGAACAGCCGGTGAACGACACGATCGTTGCAACCACCATGATCGCAATGACGATTGTGCGCGGAAATTGAACCGGCCATTCCGCCGACGGGGTCGCGTAAAATAAGCTATTTTTCATTTTTTCTCCTTGGTTAAATCCGTGCGATGCCACCAGCCGCCGCCCAGCGCCTGAAACAACGCCGCCGTGTCGGCATAACGATTGGCCTGCGCCTGCACAAGGTTGATCCGGGTTTGCTGATAGGCTTGTTCTGCACTCAACAGCGCCAAATAGCTGATGTAGCCGTCGTGCCATTGGCGTTGGGACAAATCCAGGGTTTCCCGGGCGTCATCGGTGGCGGTGGCCGCCGACTTCAAGCCCTCCGCGTCCTGTTCCAGCGCCGTCAAAGTGTCGGCGACATTTTGGAACGCGGTCAGCACCGTGCTGCGATATTGTTCCGCCGCCTGAACGCAGGCGGCCTTCGCCGCGCGCTCCTGGTGTAGCAACGTGCCGCCTTGGAAAATCGGTGCCATCGCCGCCGCGCCCAAAGCCCAAAAGCCCGTGCCGGACGAAAACACCTTGTCAATCGCCAGCGCCGTGCTGCCGGCATCGGCGGTCAGCGTGATGTTCGGCAGCCGGTTCGCGATGGCGATGCCGATCTGCGCGCTCGCCGCGTGGAGGTTGGCCTCGGCCTGGAGCACGTCCGGCCGCTGCGCCACCAGTTGCGACGGCAGGCTCACCGGCAAATCTTCCGGCAGTTTCAAACTGGCCAGCTCAAATTTTTCCGCCGGCGCCTGGTTCGGGAACCGGCCGGCCAGCACCGCCAGCAGGTCGCGCAGTTGTGCCGATTGCTTGATGAGCGGCGGTAGCGTGGCGGTGACTTGCGCGAGCTGCGATTCCTGCGCGACCACGTCCAGCCGGCCGGCGTAACCTTTTTTGTATTGATAGCGCAGGATTTCCACCATGTTCGAGTTGAGAGCAATGATCTGGCGCGTCGCATCAATCTGCGCCTGCACCGCGCCCGCCTGAATCGCCGTGACTACCACATTCGCAGTCAGCGTGGTATAGGTCGCGATCATTTGAAAACGAATGTTTTCCTCTTGTGCCTTCACTGATTCCATCGTGCGACGGTTCAAGCCAAACACATCAGGCGAATACGCAACGCTGACCTGCGGGGTGAACAGGCTGTATTGAAATTCCTGGGGCACGACCGGGTAGTTGGGGGTCGGCGCCAGAATGCTCGACTGCTTCGCGCGGCTCGCCGCGAAACCGGCGGTGACGCTGGGAAAGTAAGCGCCCCGTTGCGCCAGGACATTTTCCCAGGCCACGGTCAGTGCCGCCTGCGCCGCCTTGAGATCAGGATTGTTGGTGAGCGCGAGTTGAATCAACTCATTGAGCGGCTGGGAATGAAACAACGTCCACCAGTCGCCGGCGATCTCACTCCCTTTGACAAAGCGCTGGGCTTCGCCACCGGTGACGTTCGTGCTGGTGACGGTGTCGCCGAGGGCATGGTCGGTATAATCGCCAACCGCCGGGGCCGCCGGCCGCTTAAAATTCGGTCCCACCGCGCAACCAGCCATCAGCACGCAGGCCAGCACGCAGGCGGGTGACGAAATGATGATCATCCGCCTCAACCAATTTTTGCTCGGTTCGCTCATGCGGTTTTGGTGGCGTGTGCGGTTTTGGTGGCGTGTGGTGCCAACCCGCCGGTTAAATTTTTCAGGACTGCACAATTTCACAATTCTCCAAACGGCCCGTGTCCCAAGGCATGGCGCCGAAATAATTCAGGTTAAAAAACTGACGAAATCCGATCCGTTAAGACCGGGAACTTTCAGGAGGGGAGAAGCGAAACTGGCGGGCCGCGGCCGGGCAGAAGTGATTCCACCCGGACGACGAACGCGGAAACCATGGCCGGCTGGAGAAATGCATCCGGAGTCACCGGCAGGATGGCGGCCACATCCACGACCGGCGAATCCGCCTGGCCATGGGCAAGCATCGTGACGGCACATTCGTGGCCCGGTGTATCCGCGTCGTGGTGAATCAGCTCGTGCAGATCGGGAGACGCCACCATCGCGTCCAGCAGCAAGACGACAACGACCATCAACGAGGCGAGAACCGACTGGCCGAGCTGCTTGAAATATCGAATTATCACTGGCAAAGCCTTTTTTAGCAAAGCGCGTGCCTAATACAAGCTATTTTTATTTCATAGAAATCTGCTACGAAAGGTCGAGGCACCATTTGTTATTGGCCGATACTCTTCCATGTTCAAGGTTCGTTTAACGCCAAAACGCTGAAAACTTCGGAGTCGGGGGATGATACCAAATGAGCATCCGGGCGACTTCACCATACAATGAGCGCTCCTTTTCCTGTGATGGCTGGACAGTTGGCGGCTGAATATTTGCCCGATGGTTGAGGTTTGCCATTGATGGTGAGTTTGGCAATGACTATCTCGCCACTAAAATCCAGATCCAACTTCGCGCCCTGGGTGATTTGAACATCCCCCGTCGGCCCCAGACTTTTGGCGGTGGCAAGCCGAAGCGTTCCCTGTCTTACCGCCGTCGGGCCGGTGTGGGTATTGATGCCGGAAAGTGTCCAGATGCCGGTGCCGGTTTTGGTGAGTGACGTCTTTGCTTTGCCCGCGCGGTCATAAGGATCAAAAAGATTGGCCGCAAGTTCGCCCGCACCAGCGGTGTTGCCACCAAGCGTGATTTGTTTGCTGGCACCATAGCCGGAAATCGCAATCGGCCCGTTCAACTTGAGCAGACCGGTGCCGGCCTGCTCGAAGGTCACGGAGAAATCGCGTCCGGCCAAATTCATAGTCCGGTCGGAAGTTTCTCCGTTGCCGGTGTAAATCAAGCCGCAAGCGCCATCGCCTTTCGGAACGGTGCCATCACCTTCACCCAGTAAAAGTTCGCCTGTTTCCACGTCGGTGGGCGCGCCGAGACTGCTGTGCGTGGCTTTTCCTTTGCCAACGCTGTTGAGCGAACTCACGCTCAGCATTCCGCGCTCGATGTGCGTGTGGCCGTTAAATGTATTTTCCCCAGCAAGCACCAGGCTTCCATCGCCGGTTTTCTTCAGATCAAAGCCGCCGCCATTCGGTCCGGGAGCGTCGGCGAGATCGGTGTTGAGCACGATGGGAGCTTTTGCGTTGCTGGTGTCGAGGCACAGGATGGCTCCGGCCATCAGCCCGTTTGTGCTGCGAATATCGTTGATCCGCTTTACGAGTAAATTGGCCTGCTCGGCGGTGAATTCGCCCGGCCCGCCGCACTTGAGCACCAGCGTCGCACTCTTGTGGACGGTGATATTTTCCGCTGTCCAATTTGACGTGTCAGCGCCATACAGTGCCGCCGCTTTGGCCAGAACGAGCGTGCCCAGTCGCGCCACTGTTGGGCCAGCATAACGATTGTTCCCCGCCAGCGTGACGATTCCATCCCACATATAGTTTCCCCATTGATTGATGCTGCCGGCCATGATGATTCCACCCGGGCCACTGATTTGGCCCTTTTCATTATTAAGCATCAGAGAGCCGCTGACCAAGACCGTGCCGTTCAACCGAACGTCCGCATTCCACTGGCCGGTGCCATCGAACGCACCTCCGTTCAGGGTAAACGGATTGGTCCCGTTCACAGCATCGAGCTTGAATGTGGCCCCATCCTCCAGCGTCACAGGTCCGCTGCCCAGCGCGCCGCCGTTGAATTCAACGGTGAGCGTGCCGCCGTGAACCAGCGTGCCGCCGCTGTAGGAGTTTTTTGTATTCCACAAACGCACTTCGCCGGCACCGGTCTTGACCACTTTGCCGGGACCGGACAGTTCGTTGCGCAATTCGACCCTTGTGCCTTTGGGAATGTTTACCGCGTAATCACTGTCCAGCACGATTGTTCCGCCATTCGTCGGAATAACCATTCCCGGCAAACTCAATTTTTCTTCAAACTTGGTGACTGTTATTAAAGACATTTTGGCGGGCGGGGCGAGTAACTCAACTTTGTCAGCGGGTTTTTCTTCGCTGGCTAGCAGTTCTTTGCCGGTTGGCTTGTAGTCGCGCGAAGTCGGCGGCAATTTTGCCGCCTTGACCGGGTCGATATATTCAGCCAGATCGCGCATCGCGATGACCTTGTAATGATTGTCCTTGAGATACTGCATCTGCGCTCGAAAAATGGTCGGGGCCAACGAGACCGGTGGATGCTCCACGTCGGGAACCCCGTGATAAGTCAGGACGACAATTCGCCCGCCAGCGGCCTGTCGCACTGTCTTGACAAAATCCGCGACCGTTTTAGGTTCCATTCCGGGAATATCGAATGGGTTATCCACGGTCGGGCGATAAGGGCGTTTGTAGCCGCCGCGACCGAAAATATAACCGTTCGCGGCAAGGTCGGGGTAGGTTTTAGGGTTGGAATCATAGACCGGCCATGCGATGGTGGTTGGCTTTGGAACGCCATTCGCAATCAAGGCGTCTTCCATAGTGAGGAAATACCCGATGGCAGCACCGCCAACGTGGCCGCTAGTGTGATTGCCGATTTCCAATCCGTCTTTTGCCATCTCCCGCATCTGTCGCCATGTCAGATACCAGTCCTTGCGTGTGCGGAAGGAATCAAAGTCGCAGACATAAAAAGAACCCCCAAATCCCAACTGCTTTAAGATTGGCGCGACCACGTTGTAGTGGCTGGCGGGACCGTCATCGAAAGTCAGCACCACTAGCTTGTCGGGAATCTGCTTTTTGAGAATGCCTGCGGGGTCAGCCGTTTCGCCGGCCCGCGCTACAATGCAGGTAAACATGGCAACGGTCAGCAACATCCAGAATGTCGTAGTTTTGATTTTGGTGGACGGCTTTGATTCGTCAGTCATAAGATAAATTTTCTTCGGCAGCCCGAATGGCCTTGTCCCGAATTTGTGGGCTACTGGTGAGCGCATGAGGCATGGGATGTTTTAGTTTTTGGTTTTGATTTCCACTTCTGCCGGACGCAAACCGGGCGAGGTCGCTTTGAGCACGATGGTGCCTTGTGAACCGGCGACAGAGCCGACGATGACCAGGGCCAGGCCGTTGAACGCGTCATGCTCCGAGGCTTGAAATGGCTCAAAGCTTGTGGCGTCGCCATTGTCCACGGCTGCGATTTCGCCCGGCCCGGCAAGCGAAAACTGAATATGATTCTTGCTGCGCGGAACGAACAATCCTTGCTGATCCGCCACAGTCACGGTGACGAAGGACAAATCTTGACCGTCCGCGCTGATCCGGCGGCGGTCGGGTTGCAGCAACAACTTCGCCGCTGGGCCGGCTGTGCGGACGACATCGGTAGCCCATGGTTTGTCGTTTTTATAGGCGACCACCCTCAATTCGCCGGGCTGGTAAACCACGTCATCCCAGCGCAGGCGGTATTCGAACGGGGCTTTTTTCTTCAGGCCGAGGGATTTGCCGTTCAGGAACAATTCCGCCGCGTCGCCGCTGGTGTAAACATGCACCGGCGTGATCTGGCCCACGCGCTCCGGCCAGTTCCAGTGCGGCAGGATGTGGGCCATGGGCAGTTGCGGCCGCCAGCGCGCTTGGTAAAGGTAAAAACGATCCTTGGGAAAGCCGGCAAGATCAATGATGCCAAAATAGGAGCTGCGTGACGGCGATGGAATTTTTCCGAGCCGCGCGAGTTCCTCTTTCATTTTCGCGGCAGCGGCGGGGTCGCTGAAATTCGACAGGATGGTCAAATCTCCGTTGTAGGGGGTCGGCTCGCCCAGATAATCAAAACCCGTCCAGACAAACTCGCCGGCGACAAAGGGATTTTGGTCCTGCCCGGCAAACTCCGTGTCCGGGGAGGTCGCCCACGGCGGCGCGTAGAGATCGTAGGAACTCATTTGAAAATCTCCCTTGCCGCCGCCTTTGTTGTGGCCCACCGGGAAGAAATACACGCCGCGCGAACTGATGGTCGAAGCGGTCTCGCTGCCGAAGAGCGGCTGGCCTGGATTGGCGGCATGGAATTTAGCGTATTGCATCGGCTTGTAGTTGTAGCCAAAAACATCCAGCGATTTGTGAAACTCGTTGAAGCCCGAGGAAATCCGGTCGCACGCCGCCGTCACCGGCCGGGTCGTGTCCTCGCTGTGAACAATGTCGCGCAATTCGGCGGCAAGTTGCGGCCCGGCCGGTGTGTCCTGGTCGGGCACTTCATTGCCGATGCTCCAGAGAATCACGCACGGATGATTGCGGTCGCGCCGCACCAGCGCGCGCACATCGGCCTCGTGCCAGTCGGCAAAAAGCATGTTATAATCATTGGGCGTTTTGCCTTGTTGCCAGCAGTCGAACGCCTCGTCCATCACCACCAGGCCCAGACGGTCGCAGATTTCCAGGAGTTCGGGCGCGGGCGGATTGTGACTGGTGCGAATGGCATTGCAGCCCATTCTTTTCAAAATCTCCACCTGCCGTTCCAGGGCACGGTTGTTGAGCGCCGCGCCCAAAGCGCCGAGATCGTGGTGATCGCACACGCCCTGCAGTGGCACGCGCTGACCGTTCAGCAAAAATCCGTGGTCCGCCGTGAATTGAATCGTGCGGATGCCGAAGGGGGTTTCGTAGCGGTCAATTTCCTTCCCGTCCTGAGTTACGGTGGTGACGACGACGTAGCGTTGCGGATTTTCCAGGCTCCACAATTTCGGGTTTGAGAACTTGATTCCGGCGGTCATCGTTTCCGGTTGGTGCGCGGCTATTTTTATTTCCTGATTGTGTAGGGGGGCCGCCGGGACCGGTTTGCCTTGGCTACCGTCCGCGTTCAATTCAAAGATCTGACTGTCCAAAGTCACGGTGGCATCGGCATCCGAATCATTGTCCAATTTCACCTGGATCATTGCCGTTGCCTCGTTCGCGGTGATTTCTGGCGTGGTGACAAAAGTTCCCCAGTGCGCGACATGCACCGGCGCGGTCTTGACCAGCCAAAGATGACGGTAAATCCCGCCGCCCGGATACCAGCGCGAGGAGTCCGGCGGATTATCCAGCCGAATGGCCAGCAGATTGTCCCCGCCGAATTTGACAAACGGCGTCAGGTCCACCCGCCACGAAGCGTAGCCGTAGGGCCAGCCGCCCACCATCCGGCCGTTCAACCAGACCGTTGCGTAAGCCATCGCCCCGTCCACGTCCAGATAGATTTTCCGTCCCGCGTCCGTGGCGGGAATTTCCAAATGCTTGCGATACCAGCCCACGCCCCACCATTTCAACTTGCCGGTGGAACCGGGATATTCCTGTTTGAACGGCCCGGCAATGGCCCAATCATGGGGCAAATTCACCGCCCGCCACTGGCTGTCGTCAAAAGTGTTTTGCGCATAGGAAATATCGCCGGGCGGTTTTTCGCCAAGAAATCTCCCTTGAGCCGGCCCGGAATTTTTTAAGAACTCCGTCGTCGCCGGCAGGATTAGAAATTTGAGATTGTCGTATTTCAACCGATCGCCAGCATCCGCCGGGTCGTTCTGCCAGAAACGCCAGCCGGCGTCCAGCGAAAGCCGCGCGCGCGCCGGCACCGGGCCAGCCTGCAAACCAGGCACCGTCATCAGAATGGAAAATAACAGAACGCAACGCCAGACCCGGAGCCATCGCCCGTCAGAACCGCAGGCCCGAAACAAAAATGGTTTTGAAAACTTTGGGGACTTTGGGTTGGTGGTCATTTGCGGGCCAGCATAGAAAGTTCCTTGAAATTCGTCCAGTTCTTGTTGCTCGTCCCCCAAATTTTTATCCGGCATTCAAAACTAAAACCCCCGAAAAGAAATGGCTGGCACTGAAAATTTGGTGCCAAAGCCTGGAACCGGCAGATTCGATTGCCGTGATTACAAAATGGCAGCTAAATTTGGATCTGCCGCCGGGGCTGGCTCCAGCTCCATCGGTTCGTTGTGATCTAAAAATTCCCCGCACACGCGCCAAAAATCCGCCGTCGTCGCCACCCGTCGGATGTCGTGCAGGAATTTTTCGCCGATGCCCGCGCCGATGAAGTTCATGAATTTTTTCATTCGCTGCACCTGCGCCGACTCCTTCACGCCGGGCGTGATTTCGTTGTCCCACAGTTCGTGGATGTATGCCAGCACATCGCGACCGGTCGGCAATTTAATTTTGTCGCCGCGCAATTCCGCGCGGATCTGGTCGAACAGCCACGGATTGCGGATCGCGCCGCGCCCGATCATCAGGCCGCGCACTTGCGTTTCTGCGAGCAACTGTTTCGCCTGCGCCGCGCTGAACACATTTCCGTTCAGCAGCACCGGACATTTCATTTGCTTCGCCGCTAGCGCAATCAAATCGTAGCGCACGCCGGGCCGATACATTTGTTTGACCGTTCGCGCGTGGACGGTAAGCAAATCAATCGGATGTTTGGCGAACAGCGCCAGCAGCGCGTCGAACTCCGCCGCCGACTCAAAGCCGAGGCGCGTTTTTACCGTGAATGGAATTGTCACCGCGTCGCGCAGCGCGCCGAGGATGGCGTCGATTTTCGCCGGCTCGCGCAGCAGGCCGCCGCCGGCGCATTTGCGATAGACGATGGGCGCGGGGCAGCCCAGATTCAGGTCAATCGCCGCGACGGGAAATTTCTGGAGCAGCTTGGCGTTGCGGACGAGCGCGGGAATGTCGTTGCCAATGAGCTGGGCGACGACCGGTTTGCCGGTCGGGTTTTTAGTGATGGAATCGAGAATCCATTTCTCCGGACGCGAATCGCCATGGACGCGAAAATATTCCGTCCAATAAATTTCCGGTCCGCCGTAGCGGTCAATGACGCGCATGAATTGCAGCGTCGTCACGTCCTGCATCGGCGCAAGCGCGGTGAGCGGCGCGGTGCCGCGCAGCAATGCGGAAAATGTTTCGGCCGGTGTCACTCGCCGATGATTTTCACAAGCACGCGCTTGCGCCGGTTGCCGTCGAATTCGCCATAGAAGATTTGTTCCCACGGGCCGAAATCCAATCTGCCCTTCGTGATGGCAACGACAACTTCGCGGCCCATGATCTGGCGTTTTAGGTGCGCGTCGGCGTTGTCCTCGCCGGTGCGGTTGTGCTGATATTGGGAAGTCGGCGCATGCGGCGCGAGGCGTTCCAGCCAGACTTCGTAATCGTGCAGCAAACCGCTTTCATCGTCGTTGATGAACACGCTCGCCGTGATGTGCATGGCGTTGACTAGGCAAAGTCCTTCCTGCACGCCACTTTTGCGGACAAGCGCGGCGACGGTTTCGGTGATGTTCGCAAAGCCGCGCCGGTCCGGCACTTCAAACCAAAGTTGATCGGTGAGCGATTTCACGAATCACATCTGCTCGACGGTTTCAATGCCGAGCGTTTCCAAGCCCTGCTTCAAGACGCGCGCCGTCAGGTCGCACAGCGCGAGCCGCGAATTTTTTGTCGCCGCATCTTCTGCCTTGAGCACCGGGCAATTTTCGTAGAACGAAGTGAATTTGCCAGCGAGCTCGAAAAGATAATTGCAGAGGTAATTCGGGCGCAGCTCCTCCGCGACGGCTTCGAGCGTGATGCCAAAGTTGAGCAGATGTTTCGCGAGCGCGAGTTCTTCGGCGGCCGCCAACGGGCTGTTCGAAGTCCGCTGCTCGCTGTTCGCTGTTTCTAATTTCCTGAAAATGCTTTTAATCCGTGCATACGCGTAAACCAAATACGGCGCGGTGTTGCCTTGCAGCGCGAGCATTTTGTCCCAACTGAAAATGTAGTCGCTCTGGCGGTTCGGCAGCAGGTCGGCGTATTTCACCGCACCGAGACCGATGACACGGGCGATTTCCCTGCGCTGCGCTTCGGGCAGCTCCGGGCTTTTTTCGGACACAATTGTGTAGGCGCGTTCTTCAGCCTCATCCAGCAAGTCGCCGAGTTTCACGGTGTCGCCGCTGCGTGTCTTGAATGGCTTGCCATCCTCGCCCATGATTTTGCCGAAACCGACGTGGACCAATTTCACCTTCTTCGCCGCGTCCGGTTGCCAGCGCGCGAATGTCAGGAACAATTTTTTGAAATGGCCGGCTTGCCGGTCGTCCACGACATAGTTGATTTCGTCCGGCGCCCAAGTTTTCAGTCGATAATCAATCGTCGCCAAATCCGTGGTCATGTAGTTGAAACCGCCGTCGCTCTTGCGCACCAGCGCCGGGTCGGGAATCCATTCGCCGTCGCGGTTGACGAGAAACGGGTCTTCCTTCGGCGGCAGCGAGCCGTCGCTGAACACGCCCGCCGCGCCTTCGCTTTCCCGCGCGATGCCGCGTGTGAGTAAATCGGTGACGACCTCGCCAAGCCACGGATTGTAAAAACTTTCGCCCAGCGCAAAATCAAACTTCACGCCGAGCCGGCCGTAAATCGCGTCGAACTGTTTTTGCGACAGCGCAATCATCTCCTTCCAAATCGCGGTGTTTTCGGCGTCCCCGGCCTGGAGCTTCACCAGCTCGGATTTTGCTTCTGCGAGCCGCGCCGAATTCGCATCGCACTCGGCGTTGATGATTTTGTAAAGCCGTTCGAGTTCGGCAATGGCGTCGCGCTCAAGATCGGTGCGGTTCAAGATTTGTTTCCAACCGAGCAGCAGTTTCCCGAATTGTGTGCCCCAGTCGCCGATGTGGTTGTCGCTGATGACGCGATGGCCGAGCAGTCGCAAGGTCCGTTGGAGCGCGTCCCCGATGCCGGTGGAACGGATATGGCCGACATGCATCGGTTTGGCGACGTTCGGCGAACTGAAATCAATGACGACCGTTTTTGGCTGCGCGGCTTTGTCGAAAAACAGATGTTCGCCGGCGGCGGCGGAGTTGAGCGTTTGCGCGAGCGCGGAATTTTTCAGCCGGAAATTCAAAAAGCCGGCACCGGCGATTTCCACTTTTTCGCAAACGGCGGAGACGTCGAGCTTCGCCACCACATCGGTGGCAAGCTGGCGCGGATTGAGTTTGCTCGTTTTGGCCAGCGCCATGAGCGCGTTGCTTTGGTAATCACCAAATTTAGGATCGGGGCAGGGACGGACCAAGACTTTTGAAATATCGGCGTCCGCCATCGTTTCGCTTTGGCGCGACAAGTCCGGCAGCACGGCGCGGACGGCGGTTTGCAAAGCGGATTCGATTTTCTTGTGAGGCAACACGGTGGAAATTTAACCGCGAAACACACGAAACACACGAAAGAAAGAACGACCCCATAGCACATTTTTCGTGTGGTCGTGACTTTCGTGATGGAGCAAATCACTTTTTCCCGTGTTCGCGGATGACGGCGAGCATGGCGTCGGCATCGGGGGATTTTTCAAGGGCTTCGCGGAAATCGGCCTTGTGGAGGAGTTTTGCGATGTTGGCGAGGGTGTGGAGATGTTTCTGAAATTGTCCCTGCGGAACGAGAAAGAGCATGACGAGCTTCACCGGCTGGTTGTCGAGCGCGTCAAAATTGACGCCTTTGCCCGACCGTCCGAGCGCGCCGACCACTTCAAAAATCAAATCCGTCGAGGCGTGCGGAATGCCGATACCGAAGCCGATGCCCGTGGACATGGAGGTTTCGCGCTTCTTGACGGCGGCGGTCACGGCGTCGCGGTCGGCGGCCTGAATCTTGCCGGAGGCGACCAAGTTGCCAATCAGTTCATCAATCGCTTCCCAGCGATTGGTGGCTTTAAGTTCGGTCACAATCTGTTCGCGTCCCAAGATGTCGGCTAGATCCATAACGTGGCGTGCAGGATGAATCTAAAGGTGGTGCCATTTCAAGACTGAATTGCAGACAATTTTTGGCCGGTTAAATCACGCGTTGGAGCCAGTGCAAAAGCCGGCCGGTGCTTTCCAGCCACCAGCCCAGCGAATTCAGGAAGCCGACGCGGGCTGTCAGCAAGGGGATGCCAAACAGCAATACGCACGCATTGCCGAGAAAAATGACCACGGCGGAAAACAAATAGCCCTGCGAGGTGACGTCCGATTGCCGCGTCTGCAAGGTGTGAAACGTCAGCGTCACGTGAAAGGCATACGCCGCGCCGACACACAGATGGAACCAGATGAGATAGTCGCGCCAGTTCCAAATCAAGTTGCCCAGCGCAAATACACCGACGACGATCACGGCGTAGAGCGGAAAGAAATACGGCGCCAGCGTAATGAGAAAATTGGTCTTGGAAATGACGACGTGCCCGCCGGACGAGGTGATTTTCATTTTCTTGACCTGCCCGCCGAACAGCCACGTCCAAAGTGCGTGCGTCAGTTCGTGGCCGAGGACATAAATCCACATCGGCTTCGGCAACCACAGAAAAATCACGACCCAGCACGCCGCGCCCGCCAGCAGCGGAATCCAGACCGTGTCCGCACCGTAGCCGGCGCGTAGCACCAGCCAGAGCGCCCGCGCCGCCCCGGCGCAAACCGGCAGCAGCAGGATGGCGATGATAAACTTGATCCACTTCGGCACGCGCGCATGTTAGCCGCAGATTTCGCGGATTGCACAGATTTTCAAACAGGATGGGCAAACTAACCATCCGCTCCCGCTGCGGATTGACTTGAAACTTGAAACTTAAAACTTGAAACTCTTCCCATGACGCAAGACGACGTTCTGGAAGTTTTCCGCGACTGCGGCGCGCTGCTCGATGGCCATTTCATCCTCCGCAGCGGGCTGCATAGCCGCCAGTTTTTTCAATGCGCCCTTGCGCTCCAGCAAATGCCCGTCGTCGAAAAGCTCGGCGCGGCGCTGGCGGCCAAAGTAAAATCACTCGGTGCGGTCACCGTCGTTTCACCCGCGATGGGCGGACTCGTCATCGGTCAGGAAGTGGCGCGGCAACTTGGGGTGCGCTTCATTTTCGTGGAAAAGGAGGACGGCAAATTGGTTTTGCGGCGCGGGTTCAAAATCGCGCCCGGCGAAAAGATCCTCGTCGTTGAGGATGTCGTCACCAAAGGCGGTCGCGTGCAGGAGACCATTGACATCGTGCGGGCCAACGCCGGCTTGGTCGCCGGCGTGGCAATGATGGTGGACCGTTCCAACGGTCAGGCACGACTCGGCGTGCCGCAATTCAGCCTCATTTCGCTTCAGATCGAGGCGTTTGATCCAAATAATCTTCCCGCCGACCTGCAACAAATCCCCGCCGTGAAACCGGGCAGCAAATAGCTGTTCAGCCGGCCGGACCGGCGAGCGACTGATTCAATTCGGCGGTGGCTCCGGGAACATTTTCCCTGATCACGCGCCCGTCTTGCCGGCGGCAACTTTTTGGCCGCGATAAACCATCACCGTGCGGCCATTGACGGACCTTATGCTGATGGCGGGTGGTTTCGTTCGGCCTGCGCCCGGCAACGTGCCGCCGTGGGCTTCCGTGACTGGTTCGCCTCATGTGGCTATAGTTTCATTTAATACGCTCTAGCTCATACAGGCTGGCCAATCCGGCGTCCAGCGGGCAAGTGGGCGAGGTGTTTCGGAGGATTTTATGCCGCTTGCCAGTCCAAAACTTTCAACTGCGCCGCAGTCTGGCCGTTGAACTCGTTCACGCCGGGCGCAAACGCCAGGTCAAATCTCCCGTCCGGCAGCGCGCCCGCGTTCCACCAGACGGCCTCATGCGTCCCCCCTCCGTCCGTCACCCAAAGCTTGACGTGCTGCTTGTTTGCGCCCATTCGCA
The DNA here is from genome assembly GCA_021780905.1 of bacterium. GTDB lineage: Bacteria > Verrucomicrobiota > Verrucomicrobiia > Limisphaerales > UBA11358 > UBA11358. Next base: position 64,560 of record JAJXXW010000042.1, read on the forward strand.
GCGGCGGTTTTGTCTGGGTAAGATTGCGTGCGCAGAATTGCACCGCCGGATTCCCCTGTCCCATCGGCTTCAACTGTTCCAGTTCCGCCAATGATTCCAGAGTGATTTCGTTCAATCCGACTTCCGCATCCAGCCGCAACGGCGGCTGCAAATCTTCCCGCTTCAACGTGCGCCGGGCGATGTCGTTCAGGCGGGCGCGGAACATATCCACCTTGTCCGGCGCAATCGTCAAGCCCGCCGCCATTGCGTGACCACCGTGACGCACCAGCAAGTCATTGCATTCGCGCAACGCCGCCGCGAGATCAAAACCAACGACGCTGCGACCCGAACCGCGCCACCATTCCGCGTCGCCACCGAAGATGATCGTCGGGCGGTAAAATTCCTGCAACACCCGCGACGCCACGATGCCGACCACGCCGATGTGCCAGAGCAACCGGCCCTCGACAATGACAAAATCCTCCTCCGCGTCAAACTTCGCGCGCACCACGCCGGTGACTTCATCCGTGATGCCGCGCTCGATCTTCTGGCGTTCGCGGTTTCGGGCATCCAGATTTTGCGCCAGTGGCAGCGCCGCGTCCACAGTCTCCGCCAGCAGGAGGTGCAGCGATTCCTCCGCCGTCTCCAATCGCCCGGAAGCATTCAAACGCGGCGCAAGCTGGAAGCCGACATCGTGCGTGCCGAGCTTTGCCGGCGATTGCGCGACCTGCTTCAGCGCGACGATGCCAGGTCGCTTCGTCGTGTTCAGATTTTCCAATCCGGCGGTGACGAGAATCCGGTTTTCGCCGGTGAGGGGAACCAGGTCGGCAATCGTGCCCAGCGCGACCAAATCCAAAAGCGGCTTCAAATCAAACTCCGCCGCGCCGGGCAGGCCGGCTTCGCGACCGCGCTTGAGCAAGGCGTGAGCGAGCTTGAACGCGAGGCCTGCCGAGCAAAGCTCGGTGAAGGCAGTTGATGGTTGCTGGTTGAGAGTTGAGATCTGCGGATTGACCAGCGCCACGGCGGCGGGCGGCGGATGGGAAACCTGATGATGGTCAAGGACAATGACATCCACATCTTGCTCGCGCAGCCACGCGATGGTTTCCACGGCGGTTGAGCCGCAGTCCACGGCGAGCAGCAGTTTGACCGGAAATTTTTTCAGGCAGTTTTCCACGCCGTCGCGGCTCAGGCCGTAACCTTCATCCATGCGGTGCGGCAGATAGGCGTCCACGCGCCAGCCGAGTTTTCTCAAAACTTCCAGCAGCAGCGTCGTGGAAGTCACCCCGTCCACGTCATAATCGCCAAAGATGACGAGCGTTTCGTCGCGTCCATGCGCAAGCAGCAGGCGTTCGACGGCGGCGGCCATGTTTGGCAGCAGGAACGGGTCGGCGAGATTTTTCAGGCGGGGCGAGAGAAAACTTTCGATGGCCGGAACTTCGCTGTGACCGCGATTAATCAGACATTGCGCGAGCAGTGGTGAAAATTTCATCTGCGCGGCGAGCGTTTCCGCAAGCAGCGGCTGCGGTGGTGCAATCGTCCAGCGGAATTTCATTTTATTTAGCCACAGATGGCCACAGATGGCCATAGATGAAAACTTTTATCCGCAGATTCGCAGATTGACGCAGACTTTTCAACACAGGTTTTATCTGCGATAATCTGCGCCATCTGCGGAGACTTGCGGTTTTTATCTGTGCGCATCTGTGTTTAACTGTGGCTGATTTTTCCCTCGCGGCGCGCGGCGGTGACGGACAGCGCAATGGCCACCGCCAGAATCGCCGCGACGCCGAGCAGCGAGGTCACGGTCGGGATTTCAACCTGAAACCATTTCGATTCATGGCTGCCGTGCGGCGCGAGCAGCATTTTCACGCCGATGAAAACCAGCACAATCGCCAGGCCGGCGGTGAGGTAACGAAACATTCCCAGCGCGCCGGCCAGCAGGAAATACAGCGAGCGCAGCCCCAGCACGGCAAACACGTTGGAGGTGAAAACGATGAACGCCTTCTGGGTCACGGCAAAAACCGCCGGCACGGAATCCACGGCGAAAATCAAATCTGTCGTCTCGACGAGCAGCAGCACCAGCGCCAGCGGCGTGAGCGCATGCCGCCCGTTGAGGCGTGTGGTGAAATTCTGGCCTTCCATCGCCGGGGAAATCGGAAACAGTTTTCGCGCAAAGCGGATGACGGGATTCCGCTCCGGGTCAACGTCACGGTGCTTTGCAAAAAACATTTTGACGCCGGTGACGACGAGAAAGGCGCCGAACACATAAAGCACCCAGCTAAAGTTTTGCACAAGCGCCGCACCCACGCCGATCATCGCGCCGCGCATGACCAGCGCGCCGAGGATGCCCCAGACCAGCACGCGCCGCTGGTATGCCGCCGGCACTTTGAACGCGGCAAAGATGAGCGCAATGACGAGGATGTTGTCGAGCGAGAGCGACAGTTCGATGAGGTAGCCGGTGACGAATTCCGTGGCCTCCTCTCGCCCGCGCCAAGGAATGAGCAGGCCGGCGAACAGCAGCGCCAGCGCCAACCACACCGCGCTCCAGCTCAACGCTTCGCGAAACGTGACGGCCCGGGCACGCCGGTTGAACGCGCCCATGTCCACGGCAATACAGACCAACACGAACAGGATGAAACCCGCCCAATGCCAGGGGGTGATGACGGTCATTTACGATTTACGATTTACGATTTACGCGCGAACTGCAAATCCAATCGTCATTCGCAAATTGCAAATTCTTCAGGCCTTTGCCGGGGCCTGATTGTTTTGCGGCACGCGCACCTGCGAGCCGCCGATATTTGGCCGCTCGCCCTTGTGCCACCACAATACGATGACGCTGGCGATGAAGATGGACGAATAGGTGCCGGTGATGATGCCGACCAGGAACGTGAAGGCGAAATCGTTGATCACGCCGCCGCCGAAGATGAACAGCGAAAGCGTGGCCAGGAACACCGTGCCGCTGGTGATGATCGTGCGGCTCAAAGTCTGGTTCAGCGACAAGTTGATGATGTCCTTGAACGACCCGCGCACGCCGAGCTTCAACTGCTCGCGGATGCGGTCGAAAATGACGATCTTGTCGTTGATCGAAAAGCCGATGATCGTCAACACCGCCGCGACGACCGTGGCGTTGAACTGCCGGCCGGACGCGGCGTTGGCGAGGCAATACGCGCCGACGGTCAGCAGCACGTCGTGGAACACCGCGATGACAGCGGCCACGGCGAACGAAAATTCGTAGCGGAACGCCACATAGACCAGAATGCCGAACATCGCGAGCAGCGAGGCCACGATGGCCGACTGCTGGATTTCCTTGCCCATCGTCGCGCCAACCTGCTGGCTCGCGATCAGTTTGAACTGAGCCGCCGGCAGACCTTTGGCCAGCGCCGCCTGGACTTTTTCCATTGAGCCGCTGCCGGCGGTGACGCGCAACGTTTCGATCCCGCCGCCCGCGTCTTTTTGATATTGGATCTGCGCATCCTTCTCGCCAATGGCGGCCAGCACGGAGCGGACTTTGTCCACGTCGGGTTTCTGCACGAAGCCATAAACGCCGCTGTCGCCGCCCATAAAATCCACGCCGAACAGTTTCTTTCCTTGCATTGCGCTATAACCACCGAAGGCCAGCGAGCCGATGACAAACAGCCACGTCACGATGAACAGCGGCTTGGCCACGCCCATGAAATTGACCTTGGCGCTGCGGATGAGGTGCAGCATCGGCATGGATTTCATGATGTTGCGGTCAATCATGAAGTTGAAGATGAGCCGGGTCACGACCAGCGCGGTGAACAGGCTCGCCGCCACGCCGATGGTCAGCGTCACGCCGAAGCCCTTGATTTCGCCGGTGCCCATGAAGATCAGGATGATGGACGAGATCAGCGTGGTGACGTGCGAATCAAAAATGGTGCCGAAAGCCCGCGCGTAGCCGGCGTCAATCGCGCCGCGCAGGGATTTGCCCTTCGCGAGTTCCTCGCGGATGCGTTCGTAGATCAACACGTTCGCGTCCACCGCCATGCCGACGGTCAACACAGCGCCGGCGATGCCGGGCAGCGTGAACGTGGTGCCGACCGAGCACATCACGCCGAGCAAAATGATGATGTTGGTGACGAGCGCGACGTTCGCGGCGAGACCGGCGAACAGATAATAAACCAGCATGAAACCGGAGACGAACACCACGCCGTAAATCGAAGCCTTGATGCCGCTCTGAATCGAGTCCTTGCCGAGCGTCGGGTCCACGTCGCTGGAATAAACGATCTTCAACGGCGCTTTCAACGGGTTTTGCAGCACGTTCGCCAGTTCCAGCGCCTGTTCGATCGTGTAACTGCCGGTGATCTGGCCGTTGCCGGTCTCAATGGGTGATTTGATGTTGGGCGCGGAATACAGTTCGCCGTCCAGGATGATGGCCAGTTGGTGGCCGACATTTTCGCGCGTGGTCTCGCCAAAGCGTTTGGCGCCGTCGCTGGTCAGTTCAAAATTGATTTCCGGCTGCCCCAGATTGTCGCGCGACACATACGCACTCTTGATGATGTCGCCTTTCAAATTGTTTTCCGGGGTCTTCTTGACAACATACTCTTCCAGATGCGAGGTGCCATCCGCCCGCTGGTCCACATGCTTCATCAGCACATAGCCGTAGGGAATCGGATCGCCGTTCTTGATGATTTCCGCGCTGTCATCCTTGACCATGCGAAATTCGAGGAACGCCGTCTGCTGGATGGTCTTCTTCGCGCTGTCTTTGTCTGACTGGGACAGACCGGGCAACTGGATGAGAATGCGGTTGCCGCCGGCGGACTGGATGATCGGCTCCGCCACGCCGAACTTGTCAATCCGCTTGCGCAACACCTCGACGGCCTGCGACAGCGCGGCGCTGGTCACTTCCGAGGCCTGCCGGAAATTGTTCGTGCTGTCTGCCGCCAACAGCACGTTCGTGTCCATCTCCACGAGGAAGGACGTGCCGCCCTGCAAATCCAGGCCGAGCTTGATCTTGCCGGCCGCCTCGCGCTGGAGCCGGTTCAGGATGAACAGATTCGGGTGCACCTGGTTCTGCCCGCCGAGCTGCGGAAAATATTTCTGCAAGTCATTCGTGCCCGTCGCGAGCTGGAGCGCCGCAAACTCGTTCGTGCCGGCCTTTTGCAGCGCGGCGGTCTGCGCGAGGATGTTGGTGAACGCCGCGTCATGGAATTGCGCACGGCTGGCAAACTGCTCCACCAGATCGCGCGCCGTCGGCGGATAAACCTCATACAGCGCCCACGCGATGATGGCGATGACCAACAGGAACCGGCCCAGATTGTTGTTTTTGTTCATGGCGGATTAAGCTTTGGCGGGCGTGCCGGCGGCAATGATTTCGGTGATGGAACCCTTGGTGACTTCGAACTTCGCGTCGCCAGAGCGCAGCGTCACGGTCTTGTCCTTGACGGTGATGACGGTGCCGACAATGCCGGCGGCGGTGAGCACGTCGTCGCCCGACTTGAGCTTTTCCAGCATCAACCGCTGCTCTTTGGCGCGCTTCTGCTGCGGCCGGAAGAGGATGAAATAGAAAATGATGCCGACCAGGACCATCATCGGGATCGGGCTGTTCATGATGCCCTGCACCCCGGTGGGAGCCTGGGGTGCCGGCGCCGCCTGCGCCAGAACTGCGGAAAAGGAGTTGAGTTGCATAATTAAAAAACGGTCGGACAATTTAAGGAATCAACCGCCAAAGGCAAGATTTATCACCGGCCGTTTACGCCCGGCTACTCCATCCGGGTCGCCAAGTCAATCCGCACGGTCGGCATCGGGGCGTCGAACATCCTGACGGATTCGGTGGCAGGCGCGGGATTTTCCCAAGCCTCCCACCAGGCCGCGCGCAATTCCGGGGTCCAAACCGCCGCCCACGGCGTGGCCCGCAATGCGGCCACAAGTTCCTGCGCGGAATGCGGGCGTTGCATGGGATCTTTTTCCAAACAGCGTAAAAGCAGTTCCTCCATTTCCCGGCTGACCGGTTGACCGGTTCGCTGGCTGGGCGGCATCGGCAATACGGTGATCTGCTTGTCATAGACCTCCGCGACGTTGTTGGCCTCAAAAATATACTGTCCGGTCAGCAAATAATAACCCAGCGCGCCGACGGAATACAAATCACTGCGCGGGTCAACCGCGCCCATGCCATTGATGGCCTCGGGCGGAAGAAACAACGGGGTGCCCTCGATCACCGGCCCGCCGACCGGTTTTACCCCGGGGCCGGCTGCGGCGCGAAATTCATGGATCAGGCCGAAATCCAGCACCTTGACAAAATCCGCCATCCCACCGCGCCGGCAGAGAAAAACATTCGCCGGCTTGATGTCGCGATGGATCAGCCCCAGCGCGTGCGCCTCGGCCAGCGAATCGCAGACCTGCGCCAGGATGTGGACCACCCGGCCCTCCGGCAACGGCCCGTGGCGAGCCACCAGATCATGCAGATTCATGCCCCGCAGAAATTCCATCGCGTAGTAAAAAATCCCGTCCGGCGTGTGGCCGTAGTCATAAACCTGGATGGTGTTCGGATGGGTGAGCTGGCAGGTCAGGCAGACTTCGCGCTCGAACCGCGCCACGGCGGCCGGATCGGCCAGCCCGGCGGACAGGAGCTTCACCGCCGTGTCGCGCCGCATCAACGCGTGCCGCGCGCGATAGACCACGCCCATGCCGCCTTCGCCGATTTTTTCCTCCAGTGTGTATTGGCCAAGCTGTTTCAATTTCAGTTCCGCCTCGTTCAACCGCCGTCGCCACGCAAGGTTTGCGCAGGAAAAAACAAACAGCGCCGTGGCGCACAGCAGCAAAAACAGGATCAGCACCACAAAGACCAGTTGCAGCACGCGCAGCGACCGATACGCCTCGTCCGCGTCAATCTGCGTGGCCACGCCAAAACCATATTCCGGCAGCCAGCACGAGGCGCCCACCACCGGCACGCCGCGATAGTCGCGCGACGGCGTCACATCCACTTCATCCTCGCCATCCACCGCGCTGGCCACCAGCCGGATCAGCGGCCGCGCGCTCACCTCGCTGTCCGTGTTCAAATAACCGCGGGTCAAGTCACCGCCGGGGTCATGCAGACGCAGGTTCAAGGCCGAGGTGGCGTTGGTCGGATCCAGCAGGCCGATCCGCCGGAGCTGGTCGTCAAACCGGCTGTGCGAAATCATCAGCCCGGTCTGGTCAAACGCATAAGTCTCGCCGGATTCGCCCGAACGGGCGACCGAGAGGATGCGGGAAAATTCCTTGTCGGGATCAATGATGAGGGCCAGTGCCCCGACGACCTCATGGGCCGCGTTGCGCACCGGTGCCGCCACCTGCATCAGCGAAATGTCGCCGCGGCGGGGGCGGCCGGCGTTCAGCGCCGCCGCATGGTTGAGGCGGGGCGGACTGTTCGTGCGCAGCCGGACCGAAAGGTTTCTGGCCAGGCGCCGCTGTTCCAGCAGCTCCGGCTTGAACGGCGTGATGATGACCGGCTGGCCGGTGGCGAACAGTTGGGCAAATTTGTTGGTGTGCGCGTCGGACACCATCAAGTTGCCCGGCCCTTGCAGCCGCTGCGAAGTGGCGACCACCTGGAAATTCGTGGCCACCAGTTGCGCGACCTCATAGCCCAGTTGCGGCAGGCGCGGCTTCAGCTCGGCCAGGAACCGCTCCCAGTCCGGCATCGGCTGAAAGTCGCGGTGCGCGGCGCGGGGATTTTCCAGCATCCGCACGGCGAGCGTTCGCACCTCCGGATCTTCGGCCAGCGCGGTCGCCAGCCGCGTCTGGTTCATGGACCAGATGCCGAGCGCGGTGACATTCGCCTTCAAGGTCGCGGTCAATTGTGCCTGCAATCCGTTCTCGATGGTCTCGCGCAACCGGGCATGGCCCCACACGCCCAGCACCGCGACGAGCACGGCAATGGCCAGCGGCAAGGTCCAAACAGGAAGCTTGAATCGACCAAACATAATTCTTTCAGCCAGACGCCGACCGGACGATTTCGGTTTCCTTTATTTCATCGGACAGCGCGAACTGATGCAAAAGAGCAGAGATGGGATTGAGCGAATGGATAAAATGAAGTTGAAACCCCTTGACCCACCTCACAAACCCAGCTTCTTGAACCGCGCACCAACCTCCTTGAAATGAAACTCCAACGAGCACAGCTTTTCCAGTTCGCCGGCCTGAAAATATTTCGCCACAGCGGGATCGGCCTGGAGCTGCGCCACGAAATCCGCATCGTCGCGGCCGGCGTGCTTGACCGCCCAGGTTTTCATCGCCGCCTCCTGGCAGAGCTTGTAGGCGGCCTCGCGCGTCAGACCTTTCCTGATCAGCGCCAGCAGGACGGTCTGGCTGTTCCACATGCCCAGCGAAAGGCCGATGTTTTTCCTCATGTTCGCCGGATAGACCACGATGCCATCCATCAGCCGGGTCAGCAGGCCGAGCATATAATCCAGCAGCGTGCAGGAGTCGGGGAAAATAATCCGCTCGACGGACGAATGCGAAATATCCCGCTCGTGCCACAGCGCCACGTTTTCCAGCGCCGCCAGGGCGTTGCCGCGCAGCACGCGCGCAAGGCCGGTGAGGCGTTCCCAAGTGATCGGATTCCGCTTGTGCGGCATGGCGCTGGAACCTTTCTGCCCCGGGGTGAACGGCTCCTCCGCTTCGAGGACTTCGGTGCGTTGCAGATGGCGGAACTCGACGGCCCAGCGTTCGATGCTCGCGCCGACTAGGGCCAGTGCCAGTTGAAACTCGGCGTGGATGTCGCGCTGCACCACTTGCGTGGCGATGGGCGCGGGCCTCAGGCCCAGTTTTTTGCAGACAAACGCCTCGACGCGCGGCGACAAATGCGCGCTGGTGCCGACGGCGCCGGAGATTTTCCCGACCGACACCACTTCGCGCACGGTTTCCAATCGGCGCAACGCGCGGGAAAACTCGTCGTGCATCAGCGCCAGCTTCAAACCGAACGTCGTCGGTTCGCCGTGGATGCCGTGACTGCGGCCCATGCACGGCGTGAACTTGTGCTCGTTCGCGCGCCGGGCGATCACGGGCAGCAGTTTCTCAACGTCGGCAATCAGGATATCCGCGCTCTGCTGCATTTGCACCGCGTAACAAGTGTCGCCCACGTCGCTGCTCGTCAGGCCGAAATGAAACCAGCGGCTCGCATTGTCGTTAATGACCTCGGCAACGGCGGTGGTGAAGCCGATCACGTCATGGTTGAGAACTTTTTCCAATTCGCGCTGGCGGGCGACGAGACCGGGCAGATCGGCGAACCATTGGTCGCAACCCGCCTTGATTTTGGCGAAATCTTTCGCGGGAACGATTTTCTCCTTCACCAGCGCCGCGCTGGCCAGCAGTTCGATCTGCAGCCAGATCTTCAGCTTGTTTTCGTCCGTCCAAATCGCCCGCATATCGGGGCGCGAATAACGCGTAATCATGGGTTGAGGATAAACCAACCATTAAATCGTTGAAATGTTAAATCGCTGAACTGGAAAATCCCGCCGGCGCGGACGAAGCCCGATTCAGGGATTCACCGGCTCTCGATCAATCGCCTTTCCCTCCAGCCAGCGCGATTGCAACAGGACGTTCGCGGCGGTAATCAGGCCGCCACCGGCCAGCAGACGGACGGAAAGGGTTTCATTGGCATAGCCGATGCCAGCCCACCTGGAAAACAGGGCCGGCAGAAACAGCGCCAGCAGGCTCGCAAAAACCGGCTCGGCGCAGTAAATCAAGCCCGCCTCCGTCGCATTGACATAGCGTTGCCAGTGGTTCATCAGAATAAAGGCGCCCAGCGTGCAAAACAAAATGAGCAGCGCCAGAAAACCGCAGGCCGCCGGCGACGCGTAGGCGCGCAGACAGGCCGCCGCATCCGGCGCGGTGGCGCAGACCAGCGGCGCGATCACCAGCGCCGTGCCCAGCAGCATCACGCAGGTGAAAGCCAGCGTGCGGTTGCCCGCGTAGCGCGGATGGTTCAGGCCGAGAATCTGGCCGGTGAACAGCAGCGAAGCCAGCAAGGTTTCCTGTTCGCCGCGGCCGAGCTTGAGAAAATGGAAATTAACTCCGGCCAGCACCACCACCCCGGCGACGACCAGCGCGATGCACAACAAGGTTTTTGGCGACGGCCATTGCCGGTGCAGCAGCGCCAGCCAGACGGGAATGAAAACACAGTAGGCCTGCGTCAGAAACGCCGAAGTGGATGCCGGCGTGTAAGCCAGGCCATCCATCTGCAACAAAATCCCGGCACCGCCGAAAAGCGCCAGCACCATCCCCTGCTCCAGTTCCAACCGGCCCAAGCCGCGCAATTGCCGCCAGGCAAAGGGCACCACCAGCAGCCCAGCCAGGCCGAAACGGCACAGCACACTCAACGAACTGAAAAACCAACTGCCGGATTGAGGCAACAGTCCCTGCTGCGTGAGCGCCAGCGCCTTCATCGTGGGAAAGCTCAGGGACCACAGCGCCGTGCAAAAGAGCAGCATCTGCATGGCCTGCCGGCGGCGGGCAGCGGGCTGGAGGGGGGAAGAATTCAAGAACGGCGGATGTGCTTGCGGGCCGTTTCGAGGATTTCGCGTTCGCGGGCCGTGAGGCTCTGGAGGCCGTGCGCGGAGATTTTGTCGAGGATGGGATCCACTTCGCTTTCCACAAAACCGGCGGATTTGTTTTCCACCAACACTTCAACCGCCGGGCGGCGCAAAGAAGATTTTGCCGCGGGCCGCAACGCGCCTTCCAGTTGCGACCAGTCGCCCTGCAAAATCTTCCGCACAAAAAACCAGCCCATGGCCATGCCGCCGAGATGCGCGGCATGGGCCACGCCGGGCATGATGACATTCGGAAAGGCAAAACCGGTCAGCGCCAGCACTGCCGAGACGGCAAGCAGCGTCTTCGCCCGCATATGAACCGGAATGACGAACAGAATCAGCATGGTCAACTCGCGCTCGGGAAAAATCATCGCAAACGCCGCGACCAAGCCGAAGGCGCAGGCCGAGGCGCCCACCACCGCCCCCCCGAAGTATTCCGGCCAAAGCAGCGCCACCAGCACTTGGAACACCCCACCGACGATGCCGCTGGAAAACACCAGCGCGAGAAATTTCCGACCGCCGAGCACGGCTTCCACTTCGCGACCGAAAACAAAAATCGCCCAACTGTTTAGTAGGATGTGCATCCAGCCAGCGTGGAGAAACTGATACGTCACCAACTGCCAGACGCAGCCCTGCTCGATGCCCTCCACGCTCAAGGCGAGATATCGGTAAAAAAAATCGTTGCGCGGAAAAAACTGCGCCATCACCAGATTGTTGACGACGAACACCACGGCATAGGCGGCCAGCAGTGCCACGGTCCAAGACCATTGGAAACCAAGGCGCGGCCGCCAGCGCGGCTCGGGATATTCCGGCTGCCTCATGTAATCGCGATCTTCAAGCATGGCCGTATAGTGGCTCAAAAAACGGCGCAGGGAAAACAAAAAGGCCGGCGCTTGCCCGGAGCCAGTGCGGACGCCGTTCCGGCGGCTTCAGATAGTCCGGCCAACTGCCACACACCTAATCCCGCACCGGCTCGGCGGCGCGCAGCAGTTTTGCCCGCACCGGATTCAAATGCACATTATCGCACGCCATCCGCAGATAGCCGTTGCCGCTGCGTCCACGATGTGCGACTTGTAACGTCCGCTGGACAGGTGGCCGCACAGTTTGTGCCGCCGGTTGAACCGCACTGTGTAGGTGCTCATAAGCCCTCTCATGCCTGCACCAAGTCGGCCTCGGGCGTCTCGCCACCAAATTAAAATGATTATTCATCAGGCAATACCCATGCACCCGCCAGTCCGTCTGGGCGAAAACTTCGCCCAAGGTGGCGACGACCGCTGGCGGTCGGGGGCGTCCTCAAAAATCGGCTCGCGCCGGTCGCCGCGATACATCGTGTGAGAAATTGCGCCAGGATCCTCGATCCGCAGTTGCCGGGGCATGACCACCAAACTATGCCAATGCATTTGGACTCCAGTTCCAGTCGGTGGGCCGCTCGCCCCACGTGCCGCACCCGCCGGTAGCCGGCACTTCGTTTCCACCAGCCAAACACTTTCTAAAGCTTGCCCTGAAGCGAACTCAATAGCCGGTTGGCGCACACCGCCGAGTTCCAGCGGCGGGAGATTTTCATCAAGAATCGTTCGCGCGGCCTGGTGGATTTTCCGGCGCTCATCGGCGGCAAGGAGGTTTTCCTGTGCTGGGAAGCCGACGCGGACAAGGTGGAATTCTGGCACGATCTGAAAACCGGCTACGGCGGACGCGAACGGCTCTGGTCTCATCGTCGGGTTGTCCAGTCGTTAAAGTGTTCCAGCGTTGTCGGGAAGACAATCCGCGATTGAACGATACCAGGATTCAACGAACTTTCACCCGCCCGGTGTGCTGTGGATTGGCGCGCCACAGCGGCCAGGAACTTTTCGCGGCGGCCGCGTTGTTGGTAACGTGTTCGTAGGCAAATAGCCGCTGGCCGTCAGTCCAATAGATGGTGCCGGCGGGACTGAGGTTTGGGGCGGCACTCGGGTCGTAGCCGCTGGGGAACTGGCAAAGGTATTCCGAATTGAGTTTGAATTCGCCGGCCCGGGCCCAGGCAGTGGTGATCAAAACCTGGCCGCTGGCCGTGACAGCGCCGGTGATGTCTGTCGGTGCCCCGGTGCCAAAATGCCAGCGTAGCTTGCCGGCGGGGCTGACCGAACACTGCTCGCTCGCGCTGGCCAGGTAGAGGTTGCCGGTCTCGTCCAAGACCGGTGACGAACTCGTATAGCCGCCGGTGTGCAGTCGCCAGGCTTCGCTCCCGTCAGGATTCAAGGCGAAAAGATTGCCATCCGTCGAGCTGATGTAGATGATCCCATTGGTGGCGAGCGTGGGCGACGCGGTGATTTCCGCGCCGGTGGTGAACTTCCATTTCAACTGGCCGTCCGGCGCGAGCGCGTAAAGATTATGGTCGTGCGAGCTGAAATAAATCGTGCCGTCCGCCCCGATCGCCGGCGAGGAATCCACGACGCCGGCGGTGGCAAATTTCCATTTCAACTGCCCGGCCGGATCGAGCGCGTAGAAGTTTTTGTCCCACGATCCCACATAAACCGTCCCATCAGCGGCGAGGGCCGGCGAGGCGTCCACCCAGGCGCCGGTGGCGAATTTCCATTTCAACTTGCCGGCCGGCGTGAGCGCGTAAAAATTCCAGTCGCGGTCGCCAAAGTAAACCGTGCCGTCCGCGGCCACCGCCGGCGACGACTTGATTTCGCGACCCGCTTTGAATCGCCATTGGACCGCGCCGTCCGGCGTGACGGCCAGGAGCCAGCCATGGAAGGTGCCCTGGTAAATCGTGCCGTCCGGCGCAAGGGCCGGGGAGCTGACCGAGCCGTAGTCGGGCAATTTCAACGCCCACAGGTTGGTCACGCCGAGTTCGTCCGCCCGGGTGCCCAAACCGGAGCTAAAAAAACACAAAGCCAAAAACCAGATTTTCATTCGCGCCAGTAAAACGGCAAAGCCGCCCGACTGCAATTGGAAAGGTGGGACTGTGCCCGCGGCTGATAGTTGAGAAAACCCTTGATGTTTCTAGATGCTCCCTCGCCTGATGCAGTCTATTTTTTTAGTTGAATTTGTTAACTGGTCGGAAATTGCTTTCGCCACTTGCTGTCCCCAAAAGTCATATTCCTTATCCTTAAAACGAACATTATTTGGCTGCTGATACTCGTCCAGATGCGACGTGACGGCAGTGAACAGATCGTCCGCCTGAATGTTATGCTTTTTCATAATTTTGGCGGCGGCTTGATTTCTTGAAGGGGTGAGTCCCGGCTGTTGACAGCCAAAGGCGGTTGGCATTTGAAACGGCTGGCCAACTTGGGAGCGGCGCGAAAAACCATGCCGCCGCCCGCCGCCGGGCGGAAAAGTGCCCGGGCAATGGGGTTGGCTGGTTATTTTCGTAGTGAAATTGACGACAAAACTAAAAAGAACAACCCAAAAGGCCTTTTTTAGGAGTCTCCTTGCCTGAATTGAATAATGCTTCAGACTGGGTTAATTGGCTTCCGCCAGCGTGAAGAAGAACGTCGCGCCTTTGCCCAGCTCGCTTTCGCACCGCACCGCACCGCCGTGTGCGTGGACAATGTGTTTGACGATGGACAACCCCAGGCCGGTGCCGCCCTGATCCCGCGAACGCGCCTTGTCCACGCGGTAAAACCGCTCGAACACGCGTTCGAGCGCCTCCGGCGGGATGCCCGGCCCGTCGTCCCGCACAAAGATTTCCAGCGCGCCGGCGGCGAGCCGCTGCCCGCCGATGACGACCGCGCCCTGGGCGCGGCCGTATTTGATGGCGTTGTCCACGAGATTGGCCAGCACCTGATCGAGCCGGTTGATGTCGCCGGTGGCCGTGAATTCCGGAAGCTCGTTCATCAGGGCCATGTGTTTATTTTCCGCCTTGGCATTCAGGTCGGCCAGCACTTTGCCGGCCAGCGCGCGCAGTTCAACCGGCTGCAAATTCAATTCGATCTTCTCCGATTCCAACGCGGAGATAGTCAGCAGATCCTGGATGAGCAGATCGAGCCGCTGGGCGTTGCGCTCGATGATTTTCAAGAACCGCTCGGCCACCTCGGGATTGTCCTTGGCACCGTCGAGCAGCGTCTCGACGTAGCCTTTGATGAGTGAGAGCGGCGTGCGCAACTCGTGGCTGACGTTGGCGACAAACTCCTCGCGCGTGCGCTCGAGCTGCTTGAGCCGCGTCAAATCGCGGAACACCAGGATGGTCCCGTCGCGTTCGCCGGCGGCGTTGCTGATGATGGCGGCGTTGACCTGCAGCCAGCGCTCCTTGAGATCCGGCAGTTTGATTTCATAATCCAGCACCTGCTGCTCCGCCTCGACGCGCTGGATCAGGTCGTCCAGCTCGTGCAGGCGCAGCGCCTCGACGACGGTTTTGCCGCGCAGCTCCGCCTTGACGCCGAAAAGGTTCTTAAACGCGCGGTTGACTAGATAGATCTTCCGAGTGCGGTCGAGCAACAACAGCCCTTCCAGCATCGAGTTGAACAGCACCTGCTGCTGGGCCTTGGCGTCGAGCGATGTCTGCTGCTGCCGGCGCTGGGAAGCCTCAATTTCCGTAGCGCACTGACCCAGCAGCGCCTGGAACTTCGCCCGCCACCAAAAATGGAGCCCCACCAGCGCGGCGAGCGCGAGAATGAAAAAGAAGAACCACACGGGAATTATTTAGCCACAGATGAAGTAGAGATGAAACACAGATTTTTCAGACCGCCACAAAGGCTCCGGTCCAACTCTGTTTCATTTGTGCCCATCTGTGGCCGGAAAAAATCATTCCACGAAGCGATAGCCCACACCGCGCACCGTGTCCAGATGCTTTGATGCCGCGCCGATCTTCTCCCGCAGACGGCGCATGTGGGTGTCCACCGTGCGCGTGTCAATCACGCTGTCGTATTCCCACACGTCGCGCAAGAGCTGGTCGCGCGACTGCACCCGGCCCGCGCGCTGGGCCAGCACGCACAGCAGCTTGAATTCCGTCGCTGTCATCTCAATCGGCTTGTTTTTCCAGGTGACGATGTGGCGCGGCAGATTGATCATCAAATCCCCGAAGCGCAGTTGCTCCTTCGGTTTCTCCTCGGACTGGGAACGGGCCAGGATTTTTTTCACGCGCAGCAGCAGTTCGCGCGGACTGAACGGCTTGGTCAGATAATCATCCGCGCCCAGTTCCAAGCCGAGCACACGGTCAATCTCCGCCGCCTTGGCCGTGAGCATAATGATGGGCACCTTGGCCGTGGCCGGGTCAAGGCGCAGCGATTTGCAGATCTCAAAACCGTCCATCTCCGGCAGCATCACGTCCAGCACGATGAGGTCGGGCCTCTGCGCGCGGGCCTTTTTGAGCGCTTCCGCGCCGTCCGCCGCCGTGATCACAGCGTAACCGGCCTGCTTGAGGTTGAACTCGACGAGTTCCACCGCCTCCGGCTCGTCATCCACCACTAAAATTCGCAGTTTCACGCTGGGCAGTCTGTCACGCGGCGAATCGTCACACAATTTCAATCCCGTGACAAATGGGTGACGATTGGGTGACAATTCCATTTACGATTGATGATTGCCGATTTACGATTTACTTAAAGGCCGCGCGTGAAAAAATCCTCAACCCTCTAAATCATAAATTCATGCCGATACCCGTCATCAGCCCCGCGCAGATGCGCGAATGGGAAGCCGCCGCCTGGGCCGCCGGCCAGACCGAGGCGGAGGTGATCCGCCGCGCCGGCAAACGCGTCGCCCGCCGCGCCCGCAAGCTCACGCGCGCCGGCGACACGATCCTATTTCTCATCGGCAAAGGCCACAACGGCGACGACGCCCGGGTCGCCGCCAAGCAAATCGAGGGCCGCCGCGCCGAGGTGCTCGAAATGTTTTTGCCAGACACCGATTTGCTGCCGCTCGAAGCCGCGCTCAAGGAAAAACCGGCGCTCATCGTGGACGGGCTTTTCGGCCTCGGCCTGAACCGGCCGCTCTCCGAGGCGTGGCAGAAAATTATTTCCGCGGTCAACGCTTCTAAAATTCCGGTGCTGGCGATTGACGTTCCTTCCGGCCTGAACGCCGACACGGGCGGCACATTCGGGGCGGCCATCGAAGCCGCCATGACCCTCACGATCGGCGCGCCGAAAAGCGGCCTGCTGGCGCCCGCCGCGTGGCCGTTCACCGGCCGCTTGGAAGTGGCGGACGACGTCGGCCTCGTCCCCTGCCCGCTCGAGTCGGAGTTGAACTGGACATTGCCGGCGGACTTTGAACATTTTCCACCCGCGCGAAATGCGGCGGATAACAAAGGTGATTTCGGCCATGTGGCGATCGTCGCGGGCAGCTTTGGTTACCACGGCGCGGCGGTGCTGGCCACGCGCGGCGCGCAACGGGCGCAGCCGGGGCTGGCGACGGTGTTCACGCAAGAAAGTGTTTTTCATCCCGTCGCCGCGCAGTTGCAGTCGGCGATGGTGAACCTGTGGAAGCCGGATACCAAGCTGCCGGAAAAAACCTCCGCGCTGCTCGTCGGGCCGGGGCTGGCGGTGACGGAAATTTTTTCCGCGCTGAAGGAGTTCACCCGCCGCCTCTGGCGGCTGGCGGCGTTCCCGCTGGTGGTGGACGCCAGCGCGTTGGATGTGCTGGGCGCCGAGCCGTTCCAGAAAAATTTCATCCGCGTCCTGACACCGCATCCGGGCGAGGCGGCGCGGCTGCTCAAGACCACAGCCGCCAACGTGCAGGCGAACCGTTTGGCGGCGCTGCGGGAGCTGTCCCAAAAGAACGGCGATTGCTGGGTGGTTTTGAAGGGACACCAGACTCTGGTCGGGCGCAGCACCGGAAAAGTTTTTGCGAACGGCACCGGCAACCCGCATTTGGCGCAGGGCGGCAGCGGCGATCTGCTGGCGGGTTTCATTACGGGGCTGCTGGCGCAGCCGGCGTTGTCGGCGGACGTGGAAACGACCCTGCGCTACGCGGTCTGGCAGCACGGCGCGGCGGCGGACAAACTTTCGCTCACACGCGGCAACTGGACGGTGGAAGATCTGGCGGCGGAGATCGGCAACGCGCGCTAAACGGGAAATCACCCGTCGCGTTTGAAAACCACAGCGCCATTTTTTTCCGCCGTTTTGCGGCTGAAACGGAAAGCTGCAATTTCTGAAAGATGGCCCTCACCTCACCTTTTCCACCAGGATGCGCGATGGATCATTGAGGCCGAGCTGCAGCAGCCCGGCGTTGGTGTATAGCTCGTAATTCAACCTGGACGGCGAGATGTCGGCCGTTTTCCGCTCCCGCGCGAGTTCCTTGAGCGCCAGCGTATCGAGCGCCACCGGGTCGCGGCCCAGCCATAACTGGTCCAGCACGGTGGAATATTGGAGATAGCTCTCCGGACCGCCCTGACACTGGCCGAGCAGCGCGTCGGTGACGAGCAGCACCACGCGGTCGCCCACGCAGGGCAGTGCGTAGATTTCGGGCAGCGCCACGGCCAGCCGGTCGGCGTCGCCCTCGAACCGGCGGGTGTTGTCCACGCTGCCGAGCGCCAGGCTGAAAAAATGGCCGCACAGGCCGGCGTCGTTTTCGTTGAGCAGGGGCGCGACGGAAATGATCTTGGTGAGCTGCCGGCTCACGAGCTGGGAGACAAAGGATTTTTTGCCGACGCCGTCGCCTTTTTTCCCAAACTCGGAATCGCCCCACACCAGCGAGCCGACGACCGGCGAATCGGGCAAATAAAAATTGGTCGCGTCATAACCGGCCTCAACCGCGCCGGCCACGCGGACGCCCAGCTGCTGGCCAAGCTGGAAAAAGCCGGCGGCACGCAAGTCGTCCGCGTGCTTGTCCCAAATGACGATCTGATCCGGCGGCAAACCGGCGGCGAGCAGGCCGCGCACGATGGCGGCGACGACGGCGGGCCGGGTGCCGGACAGCGGGCCGGGCAGGGAAAAAACCTTGATGCCGACGGTGTCGTTGGTTTGGACCAGGCTTTGCCAGGCTCCGGGAATCGTGGCAGCGCGGGTCAGGGTCATCAGCCCGAGGTTGAAGGCGGCCGCCACACGTTGGTCACTTGCGAGAAAGGCGGATTGCAGGCCGGTGCCGTCCACCTCGACCACGCGGACAGTGGAATTCGTGCTGTGCTGCGGAAAAAAATCCGCCGCAGTGGCGGGAAAACGGAATGTGCCCAGCACCGCCGCAAAAATCAGGCACGACCGACGCATGGCAGCCGCAGTCTCCCGATCAAACCAGTTAAGTTTAAGATTACGGGGCAAATGGAGTTGAGCGATTCTTGACACTTTTAAGCGCGGATGTTACCACCTCGCCGGATGTCCGTAAAAATAAATTCAGTTTCCGGCCCGATTTTATTGCTGGCGCTGCTGTTGGCGCTGGCCGGCTGCACGCCGGCCGGCCCGCGCGCGCTGCTTGAGGGCAAAAAATATCTCGACCGGGGCGATTATGCGAATGCCGTGACGGAGTTGAAAACCGCCACGGGCTTGCTGGCGACGAACGCGGCGGCTTGGAATTATTACGGCGTGGCGCTGCAACGGGCCGGCCAGCCGGACGCCGCCGCGAACGCCTACAACCGCGCGCTAGAACTGGATCGCGACCTGATTGAAGCCCGGCTGAACCTCGGCTCGGCATTACTGGATCAAAACAAACCGGACGCGGCCAAGGCGGAGTTCGTCGCCTACACTTTGCGCCGACCGAATGACGCGGTCGGCTGGCTCAAGCTCGGTTCAGCGCAGTTGAAGCTCGGCGAAATTGTCCCGGCGGAACGCAGCTTCAGCACGGTGCTGGGCTTGAAAAGCAGCGATGCGGAAGCCTACAACGGCCTTGGCCTCGCCCGCATCCAGCGCGGTCGCCCGCGCGACGCCGCCCAGTTTTTCACCGCCGCCGTGCAGGCGCGGCCGGACTATGCCGCCGCCCTCCTGAACCTCGCGACGGTGAGCCACCAGTATCTGCACGACAACCAGACCGCGCTCAAAAATTACCGCGCTTATCTCGCGCTTTCGCCCCGGCTGGCCAACTGGGACGAGGTGAATGCCATCGCCGACTCTCTGGCCCGGACGCCGCCGCCCGAGCCATCCACGGCAAACGCCAAGCCCGGAACGACTGCCATTCTCGTGGCGGAATCAAAACCGGAAACAAAAAATCCGATTGCCACCGCCGTGCATCCGGCCCAGCCGCCGCACTCGCCGACGATCCATTCCAACCGGGTCGAGCCGGTCGCGAAACCCTCTGGCACGCCGAGCGTCGTCGTGCAAGCCGACCGACCGATTGTCGGCGGAATTTCGGTGACGACCCCCACCCCGCCGATGCAGGTGGTGCAGGTCTCGCCCGCGCCAACCATCCAAACCGCGCCGCGCGCCAGCCCGCCGGCGAGTGAACCGGCCGGCGACCTGCTGGTGCCGGAACCGCCGCCCAAACCGGGTTTCTGGCACCGGCTGTTCGGCGCTTCCGGCCGGAGCAATGCCGGCGGCTCAAAATACACCGGCAATCTGACGCCGTTGCCGGGCAGCGAGAGTTCACTGGTGGCGACGACGGAGAAAACCACGGCTCCGGTCGCCATCACGCCACCGGCCCCGGTGGATTTTCCACGCTACAATTATCTTTCGCCCAGCCGCCCCCACGCTGGCGACCGCCGGGCGGCAAGTGGCGCGTTCACCCAGGCCCGTTTGGCTGAGCAGGAGGAAAAATGGCAACTGGCGCTGGCCGGCTACCGGCAGGCGGTCGAGCTGGACCCTTCGTGGTTCGAGGCGCAATACAACGCCGGCGTGATTGCGCATCGGTTGCGCAATTATGATTCAGCCCTCGCCAGCTATGAGGTGGCGCTGGCGATTGAACCTGAGTCCGTGGACACCCGCTACAATTTCGCGCTGGCGCTCAAGGCGGCCGGCTTCGCGCCCGATGCGGCGAACGAGCTGAAAAAAATCCTGGCCGCGCACCCCACGGAAGTGCGGGCGCACCTGGCACTCGCCAACCTCTGCGCCCAGTCGCTGCATGACCCCGCACAGGCCCGGCGGCATTACCTCAAGGTGCTGGAACTCGACCCGAATAATCCGCAGGCGGCGGACATCCATTTCTGGCTGGCCGCCAATCCGGGGGGATGATTTGGCTGGCATTTCCGGCCGGACAGTTTAATGATGGGACCATGATTGCTGCCGCAATGCAAAATTCTGCCTCGGGCAAA
The DNA here is from genome assembly GCA_021780905.1 of bacterium. Taxonomy (GTDB): domain Bacteria; phylum Verrucomicrobiota; class Verrucomicrobiia; order Limisphaerales; family UBA11358; genus UBA11358. Next base: position 85,140 of record JAJXXW010000042.1, read on the forward strand.
CTTTTCTTTAACTGGTTTGACTTGGCGCTAGTGCTCGTCATCATTTTCGGGTTCTGGCGCGGACGCAAGCACGGCATGACCAAGGAGTGTCTCCCGTTTCTGCAATGGGTGGTCATGATTGGGATTGGCGCCCTTGGCTACCAGCCGCTCGGCGATTTTTTGCAACAGCACGGTTACATCCAAGCCGTATTGGGCCGGAGTATGGACTCCAAAACCACCGCCTACGTCGCCAGCTACCTCACCATTACCCTGCTCCTGCTCGGACTGTTTTCCATGATCAAATGGAAACTGCGGCCCAATCTCGAGGGCAGTAATTTCTTCGGCTCCAGTGAGTATTACCTCGGCATGGTGTGCGGGGTGATCCGGTGCCTTGGCATTCTCATTTTTGGGCTGGCGCTGCTCAACGCGCCGTATTATTCCCCGGCGGAAATTGCGGCAATCAAGCTCTACAAGCTGAACGCCTATGCCGCCGGCGGCCACGTCCAAGGCATGGAGAATAACACGGGCGATTTTATTCCCAGCACTTACGAAGTGCAGGACAGCGTCTTCAAGCAGTCGCTCATCGGGCCGTTTATCAAAGACAAATTGTCCCTGCTGCTGGTGAACACGACCGGCCCGGGCGGCCCGGCGGCCAAGCCGGCTGTCATTTCCATCGGCAACTGATGGATTACGCGCGGCTTTGTCATGGCCGGTTTCCTCTCTCCCGCCACGCGCGAACAGATTCGCGCCGCCAGCGACATCGTGGATGTCATCGGCTCCTATCTGCCGCTCAAAAAAAACGGCGCGAACTTCACCGCGCTCTGCCCGTTTCACAAGGAAAAAACACCGAGCTTCAACGTCAATCCACACAAGCAAATTTTTCACTGCTTCGGTTGTCACAAGGGCGGCGACGTTTTCACGTTCGTCAAGGAATACGAAAACATCGGGTTCATGGACGCCGTGCGGCGACTGGCCGAACGCGCGAAGATTCCGCTGGAATTTGAGAACACCCCCGGTGCGCAGGAATCGCGGCACCTCAAGGACCAGTTGCTCGACATCCACGAACAGCTCACGACGCGCTGGCAAAATTGCCTCGCCAACGAAGCCGCCGGCCAGTCGGCGCGCAATTATCTCGCCCAGCGCGGCGTTTCGGCGGACGCGATAAAACTGTTTCGCATCGGTGCCGCGCCGGAACTGTGGGACGACACGGTGAACTGGGCGAAGAGCAAAAACTTTCCGCTGGAAATCGTCGAGCAAGCCGGCCTCATCATCAAAAAAGAGGAAACGGGCCGGCACTACGACCGGTTTCGCGGCCGGCTGATGTTCCCGATTTGCGATGAGCAGGGCCGCATCATCGCCTTCAGCGGCCGCGTGCTGCCCGGCGATGAAAGCCCGGCGAAATACGTCAACTCGCCGGAGACGCCGATTTTCACCAAGAGCAAAATCTTCTATGGCCTCGACAAGTCCAAACGCGCGATTCTCGACGCCGGCTACGCCATCGTCTGCGAAGGCCAGCTCGATTTGATCGCGTGCTACATGGCCGGCGTGCAGAACATTGTCGCGCCGCAAGGCACCGCCTTCACCGACCAGCACGCGCGGATTTTGAAACGCTATTGCAACGAAGTCGTGCTGTGCTTCGATTCCGACAACGCCGGGCAGAACGCGATTGTCCGTTCGCTCGATCATTTGCTCGCGGCGGAACTCGCCGTGCGCGTGGCCGTCGTGCCCGCGCCGCACGATCCCGACAGCTTCATCAAAGCCAATGGTGGCGAGGCTTTTAACGAACTCATTGAAAATGCCGCCGGCTTTTTTGACTATTACTTAAACCGCCTGTGCGCAACGAACGACATCGCTTCCGACAAAGGCCGGCTGGCGGTTCTGCGCGGCATGGCCGAGGCGCTGCACAAGACCGGCAATTCGGTTTTGCTCGACACGCACGCGCAAAAAACCGCGTTGCGCCTCGGCGTCCCGCCGGAATCCGTCCGTGTCGAGTTCAAAAAAAATCCCGCGCCGCCATCTGTCCGGCGCGCGAGCGAAGAAGATTCTTTTGAATCCGCCGAGCCGGAAACGAAAATTGCCCCGCCAACGCCCATCGAACTTCATCTGCTAAAGCTATTGCTGCTGCACGACGAACTGGTCGCCACCGCCGCGTTGAACCTGGAAGCGAACTGGATTTTGCATCCGCACATCCGTCAGATTGTGGATCTGCGTTTTGCCGCACAGGAGCACGAGACGTGGCACACTCTCGCGGAGTTTCTCGACAGTTGTGAATCGGCGGAACAGCGCCGTCTCATCACCGAAGCCGTGACTGAAGACCGGAAAATTCCCAATCCAGAAACGCAGCTCGCCGACATGGCATTGAAATTACGAAACCAGTTTTACGACCGCCAGATCGGCGCGCTCACGCAAAAAATCAGCCAGCCGCAATTGCCCGACGATGAAAAAATGGCGTTGCTCCGTGAACAGATGAAATTAAAGGAGCAAAAGCGCCTGCCGCTGGCGATGCTAGAGAAATAATCAGAAAATAGTCCGATGGCAACTGCAAGAGAACAAAAATAGTTTCAGTAGTGTGCGTCAAGTTCTGCAATTTGGATTTTTGGTCGTGGTTTGGCCACTAGGGGACAGCCGCCGCGCCCCGAACGTCGTTCATCATGCGGCCGAAAGCACCGTTGCCCCGAAACGGAAAACGCGTCGCGAATTTTCATCCGTGACGCGCTGAAGAAAACTCCAGATTATTTCGCGCCTTGGTCAATCCACGCACGGATCAACCCGATTTGTTCCGGCGTCAGATTCTTGATGCCGGCTTTATTGTGTAGCGGCGGCATCCAACCATCCTGATCCGGAAGCGCATGGGCGATGGCTTTCAAGATCAGGCTGTTGGCACTGTCTCCGGCCTTGAGAATCTTGCCGTGCTTGGTGCCTTTGAGCACGCCTTCAAGCGTATCCATGTGCAGGTGGGCTTTAGGTTTGTCGCCGCTGTGACACTTGACGCAGGCGGCGTCAAAGATCGGCTTGGTATCCGTGGCGTAAGTCACGCCTTGTTTGTCCGAGGCCGGCGGCAGCTTGGCGTCCTGCGCGCGCCCGGCGGTGACAGCCGCGAAACTCGCCGCCAGAGTGATGATGAAGCAGGTAATTTTCATAGTCGGTTCGGCAATAATCTGTGCTTTAGACTCCCCCGCTGTCAAAAGGTTTCATAAAAAATCGCATTAGCCGGCTTGCGGGCAGCGGCGCTTCCGGCAAAAATCCCGCCGTGCAGAACGAAGATTTCTCCGACGCCGTGCTGGTCGTCCTCGGCCACGGCACGACGCTGAACGACCAATCCGCCGTGCCGGTGCGCCAGCACGCGGCGGACCTGCGCCGCCGGAAAATCTTCGCCGAGGTGCGCGAGGCGTTTTGGAAGCAGGAGCCGCACATCAAAAAAGTCCTGGCTGAAATCACCGCGCCGCGTGTATTTATCGTGCCATTTTTCATCAGCGAAGGCTATTTCAGCACCGAAATCATCCCCGCCGAGTTGGGCTTCCAGTTTCCCGACAACTTAAAACTTAAAACTAAAAACTCAGAACGGCACTACTGCCGTCCCGCCGGTTCGCACGAATTGATGACGGCGGTGATTCTCGCCCGCGCGAAAGAAGTCGCCGAGCAGTTTCCATTTCCAAGTTTGCCCAAGCCGGCGAACACCACACTGCTCATCGCCGGCCACGGCACCGGGCGCAACGCCAATTCGCGCAAAGCGATCGAGCGCCAAGTCGAATTGATTCGCGGGCTGAAAGCTTATGCCGAGGTCGGACCGGTGTTCATGGAAGAGGAGCCGTTCATCAAAGGCTGCTGGCAAAATGCGCGGACGAAAAACACCATCGTCGTGCCGTTTTTCATCAGCGACGGCCTGCACGCGGTCGAGGATATTCCCGTGCTGCTCGGCGAACCGGAACGCGTCGTGAAGGAACGCCACGCCGCCGGCCAGCCAACCTGGCGCAACCCGACCGAGCGCGACGGCAGGCGCATCTGGTATGCCGCGTCCGTCGGCACCGAGCCGCTGCTCGCCGAGGTGATTTTGGAACGCGTTCGCGAGACGGCAAAATAATTTATGAAGAAACTGCGCATCGGCTTTTTAGGCACCGCCGGCATCGGTCGGAAAAACTGGAAGGCCATTTTCCATTCCGGCAACACCGTCGTTTCCGCCGTCGCGAGCCGTGATGTGCAGAAAAGCCTCAAATTCATTGACGACTGCCAGCGCGAGTTTGCTTTCACCGAAACGCCGCGCGCGTTCGGCAGCTACGAAGAATTGCTCGCGTCGGCGTCGGTGGATGCGGTTTATGTCCCGCTGCCGACGGGTTTGCGCAAAGATCTCGTCGTCCGCGCCGCGCGCAATGGCAAACATATCCTTTGCGAAAAGCCATGCGCGGCAAACCTCGCCGAACTCGAAGCCATGCTCGGTGTGTGCAAGGAAAACCGCGTTCAATTTCTCGACGGCGTGATGTTCATGCACAATCCGCGTCTGCCGAAAATCCGCGAGGTTTTGGACGACGGCAAAAGCCTTGGCCGGCTTCAGCGAATGTCGTCCGGCTTCAGTTTTTATTTCGGCGACGAGTTTTTCCAGAAGAACATCCGCGTAAACGCCACGCTCGAACCCGCCGGCTGCCTCGGCGATCTGGGCTGGTATTCCATCCGTTTCTTTTTGTGGACGCTGAACTGGCAACTGCCGCACACCGTGAGCGCCAAAATTCTCGCCCAAGCGCCTTCCGGCGTGCCGACGGAATTTTCCGCCGAGCTGTTTTTCGCTGGCGGCGTCTCGGCGGAATTTTACAGCTCCTTTCTTGCCGCCAAGCAGCAATGGGTGTCCGTCGGCGGTCGCACCGGCTGGCTGCGGCTGCCGGATTTCGTCCACCCGCGCAACGGCTATGAACCGACGTTTGAGCTGAACGGCACCGAGGTGCGCACCGAATCCGGCGCGAAATGTCCGCCGGGTGCTGACCCGACCGGCTACGGCCACGCCACCGCGCAAGACACGCGGATGTGGCGCAACTTCGCAAATCAAATTTTCTCCGGCCAGCTCAATTGCGACTGGCCGATGTGGGCGCGGCAAACACAAAAAGTCCTGGACGCGTGTCTGGAAGCCGGCCGCACTGGAACACCCGCCAAATTTCCAGCCGCCGGAAAATGATTTAGCGATTCCCGAAGCACTTGGCTTTCGCTATCTTCCCGCCGTGCAATTTCGGAAAATCACCATTGTCGGCGTCGGTCTGCTCGGCGGCTCCATCGGGCTGGCCGCGCGGAAACGCCGTTTGGCCGGGGAAATTGCCGGTTACGCCCGCCGCGAGAAGACCATCGCCGAATCCGAAAAAATCGGCGCGCTCGATTATGCCACCACCGATTTGCTCGCCGCCGTTTCCGGCGCGGACCTGGTGATTCTTTGCACGCCGCTCGCGCAGATGCGGGCGCTCACAAAACAATTTCTGCCCGCGCTCAAGCGCGGTGCAATTGTCACCGATGTTGGCAGCGTGAAAGCCGATGTGGTGCGCGGGTTGGAGACGCTCGTCGCCCGGGCCGGCGCGCATTTCGTTGGCAGCCATCCGATGGCTGGCGGCGAAAAAATGGGCGTGCTTGCGGCCAAGGCGGATTTGTATGCGAACGCCGTTTGCGTCGTGACGCCCACGAAAAAATCCCACGCCGTTGCCGTTCGCAAAGTGGAACAATTTTGGAAATCGCTCGGCGCTTGGACGCTGCGGTTGGATGCGGCGAAACACGATTTACTCGTCAGCCGCACGAGCCATCTGCCCCATGTCGCCGCCGCTGCGCTCGCCAGTTTGGTGCTCGATCCGAAGCAACCGTCGGCGAAGGCCGGCCTGTGCGCAACGGGTTTTCGCGACACGACGCGCATCGCGTCTGGTTCGCCCGAGATGTGGCGCGACATTACGCTGGCCAACCGTAAAAACGTGGCGCAGTCATTGGACGCTTTTGTCGGCGAACTTAAAAAATTTCAAACCGCGCTCAAAAAAGGCGACGCCAAAGCGGTGGAAAAAATTTTCGCCACGGCGAAAGCGCGCCGCGACAACTGGTGCGTCTGCTGCGCCTCACCTTCTTCGGAATGAATTTCAGCCACAGATTTTCACAGATGAAACGCAAATTTTCTTTCTCACGGATTCCGACGACTGACGCGGATTTTTTATCCGTGTTCAATTTGTGCCCATCCGTGGCCAAATAGAAATGGCTTTACCGGATCTCATCGAAATCGTTCCGCTGACCGCGCCGGTGCGCGCGGAAATCACCGTGCCCGGTTCCAAGAGCATCACGAACCGCGCGCTGATTCTGGCGGCGCTGGCGGATGGCGAAACGGTTTTGCGCGGCGCGCTGTGGAGCGAGGACACGCAAATCATGGTCGAGTGTTTGCAGGAACTCGGCTTCATGGTGAATGTAGAAACCGATTCGAACGAAACCTGCAACCGCACCATCACGGTTTACGGCAATGGCGGCGGGGTGCCGCGCGGTGGCACGGAAGCGCAGCCGCTGGATCTGTTCGTCGGCAACGCCGGCACGGCGGCGCGGTTTCTGGCACCGTTTCTTTGCCTCGGCAGCGGCCCTTATCGGTTGCACGGCGTGGCGCGGATGCACGAACGACCGCAAGCGGCGCTGTTCTCGGCACTACGCGAACTTGGGTATCGCTTGGAATCGGAAAAGGGCAATGACAAGCTGCCGGTGAAGATTTTTGGCGGTAGGGCGGGCAGTCCTCTGCCCGCCGATGCGTCGATTGCAAGCGAACGGCGCGCACGGAGTGACGCGCCCTACCAACGCTGCACAGTCAGCATTGAAGAAAGTTCGCAGTTCGCATCGGCGCTGCTGCTCTCGGCCAAGCACGGCGGTTGGAAAATTGAAATCGTTGGCGAGAACGCGGAAGAATCGCCGTATGTGGCGATGACGAGCAAACTCATCGAAGCGTTTCCGAAAGGCGGCGAATTTCAAATCGAGCCGGATGCGAGCAGCGGGAGTTATTTTGCTGGCGCAGGACACTTGTTTCCAGAAAGCAACATCTTTGTAAACCACTGGCCAAATTCTGGCTGGCAGATTGATGAGCTAATTCTCAAATACATCAGGGCGATAAAGGGATTAGAGGAAGAAAAAGCAGTTAAAATTATTCAGCCAATTTCGCCGGAATTTTCCCGTTTAACTGATTTTGGCGACAGTGTTATGACTGGCATTGTTCTCGCGCCTTTTAACTCGTTCAGAGTTGCCTTTAAGGATTTAGGTCGCCTGCGCGTGCAGGAGTGTGAGCGGGTCGTCGCGTTGCGGACGGAGTTGACCAAGTGCGGTGCGAAAGTCGTCGAGGAAGGCGACACGCTGACGGTTTATCCGTCGAAGCTGGAAGATTTGCACGGCGCGGAGATTGAAACTTACAACGACCACCGGATGGCGATGTGTTTCGCGGTTTTGGGATTGAAAGTGCCGGGGATAAAAATTAAAAATCCGGCCTGCGTCAAAAAGACGTTTCCCAATTTTTTCCAGAAGCTGGCCGCCGCGCCGCCGCACGGTTTGGGCGCGACGATTTTGGACGCAAAGTCCGGCCGGAAATTGTCGCACGAAGATTTATTTGCCGATTAGACACAAATTGCACGAATTAACACGAATTCAATTTGTGAAAATTAGTGTGATTCGTGTCAGAAATAATTTTGAAATTGAAAACGCTCCATCCGATTGTCATCGCCATTGACGGCACGAGCGCCAGCGGCAAGAGCACCAACGCCAAGCTGGTCGCCAAAACGCTCGGCTACGTTTATGTGGACACCGGCGCGATGTATCGCACGCTGGCGTGGCATTGCCTGCTCAAGCAAGTGGACGTGAATGACGCGAAGGCCGTGGCCGCCGCGTGCCGCAAGTGGAAGCCGGAGTTGAAGTGCGTGGAAAAAGACGGACTGCGCGCGGCGTGGCTGTCCGTGGACGGCTATTTTCCGGAGAAGGAAATCCGCATGCCGGAAACCGCCGCCGCCGTGGCGCACGTGGCCGCCGTGCCGGCGGTGCGCAAATGGATGAAGGATACGCAGCGCGATTGCATCAAGTTCGGCAACCTCGTGATGGAAGGTCGCGACATCGGCACGAACGTTTTTCCGGAGACGGACTACAAATTTTATCTCGACGCGTCGCTGGCGGAGCGTTCCGCGCGGCGCGCCGCGGACGGCGTGAACGAAAATCTCGCCGCGCGGGACCAGCGCGACAGCCAGCGAGCCGTCGCGCCGCTGATGATCGCGCTCGGCGCGGTTGTGGTGAACAATTCCGGCCAGACGCCTGCGGAAACCAGCGGGTTTATCATCGGGGAAATCAAAAAGAAAATGTCAGCGGCGCGATGAACCTTTCCTACCGCATCGGCTGGACGCTGTTCCGCGTGATGTATGCCACTTATTTCCGGTGGCGCGTCTTCGGCACGAAAAACGTGCCGCTGAAAGGCGGTGTCATCATCGCCTCAAACCACGCGAGTTTTTTGGATCCGCCGCTGGTCGGCTCCGGCTTGAAACGTGACATCAATTACCTCGCCCGCGAATCGCTGTTCCGTTATCCGGGCGTCGGCACGCTGCTGCGTTCATGGAACGCCGTGCCGGTGGACCGCGATGGCGGCGGCGCGAAGGGATTGAAAATCATTTTGGACCGGCTGCTCCAGGGCAACGGCATTATTTTGTTCCCCGAAGGCACGCGGACAAAAGACGGCAAGCTACAGCCTGCGCGTTCGGGCATTGGCCTGACCGTCATCAAATCCAACGCGCCGGTCGTGCCAGTGCGCGTGTTTGGAACTTTTGAAGCTTACGGACGAAACCATAAATTTCCGCGCCCGCATCGCGTGGCCGTGAAATACGGAAAACCGATGAATTTTGAAGCCTTGCGCGCCGAGGCGAAAACCTGCGACAAGGCGCGGTTGAAGGAAATCTACCAGCAAGTCGCCGACGAAATCATGGCGGCGATTGCCAAGCTGAAGCCGAAAGCGGATTAAATCCCCAAGTCCGCCAAAGTCTGGCTCACTTTATTTACGGCCTGCACCAGTTTGGGATGTGACAGCTCGAAGCCTTCGACCGACACGCGTAATTCTTCGACAGGATGCTTGAGCGGCGTGAGATTGTGCCGGCGCGCCTCGGCCATTTCGGTTTTCAACCGCGCGAGGAGAGCGAGCAGTTCGGCTTGGCGCGCCGGCTCGATGCCCACCGCGCGGATTTTTGTTTCCAGTTCGTTGAAGGTTTGGTCAGTCATGCAGAAGAAAACTTACGCTTCATTTTGCCGACGGCAAACAAAATCACCAGCGCCCGACTTTCGGCAGACGTGGCTGGACGGTTTTCCAAATCTCGGCGCAGACGACATCCATCGGTTGCGCGCCATTGATGAATTTTACCCGCTGCGGTTCGCTCGCGGCGATGACGCCGTAGCCGTGCGCCACACGCTCAAAGAATTTCCGGTCGGCTTCCTCAAATCTGTCGCGCTGCAATTCCAGTGGCAACGAGGTCTGTCGTTCACGCTGGCGCTGTTCGCTCATTTCCTGCGAAACGTGCAGGAAAAAAGTCAGATTGGGTTTGGTTTCACCCACGGCAAATTCAATCACCGATCTAACCTTGGCCAAATCCAATTCACGGCCGTAACCCTGATAGGCGACGGTCGAATCATAAAAACGGTCGCACAGCACAATTTCGTCGGCGGCCAGCGCGGGGCGGATGATTTCGCGGACAAGTTGCGCGCGGCTGGCGTTCATCAAGAGCAGCTCCGCCTCGGCGGTCATCGCGCGATTGTTCTGGCTGTGCTTGAGCGTGTGGCGGATCTCCTCGCCGATGGGCGTGCCGCCCGGCTCGCGCAACAGCCGCACGCGATGTCCGATGGCCTTGAGTTGCTCGGCCAGCAGCTTGATCTGCGTGGACTTGCCGCAGCCTTCGGTGCCTTCAAACGTGATGAACAATCCTTTGCTCACAGTTTTCGCAATTTAATTCCCTTCGGCGTGTCATCAATGACCCAGCCTTTAGCCTTCAATTCATCGCGGATGGCATCCGAGCGTTTAAAATCCTTTGCCTTCTTCGCCGCCGTGCGCGCTTCGGCGAGCGCCTGAATCTCGGCGGGAACTTCCGCTTCCGCCTTCGCGCCGACACCGAGAACAGAATCCACTTTTTTCCACGCGGCCAGCACGGCGGCGGCGGCTGGCGCTGAAAGGAAATTATCCGCAAGGCGCTTGTTCGTCTCGCGCACCCATTCAAAAACGGAAGCCCACGCGGCGGAAATGTTCAGGTCGTCCGCCAGCGCAGCGGAAAATTGTTCCACCAATTTCGCATCCGGCGCTGCCGTAGCGCCACCCGCGATTTCGCGCAACTTGCCGACGCATTCATCAATCCGCGCGAGCGCCGACTTCGCACCGGTCAAACCGTCGAGCGTGAAATTAAATGTTTCGCGGTAATGCGCGCTGAGCAGCAGATAACGCACTTCGCGGCCGGTGAAACCTTTCGCCAGCAGATCGCGGAGCGTGAAAAAATTGCCGAGGCTCTTGCTCATCTTCTTGCCTTCGACCAAAAGGTGCGCGCCGTGCAGCCAAAATTTCACGAACGGCTTGCCGGTCGCGCCCTCGCTCTGCGCAATTTCGTCCTCGTGATGCGGGAACTTCAAGTCCTCGCCGCCGAGGTGCAGGTCGAACGTCTCGCCGAGCGCCTTGATGCTCATCGCGGAACATTCGATGTGCCAGCCGGGCCGGCCTTCGCCGAATGGACTCGGCCAGAAAACGTCGCCATCGTCCGGCACGCGCGCCTTCCAGAGCGCAAAGTCAGCAACGGATTCTTTTTCGTATTCGTCGGAGGCGACGCGTTCGCCGGCGCGCATTTCGTCCAAATTCAATTTTAGCAACTGGCCGTAATGGCAGCCGCAACCGCGATATTTCTCAATGCTGAAATACACCGAGCCGTCAGCGGCTTTGTAAGCGACGCCGCGTGCGACGAGTTTTTTGATGAGCGCGATGATTTCTGGAATGTGCTCGGTGGCGCGCGGTTTGACGTGCGGTTCGCGGCAGCCGAGTGCTTTCAAGTCGTCCAGAAAGGCGGTTTCAAATTTGCCGGTGAACTCGCGCAACGTGGTTTTCTGTTCGCGGACGCGCTTGATGATTTTGTCTTCCACGTCGGTGATGTTCATCACGTGCGTCACGTTGTAGCCGGAAAATTCCAGCGTGCGGCGGACGAGATCGGCGAAGACGAACGTGCGCCAGTTGCCGATGTGCGCGAAGTCATAGACCGTCGGCCCGCAGCAATATATGCCGACTTTTTTCTGCTGCGGGTCGAGCGGGACAAATTCCTGCAATCCTTTGTCGCGTTGCAGGGTGTTGTGCAGTTTCAGGGCCATTTGCGTCCGGCAAATTAAACTTCGCGCCGCGAAAGAAAAGGTAAAATTGCCAATACGGACGGCGATAAGTATATTTGCGGCGGGTAAAACTTCTGTTAAGTTGCCCATGAAGTGAAAACCATGCGTCGCACTTTTGCCATCACGGTTTTGGGATTGCTCCTCGGAGTGACGGCTCACGCGGCGCAGGTTGGACTAATTAAGATTGACGGCGCGATCGGGCCGGCCACGGCCAGCTTCATCGGTCGCGCGCTGGAAACCGCCGCCGCGCAGAACGACGAATGCCTCATCATCCAACTCGACACGCCCGGCGGATTGCTCGATTCTACGGAGCAAATCGTCCAGAAGATTTACGACGCCAAAATTCCCACGGTCGTTTATGTCGCGCCGGCTCCGGCGCGCGCGGGCAGCGCGGGCGTTTTCATCACCATGGCGGCGGACATCGCGGCGATGGCGCCGCACACGCGCATCGGCGCGGCGCATCCGGTGGAACTCGGCGCGAGCGGCCAGGCGGAAAAGGCCGACGACACGATGACCAAGAAAATCGAGAACGACACCGCTGCGTTCGCCAAATCCATCGCCGAGAAACGACACCGCGACGTGGATTGGGCCGTCGCTTCCGTGCGCGACAGCGAATCCATCACCGCCGAGGACGCGCTGGACAAAAATGTCGTGGATCTGCTTGCCGACGATCTGCCGGATTTGCTAAAACAGATTGACGGCCACGTTTGCGGTGACAAAACGCTGCACACCGCCAACGCCGCCGTCGTGGAAATCCCGATGCTGACGTGGGAACGCTTCGCGCAGATTTTCCTGCGGCCGGAAGTGATGTTCGTTCTGATGCTGATGGTCATTTACGGATTCATCGGCGAATTGAGCAGCCCCGGCGCGATCCTGCCCGGCGTGGTCGGCGCGATTGCGCTGGTGCTGGTGCTGTATATGTCGGCCATTCTGCCGGTGAATATCGCGGGACTGCTACTCATCGGACTGGCGGTGCTGCTGTTCATCGCGGACGTGTTCGCCTCGACGCACGGCATTTTGACGGCGGGCGGCATCCTCGCGTTTTTCCTCGGCGCGCTGATGCTTTTCAACCACGGCGGCCCCGGCTACCGGCTGTCGCTGGCGTGGATTCTGCCGGCCACGGCGTTGACGGCGCTATTCTTCATTTTCATCGTTGGCAAAGGCCTTAGCGCGCAATTCAAACCGGCGCAGACCGGCACCGGCACGATGCTCGGCAAGATTGTGGACGCGCAATCGCGGATTGATTCAGCGGGTGGAAAAGTTTTTATTGAAGGTGAACTTTGGAACGCCGTGAGCGCGACGCCGGTGGACGCCGGCCAGAAAGTGGAGGTCACAGCCGTGACCGGATTGACTTTGCAGGTAAAACCCAAAACTTCGTGACCGCCAGGGAATGATGGGAGAAATGGTTCACACCCAACTCTCCACCGCGTTGCCGGGGGTTGAACCCGCGAACAAGAAATTCTCTCGCCCGCACCTGCGTTTCCGGCTTTAATGTCCGCCGCATGAAGAAGCAAAAAGCTTACGCCGCCGCCGGGGTGGACATTGATCTGGGCAACAAGGTCAAAGCCACGCTGCCGCAATTGCTCGCCGCCACGCATCGCCGCGAGGTGCTCGGCAAGGTCGGCGGCTTTGGCGGCCTGTTCGCGCTGGACGTGAAAAAATATCGCGAGCCGATCCTCGTCTCGTCCGTGGACGGCGTCGGCACCAAGCTCAAGCTTGCCTTCGCGCTCGACCAGCACGACACCATCGGCGCGGATCTCGTGAACCATTGCGTGAACGACATCGCCGTGCTCGGCGCGGAGCCGCTGTTCTTCCTCGATTATCTCGGCACCGGCCAGCTGGAGCCGCACGTCTTCACGAACATCATCAAGGGCTTCGCCCGCGCCTGCGTAGAAAACAATTGCGCGCTCATCGGCGGCGAGACGGCGCAAATGCCGGGATTTTACCAGAAGGGCGAATACGACGTGAGCGGCACCATCGTCGGCGTGGTGGAAAAATCCAAAATGCTGAACGGACAGAAATCGGTCCGTCGCGGCGACGTGGTCATCGGCATTGAATCGAGCGGCCTGCATACGAACGGCTATTCGCTCGGCCGGAAGATTTTCTTCGAGCAGTTGAAATTGAAACCGTCCAGCCGAGTGCCCGGTCTCAAAGGCACAGTCGGCCAGGAATTGTTGAAAGAACACATCAGCTACGGGCCGCTGGTGCAGAAACTCCTCAAGAAGTTTAATCGCGTCGGCAAGCCGGATCAGGTGAGGGCGTTCGCGCACATCACCGGTGGCGGTTTCGTGGACAACATCCCGCGCGTGCTGCCGAAGTCACTCGACGTCGTCATCCGCAAAGGCTCGTGGGATATGCTGCCCATCTTCCGCATCATCGCCGAAAAGAGCGGTGTGCCGGACGAGGAGCTTTATCAAGTCTTCAACATGGGCATCGGTATGGTGGGCATCGTCGCCGCCGACAAAGCGGACGCGGTGCTGAAGTTTATCAAGGCGCAGCAGCACGAGGCGTGGATCATCGGCGAGGTCGTCAAGGGCAAGGGCGAAACGCGGGTGGTGTGAACGGCGGGATTTTCGGACGGGGGCTGAATAATCTTTGCGGACGAATGTTTTTTTCTAAACTGGCGCGTGGCTTACAAACCCGGCGATAAAATTACGTTGACCATCCACGACCTGGCCTTCGGCGGCGAAGGCGTCGGGCGCGTGGAAGACTTCGTTGTGTTCGTGCCGTTTGTGATTGTCGGTGAAACCGTGGAGGCGGAAATCACGGAGGTGAAGAAGAATTTCGCGCGGGCGAAACTGCTGCACATCGTCACGCCCTCGCCGGAACGCGTCACGCCGGAATGTCGCCACTTTGGCGCGTGCGGCGGCTGCCAGTATCAGCACATCCACTACGCGGCGCAGTTGCGGTTCAAGCACAAGCAGATTGCGGATCTGTTCGAGCGCGTCGGTAAAATTGCGCCGGACAAGATCGCGCCGGTGCTCCCCTGCCCGGCGCCCTACGGCTACCGCAACCGCATCATGATCCGCAGCCAGTGGAACGGCCCGGCGAAGAAATTGGAAATCGGCTTCATCCGCACCGACAACAAATTTGTCGAGGACATCACGGAATGCAAAATCGCCGAGCCGGCGTTGAACGGGCAGATTTTGCAGGTGCGCGCCAATCCGCCACCGAAGGGCGGCATCAAGGTGGTATTGCGCGTGCAGCCGGACGGCTGGGCGGTTCCGCGCGACTCGTTTTTCCAGAACAATTTTTTCCTGCTGCCGAAGCTGGTGGAGACGGTGCGCGGGTATTTGCAGGCCAGCGACGCGCGGCATTTGATTGATTTATATTGCGGCGTCGGTTTTTTCGGCATCGAAGCGGCCGGCATGGTCGAATCCTTCGTCGGCGTGGAATACGACCAACGGGCGCTCGCGGCGGCACGGCAGAACGCGGCCGAACGCAACCTCACCAACGGCGAATTCATTTCCGCAAAGGTGGAGGCAGCATTGCCGGAACTGCTGGAAAAGTTTTCCGCGGAGAAAACGGCGGTCATTCTCGATCCGCCGCGCAAAGGCTGCTGGCCGGAGACGTTGGAACTGCTGCGGCGAAATCGGCCGGCGCAGGTGATTTACGTCTCGTGCCATCCGGCGACGATGGCGCGGGATTTGAACATTCTGTGCGCTGATGGTGTCTTTGAATTGGCGTGCGTGCAGCCGCTGGATATGTTTCCGCAGACTCAGCATGTCGAGTGCGTGGCAGATTTGCGACGCCAAAACTGAACTTGCCAAAGCGCAATTCTTGCATTCAACTGGATGATTCAAATGGCCGAAACCAATCAAACCGACCCGCGCAATCAATTTGCCGTCCGCTGGCTGCCCTGGCTCATCGGTCTGGCGATGTTTTTGGTCTATGGCCTCACGGTGAATCATTGGGTGACGCTGGCCAACCTGCTGCCCGTGGCGAAGGTTTCCGGCTTCACCTGGCAGCCGGAATATTACAACCCGCTGACCTATCTGTTCACGCTGCCCTTCCGGCTGCTGCCGGCGGCCAGCGTGCCACTGGCGCTCAACCTCTTTTCCGCCGCCTGCGCGGCGGCGGCGCTGGGATTTCTGGCGCGGGCGGTGGCGTTGCTGCCGCATGACCGCGCGGAATCCGAGCGGGTGCGCGAGCGCAGCGACTTCGCGTTTCTGACCACGGGGGGCGCGTGGTTTCCGCCGTTGCTGGCGGCGACGTTGCTGGGGCTGGAATTCAATTTTTGGCAGCACGCAACCAGTTTTACCGGCGAGTCCCTGAATATTCTCATCTACGCGGTCATCGTTTGGCTGCTGGCGGAATTCCGGCTGGACGAACGGATGGGCCGGCTTTATCTCGCGGCGGTCATCTACGGCGCGGGCCTGACGGAAAACTGGGCGCTGGTCGGCTTTCTGCCGGTGTTTCTGACGGCGATTCTCTGGCTGCGGGGCCTGGAGTTCTTCAGTCTCTGGTTTCTGTCACGGATGACCTTGGGCGCGCTGGCCGGCATGGTGTTTTTTCTGGTGCTGCCGGCGGTCGGCAAGTTTTCCGGCAATTTTTCCCTGACTTTCTGGGAACTCCTCAAGCCGGCGTGGCAGCTGGACTGGCGGGTCATCAAGACACTCGGTGCCGATGACGTGCGGCACAATTTGCTGATCATGTCGGTGACGACGTTCCTGCCATTGCTGCTGATGGCCATCCGCTGGAGCGGGACGTTTGGCGACAACAGCAGGATCGGCAAGGCGTTTTCCAACCATATGCTCCACGGCGTCCACGCGGTGATTTTGACCGTCTGCGTCTGGGTGATGTTTGATTCGCCGTTCAGCCCCGGCCGGTTGAGTCTGGGCACGCCGGCCCTGACGATGTATTTCCTGTCCGCCCTCGGCGTGGGCTATTACTGTGGTTATTACCTGCTGGTGTTTGGCACCAAGGCCGTGCCCACGCGCCGGAACCCGCGGCCCATGCCGGCGTTGCCGCAAAATTTCAAATTGCTCGTCCCGGTGATTTACTGGGGCGTTTACGTTGCCGCCGCACTCGCCATCGGCATGCTGGCTTACAAAAATCTCAAGCCCATCCGCGCCGTCAATGACGACACCCTCCTCAAATATGCGCAGTTCATGGAGCAAAGCCTGCCGCCCGGCGGCGGGATTTTATTGAGCGACGCCGACCCCATCACCGCCAGCCACCAGGCCCGCACCTATCTCATGCAGGCCGAGCTGGCGCGCAGCGGCCGCGCCCATGATTTTCTGGTCCTCGACACGGAGTTTTTGAACTGGGCGCCGTATCAACGTTACCTTCACCAAACAGCCCCGCAGAAATGGCCGCTCATCGTCGGCCCCAAATCCATGGGCGGCGTCGCCCCGCTGGCCATCTTGAGCACGCTCAACGCGGTCGCCAAAAGCAACACCCTCTGCTACCTCACCCCCAGCTTCGGCTACTATTTTGAATTGTTTTATCTCGAACCGCACGGCCTGACGTATCGCCTCAAAACCCTGCCGGCCGACACGTTGCTGCCGCCGCCACTGGCCACCAACCTGATTGCCGAGAACCAGAATTTCTGGAATCAATCGGCGAAAAACGAACTGCACCGCATCCAACAGGTGCTGGCCCCAGTGGATACCAGCCTCTCCATGAATTTGGGCGACTGGTTGCTCATGCACCTGCATGGACAGGCGGACATCAATCCAAACCTTCAACTCGTCGCCGGATTTTATTCGCGGGCGCTGGATTATTGGGGCGTGGAACTTCAGCGCGCCGGGCGGCTCCCGGCGGCGGCGGAATATTTCACCAACGCCCTGAGCCTCAACCCCGACAACATCGCGGCCGGGGTCAACCTCCAGTTCAACGCCGACCTGCACAACGTCACCGCCCAGAGGCTGGCGCTGGAAAACGTCACCGCCGACCAGTTCGGCAAATACCGCAATTGGAATTCGGTGCTGAACGCCACCGGACCGTTTGACGAGCCTAGTTTTGTTTTCGCCAACAGCGTGCTGCTGACCCGGGGTGGCCTGATGCGCCAGGCCGTCGCGCCATTCAACCGCCTGCGGCAGTTGGTTCCGGAGAACCTGGCCGTGCGCCTCTGGCTGGCGCAGCTTTACCTGGCCAGCCGGCTGCCAGACCGCGCGCTGGAGGCCTTGCACGATCCCCAAACCGACCCGCGCCGGTTTTCGCTCAATGAGACCAATTCCACCGAGTTCAACCTGCTGCTCTCCGCCGCCTGCTTTCAAAAAAACGAACTGCCGCACGGGGCGGAACTGCTGGAACTGGAATTGTCGCGCCATCCTAACGACACCAACCTGCTGTTGACCGCCACCCGCGCCTTTTTTCTGGGCGGCCTCTACACCAACGCCCTGCGCGTCATCGAACAGCGCCTGGCCCGGACGCCGGACGACCCGCAATGGCTCTTTGGGAAAGGCTTCGCCAACCTCCAAATCGGCAATTATCCGCAGGCCATCGCGGCCCTGACCCGCGTCATGGAGGTGACCACGAATGACCCGACCGCGCGTTTCAACCGCGCCCTAGCCTACCTGAAAAGCGACCAATTGGAACTGGCCCGCGCCGATTACTTGCAGTTGAAAACGACCTACACCAATTCGTTCCAAGTCACCTACGGCCTGGCCGAGCTTGCCTGGCGCCAGCATCAGACCAATGAGGCGATTCAGAACTACCAGCTTTTTCTCAAGCAGGCTCCGACCAACGCGCCGGAAGTCAAAATCGCCCGCGTCCGCCTGGGCCAGTTGCAGCAAAAGTAGCGCGCCATGCGCGTCACCCACCTCATCACCCGGTTAGTCGTTGGCGGCGCGCAGGAAAACACCCTCGCCACAGTGCGCGGCCTCCGCGCAAAACCCGGCCTGGAGGTGAAGCTGATTTCCGGGCCGACGCTCGGGCCTGAAGGCTCGCTCGAAGCGGAAGCGCGGAACATTTTCGCCGGTCAGCCGGATCATTTTACCATCGTCCCCGAACTCGTCCGGCCCGTGCATCCGCTCAAGGATTTCAGCGCCCTCCGCGCGCTGGAAAAAATCCTGCGCACCCAAAACCCCGACCTCGTCCACACGCACAGCGGCAAGGCGGGCCTGCTCGGCCGTCTGGCCGCCCGGCGCGTCGGCGTGCCGGTCATCATTCACCACATCCACGGGCCATCGTTTGGAAATTTTCAAGGCGCGCTGGCAAATTTCGTGTTCACCGCCGCCGAAAAATACGCCGGTCGCGCCACCGACCACTTTTTTTGCTCCGCCGACGCAATGACCAAACTTTACCTCGCCGCCGGCATCGGCAAACCGGAGCAATTCACCCGCATTTTCAGCGGCTTCAATCTGGAACCGTTCTCAAATGCGACAAACGACCTGGCGCTTCGACAGCGGCTTGGCCTCGACGCGCATCATTTCGTCATCGGCAAAATTGCCCGCATTTTCCAGCTCAAGGGCCATGCCGATCTGCTGGCGGCGTTCGCCAGAATTCTGCCGGAGATTCCGCACGCACGCCTGCTTTTCGTCGGCGACGGCTCATTGCGAGGTGAAATTGAAAAGCAAGTCAGGACTCTCGGCCTCCAAGGCAGGGTGGTTTTCACCGGACTGGTTCCGCCCGGCGAAGTCGCACGCTACGTCGGCATCATGGACTGCGTCGCGCACTTTTCGTATCGCGAAGGTCTGCCGCGCGCGTTGCCGCAGGCGCTCGCCGCCGGAAAACCAGTCGTCGCCTACGATTGCGACGGCGCCGGCGAAGTGTGCATTGACCGGAAAACCGGATTTTTAATTCCGCCGGGCGACACCCTTTGCGCGTCTGAAAAATTGCGGCAACTGGCGCGCGCCCCGGCGCTCCGGGAACAATTCGGCCGCAGCGGCTCGCAGTTTGTGAAGGAAAATTTCCCTGTCGAAAAAATGGTGGCTGACCAATACACGGTCTATCAAAAGCTGGCCGCCCGCCCGGCAATTCAAGTTTCAGATTTTTCGCCACGCAAGACGGGCGGCAACTCAAACCAACAGCGATTGCTTTAAATTTTGCGGGAGCTTTGACTCCACCGGTAATGATTGACAAAACTGTCCCGATGAACAAAGTGACTGGCCATGCGCGATCCCATCCTCGATCACGATCAGGCCACCAGCATTACCGCGGACAAGTCGAATCAGTGCCCCGCTGCATCGCATGAATCGTAACGAACAATTATGCCGGCAATTGCCACACCAGCCGCGGCAATGGCTGGTCACAGGTGCAGCTGGATTCATTGGCTCGCATTTGGTGGCACGCCTGTTGAAGCTGAATCAGTCAGTGGTGGGGATTGACAATTTTCTGACCGGATCCCGCAAAAATCTGGAGGTAGTCAATGCAGAGGTCGGTGACGCAGCCTGGGCGCGTTTCCATTTCATCGAAGGCGATCTTCGCGAACCGGCGGTGTGCCGGCACGGCTGTGAGCAGGCCGAGCTGATTTTGCATCAGGCCGCGTTGGGTTCCGTGCCACGCTCCATTGCCAAGCCCGCTGACACTCACGCACACAATGTTGACGGATTTCTCAACCTCCAACTGGCGGCTCGCCAGGCGGGAATCAGGGCGTTGGTGTATGCCTCCAGCAGCGCCGTTTACGGCGATCACCCCGCGCTGCCAAAACGCGAGGAATCCATTGGCCGGCCGCTTTCGCCCTATGCATTGTCCAAGCGGATCAACGAACTCCACGCGGAATTATTTGCCCGCTGCTACGGCATGAGCTCAATCGGCCTGCGTTATTTCAACGTCTTCGGCCCGCGACAGGATCCCCACGGCCCTTATGCCGCAGTAATTCCGCAATGGATCGACGCCTTGACCCGCGGCCGGCCGGTGGTCCTCCATGGCGACGGTGAAACCAGCCGCGATTTTTGTTATGTGGACAATGTGGTTCAAGCCAACCTGCTGGCGGCAGACTGGCTCACCCGCAATTCGTCCCCGGCAAGCGCCCAAATATTCAATGTCGCCACCGGTTCACGCACCTCGTTGAGCCAGTTGTTCAACCTGTTGCGGGAAGAACTCCTCCCCCGGTTTCCAGCACTGTCGGAAATCCGGCCCCACTACACTGCCTTTCGCGATGGCGACGTGCGGCATTCCCAGGCTGACATCAGCCGCATTCAGGAAATACTGGGGTATGGTCCATCCCACAGCCTGGCAGAAGGCTTGAGAGAATTGCTGGCGAGCCATCGCCCCACGATGGATTAAGGTGCCAATCGCCGTCAGGTAATGATATGAGTTTTCCCTTCAATTTTTTTATTGCCGCCTTTCTGGGCGCGTTCGCCACCTCGCTGCTGGCGCTGCCGCTGTGGCGCAAGTGGTGTTGGCGCACAAATCTCGTGGACGATCCCGGCCACCGGAAGATTCACGATGCGCCGGTGCCGCTCGCCGGCGGATTCGCGGTGCTCACGGGCATCCTCCTGCCGCTGGGCGCCGGCGCATTTTTGCTGAAGTTCGGAGTTGTAAAGCTGGCCACCGCCGCCGCCATTGTTCACGGCCTGGACCGGCGCGCGCTGGAACTCGCCGTGCTCGCGCTCGGCGCGGTCGCCATCACCCTGCTCGGCTGGTTCGACGACCAACACGAATTGAAGCCGCTACCCAAGTTCATCGGCCAGTTGCTCATTGCCGTCGCCGTTGCCGCCGTCTGCAAGCGCATCACGCTGTTTGTGCCCAGCCAGCTTTTTAGCTACGCCATGACGATTGTCTGGCTCCTCACCGTGATCAACGCTTTTAATTTCACGGACAATATGAACGGCCTTTGCGCCGGGCTGGGTGCCATCGGCGCGTTTCAATTCGGCTGGCTCGCCGCCGCGAAGGGCGAATACCTCGTCGCCCTCACCGGCTTTCTCATGTGCGGCGCGCTGGCGGGCTTTCTGCCGTGGAATTTTCCGCGCGCCCGCGCGTTTCTCGGCGACGCCGGCAGCCATCTGATCGGCTACCTGCTGGCGGTGATGGCCATCCTGCCGCATTTTTACACGCGGCAGGAACCGCATCGGCTCGCCGTGCTGGCCCCGCTGCTGGTGCTGGCCCTGCCGCTGCTGGACCTGGCACAGGTGTGCTGGTTCCGCACGCTAAACCGGAAAGGCTTCTGGATCGGTGACACCAACCATCTCTCGCATCGCCTGGAACGCGCCGGTTTGAGCCGCACGACTGCGGTGCTGGTGCTCTGGCTCGTCGCCACACTGATCGGCGCATTGGCGGGCTGCCTGTGACGATTGATCCAAATCGAAACCAACAGCGTTTCGCCATCCGTCCGCGCGTTGACCAACGGCATTGCAATCCGGCCTTTGAAAATCTACGCTCCCGCCCAGCATGAACTGGCTGGATCATCTGGCGCGCTGCGGGCCGCCTCTCGCGGCGGGCTTTGATTTCCTGGCCGCCGCGCTGGCGTCCGTCCACGCGCTCATCCACAAGCGCGATTCCCGCGCGGCGACGCTCTGGCTTGGCATCATCTGGCTCGTGCCCGCGCTGGGTCCCCTGCTCTATCTCGCGCTCGGCGTCAACCGCATCCGCCGCCGCGCCATCACGCTGGCCGTTCACAAGGCGTTCACCCGCGATGTTCCGGAAAATCTGGGCGAACCGGAGCCGCATGGCGCGGAAAATCTCCAGCACCTCGCCCGCGTGGTCGGCCGCGTCACCGGGCAGCCGCTCACGACCGGCAACCAGATCGAGCCGCTCGTGAACGGCGACGCCGCGTTTCCCGCGATGCTCGCCGCCATTGATGCCGCCGAAAAATCCGTCTCGCTCGCGACCTACATCTTTGACAACGACGCCACCGGCGGAAAATTTGTGGCGGCGCTGGAGCGCGCGATCAAGCGCGGCGTGGCGGTGCGGGTGCTGATTGACTCCGCCGGCTCGCGCTATTCGTGGCCGCCGATCACCTTCCGGCTGCGGCACGCGAAAATCCCGTTCGCCAAGTTCCTGCCGGCCTCCCTCTTCACGCCGTGGCGCGTGGCCACCATCAACCTGCGCAACCATCGCAAGTCGCTCATCGTGGACGGGTGGACCGCCTTCACCGGCGGCATGAACCTCCGGCACGGCAACATGCTGGCGGAGCAACCGCCGCATCCGGTCCAGGATTTGCATTTCCGCGTGACCGGCCCGGTTGTTGCGGGATTGCAGGCGATTTTCGCGAACGACTGGGCGTTCACCAAGGAGGAAATCCTCGACGGCGAAACCTGGTTTCCTGAAGTCAAGGAAGCCGGCGAGGTCATCGCCCGCGTGATCCCCGACGGACCGGATGCCGATTTTGAGAATGCGCGCTGGACGCTGCTGGCCGCGCTGGCCGAGGCGCAGTCGGCGGTGAAAATTCTCACACCGTATTTTCTGCCGGACCCGGCGCTCATCAGCGCGCTCAACCTCGCGGCCCTGCGCGGCGTGCGCGTGGACATCATCCTGCCGGCGAAAAACAACTTGCCGTTCGTGCATTGGGCGTCGCGGGCGCTCTGGTGGCAGGTGCTGGAGCGCGGCTGCCATATCTGGCTCGCGCCGCCGCCGTTCGATCATTCCAAGCTGATGATCGTGGACGGCCACTGGGTGCTGCTGGGTTCGGCCAACTGGGACGCGCGCAGCCTGCGGCTGAATTTCGAACTGAACGTGGAGTGCTACAACCGCAGCCTGGCGCAGAAAATGGAAAAAATCATCGCCGGGAAGATGTCCGCCGCCCGCGAAGTCACCCTAGCCGAGGCGGACCAACGACCGCTGCCGGAAAAACTCCGCGACGCGCTGGCGCGGTTGTTTTCGCCCTATCTCTGAAGCCCGGTGGAAATCAGGACCGCCAGTCAAACACCTTTTTTTTCAGCGCATAGAGGTAGCCGGCAAACAGTATGCCGAGGAAGGAAACCATCGAGCCGAGCACTAGATTGCGAGTCGCATGGGCGGCGAGCAGGTCGCGATAAACCACTGCCCATGGATACATGAACACCACTTCGATGTCGAACAGGATGAACAGCATCGCCACCAAGTAGAATTTGACCGAGAAACGCGCGCTGCCCTCGCCGATGGGATCCTTGCCGCATTCGTAGGCGGTGTCTTTGGCCTTGGATGATTTGGCGAATTTGCCGAGCAACACGGAGATGAGCAGCGTGCCGCCCGCAAACCCGACGGCGGCGGCGAGCAGGAACAGCACCGGAATGTATTGGGCCAACTGGGATGGCTGCGAATTTTCCATGCCGGAAAGTTAAGAAACTGGCGGAAAAAACTCAATGCCGAAAACGCCTTGCTCTAAATTGCCACCCTACCGGCAAAAAGAAAAGAGGCCGGACACTACTCCGGCCTCTTTGAGAACTAATGCTCCTAAAACATTTCAACGTTTGCACGTCCAACAACATATTCAGCTTAACAGGTCTTAGCAGTTTGGCTTGTCCCCAATTCTGGTGATACGGATTTGAAATTTTTCCCGCCACGGTTGGCCGCCGCTGAATCCCTCGCCGATTTTAAACCTGGGTTGAAAGATTTATTTTTCCCCGAACGGGTTTTTCGGTTCCGCCGGCAAAATCCGGTTTAGAAACAGCGGGCTGACGAACAGATAAATCCAGCCGATGACCAGATGCATGGCGAAGGCGAAGCCAAACTGCACCAGATCGAATCCGCCCAGTCCATACATCACCAATCCGATGATCACCAGCGCCGCCCCGGGGAGGAGCGCGGCACCGGCCAGTTTCCAACTTGCGGCGAAGTTTAAATCGCGGTTGGCAAAAAAGCCGAGCAGCCAGACGGGCAGACAAAAAATCGTGGCCAGGATGGCCCAGCCGAACAGCAGTCCCCAAAACGTGCCGAGAGCAATCAGGCCGAGCAGATTCGGCCCCCACGCGCCCCACGCCGGCCGAGCGTCGTCCCGGTTGGCGGCGATGATGTATCCGCTCGGATAATCGAGATAGGCTGTGCCCAGGATCGAGTAGATGCAAATGTCGTCGCGCCCGAATTCGATCTGGAAATCCGCCGGCGACCTCAACGCGCCGCTGTGCTGCAAGTCCACGCTGATTGCCAGAATTCGGCCCTCCGCCAGCAGCATTGGCGAATCGTCACGCCAGTCCAGTTTGCCGCCGTGGACGGACCCGGCATCCGGCAGTTGGCTGACCGCCGCATCAATTACCGGATAAACGGCGGCGGCCAGACACCAGACCACGGCGGCGGCGGCCAGCAGCGCGAAGAGGGATTGGACAATGAACAGCCGCCCGAAGGATGCACGCGCAAACGCCGCCACCCCGCGCGGCGTCAGCGGTTCCCAGGCGAAGGACGGTTCGCGAAACACGTTCACACCGCGAGGGTGCCAGAAAGCACGCGAAAATCAGCCTTGTTTTTCCGCCGGCGGCTTTTGACCGGGCGGCGGCTGCACGACCACCGGCACGGGATAGCGCAACTTCATCACGTCATCCACGAGCACCTCGATGTAGTAGGTGCCGGCGGTCTCGAACTTCACCTGGCCGAAGAACATGACATTCGTCGCGCTCATGGCCGGATCGTGCAGCTCGAATTTCATTTCACCCTTGCTGATGACCGTGGTCTGGTCGGGCGCAATCAGGCGAACGACCTCGTTGAACTGGCCGATGCCGGCCGCCCAGCGGTTGAAGATGCAGATGCGGCCGGCGACGATGGGCAGTTGCGGCAGGCGCACGACATTGACGACGCCAATGAGAAAGAGGTTGCCGTTCACTTCCTGGCGGACTTCCTCGCACATCAGCGAACATTGCAGGTCGGGTAAAATACGGGTGGCTTGCATAGATAATTTGCACCGACATTCTGACCGAGAATTGCCGCTTGTCAGGGAAAAAATGCGGCGGCGGGACGGGTTATTTTTTGTCGCGGGCCTCGTCCTCCAGATGAAACTTGTGCAGCGAGCGGTGGACGACGGGCGCAAAGATGATTCCCAGTATGGCGATCAAGGCCAGCCCGCTGAACAGCGCGTAGCCGCCGGCGAAAATTTTTCCGGCGGTGGTTTGCGGCGTGGCGACCGGCCCCATGCCGGAAAGAATCATCGCCGCATTCACGAAGGCGTCAATCCACGGCAGCTTTTCAAAAAAATGATACCCGGTCATGCCGATGCCCAGCGCCACGGCGATGACCGTCAACCCCAGTGCCGCGTGGCGCGCGACGCGCCGGTAATATTCTTTGCGTGGCAGCAGCGGCTTGGTGTGGTGCTCGAACATTTGGAAATTATTTTTGGGGAATCACCACGCTGCCGGTGATTTCTTTCACGTCGGCGATTTTTTTCTTTTCCATGAATTCGCGGATGCCGGCGATGACTTGCAGCGCCGTCTGCGGTTCGTAGAAATTCGCCGTGCCCACGGCCACCGCCGTCGCGCCCGCCATGAGAAATTCAATCGCGTCGGCCGCGTTCTGGATGCCGCCCATGCCGATGATCGGAATCTTCACCGCCTTGGCCGCTTCCCAGACGAGCTTGATCGCAATCGGCTTGATCGCCGGGCCGGTGAGACCGCCGGTGATGTTGGCTAATTTGGGTTTGCGCGTATGAGTGTCTATCGCCATCGCGGGAAAACTATTCGTCACCGCGAGCGCATCGCTGCCGGCGTCCTCGGCGGCTTTGGCGAACGGCGCGATGCTCGGCACGTTCGGACTCATCTTGGTGATGAGCGGCAACGTGGTGGCTTGGCGGCACGCGGCGACGACTTGCGCCAGCAGTGTGCAATCCGTGCCGAACTGTGCGCCGCCTTCCTTGATGTTCGGGCAGGAAACATTTAACTCCAGCGCGCCCACGCCGCCGAGCGCGTCGAACCGCCGCGCGACCTCGGCGTATTCCTCGACGGTCGTGCCCCAGAGGTTGATGATCGTCGGCACTTTCAGTTCCTTGAGGAACGGCCAGTATTTCTTGATGAAGCCGTCCACGCCCGGTCCTTGCAGGCCGATGGCGTTAAGCATGCCGCTGGTGGTTTCGGCGGTGCGCGGCGGGGGATTGCCGGGCACCGGATGCAGCCGGATGCCCTTGACCGTGACTGCGCCGAGCAGGTTCAAGTCAATCAGCCGCGCATACTCCGCGCCGTAGCCGAACGTGCCGGACGCCACCGTCACCGGATTCTGCATCATCAGCCTGCCGATTTTGACGGATAAATTCATTCCGCCAGAAGTTAGCGATTTAACCACCGCGACTCAATTCGCAAAAATTATTGCCGAACGGACGCCAGGCGAAAAATGATTTCCACCCGACCGTTTCGCCAATGGCCAGACTCAATCTGCCGCCGCCAGATTCAATCTTACAGTCACCAAATCGCATCTGCCGGTTGCCGGATTCGTTCTGAAAGTCGCCGGATTCAATCTGCCGGACGGAAAATCGCATCTGCCGATTGGAAAACGGGTTCATCCCGGAAGTTGGGGTCTGGAACGGGTGTTTTCAAGATTTGCCGGGCGATTCAATGGCCCGATGCCAACGAAATCAAACGCAGCACGGCGGGAATCAATCCCCCTGGGGGAGCTTTCTGCTCGACGGCCCCTCATACCAAGCAATCCGCTGCCAGACCTCAATTTCCCGGAAGAACCGGTTTTCTTTTGGGTGCTATGAATATATCTCCTGAAACTGAACGGTTGCAAAATGCGCTGGCGGAGCTTGCCTCCGCCATAATCAAAATCATCCATGATCGCGTTGACCAGACGCTGTCCGGCACGGTGCCAGCGAGGCTGCCGGCTTTAAATGGATTGGCCGAACCAATAGCCGACGATCAAATGGTCGAAAAGGCGGAAATTGCCAAGATGCTCGGCATTACCATCCGAACGGTGGATAATTGGATGGATCGGGGACTCTTGCCCTATTTTAAAATCGGCCGAAGCGTTCGCTTCCGAAAGAACGACGTGGTGCAACATCTGAACCAATGCACCAGAGTTTGTCGGCGGTAGTCGGTGAATTTTAAGCGGGGTTGCCGAAAATGCCAGGCGGGTCGCCTGCGCCACCCGGCTGCCCGGACAATACGAAAATCCACAGGAATAATTTTTGGTTAGACAGGCGTTGTCCGGGGCATGTGATAATCTGCGGGCGATACACGGCAACGAAATATTTCAGCGAATTGATCAAACTGGTCGGCGTCTTGATGGCATGGGTGCCGTTCTTTGGGCCGTGTTACAACATCGCGCCGACGCAGTTCGCACCGGTGATTTACCACGAACGCCACCAGCCAGCGGCGAAGTTCATGCGCTGGGGGGTGATTTGGATGCGCTGGCTGTATGAAAATCAATTCCTTGCCGCTGGAGTGGACAGACACTACTGGAACTTGTAGCCAAAACTCAACACGCCGAAACACGGCAACAGCAAGCCAACCAAAACAATTTGGACTCGCTGCGCCACTGGCCAACTCGCTTGCACCTGCTGCACCAGCACCGGCCAACTCGCCGTCCAAGAGTGGCGCGCCGCCACCGCCGCCACCGGACTTCGATCCTGAAGTCGGTTTTTGAGACGCGAATCACACGAATTAGCACGAATTAAAACTTCGATGTCATCCTATGAAATTATTTTCACCTGATTCAGCGCATTGGTATCAGCGCGACGGTGCGCCGCTGCATACCGTGCTTTCGGCGAAAGTCGAGCCGCGCCTGCCGACGCTGCGGGTGACGACCCGGCACAATGGATTCTGTGAGCCACTTCATTTGAAGTGCGAAACTGTGCAGCCGCCGCAGATAGGCGTTGGTGGACACAGTGCCGTCGCGGAGAACTTTCAGGAAGTGTTCGGCTTTGGTTTCCATCAACGGCAAATTCCGAATCAGATCAAAGGCCGGGTCTTTCCAGGCGATGTCGTAGCGGTGGCGGGTAACACCTTGCTTGGTGCCAATCATTTCATCCATTACGAACTTCCAAGTGCGGCCAGCGGCTTCGGGATTGGTGGCGCTGAGGTAGGCCAGGGCGATCTGACGATTCAACATCGGCTGACGGGCAGCTTCATTATTGGCATTGAGGAGAGTCCTGGCGGCGGCTTCGTCGCGGGTGCGCAAACTTTTTTGTTTGCCATTCAGGGTGTTCTGGGAGTAGTAAATGCCGTTGCGGCGATAGAGCCTGAACAGTTGTTTCATAACATTGCTTTCTGTCGGCAATGTTATCGGTCTGGACTTTTCTTCGTTATTGAGCAGGCGCTGTATGGGTGTCGAGTTGCTGCTGAATTAAGCGAAGTCGTAACTGAACGCCACGCTTTTCTGTTCGCTTAACTGGCACCCACGGCCTGCCGCATCGCAAATTACTAATGCACAAGCATTAAAACGCGTTACGAGAATCGTGTCCGGCCTCTTTTCTTTTATAGACAGGACAATTATCGCCCTATTTTATGCGGTTTTCAAAAGGTTTTCTGATTCAGCTTGCGATAACTTTGGGTAACCGGAACCTACCAATTTCCTAGTTTTACTGGCAGTTTTACTGGCAGTCGAAGACCGCTCACACGCCCGATGCCGGGACAATTCGTAAAGTGCGAGCTGCATGGGCGAAGGCGAAAATGAAAACCCCCGGACGCGTCTTTTGCATTGCAAAGCCAGAACTTGATTGCAAGCGATTTGCAATGCGGCAGACCGTTGGGGCCAGGTGAATTGGCGCTAAAACTCGGTGTTTTTATCACATCCCCGTTAAACCGTGGCAAACACCCAACACCAGCACTGCTCAATAACGGAAAGCCTGCACACCCACGATGAAACCAAGGCCAAGGCACTGCTTCAGTCCAAAAATGAAGCGGCCCGCCAACCATCGCCGGTCCAGACAAAACCTGCCGCGGCCGACAAGCCCAGGTTAACCGACGCGCTTCCAGAGGCGGAATTTTTATTTCAAAATAATTTCTCCGCGCCACAAAGTTTTATTGCTGGCCTGCGCCGGCGGCGATAAGCTTCCGCCATGCTGCAAACTGCCCCCGGATCTCGCGCCGTCGGCGAGGCGCAACTGGCCGCCTATCGCTTCATGCTGCGGGCGCGGCTGTTGGACGACAAATTTGCCGCGCTCTACCGCGCCGGCAAGATTCACGGCGGCGTTTTCCTCGGCCGGGGCCAGGAAGCCTTGAGCGCGGCCATCGGCGTTTCCCTCAAAAAATCCGACGTCTTTGCCCCGCTGATCCGCGACGCCGCCGGCCGGCTCGCTTTTGGCGAACCCATCCTTGACGCCGTCCGCACCTATCTCGGCTCGGCGCTCGGCCCGATGCGCGGCCGCGACGGCAACGTCCATCGCGGCCGCCCGCAGGAGGGTTATCTGCCCATGATCAGCCACCTCGGCGCGATGGTTTCCGTCGTGAACGGCATTCTGTTCGCGCGCCGGATGAAAGGTGTCACCGGCTCGGTCGGCGCGGCGTGCCTGGGCGAAGGCGCCACTTCCACCGGCTCATTTCACGAGGCACTGAACCAGGCCGCCGTCGAAAAGCTGCCACTCGTCCTCGTCGTCGCCAACAACCAGTTCGCCTACTCCACCCCGACCGGCCGCCAGTTCGCCTGCGCTGATTTGGCGGACAAGGCCGCCGGCTACGGCGTCGAGGCGCATTCGCTCGATGCCACGGATTTTTCCGCCTGCCTGGAGACCGTCAGCTCCGCCATCGCCCGCGCCCGCGCCGGCCACGGCCCGCAACTGGTCGTCGCCACGCTGCTCCGTCTTTGCGGCCACGGTGAACATGACGACGCCAGTTATATTTTACCGGAACAAAAAAATTCCTCGCTCGGCCGCGACTGCCTGAAAGTGGCCGAGGAATTTTTAGCGAAGAATCAATTCGCCGATACCGCGCAGCTCGCGGTCTGGCGCAGCGAGGCGATCCGCGAAATCGAGGAGGCCGTCGCCCAGGCGCAGCGCGAACCCGCGCCCGATCCGTATGAGGAGAAATGGAGCGCCCTGTCCTCGGAACATTTGAACGAACTGCGGGAAGAAACCTAATAAATCTTTGAAAACATCCCAAATTCAATTTTCAACGCCGAACGTTCAAGGCTCGGCGGCGCGGAATCATTCGACGTTGGATGTTGAATGGTGGTTCTCAAATGTTTCCCTTTCATTCCCCGCATGAGCCTCACCTATCTCGAAGCCATCCGCGAAGCACAGGCCCACGCGCTCCGCGACGACCCGCGCGTGTTTGTCTATGGGCAGGACGTCGGCGCGTTTGGCGGCGCGTTCAAGGCCACGAAAAATTTGCAGAGGGAATTTCCCGGCCGCGTGCTCGATTCGCCCATCAGCGAGGACGCGATGATCGGCCTCGCCGTCGGCACGGCCATCGAAGGCTTGCGGCCGATCATCGAAATGCAGTTCGCCGATTTTTCAACCGTCGCGTTCAACCAGATCGTCAACCAGGCTTCCACCTTGTTCTGGCGCACGAATGTCCCCTGCCCCATCACCGTGCGCCTGCCGTTCGGCGGCACGTCCGGCAGCGGGCCGTTCCACAGCCAGTGCCTGGAAGCAATTTACGCGCACTATCCCGGCCTCGTCGTGCTGACGCCGGCGACCGTGGCAGACGCCTATTCCATGCTGCTCGCCGCCGTGGCGATTGATGACCCGGTTATTTTCTGCGAACACAAGTTCCTTTATTACCATCTCAAGGCCGAAAAATTGCCGAGCGAAGCCTTGCCCGTCGGCAAGGCGCGCATCGCCCGCGAAGGCCGCGACCTCACCATCGTCACCTACAGCGCGATGGTGCACGAGGCGCTCGCTGCGGCGGACGAACTCGCCACCGAGGGCTGGCAGGTGGAAGTCGTGGACCTGCGTTCCATCAAGCCGCTCGACACCGACACCGTCGTCGCAAGCGTCGCGCGCACCGGCCGGTTGCTCTGTGTCGGCGAAGCGTGGCCGTGGGGCGGCGTGACGGCGGAAGTGATCGCGCGCGTGACCGCCGAGGGTTACGGCCTGCTCGACGCACCGCCGCAACGCCTGAACGCCAAAGACACGCCCGTGCCATATCACCCAAGCCTCTGGGCCGCGCACCGGCCGACCGCGCGCAGCGTGGCCGGTGCCGCCCGGAAACTGATCCGCTTCTAAATTTATGCCGCAGATTCCCATCATCATGCCGCAGCTCGGCGAATCCATCGCCGAGGCCGCCATCCTCACTTTTCTCGTGAAGCCCGGCGACCCCGTCGAGGGCGGACAGGACTTGATCGAGGTGGAAACCAACAAGGCCACCATGACCGTCACCGCGCCCTGCGGCGGGCGAATTGAGAGTTTTTCCGCGCAGCTCAATGAAAGCTACGCCGTCGGCGATGTGCTGGGAAAAATCGAAGTCACCGCCGAGGAAGCCAAGCGGCTCGGCCTTGACCTTCCCGCACCGGCGAAAAGTTGCGACACGGAGACCGAAATCCTTTCCAAAAAATCCCGCAACGCCACCGGCTCACGCGTGGAGCCGACCGTGCGCGGCCTGCCGGTGCCCGCCAACGCCAGCGGCGCGAGCTACATTTCGCCCCGGCTCAAGGCGCGGATGCACGAACTCGGCTTGAGCGCCGCCGACCTCGCGGGCATCGCCGGCAGCGGCGCGGCCGGCCGCGTGACGGTGGAGGATTTTGAAAAGTTCATGGCGAATCTGGAGCAGCAAAAGCTGACCAAGGCTTCATCCATGCGCATCGCCGTGGCCGACGCCATGCGCCGGAGCTGGACGCGCCCGCTGGCCACGGTCGGCCTGCCGGTGCAACTGGACGCCGTGCTCACGCATCGCAAGACCTGCGAACCCAAACCCGGCCCGGCGCTTTACGCGTTGCGCGCGCTGGCGCTGGCGCTGGCGGAAAACAGCGCGGTCGCCGGCCGTTTGGTCGGCTGCAACATTGTGCATCCGTCGGCGATTGACGTGGGTTTCGCCGTGGAGGCCGAGGATGGCGTGCTGGTTCCCGTTATTCGGGCGGCCGACAAAAAGCCGTTGCAGGAACTCGTCATGCGCTACAACGAACTCGTGGAACTCGCGCGACAAAGGAAACTGCCGGCGGACGCCACCGGCGGTTCCGTCGCCACGGTCACCAATTTCGGCACGTTCGGTTTGATCTGGGCCACACCGATCCCATTGCCGGAACAGACGCTCGTGCTTGGCCTCGGCGCCGGGCGCAAGATGCCGCATTGGGATGAGGCGAAAGGGCAGTTTGCGCCGGTAATGGAGGCTTATCTTACGTTGAGTTTTGACCATCGCGTGCTGGACGGCGGCGCGGCGGGCCGGCTGCTCCTGCGCATCAGCGATTTGATGCGGCAACCGGAAAAATTGTGAGGGCGATAATTTGATTGGGCAAAGCAACCCGGCCATTGAAATCGCATAGTCCGCTCCACGCAGGTTTCATGGCACGCCTGGCATAATTATAATCGGCGGTGCGCTGGGCAACCCGCTGCCTGCCAAGGCTGAAACCAACCGTCATTTTTCCAACCGGGATCGCCTTGCTTCCAACTGGAATCGGCCTGATGCCGGAAGGAAGCGTGACGTTTCCAAGGTGAGAGGCTCGCTTCCGGTTGGAATGGTTTCGCTTCTGACCGGCATATTCTGGCTTCCAAGCGGAATTGCCTCCATTTCCGCCGGCACCACCTCTTTTCCTAGGCAACCAAGCTGACGTCGGCGGGAAGGACCATGCTTCCGGCAGGAAAAATGAGGATTCCCGGCGGAAAAATCGCGCTTCCGGCAGGAAGTTTATCCAATCAGTTAAAATTCAGCAGCTTACAGTTTTGCCGCTGCGGCCGGCGCGGGCGGATTGGCGTCATTATGCTGGCGCACCTTGCTGCGGATGCTCTGGAGTATGTTGGCTTCCGTGGTGCCCTTGCCCAGCAAACCCATCAAGGCATCGAGCGTGCCGCTGGCGTCATTGTAAGTGTCGTAGGCGGCGGCTTGCGCCTCGGCGGTCTTGTTCTGCTTCTGCACCTCCAGTTGTTTTTGCACCGCGGAAAGGTCGCCGGCGGACTTGAGCTTCCCTTGCAGGCGCGCGATATGCGGCGTCACGTCGAAATTCTTCGCCGTCACACCGTTAAAAACTTTTGCCCCAACAGACATCCCGCGGGGATAATCCAATGGCAACAAAACTTGGCTTCCGCCGCGCTTCCTTTCATAATCGGCTCCCGTGAAATTCATACGCGACATTTACGCCGGGAGAAACGCTGGCCGCCGGCCGGTCATCTCCCTGGAATTTTTCCCGCCCAAGACCGACGAGGGCGACCGCGCGTTGTTTGAGAAGCATATTCCCGCGCTGCTCGCCGCGCGGCCGGATTATTGCTCCGTCACCTATGGCGCCGGCGGCAGCACCCGCGACAAGACGCTGTTGATCGTGGACCGCATCCAGCGCGAACACCGGCTGCCCGCGCTGGCGCACCTCACCTGCGTCAATCACACCCGCGATGAAGTCCGCGCGCTACTGGAAAAAATCCGCGCGCTGGACTGCAAAAACATTCTTGCGCTGCGCGGCGATCCGCCCGGCGGCGGCGCATTCCGGCCCACGCCCGGCGGCTTCGAGTATTCGTCCCAACTGGTGGGATTCATCCGTGAACAGGGCGATTTTTCCGTGGGCGTCGCCGGCTTTCCGGAAGGCCATGTCGCCTGCCAGGCCGGCAAGCACGCCGACTGGCGGCATTTGCGGGAAAAAACGGCCGCCGGCGCGGACTTCGTCATCACGCAGTTGTTTTTTGACAACGCCGACTATTTCGAATTCCGGGACCATCTCACGCAAAAACTCGGCGTGCCGGTGCCGCTGGTGCCGGGCATCATCGCCATCGTGAGCGCCACGCAGATTGTGAAGTTCACGCAGATGTGCGGTGCAAAAATCCCGCCCGCGCTCCGTTCCCGGCTGGATCAAATCGGCACCGACGACGCGGCGGCCTTGGAATTCGGCATTGAATACGCCACGCGCCAATGCGAGGAGTTGTTGCGCGAAGGCGCGCCGGGCCTGCATTTCTACACGCTCAACAAGGCGCACTCCACGGTGCAAGTCGTGAAAAACCTCGGTCTGGCCTGAAAAAGTTACCAGCGACTGGTTGCAAGTTGGAGGTCGGAACGAAGACCAGCTCTGATGGTTTTGCCTCCAACTCTGCCTGCCACCGAAAACTTATAGCCCAAACTGGTTGGCTATGATCCCGATGACGCTCAACGGCCCGGTGTCTTCCAAGCCGTCGGCCGCCTTGTCAAGCTTCTGGAGCGACAACTTGGCGTTCTGGAGGAAATCCTGGTCATTCACCAGCTTGCCCACCGTGCCCTGCCCTTGGTTCACCTTGATAAGGATGGATTCCAGGTTGGTCATGGAGGCGGTGGTTGCATGGTAAAGGGTTTCGTCCGTCAGCAATTTGCCGATGGTGCCCTGGCCGGCGGTGACATCGTTCATCACCAGCTTGGCGGAGGCGATCATGTCCTTGGCGGAGGCGGCGGTGTCCTGCAGATTGCTCACGGTGGTCAGCGCCGTGGAATAAAGCGCGTCCTCATAAATCAACTTGCCCACCGTGCCCTGGCCGGCCGCGATCTGGCTGGTGACATTTTTCACGTTGGCGATAGTCGCGGTGATGGGTCCGCTGTTTTGCTTGATGAAATCGGTGAGCGGCCCGATGAGGTTGTTAATTTGGTCGCCGGTGAAACTTTTGCCGAAATTCGCAATGCCGGTGGCCGCGCTGTCCAGCTTGGCCATGATGGCGCTCAAGTCCGGTTGTTCCGCCGTTTCCAGCACCGCGCCCTCCTCGGCTTTGGGCGAACCCGGCGCGCCAAAGGAGATGGACACGAAATTCTGCCCCATCAGCCCGCTGAACTTGACGGAGGCCTTGCTGTCGGTTTTCACGGCGGCCTCCGGCTTGAGTTTCAGGGTGACGCTGACCTTTTCGTCGGCGAGCGCGATTCTTTCGACGCGCCCGATTTCGACGCCGGCCATCTTGACGCGGTCGCCCACCTTGAGGTCCTGCACGGTGTCGAACAGCGCGCTGACGTGTTTGCCGCGGCTGAAGAATTCGGCGCTGCCGAGGGTTTCGATGATCAGCACGGCGGCCAAAATGGTGAGGGCCACAAAAACGCCGAGCTTGGTTTCCAATGAGTTTTTCATAGACAGTCTGGTTTATTTTTCACGTTTGAAATCCGCGTGCAAAAATTCCTGCACGCGCGGGTCGTGGTAATTTTTCACCTGGTCCGGCGTGCCGACGGTGACAATCTGGCCGTCAATGATGACGGCGATGCGGTCGGCCACGCCAAACGCCAGATCGCGGTCATGCGACACGACGAGCGAGGTGACGTGGATGCGCCGGTTGAGGTGGAGAATCTCGTTGCCGATGACGACGGCGGAAACCGGATCGAGTTCGCTGGTCGGCTCATCATAGAGGATGAGCTGCGGCTCGATGACCAGCGCGCGGGCGATGGCGGCGCGTTTTTTCATGCCGCCGGAAAGTTCGGCGGGCATCTTGTCCACTGCGTCCTTCAGCCCGACATCAGTCAGTTTCTCCACGACAATTTCGGCAATTTCCGCCGGCGGCCTGAGCCGGTGTTCCGTCAGATACAAGCCGACATTTTCGCCGACGGTGAGCGAGTTGAGCAGCGCGCCGGACTGGAAGACGAGCGCCATGCGGTATTTGGCGGCGATTTCCGGCGTGGTGATGGATTCGCCGTTGATCAGGATTTCGCCGGCGTCGGGCGACTCCAGTCCGATGAGGTGTTTCAGCAAAACGCTTTTGCCGCTGCCGCTCGGGCCCATGATGACGAAAATTTCGCCGGGCTGGACTTCGAGATTCACGCCTTTGAGGATTTCCTGGCCGTCAAAACTTTTGTGCAGACCGCGCACCGCGAGACCGACTCCTTGAAGCTGTTGGGGGTTGTTGTTCATATCAATCCCAGCCGGGTCAGGAACATCCAAAAACTTGTGAGAATGTAGTCAAAAATCACGATGAGCACGATGGAGTTCACCACGGCCTTGGTGACCGAACGCCCGATGCCGCGCGGCCCGCCGATGGTCGTCAAGCCCTGGTGGCACGACACCACCCCGACAATGAGCGCAAAGCAGAAGCTCTTGAACACGCCGTTCGCCACGTCTTTCAAATCCACCAGATCCTTCAAGTCGGCAAAGAACACCTTGAACGGAATGTCCATGAGATGATTGTAGTTGGCCACCACCGCGCCGCCGAACCAGCCGGTGAGCACGGAAAAAATCACGAGCATCGGCAGCGCCGCCGCCAGCGCGAGGATGCGCGGCAGGACGAGATAATGGATGGGGTTGATGTTCATCGTCCGCAGCGCGTCAATCTCCTGATAGACGCGCATGGAGCCGATTTCCGCCGCCATCGCGGAGCCGATGCGGCCGGCGATCAGGATGGCCATCATCACCGGTGCCAGTTCCTTGGCAATGGCGATACCGACGACGCCGCCGACGGCGCTGGCAAAGCTGCGCTCCACCAGCGGCGGGCCGAAATTCAGCGCGATGACCGCGCCAATGAAAAACGTCAGGACGCAGACCATCAGCAGACTGGCGTTGCCGATTTCGAAGAATTGTTCCAGCACCTTGTCGCGCTGCCGCCAGGTCTGCGGCAGGGCCAGCAGCGTGCGCCAGAACAAGACGATGATTTCGCCGATATTCTCAAACATGATTCAAGCCCGGTTCATTGGGTATTGGAGGCAGCCTTGGCAATGGTAAAGTAAAACAGCCTTGTCCGTCGCTCATCGCCGTCACATTGATACTGGAAAAGCCCGAACAGGAGCGAGACTTTTTTGTGCGCCGGGGCGGTCTCGCGGCGATACAAATTCCACAGTAACGACCGGCTGGCGGCGCCGGTTTTCGGATTGGTTTCAGCGCGCCAAAGCGACCACAGCGGCGACCAGTTGCGTTCGAACCGGTCATTGCCCGGCACGGCTGGTTCGAGTAGCGCCAGCACTTGGAGACGCTGGTTGCCATTGAAGTCGCGGTGCCAGGTGAAAAACGGCCAGACGTCCACGCGCCGTTTTTGCGCGCCGGTCTGGGTGTTTTTTTCCACGGTGTCCTCGTAAAGAAAAAAAGCGACGCGGGTCCGCTTCAGATCCAGCGGATCGGAATGAATCCGGCGATACGTGTAAACCGGCCAGAGGATGGAGTCGTCCTCCTTGACGGCGTTGTGCGACTCGCTAAAAATGGGAAAAATGCGCGAAGTGGTCTTGCCTTCGCCCCGCGCGAAGATCACCAGCGGCCAGGGCATCTGCCATTCCCGGTATTTTTTTTCACGATTGTCCATCCAGGTGAAGAACGGCCACAGCACGGTGGTGGAATCCAGTTGCGGCGAACGGGTGTAGCTGTAAAGCGGGATGGAAGCGCGAAATTTCTCCGGGTGGTCGGTGCCGAGGCCGCTGTCTTGCCGGAGATGCAACGGCCAGAGGAAAAACGATTGGTCATGTCCGCCGACGACTTCGACCTCGCCAAAACCGTTGGTGCGCGTGGTGACCTCCTTGTGTTCGCTGCCGGCCAGCGGCCAGACCTTCCAGCCGTGCAGTCCGTCGCCGTGGCGGACGGCGCCAAACGGATAGAGATAATTGTCGGTGACCACATCCTTCTTCCGCGTTTCGCTGTAAAGGGGAAACATCACGAAATGGATTTCATCGCGGAACAGCCGATTCTTCAGCGTGCCGTAAAAGGGGAATAGGGCCGTGTAGTTCAGGTTGGTGTCCGTCGTCGAATGTTGGGAAAAATAGAATGGAAAAATGGTGCGGCGGGAGTTGCCGGCCCCGTTTGGCTCCTGGCCGCCGGAAAAACTGATCAGCTCGAAAAGCTGCCAGCGCCGTTCCTGGCCGTAATGAACGCTCGTGAGCAGCGGATACAAGAAATCGTCCTCGTGATACGCCAACGCCGGGTTGTTGACGGTGGAAAAAAACGGTGGATACGCTACGGTGTGAGCATCCTCGGTCTGTTGCGAAAAGTAAAACGGTCCCACCGCCTCGGTGCGCTGGCCGGCCTCCAAAGTCAGACTGAACCGATCAAAGAGCGGCCCGAAACTATTCATCTCGCCGGCGCAAGCCGGCGGGTGGCCCGCGAACAAAATGAAATAAAAAAACGCGCTAAAAGCCAAAATGCACCTCCGCACTTTGGAATTAGAAAAAATCGTTATCGTTATTTTAATCTTAAACATCAGTTGTTCGGCGAAAATACCGTATATTTAACATTGAGATTGACTTTGTAAGAAATTCATTTAGATTGTCCCAACTTGAGGTTTTTGCCTCGGTTCCTCCTGACCCGGTGTTGGTGATGCGTTGCCAGCATCGGGTTTTTTATTTTCACTTCTCACCAGCGGTCGCCAGCGGCTGATCAAATTTAACAGCGCCGGCAAAAACGTCAGCGCGGCAATCATGCACATTGCGATTCCCACGGCCATGATGTAGCCCAGACTGTGAATGCCGCGATGTTGCGCGAGAATCAGACTGCCGAATCCGGCGATGGCCGTCAATCCCGACACCAGCACCGCCTTGCCCGTGCTGCGCGCCAGAATTCCCGGCGTGCGCTCCTCGGCGTAGCGGTTCAAAATGTGAATCCCATTGGTCACGCCGATGCCGATGACCAGCGGCAGCGTCATGATGTTCGCCGGATTAAAGGGCACGCCGTGCCAGCCCATCAAGCCGACCAGCCAGAGGGTGCCCAAGCCAACCGGTATTAGCGACAAAATCACGGCCGCCAGACTGCGAAAATGGAAAAACACCATCACCGCGATGGCCGCCAG
Organism: bacterium; assembly: GCA_021780905.1. Classification (GTDB taxonomy): domain Bacteria; phylum Verrucomicrobiota; class Verrucomicrobiia; order Limisphaerales; family UBA11358; genus UBA11358. The sequence goes on from JAJXXW010000042.1 coordinate 123,970, forward strand.
CGAATACCACGCCGCCGTGATGTAGCTGTCCTTGAGCAGCGTCGTGTATTCGAGCAGTTGCACCGGCGTGCCGGTGATGACGGGCTGGTTGCGATTCTGCGGATCCAGTTCGCGGCGCAGGGTCTCCACAAATTCTTTCTGGTGGTCGTGCTGCCAGACATCCTTCTTCGGATAAACCTGCAGGAGAAATTTTCCGGTGACGCCCACGAACCGGTCCCGCAACGCCGGCGGCAAATCTTCGATCCGCAGCGGCGCACGGTCGTCCTGTTTCTGCAAGGTCTGGAAGGTCACGCGCAGGTCATCGAAAAGCGCCTGCTGATACTCGCCCAGTTGGTCGGCGTGGACGGCGAGCGTCGGGCCATCGCCGGCCAGCATCGTCCGCCGCAGTTCCAGCACCGTTGTTTGGAGCGACGCCAACTGCCGGGCCAGCGCCGGATCGGTTTTGCTGACCTCCTCCAGCGCCACGCCGAGATAGCCGGAGAAGGAATACAGCGTCCGGCTCAACGCGTAGAGATCCGCCGGCCGCATATCCGGCGCGCTGAAGTCCAGCGGCGCGACGGTGGCCTTGATGCCGGCGATCAACCGCAGCTTCACATTCTGGTCCTGATGCAAAAACCCGGCGATGGATTCCACGTCGGCGACCACGTTGGTCAGCGCGCGGATTTTTTTCTCCAGTTGCACCGCTTCGTCAAGATTATCCGCCACCACCGCGCCAAACAGCACGGATTTGTCGGCCGAATCAATCAGCTTCTGCTCATACACCACCGCCGGCAGGCCGGCGCTTTGCATGTTCAGCAGATTGTAATCGAAGAACACTTTGCGCGCCGCGAAGGCTGCCGCCACGCTGACGACCACGATCACCAGCGTCACCAGCACCGGCCGCTCCAGCCAGGAGCGTTCGATCCGCGCCCGCCGGTCGTCCTCAGGAACTTCATGATCCATGACGTTTTGTTTCCCGCGCAGCAGCAGCACCGGCAGCACCGTCAGCATCGGCACCAAGCAGATCATCAGGCCGCCGCCGCAGATGACGCCCATTTCCCGGATGCCCTTGAAATCCGTGAACGCCATGGCCGCGAAGGCGCCCGCCGTCGTCAGCGCACCGGTGAAAATGCCCTGGCCGGTGAACACCATCGCCTTGGTCAGCGCCTCGGCCTCGGTCTTGCCGTGGCGCAGTTCCTCCTCGTAACGCGTGATGAGATGCACGCCGAAATCAATCGCCAGCCCCACCAGCATCGGCAGGAACGTGATCGTCAAAATGTTCAGGTGCCCGACCGTCAGCGTCGCGAACGCGAACGTGTAGGCCAGTCCGAGCAGCAGGCAGAGCATCGCCTTGATGGGCCGGCCGGTCTCGTTGTAACCGTAAATGAAAATGAGCGAGCACAGCACCAGCGACACCACGCCCGCCACCGTCGTGTCCTTTTGCGACTGCGCCATCTCGTCCAGTTCCAGCACCGGTTCGCCGGTCAGGCCGACGTTGACGCCGGAAACCTCGGACTTCGTCGTCTGGATCAACTGCCGGAGGCGGTCCACCGCGTCATCGTTCAAGTCGTCGCGCGGCGCGTGCGCGGTGACAAGAAAAATTTTCCCGCGATTAAAGGTGATGTAGGTTTCCGCCGCCGCCTCGTCGCCGGCATTGAACAACGCCGTCACGCCCGGCGACGGCGGCGTGCCGGGCCGGTCGAGGCTGTCCCGCGCCTGTTGCAAAATTCGCTCCAGCGCCGGCAGTGATTTCACCAGCGCGTCGTTCTGCGCATTCTCCTCGCGCTTGGCGGTGCGGAACTGGGTGTTGATCAGCTCGAAAAAGGAAACCAGGTTCGTCGTCTGCGAAAATTTCTCGATGAAGGGCAGGTCGTCCTTCAGCGTGTAGCGCAGGCTGGCCAGATCGTTTTCTGGCACGAACAGCAGCGCCTTGCTGCCCATCATCGGCAAATCGCCCTTGTAAAAAACATCCTTGAACAAATTCGTTTCCGCCTCCAGCCGCGCGCCCAGCCGCTCGACGAACTGGCGGTTTTTCTCCACGCTGTCGCTTTCCACCACCACCACGAGGTCGTCCTGCTGCGGAAATTCCTTCTGGAACGCGAGAAAGTTGTGATGGTAGCGCAGATTGCCGCCGACGAGGTTGTTCCGGTCCGGGTCGAACTGGAGATACTTCACCGTCACCGCGACGCACACGAAGAACAGCGCCACCTGCGGCCAGAAAAACCAGCCCGGTCGCCGGAGAATGCCGGCGGTGAGCCGGCCCAGCAGCCGCGCGAGAAAACTATCTGGGCTTAACGCCTTCATGCCGGTTGATCCGTTGAATGGTTGGCGGGTTGAATCGGTTCCGAGGCGACGATTCAACGCTTCAACCCGTCAACGAACCTCCTTTTCCACAAACACCGCCGTGCCGTAGCACAGCACCTCGGTGATGCCCGGCGCGATTTCCGTGGCGTCGTAGCGGACGCCGATGACCGCGTTGGCGCCGAGCTGGCCGGCGTGGGTGAGCATGAGGTTGAAGGTCTGTTCGCGCGCCTGCTCGCAGAGGTTGGTGTAGATGGTGATGTTCCCGCCGAACAGCGACTGGATGCTCGCGCCCAAATTGCCGACGACCGAGCGCGAGCGCACCATGATGCCGCGCACCACGCCGAACGATTTTGTGATGCGGTAGCCGGGCAGCTCGAACGCCGTCGTTGTCAGGGGATGGGTCTGATCCATAGGCGGGGATTGAACACGACCGGCGGCGTCCGCAAAAGTCTAAACTTACCGGCCTGACGGCCGGCCGCCGGCAAAGACCGGTCAAAGTATGACCGCAAGGGACAATCGTGGCTGTCCGCGTCGAACTCGGCGACAATCCCGGCAAGCCGGACTTTGGCGTCAAGAAACGGCTTGCAAAGACATGTGACGCAAGGATAATCAGACAGGCACCGGGAAAAATTATTGGCCGCCAGGAACATCTTGGATAAATGGGAATAGGAACTCCCGGTGGTATCGTGACCATAATATATGAAGCGTATTTTAGGCATTCTTTTTTTATCGCCGCTGGCCGTGGCCGTGGCCGCAGCCACCGTGATCGCCGTGGCCGGGAAGCCGGTGCTTTCGGTGCAACTCCCCGCAGGAGCGGAGGTCAAGACCGAAGGCGAGCGCACCAGCATTCGCGCCACCAAAGCGCAGATATACCTGCAGCTTTGGCCGCTGCCCAAAGCCCGGACGTTGGAGGAGGGCGTGGGCTTGATCCCCGGCCTTCTGGCGGCGAGAGATGTCACCGACTTCAAAGCCGCCGCCACCAACCGCCTCACCGTCGCGGGTGCGCCCGCCGTGCATCTGGTTGGCAGTGGCAACGAGCAGGACGATGGCGATCCGAGCCAGGCGGACGTGGTTGTGTTTGCCGTCGGCCATAAAATTTTCGCGGCCTGCACCCACGGCGAGGACCGGGTGGCCGCCGAAGTGGCCGCGATGCTGAAGGTTTTGGAATCGGCCAAGCTGCCCGAGGCGGAAACGCCGGACGGCGAACCGCCGAAGCAGTGATTCCAGTTCACGTTTGCCAACACCGCCCGTGTCCTCTACATCAACCGGTAAAAAGTGTCCGCCCAGGAAAAGTTTTTCCATGCGTTCAGCGTCCGGCAAAGGAAGATCTTCGACTTGATTACCCTCGGCAGCCCGGACACGCCGGCATCCGGCGGGACACCACGCCTCGTCACTCGGCAATTTTTCCGGCCCCGCAGTTTCCGCCGTGTTAACCTCTCCAATATTGTCGGCACCCTGCTGACATTTAGAGCACCGCATTCCGGCGTGCAGGCTGTGAATTGTTTCGGTAAGATTTTTGATCATGAACACCGTTGAACTTCACCGGACTCACCGCATCGGCTGGCTTCGCGCCGCCGTCCTCGGGGCCAACGACGGCATCGTCTCCACCGCCAGTTTGATTGTCGGTGTGGCGGCGGCGGAAGCCAGCCGCAACAGTGTGCTGGTCGCCGGCATGGCCGGTTTGGTGGCCGGCGCCATGGCCATGGCCGCCGGCGAGTATGTCTCCGTCAGTTCACAATCCGATACCGAAAATGCCGACCTGGAACGGGAGCGGAAGGAGTTGGCGAGTGACCGGGAGTTTGAACAGGCGGAGTTGGCGGCGATTTACGTTCAGCGGGGGCTGGACACCGAACTAGCCAGACAGGTCGCCGCCCAACTGATGGCCAAGGACGCGCTCGGTGCCCATGCCCGGGACGAATTGGGCATCTCCGACACCTTGAGCGCACGCCCGGTTCAGGCCGCGTTGGCGTCCGCCTGCTCCTTCACTGTCGGTGCCACACTGCCCTTGCTGCTGGTGCTCATGGTGCCGGCCAGCGGACTGGTCTGGGTGGTTTCCGGCGGCTCGCTGTTCTTTCTGGCCGCGCTCGGTGCCGTGGCCGCCCGCGCCGGCGGTGCATCCGTATGGAAATCGGTGGCGCGCGTCACCTTTTGGGGTGCCATGGCGATGGCCTTGACCGCCGGGGTCAGTGCCCTGTTTGGCGCGAAACTTTAATCAGCGCCACCGCAGAACCGGCTGGAGACAAAGTCATTTCTGCTAACAGTCGGATTGAACCGAAAAACACGCTCGCCGACGCTTGCTGTTTGGTCCAAAACCTCCATTTGGTTTCGGTAATCTGCTTTTGTGCGGTTCCTCTGGACAAGGCAAATCCGCTTGGCGCGGTTTGGTTTTCTCCCGGCACAGGTTTACCGGATCGACGCGATGGCTACGGGAGGTGACGCCCGCAAAAACTTAACCACATCAGAGCACCACGCAAACGACGACCAATGCCCAAGTTGGAGTGCTGGACCGCCTGATGATCGCCACGCCGCCGAATGAATTTCTGGAACGGCTCGACCGGACGAAAGTATGATGCCGAGATAAGTCTGCAAAACTCCCCGCCGCTGAATTGCCGCTTTTCATTCTGCTTTGTTTCTTGGTTCCTTCGTTGTTAATTTATCCGCATGAATCGCGTCAAATCCGACCAGCTTTTTGCCGAGGCCTTGAAATATATTCCCGGCGGCGTCAATTCGCCGGTGCGCGCCTTTCGCGCGGTGGGCGGCAATCCGTTTTTCGTCAACCGCGCCGCCGGCTCCAAGGTCTGGGACGTGGACGGCAATGAGTTGATTGATTACGTGCTGACGTGGGGGCCGGCCATCCTCGGCCACGCGCATCCAAAAATCATCGCCGCCGTGAAAGCCGCCGCCGAACTCGGCACGAGCTTCGGCATCCCGAATCCGCACGAGGTCACGATGGCCAAGCGCATCTGCAAACTAGTGCCGAGCGTGCAAAAGGTGCGCATGACGAGCAGCGGCACGGAGGCGTGCATGAGTGCCATCCGGCTGGCGCGCGGGTTCACGAAGCGCGACAAAATCATCAAGTTCGACGGCTGCTATCACGGTCATGTGGATTCGCTGCTGGTGCGCGCGGGGAGTGGCGCACTGACGTTCGGCCATCCGGACAGCGCGGGCATTCCGGCGGCGTTCACGTCGCACACCATCGTCGCGCCCTACAACGATGTGGACGCGATGAAAAATATTTTCGCGGCAAACAAAAATGAAATCGCCGGCATCATCGTGGAACCGGTGCCGGGCAACGCGGGCTTGTATCTGCCGCAGCCGGGCTATCTGGAATTTCTGCGCGAGATCACCAAAGCCAACGGCGCTCTGCTGATTTTTGACGAAGTGATGACGGGCTTCCGCCTCGCGCGCGGCGGCGCGCAGGAACGGTTTGGCATCACACCAGACTTGAGCACGTTCGGCAAAGTCATCGGCGGCGGGCTGCCGGTCGGCGCGTTCGGCGGGCGCGCGGAGATCATGGATTGTCTCGCGCCGCTCGGCCCGGTATATCAGGCGGGAACGCTCAGCGGCAATCCGGTGGCGATGGCCGCCGGTCTCGCGAACCTGGACGAACTTTTGAACGGCGACGCTTACAAAAAATTGGAAGAACGCGGTGCACAACTCGCCGCTGGCATGCGGGACGCGGCGAGATCGGCGAACGTGCCGGTGCAGTTCAACCAGTGCGGCTCGATGTTCTGCGGCTATTTCACAACGCAGCCAGTTCACAACGTTGCCGACGCGATGCACAGCGACCGCGAAAAGTTTAAGAAGTTTTTCCACGGCATGCTGGATGCGGGCGTTTATCTCGCGCCGTCGCAGTTCGAGGCGGGTTTCCTTTCCATCGCGCACACGGCGGCGGACATCGAGAAGACGGTTAACGCGGCGGCTAAAGTGTTGCGCGCCCTGTAACCTTCAACGCGGCGTTCCGTCTGACCATTCAATCCGCCGGCCCTGACAACGGCGGTTCACATCCAAAAATAAATCAATAAAAACATGAAATTCACCAAAACATTCGCGCTGGCGGCACTCGTCGCCGGCAGCCTTTCGGCCGGCCCGGCGCTACAGGCACAAGACACCAACACTCCGCCGCCGGGCGGCTCGGTGGTGCATAACCGCCCGAATGGCGATCAGTTAGCCAAGCAGCTCGGGCTGACGGACGACCAGCGGGCCAAAGTCAAAGCCTTACTGGAAGACCAGCAGGCCAAAATGAAAGCCCTGCGTGACGACACCAGCCTTTCGACGACCGACAAGCGGGCCAAGGCCAAGGAAATCCGCGAAGCCACCCTGGCGAAGATGAAGGAAATCCTGACGCCAGATCAATTGGCCAAGTTGCAGCAACACCTGCAACACAAACGTCCGCTCGGCGGCGCTGCCGGTGCCGGCGGCAGTGCGGCACCCCCGCAATAAGCTTTGGAGCATCACGCGAGGGACGGCCAAAAGCCGTCCCTTTTTTATTCCACCTGACGGAGTTTTATGATTTTGCCGGAGCTGGCTCCGGCTTCTTGCCCCTCACCTCGATGTAAAGATCACGCAGTTGCTTCGGCGAAACCTGGCTCGGCGAATCGGTCATCAGGCAGGTGCCCTTCGCGGTCTTCGGGAAGGCGATGACATCGCGGATGCTTGGCGTGCCGCAGAGAATCGCGATGAGGCGATCAAAGCCGAGCGCGATGCCCCCGTGCGGCGGCGCGCCGTAGCGGAACGCTTCAAGCATATAACCAAAGCGCAGCTTCGTTTCTTCCGGCGGAATGGCGAGCAGTTCCTCGAAAATGGTTTTCTGCACGTCGGGCTGGTGGATACGGATCGAACCGCCGCCGAGTTCCACGCCGTTGACGACGATGTCGTAGTGCTGGCCACGGACTTTCTTGGGGTCGGTCTTGAGCAACGGAACATCCTCGGCCACCGGCGCGGTGAACGGATGATGGCTGGAATACCAGCGGTTGTTCTCGCGATCGAAACCAAGCAGCGGGAACTCCACGACCCAAAGGAAATTAAACTGATGCGGATCAATCACCAGCTTCCCCTGCCCTTTCAACACCTCGGCGCAATACAAACGAATCTTGCCGAGAATTTCGCAGGCGTTCAGCCATTGGTCGGCGGCGAAGAGAATCAAATCGCCTTCCTGGATTTGCAATTTGCTTGTGAGCGCGACTTTCTCGGCGTCGCTGAAAAACTTCACAATCGGCGATTTCCATTCGCCGTTTTCGACCTTGATATAAGCGAGTCCCTTCGCACCGAAGCCTTTGGCGGTCTCGGTCATGGTTTCGATTTGTCCCTGCGTCGCACCGGCGAGGCCGCGCGCGTTGATGGCTTTCACCATGCCGCCGGCTTCGATGCATTTGCCGAACACGCCGAACTTCGAGCCTTTGAATTCTTCGCTGAAATCCACGAGTTCCATGCCGAAGCGCGTGTCGGGCTTATCAATGCCCCAGCGGTTGAGCGCCTCTTCAAAGCTGATGCGCTTGAACGGCGTGGGCACGTCAAGGTTCAGCGCGGTTTTCCAGACGCGCTTGATGAGACCTTCGATGAGCGCGTAAATATCTTCGCGGTCAATGAAGCTCATCTCGATGTCCACCTGCGTGAACTCCGGCTGACGGTCGGCGCGCAAATCCTCGTCGCGATAGCAGCGCGCGAGCTGGAAATATTTTTCGACGCCGGCGACCATCAGAATCTGTTTGAACTGTTGCGGCGATTGCGGCAGCGCGTAGAACGTGCCGGCTTCGCGGCGGTTCGGCACAAGAAATTCGCGTGCGCCTTCGGGCGTGGATTTGAACAGCGTGGGCGTTTCGACTTCGAGGAAACCCTGTTCGTCCATGTAGCTGCGCGTGGCGATGGCGACTTTGCTGCGGACTTTCAGATTGCGCGCCATTTCGGGACGGCGCAGGTCGAGGTAGCGGTATTGCAGGCGCGTGTCTTCGGCAACTTTCGCGGCGACTTCGGGATCGTCAATCTGGAACGGCAAAACGTCTGCCATGTTCAAGACTTCCAGTGCGGTGACACCGACTTCGACTTCACCGGTGGGAATCTTGGCGTTGTTCGTGCCGGCGGGACGCTGGCGCACCTTGCCGGTGATGCTCACGACACATTCGCTGCGGAGCGCGGCGGCCTGCGCGAAGAGTTCCGGCGTCAAATCGGACGGATCGAACACCGTCTGCGTGCGGCCTTCGCGGTCGCGGATGTCAATGAAGATGAGGCCGCCGAGGTCGCGGCGGGAATGAACCCAGCCGGAGAGCGTGACGGTTTGCCCGATGTGTGCCAGGCGCAGTTCGTTGCAATGATGCGTGCGTTTCATTTTAAAGTGCGGATTGCGGAATTCGGATTGCGGAATTCAGAACCCAAAGTGAACGCAGATTGTGACTGCGAAACCGCCTGAATTCAAAGAGTTTTTTGCCTCATTCGTGCCCCCAGGGTGCCACGAGGAGCGCGATCGTCTCCCGCCGAGGCTGTCCCATAAACTCCACCGGCATCCAGAGAATTGCGCTTTCGTGGGTGCGCCAAATGAAGAAAGTCCTCAAATTCCACGATTAAATCGGCGGCCTGCATCAGCGCATTCGGAGGACCGAGAGTCGGATTGCGTTGCCGTTCAAATTCGTCCGATGGCGGACCGGCGACCCACCCCCAAAAACCACCCAGCCGCACCCCGCGCTTGACATCTGTTCCCGCGAGACGAAAATCACCAGAATAGATACGACTCAAGCGCCATTCCCGTGATGTGAAAACTTCAAAAAAAACAAACCCCCATTCGTCCGAAGTGGATGACAACAATAGCCATCGCTGCCGGCCCGCCGCGTCACCGCCACCCAAGGCTTTCGCGATGCCATGGCCGCGCCGGCCAAGCTGCCCGAGTTCAAAGGCACGGTTGTAAATGTCCTGACTGAAAAACACTAGGATCCGCTGCAAGACGCCGCCGAAATGAAAATGACGAAGGTGAAGAGCCAAATGGACACGCTGAAAATAGACGGGCACAAATTCGCGAACGGCGAGGAGCAAGCCGAGTTCAACAAACTGATGGCGGAAGCCTGCACCTCGGCGGAGTTGGACGCCTGCCACGGCATTTCCAACCAGGGTTTTCATTATCTCGGCAGCGCAAAAATCCTGGCCTCGATCGGCCAGGGCTTTGCCGAGGCGATGGCGGAAGTGATGAGGCCGCCAGCCCAAGCCGGCGGGCAGGCTTAACCGGCCCGGCGAAGCCGTGAAACCCCGAACGCCATAAATTAACCATGAACAAAATGATGAATCGAAACGTGAACCTCGCGCGCTGCGCAGTTGCTGGCGCGCTATTGAACCTTTGGCTGGGCAGTGGTCTTTCTGCCGGTGCCGCCGACGCGCCGGCTCAAAACACCGCCCCGGCAAAAGCGCCGGGGAAAGTCGAACTGCGGGCCGCCATTGATCGCGGCACGGAGTTTTTACTCCGCAGCCAGAACCCGAGCGGCTGGTGGTCCACGCCCGAACAACCGGCCGTGACCGGACTGGTGCTCACCGCCTTGAACTTGGAACCGTCCGGACGGTTCCAGCACGACCGCTCGTCGGAATTAAACCACGCCTACGATTTCATCCTCTCCTCGGTCAAGCCCGACGGGAGCATCCAGCGCAGCGGGCTGGCCAACTACAACACGTCTCTCTGCCTTATCGCCCTGACCACGGCCTTCGACACGAATTTCCTGCCCGTCATCCGCGCGGCGCGCCGGTTTATCGCCAGTTCGCAGGCGGGCGCCGACCAGGGCGCCTTTGAGGGCGGGATTGGTTACGGCGAAAAATACATCCACTCGGACATGGCCAACACGATCACGGCCATCGAAGCCATGCGCGTCTCGGAAGCGGCACTGCCCAAAGATGTGCCGGCGTCGCCGATCCCGGAGCCGGACGTGAACTGGAAGACCGTCGTCAGCTTCCTGCAAAACTGCCAGAATCTGCCCGCCGTCAACCAGGCGGACTGGGTTTCGGACGACCCCAAGGATCGCGGCGGCTTTGTTTATTATCCCGGCGAAAGCAAGGCCGGCGGCGTGACGAACGTCCAGACCGGGCGCGTGTCGCTCCGCAGCTACGGCACCATGAGCTATGGCGGGCTGTTGAGTTACATCTACGCCCACCTGGACAAGAACGACCCGCGCGTGAAGGCCGTTTTGAGCTGGCTCCGGGACAACTACACGGTCGAGGAAAATCCCGGCATGAACCAGCAGGGGTATTTCTACTATCTGCATCTCATGACCAAGGCGCTCACCGCCGCCGGCGTGGACAAATTAAAACTCGCCGACGGCCGCGAAGTGGACTGGCGCGCGGAGGTGGCCAGCCGCCTGCTCGCGCTGCAAAAGCCCAACGGCGCCTGGATCAATCCCGACAAACGCTGGTGGGAGGCCGATCCGGTGCTGGTGACCTCCTATGCCGTGATGACGCTGGAAATGCTTTACCAGCAGTCGCCCCATTGATCCAAACTGGCCGGGCGCGGTCATCAGGTTGAAAAAAATTCCCGCTTGCCGTGGCCCGAACCTGACATTATTCTGCGCGCCATTTTACCAAACACACCATTCAAACACACCATTATACGCATGAAAAAAAATAATCGCATGAATCGCATTAAAACATGGCTGGCGCTTCCGGGCGCGGGCTGGCTGTTGCTGGCTTTGACCCACACAGCCTCCGGACAGGAAACGACCAATTCCACCCTGTCGCCCCTCAGGCTGTCGGAAATCATGGTCACCGACACTCAGCCGACCAACCGGCCGGGTTGGTTGAAGGAAGAGCAGTATATCGGACCCTACGGCCAGCCGGAATGGACGACCGAGCGGCGGTTTCCCGGCACCCGCATTTATCTGCAACAGACGCCGTGGAACACGGGCTTTGAGCAATGGATGCGGTTTCAGCATTTCCGCGGCGGCACCGACTTGGCGCGGTTTCAGGAAGAGTTTGAAATCGGCCTGCCGCATCGCTTTCAGGTGGATCTCTACGAAACTTGGGGGACGGATCAGGACTGGCATACCGGGCAGGATGAATATTCCGTGGAACTTCGCTACGCGTTGGCCGACTGGGGAGTGATTCCGCTGAACCCGACGCTGTATCTGGAATACGCGCAGCACGACCACGATGCGAACACGCTCGAAGGCCGGATACTGCTCGGCACGGATTTCTCGCCGCGCTGGCATTGGGGATTGAATTTAGGATGCGAACAGCAATTGAGCGACCCGAACAACACGGAACTGGCCGTGACTGAAGGCCTCAATTACACCTTGCTGGACGAAAGACTGGGTGTGGGGATGGAAATGGAGTATTACCATGAAAAAGCCGACGGCACCCCGGCGGCGAATGAATTTCTGATTGGACCAAGCGTGCAATGGCGCATCACGCCGCGGACGCATCTCGACCTCGCCCCGCTGATTGGCTGCACGCATGATTCGCCGACGGTGGAGGCTTACGTCGTGTTCGGCATTGATTTTGGCTTGATCAAGAACAACCATTACGCGCCCACCTCCGTGCGCGGGCAATAATACGGAACGCCAAAGCCGGTGAAACTGTCTCCGCTCCAATTGGCCATGAGTCTGTCGCTGCTGGTTCACGGCGGCGTGGTTTCAGCCGTTTATGTATTGCGCCCGAATGCGGTGGACGCGACGCGGCAGTTCGATCATGAGCGGGCATTGGAAATGGAAATTGACAGCGAACCAGAGCGCGAAGCCGCGAGCCGGCCGGCACCGGAGGTTGAAATCCCGAAACCTTTGCCGCCGCCAGCGCCCCCGGCGTCGCTGGCAGAAAACCAAACGCCCGACGGGGCGATTGCGACGTATTTGCCGGCAGCCCTGAACCAGCCGATGAAAGCCGCGCCGCCGCCGGCCCCAGTTGTGGAACTGGAAGCCAAAACCGTTCCTCAGTCAGTCCCGGTTCAATCCGCCAGCCTGCCGGCAATCAAACTGGAGGGCGGCATTCCGGCAAATTATCTGGTCAATCCGAAACCGGCTTACCCGCCCGAATCCCGCCGGCACCGGGAAGAAGGCTTGGTCGTTTTGGCGGTGCCAGTCAGCCGGGACGGTTTCCCCGGCCGGATTCAAATTGTGCAAAGTTCAAAATTCCCGCTGCTGGACTCGGCGGCGGTTGCGGCCGTGAGCCAGTGGCGGTTCATACCCGCGCGCATCGGCACGCTGGCGGTCGCCTCACAAATTGAAGTGCCGATCCGCTTCCGCCTGACCGGTCCATGACCGGATGCCAGGGAACCTTGACGAGACTCAATGCTTTGAAACAATTTCCGCTTGATCCCACCAGAAACCTGAAGGCACACACATGAAGCCAACCGCTTTGCGCCTGGTGTTCGGGCTGTTGCTGCTGGCGGTGCCACTGCCGGCCCAGCCAGGCGACGCCTACAAAAGCCTGCCGGCGGGTCACGAAAAAAACCGGCAACTGGCCGACAACACCTACGCCGACAACCTCAAGAAATACCGGGGCGACACCAACATCCTCGTCCTGCCCGGCCTGGTCGCCGACCGGCAAAAGCAACGCGTCGAAGTGCTGGTCGAAAGCACCCAGCTCGCGCCGAATGCGCCGTGCGAATTCACCATCATCGGCGCGGCCAGTGAACATGCCTACGAGTCCCTGCTGGTTTCATTCGCCCGGCCCAGTGCGATCCACCAGGCAATGGTATTTATCGGCCTGCAGCCTGGCGAACCCGTGGATCCCGCCGCCTGCCGATTGTGGTCCCGGGGCGAATGTGTGGTGTTGAGCCTGCTGCCGCAAAATGAGCCACCGCTCCGGCTCGAAAAGATGTTCCTGGATCAGCGGACCGGCAAGACGCTGTCCGAACAGGGATTCCGGTTCACGGGTTCCCGGTGGGTGCCCGACCCGAAAAATCCCCGGAAAAAAGTTTACGCCGCCGACGCATATCAGCCGATGGCCATCGTTTCCCTCTTCAACTCGCCCGACTCCGTCTTGGAAGTCCCCTATGCGGCGGCGCAAAGCGAGGTTTATCAGAGCACCGTCGTCAATCCCGAACATCCCTTGAAGGAGGGCAGCCTCCTGACGCTGCTGATCCAGCCGGTCGCCCCAGCCCAAGCCCGGCCCGCCCGGGATTTGGTTCTGCAAGTCCACTCGATTCCGGCCGCGCCGCCGGCCACGGCGGACGGCCTCGAACGCTTGAAAAGCATGACCTTCCAGCTCACCGACTCCGCCACCGTGCTCAACGACCAGCCCACCATCAGCTCCGTGGTGCAGGCGCTGGCCGGGCTTAACCGGGAGAAAATAGATTATTATCTCACCGTCCGTTTTGGGGATGACGTCGAACTGGGCGGCGCGCAGGCGCTGGCGAAAATTCTCCTCATCATGGATTCCGAACGCGGCATCCGCATCAATCCCCCGCCCGCCGGCCAGCTTTATTACCGGGCCTTTGTCCCCGACCGCGACCTTTTGGACCGTCACCAGCGCATGGATCAGCCTTGGGAATTGTCCCTGACGGATAAAGCCGGCGCGGTGACCGGCCAACTGCTCCGCGTGGATTCAGTTTGGACCAATGGCGCGGCCAATGCCACGCTGGTTTTCCATACATCGCCGGTGGCCGGCCCCCAGGATCTGCGGCAGGCGTTCGCGGCTGAAGCGGGCACCGCGCAGGATAAAAATCCGGGCCGGCTTCCGGTCATCCTGGTGTTCGCGCCGGCCACCCTCAACTACGGGCAACTGACCCGATTTCTGGCACCGGCTTTGGCCACCCGCAAAGTCGTCCAAGTCTATGTGGGCGAAACCTGGCCGCCCATTCCCGCCCCGTCCGCCAACCTGCCCGCCGGGAAATAGACGCTGTCTTTGGTCCCGTTTCCGGCAAAACCATCCGCTATGACAATTAAAATTAACATTGGCACATCAGCGGTAGGGCGGACAGTCGGCTGCCCGCCGCTGTTTGCAGCGAAAGCCTTCTGATTCGCCCCGCCGGCGCGCACGGAGTGACGCGCCCTACCTGTCGCAATGTTGCTAAGAACTGCTATACAACCTGCTGGAATGTGCACGGCTCACCGCGAACATGGCCGAGGGCGAATCCGCTGACAAACCGCAGGCGCAGGTGGAAACGAGGGACGGAGCCGGACTGGTTTTATTAGGGATGGTTCAGGCAGTTTTCTTTGCGTCCGGCGAAGATTCAACACAAAAAATGCGCTCGGGGAGCACCGTGACTTGTCGCGGGCAACCCCTTCTGGCAGACTGCCTGGATGTTGCGAACAGAAAACATTTGCGCCGGCGCCCTGATCGGTTCGCTCGCACTGGTTCTAACCGCCAGCGGCAAAACCGGCTCGCTCGCGGATTTTCAAAAGGCCGCCGGCAAATTCCATTCCGTCGTCACGGTCCCAACATTTGAGACGACGACGAATGAAATTGCCGCCACCGTTGTCCGGACCATTGCCGCCGGCAACGCCGCGCTCGACGGCATCGGCCGGCTGACGGCGGCGCAGGTGAATTTCACGAACACCTTCGTCGCGCTGGACGACGTGAATTTTCAGGTCAACCTCGCCGCCGACCGACTGGGGCTGATTGAACAGACGAGCACGAACGCGGCCGTGCGCGACGCGGCGACGGACGCCATCAAGTCGCTTTCGGAATGGGCGGTGGGCCTGGACTATCGCGAGGATGTTTACCGCGCGCTGAAGGCCTTTGCCGGCACGACGCCGAAACTGGCGGGCGAGGACCAAAAGCTGCTGGCCGACACACTGCGGGATTATCGCCGCGCCGGCCTGGATTTGCCGAAAGAACAGCGGGACGCGGTGGAGAAAATCCGCAAGGAGCTGACGGCGATGGAGACGGATTTTGAGGACAACGTCACCAAGGCGCACGCGGAATTGAAATTCACGAAGGCGGAACTGGCCGGCGTGCCGGAGGATTTTCTGGCGCAGCAGGGCATCAAGACCGGCGCCGACGAATACACGCTCAAGGCCAACATCACGTTTCATTACCTGATGGTGGAGGACAACGCGACGATGGAAGCCACGCGCAGACGCATGATGACCGCGCAGTGCAATCTCGCGCGCGAGGCGAACATTCCGCTGCTCCAGAAGATTCTCGTGCGGCGCGATGATCTGGCACACCGGCTCGGCTACGCGAGCTACGCCGATTACGCGACGGAGACGCGCATGGTGAAAAACGCGGCGACGGCGATCAATTTTCTGGAAAACCTGAAAACCGGTTTGCAGCCGAAGTATGACCAGGAGTTGCAGGAGTTTCGCGACTTGAAAATCAAGGAGACCGGCGATCCCAACGCCGTCGTCAATTCCTGGGACTGGCGCTACTACGCCAACGAACTGAAGAAAACCAAATACGACGTGGACGCCGAGCAGTTGCGCGTTTATTTCCCGTATCAAAACGTGCTGGACGGGATGTTCAAGATTTACCAGCGCATCTTCGGCCTGAAGTTCGAGCGCGTCGAGCCGCCCTACAAATGGATTGGCGACTTGCAGCTTTACACCGTGGCCGACGCCAAGACGGGCGAGCCGATGGGTTTGTTCTACCTCGATATGTTTCCGCGCGACGGCAAATACAACCACTTCGCGCAGTTCCCCATCATCGAGGGCAAGCGGCTGCCGGACGGCCAATACCAGCGCCCCGTCTGTTCGCTCGTCTGCAATTTCCCGCCGCCGCAGCCGGACAAGCCGTCACTGCTCTCGCATGACGAGGTGGAAACCGTCTTCCACGAGTTTGGCCACGCGATGCACACCATTTTGACGCGCGCCAAATACGCGCGTTTCTCCGGCACAAGCGTGCCGCAGGATTTTGTCGAGGCGCCGTCGCAAATGCTGGAAAACTGGCCGTGGGACAAAAAAGTGTTGGATAGCTTTGCCGCCGACTACCGCGACCCGCAGAAGAAAATCCCGCAGGCGATTCTCGCGCAGCTCAAGACCGCGCGGTTCGCCACCTACGCGACCTATTATCGCCGGCAACTTTCCTTCGGCCTGATGGACCTGGCGCTGCACACGCAGATCCACGCGACGAATGCGGAGGACGTTTTGCCGCTGTCGAACAAGGTGTTGAGCGACGTCTCGTTTCCGGTGCCGCCGGACACGGCGTTCGTGGCCTATTTCGGCCACATTACCGGCTACGGTGCGGGCTACTACGGCTATGCATGGGCGGACGCCATCGCGGCGGACATGGCAACGGTGTTTGAGAAATCGCCCGACGGCTTTTTTGACAAAACCGTCGGGCTGCGGATGCGGAACGAGATTTACGCCGTCGGCGACTCGCGCGACATCAACGTGTCCATCGAGAAATTCCTGGGCCGGCCGCGCTCCCTCGAACCGTTCCTCAAGCGCATCGGCGTGGCGACGGCGAAATAACTCATGAGCGCCAACCCCCCGGCCGCGAGCCGCTGGCCCCGCCAGATCAAATACATCATCGGCAACGAGGCGTGCGAGCGTTTCAGTTACTACGGCATGACCGGCATCCTCGCCGGCTACATCAGCGGCCAGCTCCTCGCCGGCGGCCTCGGGAAAAGCGAGGATTACGCGACGGAAATCATTTCCCTCTTCAAATCGTTCAATTACTTCACGCCGCTGCTCGGCGCCTGGCTGTCGGACAAGCTCATCGGGCGCTACAAAACCATCTTCTGGGTGTCGCTGTTTTATTGCGCCGGCCACGGCACGCTCGCGTGCAGTGATTTCTTCGGCCCGCAGGGCAAGTTGAACTGCCTGTTCATCGGCCTGACGCTGATTGCATTCGGCTCCGGCGGCATCAAGCCGTGCGTCTCCGCGTTCATAGGCGAACAGTTCGCGCCGGAGCAGTCGCACCTGATGCAGAAAGCCTACGGCGCGTTTTACTGGGCGATCAACTTCGGGTCGTTCTTTTCGTTCCTCGTCGTGCCGTGGGTGAAGAACCACCACGGCTACAGCCCCGCCTTCGCCGTGCCGGGCATCTTGATGGCGATTGCGACGTTCATCTTCTGGCGCGGCAAACGGTTTTACATCTTCGTGCCGACGAACCGTGAAAAGAAGCACGCCGGCTTCTTCCACGTCTGCTTCGCCACGCTGGCCGCCCAGCGCGCGGCGGGAAAAAACTTCTGGGAAACCGCCCGCACGCGGTTCAGCGAGAACGAGGTCGCCGCCGCGCGCTCGGTGCTGCCAATCTTGTTTGTGTTCGCCACCATCCCGATGTTCTGGGCGCTTTATGATCAGGGGAATTCCACCTGGGTCTTGCAGGGGTTGAAGATGACGAACGTGCATGTGCTCGGCCTCAACATCGGCGCGGAACAGATGCAATCTTTGAATCCGCTGCTCATCATGCTCTTTGTGCCGATCTTCACGCTCTGGCTGTATCCGGCGATGGGCCGTTTCGCCGCGCCGCTCAAACGCATGAGCTATGGGCTGTTCCTCGCTTCGCTCTCGTTCGTGATTGTTGCGCTCCTCCAAAAGCGCATCGAAGCCGGCGTGCACCTGAACATCCTCTGGCAGACGTGGCCTTACATCGTCATCACGGCGGCGGAAGTGCTCGTTTCGACCACCGGCCTGGAATTCGCCTTCCGCGAGGCCGCGCCGGAGATGAAAAGCATGATCATGAGCTTCTGGCTGCTGACCGTCGCCGTCGGAAATTTGTTCGTGGCGCTGCTCACCGCGCTCCTGCCGCACGCCGACGGCGGCGCGGAAGACGCGTCGGTCAGCCCCGGCCGTTTCCTGCTCTACGCCGCAATGATGTTCGGCGTGGCCATCGTCTTCAGCCTGATTGCCGCGACCTACCATTACCGGGACAAGTCGGCGGCGCAGGGAAAATAACCGGCGGCCTGCGAGGGATACGCGGGGCAGGACAAAATCCTTTTTGACCGCGCGCCCGCCGCCGCCTACGCTTCCGGCATGCGTGGAGACTTGGCCAAGGCTTTTGAACTGGCGAACAGCCAGATGCTTCGGCGCGGGCTGCTGCCGCGCTCCTACACCGATTTTCTCGGGCGCAAAATGTTTCTGGCGCTGCTCACCATCCAAGGCCTCGGCGCGTTTGCGCTCATCATGCTCGGCGTGCTCCTCAAAAAACACCACGTCGCGCGCAGCGTGATGCAACCGCGCATCCGCCACGAAATCAACCGCGCCGGCGTGAAGCTGCTGCCCATGTTTTTCTTCATCGCGCTGGCGCTGGGCTTCCTCGTCGTCGGCCAGACCGTGTCGGCGCTCGCCAAAGTCGGCGCGACGAATTACCTCGGCTCGACGATGGTGATTGTCATCGTGCGCGAACTCGGCCCGCTGCTGACGGCGGTGCTGGTGCTGGCGCGCATCGGCACCGCGAACGTCATCGAGTTGGGCACGGCCCGCGCGCTCGGCGAAGTCGAGGCGCTGGAGGCGCTGGGCATTGATCCGGTGCATTACCTCATCGTGCCACGCGTCCTCGGCATGGCACTGGGAATTTTTTCGCTGACGATTTACCTGATCATCGGCGCGCTGGTGAGTGGCTACCTGTTCGCGTTTTTGCAGGACGTGCCGCTGACGCCGGGCGATTACTTCAAGCAAATCGCCGAGGCGCTCAGCCCGCTGGATTTTGCGCTGCTGGCGTTGAAGACGCTGATGTTCGGCTTCTTTATCGCGATTGTGACCTGCTATCACGGCCTGGCGCAGCCGCTGCGGCTGGAGGACGTTTCGCGCGTGGCGGTGCGCGCGGTCACGCAGGGCGTGATTGTGTGCGTGCTGGTGGACGCGGTGTTCATCGTGCTTTATCTCGTTACATGAACGAAACTTTTTTCAATCCCGCCGTCATCGAAATGACCGGAGCCGGGATCAGTTCGCTGCGCGACACGTCGCTGACAGTGGTGGAAAAGGTGGACTGGTCGGTCGCGCCGGGCGACTTCTGGGTGGTGGCCGGCCCGCAGCAATCCGGCAAAAGCGATTTTCTGATGACGGCGGCCGGCCTGCTGCTGCCGGCGCGCGGAAGCTGCCGCGTGTTTGGCTGCGAGACGGATGCCTTCGGCGAGGCGCAACTGGCCGAGCGCCTGCGCGTGGGTTTTGTGTTCGCCGGCGGAAAATTATTCAGCCACCTGACGGTCGCCGAAAACGTGGCGCTACCGTTGCGCTACCAGAAAGATCTTTCGCCCGACGAGTCGGCGCGGGCGGTCGAGGTGCTGCTGGAGCTGCTGGAGCTGACGCCATTCGCCGATGTCAGGCCGTCCACCCTCGCGGCGAGCTGGTGCCAGCGCGCGGCCCTGGCCCGCGCCCTGATCCTGAAACCGGAATTGCTGCTGCTCGACGGCCCGCTGGTCGGCCTCGGCGCGCGGCCCCGGCAATGGCTGGTGCAGTTTCTCGACGCGCTGCAACACGGCCACGACTGGTTCGGCGGCCGGCCGATGACGCTGGTGGCGACGACGGATGACTTGCCCGCCTGGCGGCAGGGCCGGAGAAAATTCGCCGTGCTGCATGAAAAATGTTTTACCGTGGCGGGCGGCTGGGGCGAGGTGGCGGGGTCCGCCAATCCGGCCCTAAAAGAATTGCTCGCCGAGCCGTCCGGCGCAACAATGTGACCCGACGACTTTATGCCGCTGCAAGACCTGACCCCGCAACTGCGCACGCGCCTGAACAGGATGGAGCGCGCCGTCGGCTGGTTTGTGTTTCTGGCGACCGCGCTGCTGCTGTTCGGTTTCGGCTATTACCTTTACCACACCGCCGAGCGGCAAGGTTGGTTCGTCATCAAGGCGCCGTTTTTCACCTTCGTCCGCACGTCGGACGGCTTGCACGTGGGCGACTCGGTGGTGATGATGGGCTTTCCGGTCGGCCAGATCACGCGAATCCACGCCATGCCTCCAGGCGACAAGCACAATGTGCTGGTGGAATTTGAAGTTCGCGACAATTACTTCCGCTACATCTGGACCGGCGGCTCGTATGTGAAGGTAAACAACGCCGGCTTCCTCAACCAGCGCCAGCTCGAAGTCACACGCGCCACCAACGGCTACGCCATCTGCGTCACGCAGCCGGTTACACTCTTCACCAACCTCGACGAACTCGCGCAGGACGTCGCCGCCGAGCCGGGCCACTGGCAGCTTTCGCAGGAGGTGTTTGACGAAAAATCCAACCTCGTCTTCCGCGCCTACGAAATGCTGGACGCCTCCAATCTGGAAGAGATTGCGGCGCTGAAGCCGGCCGGCATATACGCCTACAACAACGCCGTCAACCGCAACCACGTCGTGGCGGCGTGGGACGGACGCTACCATCACTACAAGATTTTCAAACCGGGCGATCAGACCGCCTACCTGCGCGCCGTGGAGGCCACGCCGATTTCCGACCAAGTGCAGGCGATGGTCACGCAGGTCCAGACGGCGCTGCCGGTGTTTCTGGCCCTCACCAACCGGCTGGCCATCGTGCTGGACAATGCCGCGAACGCCACGTCGAACTTGAATTCCACCATCGTCGCCGTGCAGCCGCTGGCGACCAATTTCGCCGACATCAGCGCGCAATTGCGCGAGCCGGGCGGCTTGACGCGGTGGGCGCTCGGCACCAATTCGCAGCTCCAACTGGAATCGGCGCTGACGAATGCCAACACCCTGCTGGCCAGCGCGGACACGAATCTGAACCAGCTCACGGTGGACATCGGCGCGACGCTGGAGAATCTGGCCGGCATCACGGGCAGCCTGAAGACGCAGGTGCTGGCCAATTCCAACCTCCTCGGCCACGTTTCAAAAATCATCGTGGACACCGATGACTTTGTGCAGGGACTGAAACGGCACTGGCTGCTGCGCTCGGCGTTCAAAAAAGAGGCACCAGCCAAGCCGGAATCGGACACCCACGGCGGGCCGCCGGGCGGGCCGGTGACGCCGCTGCATTCGCCGCGGGCGGGCGACAGTCTTTAAATCAAGAAAGACGGCACCGAACAGAAAATGGCTGCCCGCCGAATCCAAAAACTTGCGTCGTTCTTGGCCCCAGGCCGCCAGACTTCGTCCGGCCAGCCGCCCCGATCAAAGCGCCTTTGCCGCAATATCGCGGCGGAAGTGCGCGCCTTCAAACTGGATGCACTCGGCGGCGGCGTAGGCGGCGGCTTGGGCGGCGCGCAAATCCCCGCCCAGCGCCGTCACGCCGAGGACGCGGCCGCCGTTGGTCACGATGTGTCCATCTTTCAAGGCGGTTCCGGCATGGAACACTTTTGTGCCCGGCAGCTTGTTCGCGGCGTCGAGGCCGGTGATGATTTTGCCTTTGGGATAGTTTCCCGGATAACCGCCGCTGGCCATCACCACGCAGACGCTCGCTTCGGGTTTCCATTTTAATGCCAGCGAGCCGAGCGAACCGCAGACGCTCGCGGCGAGTAGTTCCAACAAGTCGTTTTCCAGCCGCATCAGATAGACTTGCGTTTCCGGGTCGCCGAAACGGGCGTTGAATTCCATAACCTTCGGCCCGTCTTTCGTGAGCATGACGCCGGGATAAAGCAGGCCGCGATAATCAATTTTTTCCTCGCGGCAGCCGCGCATGAACGCTTTGAGAATTTTTTCCGCCACGTCGGCGAGCTGCGTCTCGTTGAGAAACGGCGTGGGCGAATAGGTGCCCATGCCGCCGGTGTTCAGCCCCCGGTCGCCGTCCAGCGCGCGTTTGTGATCCTGCGAGGTGGGAAAAATCTTCGCAACTTTGCCGTCGCAGAGCGCGTGCAGGGAAACCTCGATGCCCGCCAGAAACTCCTGGATGACGACGCTCGCGCCGGCGGTGCCGAACGCCCGGCTGACCATGATTTCGTCCACGGCCGCTTCGGCTTCGGCCTGGTTCTGACAGATCAAAACGCCTTTGCCGAGCGCGAGCCCGTCGGCTTTCACCACGCATTTGCCGCCGAGCGTGGCGCAGAATTGTTTGGCGGCAACCGCGTCGGAAAAGGTGCCGGCGGCGGCGGTCGGGATACCGTATTTCCCCATGAACCGCTGGGAGAAAATCTTGGAAGACTCGAACTGCGCGGCCTTCCGGTTCACGCCCCAGATTTTGAGGCCGTGCTGCTGGAACAAATCCACGATGCCGAGCGCGAGCGGATTGTCCGGACCAACGACCGTAAGATCAATTTTCTTGTCCTGCGCAAAGGCCAGCAGGCCGGGCAAATCCTCCGCGCCGAGGTTGACACAGTCCACGGCGCGGTCTTTCCTGGCGAGCCGCTCCTGCGCGATGCCGGCGTTGCCGGGCGCGCACCACAGTTGCGCGGTGTGCGGCGATTGCGCGAGTTTCCAAACGAGGGCGTGTTCGCGGCCGCCGGAGCCGATGACGAGAATTTTCATGCGCGCAGATTGAAGCAGGAACCGGGCGCGGAATCAATTTTCCTTCCCGGCGGCGGTCTCATCGCGGAAAGGAACTCGAAAGCCCGGCGGCCGGCGCGAACTCGATCCCCTGCCCTTTTTGAGGTGGCATTCGGAAACCCAAGCGGGCGTCTTTTAGGCCGCCCATGAATTATCCGAGGGGTTCTACGGCCCTTTGCGGACATCAATGGAAACCGCCTGCTGCTCGCGCCAGACTTGCGG
This sequence comes from bacterium, assembly GCA_021780905.1. Lineage (GTDB taxonomy): Bacteria > Verrucomicrobiota > Verrucomicrobiia > Limisphaerales > UBA11358 > UBA11358. The sequence continues at coordinate 146,678 of JAJXXW010000042.1, forward strand.
CGGCACAGCTCCCGGAGCGGTCTCGCTCCACCGGCGTTGCAAATCGCTCATCGTTTCCGCCGGTTTGCCCGCGCATTTCAAAATCACATCGCCGGCCACCAGTCCGGCCTTGGCCGCGGCACTACCGGCGGGAACCTCAACCACGCGCACGCCGACCTCGCCCGGCAGACCGGCAGCGAAAATTTCGTCCAAGCCGGCGACCGGCTTCACCGTCGCTCCGAGGCATTCGGTCGGGCGCACATCACGTTTGTCTCTTTTGGATTGCTTTGCGGACGGCGGCCGTCCGACTTCCAGCCGGCCGGCTTCTCGACATAAAGGTGCAACTCGCGGTCGCCGGCTTTTTTGTAAACGAGCGTCTCGCTGGTGAAATCGGCGGCCGATGCGGCCAGAACGAAGGCAGCCACCTGGGCCGTGAAGAATCGGGGGCGCATTCTCATCAATGACGTTGGCCGGGACGAGACGGTTACGATGGTCGTCAAACGATTCAAGGCACGGACACTTGCCCGACCGGCAGCAAACGCACCGGTCCGAGCAGGCCGGATGGACTGAGTGGGTCGCCTTTTTTCCACAGCCGCCAACTGGTGAAACTGATGCGCCCGGCGGGACTCGGTTTGCCCTGCGGCAACCAATCGGGCCACGATTTGAGCGTGCCATTGGCATTGCGGTCGCTGTCCTCCGGCAAATTCTCATCGCCGATCTGGCGGTTGATCCACAGATTTGCCACTTGGAGTTCCAGATGGTTTTCGCCGGGCTGCAGCGCGGAGGTAACCTCCACCTGATAGGGCGACTTCCAGAGAATGCCCAGGTCCTTGCCGTTCAAAATCACCTTCGCCATCACTTTCACGTCACCCAAGTCGAGCACCAATTTGGTGTTCGCCGGCGGCGGCGGGGCCGGGAAGGTTGTTTGATAAACGACGGTGCCGGAATAATACTTGATGCCGGCCTCCGGGCGCCGGCTCCAGTCTTCCAACTGGTCAAACGTGACTTCACCCGGCCCGCCCAGTTTGGAATCAAATTGAACTTGCCACGGGCCGGCGATGGCCTGCGCCCTCGGCAGGGCGGGCACGTTCACCGTCCGGGACTTGCCGCTGGCCGTTTGCCATTCGTAGCTGCCGGCCAACGCGGCGGCCAGCACAAGGGTATCGCCGGTGTCGCCGGAAATTTCTGCGGGTGATCCCGGCAGGCTTGATCCGGCGGCAGCGGTTAGTTGTGGTTGGAAGAACTCCTCGTCGTTGCCGGTAAACGTCCGCGTCTCAGCGTCAGCGGTGTATTGCACCGTGAGTGTTTTCACCACGCCATAGGCCGGGTCATCGCCTTCGGCCAGTTGCGCGACGGGCACATTGCGGTCGCCGCCGCCCACAATTTTCTGCAGCTTCGCCGTCACGTCCCGCGTCCGCGCCGGGTCGCCCGGCACGCCGTAGCTGGCCCGGAGGATTTTAATGTCGTTCGCCGGCGTTGCCTGCCGGGCCGACGGTTCCTGCAACGACCATTCCAATTTTCCCTCATGCCGCAGGGCCACCACCGGATCCAGCCCGGCGGACGATTTCCGAAACACCACGAACACCGAGCCGCTCGGCTCCAGGCGCAACGCCACGCGGGTCACGCCGTTCGTTTCCACAAAGGCCATTGAATTTTCCAGGCGGCCGCTGTCCGGCCACCACAGTTCCGGCTGCTTGCCGCTGACCCGGAAACTGGCCACGGCTTCGACGCCCTGTTTAGTCTCGGGGTTGGCCACGAAATACACGTCGGCGTCGCCGATGCGCCGATGGATGAACCGCAGCAACGGCGCGGAGGAGAAATCCGGCGGCACACCGCGCGCGGCGAGAAATTCCTGCGCCGTCTTGCCCGTGAGAATTTTTCCCGAAGCCCACAGCGCGGCGGCGGTCGTTTGAACTTTTTCATCCCCCGCGCCCAGGTCCGCCAAACTGGGCGATTTGCGCGGCGGCGTGGCGGGACCGACAACCATCGCGCCGTCGTCGGCCAGTTGCTTGATTTTGGCCAGCAAGGCGGGTGTCATGGTCTCGACGGCCGGCAACACCAGCGCGCGGTAATTCATCCCGTCGGGCAGGACGATCCGCCCGTTCTTCACGCTCATGCGCTTCAGCACCACCTCCGCCGAACAGCCATCCCAGTCGTAGCCGCTCCGAATATGCGGCGCAATTTCGGCTTCCGGCGGCGCCTGGAACCGGCGCGGCGCACCTTCCGGGGCGAGGTAGGCAATGTCCGCAACATATTGGCCCTGCTGCAAAATACTCTGGCACCGCGCCAGATATTCATGCCAGGCTTTGGATTGTTCCCACCACGTTTCGGTGCGTTCGTAGTGCAGGCCCCACGGTCCCATGCTCATGCCGGGCGCGGCGTTGGTCCACGGCTGCGCGGCGAACCGGTGAAAAACAAACCGGTTGATGCCTTCGCAAAACGCCCAGTCGCCGAGGTCCTTGATGTTGCCGGGATAACTTTGCCATTTTTCGTCATTGCTGGAAGTGAAGGATTCCGCGCCGATGATCCGCTTGCCGTAGGTATGCCCGGCGGAGGTCATTTCCGTGCAGCTATAGGCCGCGCCATATTTGCCCCACGCCCAAAATTCGCCCATCGGTTCATCGCACTGGCCGGCATACGCCATGTCGTCCGCCGGCTCGCTGTCGTATGCCTCAATGGTCAGCCGCAGGCCGTTCTGGCGGGCCAGCCGGCGGAATTCACCGGCGTAGTTGTCCACGAGCAAATCCGACACGGTCTGGCGCAAATCCCAGAGTAATCGTTCGGAAATTTCCCGGCTGCCGACGATGTGTCCGGCGAACACCGGCAGGAACGGCAGAATATCATAGCCTCGCCGGCGCTTGAATTCCTCGCGCATCTGCGGCGTCCAGTTTTGCGAGCCGACCTCCCAACTGTCAATGTGGACGCCCACCAGCGCCTGGTTCTGGCCGGTCAACGCCCGGTTCCGCTCGACGATCCGGCCCAGCAGATGGTCAAACTGGAACTTGGCGGCCGCCGCGTTGAGTTTGTCACATTCCAGCCCCAGACCGGCCGCCGGCGCCGGATGATTCATCACGCCGGTGGTGGTGTGACCGAAACGCATGATGGTCCAGTGGCCGGCCGGCACGTCCCAGGTGAGTTTGCCGGTCGCGTCCATTTGCGCGCTCAGGTCCACAATCTGATCGCGCGAAATCGCGACACCGGCCGGCGCGGCCGGCCAGTCGGCCGGAGCGGAAGGAAATTGATGCGTCGCCACCGCAGACTTATCACGGAAGTTTTCCAAGCGGTAACGCCCGCCCTTGTCGCCCGGCGGCGTGAGAAATGCCACCACGGCGATGTCGCGGTAGTAATTCATCTTCGCCGCCGGCTGCGGCAGCGCGCCCTCAAATTTCCGCCCGCCGTCCACGGGGGTTTCGTTCCAGACGACGCGCTGCATGGAGAGTTCGGGTGTGATCCACGGCCCACCGCTGCCGCACCAGCCGGCGTCGTTGTTCATGTTGATTTCCAAACCGAGCCGTTTTGCCTCGTGGCAGGCATGGGAAAACAGGTCCATCCACAACGGCCCGGCGAAATGCGCCGGACCTTTTGGCGCGCCCTGATCCACCTCCATGTAAAGCGCGCCGCCGATGCCGACGCGCGCCATGGCCTCAAAATCAGCGGTGATGCCTTCCTTCGTGAGGTTTCCGTTGAGCGGAAACCAATACACCCACGGACGCGCGGACGCGGGCGGCTGCTGGAAACTGACGGCCAGCGGATCGTCCGGCACAGCCCAGGCGGGAAGCATGAGGCTGAACAAAGTTGAAGCTAAAACGAGCAGGTGTGGTCGTTTCATAATGTAGTCAGACAATCCATTTCTTGGAATGCTCGGCCCAGCGCGAGGACACCCGCTTCAATGCCGGCGGCAATCCCGGAAATTCAAGCGCGCTGGATCAAAAATGGAGTCTCTTCCAGCCGACCATGGACTGCAAGAGATTTTCCCGCACCGGCAACTTCACCCCGTAGCCCTGCAGTCAAATCGGACCAGTCTTATACAACGCTTTTTACTTTCGCAGGACGATTTCGAAATCGTAGCTGCCGGCATCCAGCGGCTAAATCAGCCGGCTCCAAGCCGCGCCCGCCGCATTGGTGTCGGCCCGTTGATCGTGACCAGAAAGAGTTGGGGCGCGGCTTCGGCAGTGTTCAGGAATTGGTGTAGAGCATCACCGGCTACCTGGCCGAACGCCATCTGTGTCCCAAACGCTACGTCTGGAAAGCTCAAGGGCCGAGATTCTGGCCAAAATCTAACGATGGGATCACAGCCGATGGATCAGAGCCGTTCGCGTCCGCCGTAGCCGGTTTCCAGGTCGTGCCAGAATTCCACCTTGTCCTCGTCGGCTTCCCAACACAGAAAAACCTCCTTGCCGCCGATGAGCGTCGGAAAATCCACCAAGCCGCGCGAAAGATCCTTGATGAAAATCTCCCGCCGCTGGAACTCGGCGAGGATGTTCTGCATCCCGGCCAGCGCGCGAATCCATTGGTTGACGGTCTCGCCGCCGGTGTCCTGGCCCTCGGTGTTAAGGCCGCCGAGGCGTTGGTCGTAGCGCTCCACTTCCGTGCGCAGGCGGTTCAGTTCCTTGAGCCAGTCGCGCAACTGGGGCACGAGCGCCTGTGCCTCGTCGCGGGTGTAATGTTTTTGAAAACGGTGGGGCATGGCAAAAAAAACCGTCCGCGATGGCTGCGTGGCAACCGCCGCGAACGGCTGTGAAATCACAGGGCGACGGCAGATTACTTCTGCCAGGTGCGCTTCTTGTGACGGTTCAAGCGCAGCTTCTTGCGCCGTTTGTGTTTGTTGATTTTTGCCTTACGGCGTTTTTTCAGTGATCCCATAATTGGATGTGGAGATTATGTAACAAATCCGCGCGCCAAACGCCAAACAATTTTTCATGCAAAATCTTTGGCCGTCAAACCCGATGCCCCTGATGCCGGTGGTTTTGAAATGTTTTTAACGAGACACCACCCAAAAAAGACAGCCAGCAAATTGAATAAAGCTAGAACCACAAAAAGAGTTTGGTCGCTGCTGTCTATCCCGGCGATTAGCACTGAATCCGCCGGATTTTGAGGATTGTAAAAAACCCGAACCTGCAATCCAACCGGACGAGCCGCCACCTGTTGTTCAGCCCAATCATGGGTCGAAAACATTTTTGTGTAACGAAGATGCGTCCCTTCAAATGGCTGGCCGTTCACTTCAAAATGATATGCCAAATCCACACCATAACTGGTGTGGGATGCATAGCCAGAACCGGTTCGGCTCATTGTATTCTTACTTGTGACTGCACTGCGAGTGATCAAACCGGTTGTGTTCGGATAATTTCGAGATTCGAATTGCAGGAGCAAATTTCTTATGAAGAAAAAATCCAAGGCAAGGATTACGATTATACCAATTAAAAGGAGAATTGAGTTCAGAGGCCTCATCTTCTCGAATCAATAAACCACCTTGTTGAGCGGATACTCGATGATGCCTTCCGCGCCGGCGGCCTTGAGCTGCGGAATCAGCTCGCGCACGATCTTTTCGTCAATGATCGTCTCCACCGCGACCCAGCCCTTGAGGCTCAGGTTCGCGATGGTGGGATTGCGCAGCGCGGGCAAATCCGCCAGCAGCTTCGCCAGATTTTTTTCCGCGATGTTCATCTTCAAGCCGACGAGCGCCTCGGCGTCCAGCGCGCCCTTGAGCAGCAACGCCATCGTCTCGATCTTCCGACGTTTCCATGGATTTTTCCACGCCTCCACGTTGGCGATCAGGCGCGGCGTGGAGCTGAGGAGTTCGTCCACGATGCGCAGCTTGTTCGCGCGCAGCGAGGAACCGGTCTCGGTCACGTCCACGATGGCGTCCACCAGTTCGTGGGCTTTCGTTTCGGTCGCGCCCCAGGAAAATTCCACCTCGGCCTTCACGCCATTCTTTTTGAGATAGCGCTTGGTGAGGTTGACGACTTCGGTGGCGATGCGTTTGCCCTGCAAATCTTTCACCGACTTCACCGGCGAATTCTCCGGCACGCACAACACCCAGCGCGCGGGGCGGCGGGAAACTTTGCTGAACAGAAATTCGCCGACCTCGTGCACCTTGGAACCGTTTTCCATGACCCAATCGTGGCCGGTGATGCCGCAATCGAGATAGCCGTGCTCGACATAGCGGGAAATCTCCTGCGCGCGGAACATGCGGATGTCGAGTTCCTCGTCGTCCACGTAAGGGACATAGGAGCGGCTGCTGACGGTGATGTTGTAGCCCGCCTTGGCCAGCTTCTGGATGGCGGCTTCCTGCAAACTGCCCTTGGGCAGACCGAATTTCAGTTTCTTGCTCATGACAAATACAGAAATGATGCCTGATGTTGGCACGGCAAGGCGAATACTTTTTGCCATAAGGCCAAACCAAAAAAACACAGACGGCTCCAACAGGGAAACGGTCAGCGCACAATAAATCTGCCTACCCCCGCCGTGCCAGCGCCTCCAGTTTTTCCAGCGATAACACATCGCCGCCGCGCAAAAAGAAGCGGGTGATTTGCTCCCGCAAAGTCCGGTAGAGCGCCGGGTCAGTCTGTGCCAGCTCCACCGGCACGTCCCGCCGGGCGAAACGCGCCAGCGCCGCCAGCGCCGCCCATTGTTTCCGGTGCCAATACACCGCCACCAAATCCGGGCTGGCCAGCAGTTCGCGGGCGATCAATTCCTCTTCACGCGCATTCATGGTTTCAAGACTGCCAGATAGACCAGATTTTCCGAGGCCCGTTCGCACGCCGGGGCTTCAAACCGCGCCACGATTTCACGCACCCGGTTCAAATCCGGGCGGTGATGGCTTACTAAAAACTGAATGTCCGCCAAATCCTTCGGTTCGGCGCGAATGAGTTTGGCGGCAATCAAATTTTCCACGGGCGGACGGTAAAGGTGCAATCGCCCGAGGCGTTCAATGAATACCGGTTCAAACGCGCCCAACTGCGTCAAACCCGGTTCCACCAGTTGCAGATAAGGCCGGTTGGGTTCCAACGTCTGCTTGGGGTCAAACAGCAGTCCGGCCTTTTCCGCCGCCCGCTGCAATTCCAGCCGGTCAAAATCGCTGGCCGGCTTCCAGATGTCCAAATCCGCCGATGTGCGGCCATCCATCCCGCCGAACAGACACGCCGCCGACCCGATGAGACACAGCCGGATTGGAACGCCGGTGGGGGGCAGCGCCTGCGCCAGATCCGCCAATACCACCGACCACGCCGCGCCATCCAAGTGAAGTTTTAAGGCCATAGCAACGCCGCCAGCATATCAAAAACACCCGAAAAATCAAATCCAGACGCTGCCAACTCCCGCTAACGCCGACGCAAAAAACAAACCGCCGCCACATGTGAGCTGGCGGCGGCCTGCAAACTGCCCTTGGGCAGACCGAATTTCAGTTTCTTGCTCATGACAAATTTTTCCGGTAGGGCGAACCTGCTAGTTCGCCGGCGGCGCAGCCGCACCTGCCTTACCAATCTTGTTGCCGAGCATAAACTATTTCACTGCGGTTAAACAATCTGAATTCGGAATCCATCTGGCAAAAAGAACCGGCTTGAATTTTGCCGCCGTTGGCCTATGGTTGCGCCATGGTGTTTCCGCTTTCCACCTACATTGAAGCCGCGCTTGAACTGGCGCGCTACGACAAACTGGACGACGGCACCTTTGCCGGCGAAATCCCCAAGCTCAAAGGCGTGGCCGCGTTTGGCAAAACCCTGCGCGACTGCGAAAACGAACTGCGCTCCGTGCTGGAAGACTGGCTTCTCGTCGGCCTCAAACTCGGCCACAAGCTGCCTGTGCTGGTCGGCATTGACTTAAACAAGGTGCAACATGGCTGGTTGGCGACCGCTTAAACAACCTTTGCCCCCATGAGCAAACACGCCAAACTGCTGGAGAAAATCCTTTCCGGCACGGCGGATGCAAACATCCCGTTTGACGCCCTGTGTCATCTGCTGCAAAGATTGGCCTTTCAAAGGCGCGTGCGCGGCAGCCACCATATTTTCTTTGGCGACGGCATTGAAGAAATTTTGAACCTGCAACCGCGCGGCACCAACGCCAAGCCATATCAGGTAAAACAGGTGCGCCAAATCATCTTGAAATATAAACTTGCGGACGAAAAATTATGAGCAAATACGAAGTCATCATCTATTGGAGCGGCGAAGACAATGCCTTCATTGCCGAAGTGCCGGAACTGCCCGGCTGCGCCGCCGATGGCGCGACCAAGCAGGCGGCGCTAAAAAATGTGGACACCGTCATCAAGGAATGGATTGCCACGGCCAAAGCACTGGGCCGGATGATTCCCGAACCCAAAGGCCGGCTGGTCTTCGCGTAACTTTCCGCCAGATGACCCTGCCGCGTGACGCATCCGCTTGTGCCGTCGCCGGGAAATCTACCGATAAAAAGCCAACCGGACAAAACCGCGTTTATGGCACGGACATGATTTCCGTGGACGCCTACGGCTACTCGCATCTGCTGGAGCGCGACCTCGCCGAGCTGACCTACCTCCACAAGGCGAATGAGCGCGGCCTCGGCAACATCAACTGGAAAGATACGCTCTACAAAGAGGTGACGGTGTGAAATCTTACTGCCCGACCGCGCGGTAAAACTTCTGGACGCCGTTCAAATTTGTGTCCGTGAATTGCCAGTTGCCGTTGCCATCCGCCGGATTGGTGAGGACAGGCTGCCAGTTGACCGGCGGCGTGAGGTTGGTGGCTGACTGTAAAATGTAGGGATAGTTGGGCGCGCCAATTAACTGGAGACTCAAACCGTTGGAGGCAGTTTTACCCGCAAAACCTTGCAGCGGTATGATGACCTGCACATTTGCCACACTGCTCGTCACGCTGCCAATCATGTTGGTAATGACAACATCGTAAGCCACTGCATTACCGGTTTGCACCCTCGTTATCGTATAATCCGTGACCGTAGCACCCGGTATAGCCGTTCCATTCGTGCGCCACTGATACGCCAACGCCGGATTGCCATTTGCCGTGACGCTCACGGTGAAATCCGATCCAAAACTAATCGTCTGGTTGGTCGGCTGCACGGTGATGATGGGTGCATAATAGACTGTCAGCACCGCGCCGGTGCTGGTGGCTGTGCCCACAAAGTTACTGACCAGACAAGTATAAGTGGCGGCGGAAGCGAGCGTGGTGGTGGTAATGGTGTAGCTGGCATTGGTCGCACCGGCGATAGTGACACCGTTTTTCTGCCAGTAATAATTGAGCGGCGTGCCGGTGGCCGTGACGCTGAAGCTGGCACTTTGGCCTTGGGTGACGATGAGACTGCCGGATTGGCTGGTGATGGCGGGCGGAATTCCCACTTTGACGGTGGATACGGTGGTGTTGGTTATTCCGTAGCTGTTGCTGATGGCGCATTGATAGGTTCCGGCATCCGTCAAAGCTGCCGGATTGAAGGCGACATAATTCAAGTTTGCCCCGGTCATTGCCACGCCGTTGCGATACCACTGGTAAGCCAAAGTTGCGGTGCCGGTGGCCACCACGTTAAGAGTGGCGCTGCCGCCAACGGCGAGGGTGGTGGCGGCCACGGGCTGGGTGGTGATGGCCGGAGCTGAACCCACTGTCAATACCGCGCTGGAAGAACTGACCGAGCCATAGGAATTGGATATTTTGCAATATACCCGCTCACCATTCATGCCGGCGGTTGCTGTGAATGAGGCTGTATTGGCAATGACCGTGCCCGTGGCCGAATCAATCCATTGAAAGGTGGCCGTGCTTGGCCCGGCGGCGATGCCCAAAGAAGTAGCTGTCCCCACAAGGCAGGTTGTGTTTGTGGGCTGGGTCAATACTGCTGGAGAGACGTGAAGATAAACAGTGGGAGAATTGCCAGCCCAACCACCCATAACACCATAATTTCCGGACGCCATATCATACCCTACATAATAGTAGCCATCGTCAGCACTAGAAACGCCTGAAATTGTGTATTGGAAGCTGCCGTTTGCAGGATAGTTGTTGTAAAGAATATAGGCGGAGGAGTTTTTGAAGAAACCAACGGTATAAAGTTGCGGAAAATTAATTGCCACCCATGAAACCGAGTATGTCCATTGCCCGCCATAAGACACCGTTGTATTAACCGGATTCCCGTTCGTGTATGTAATGGTTTGCGCCAGACCTTGAACCCGTAACAAAAGTGTTATTGTTAGAGCAATTAGACCTATTTTATTTTTCGTCTTCATGCCCAAGCGTATAGGTTAATTGATCGTGAAATTCTCCTTTCGACGAAACTTCGCGCTTTACTTGAATGGCAAGTAAAACCCAGCCTTCTCTTAACTTATTCGTGATAGCCGTATCGGAATGAATAGATTCCTCAAATTGTTTAACCGTTTTATATTTCGTGGTGTTCATAAAAGCAAATAGGTGAAGTGGCGGCTTCAGCTTCATAAGCGGTGGTCTGCCCGATATTTGTTGCTGGCTTCCCAAACCACAACAAACTTTTGGCCATTATCTTTGAGATGAAATTCAGTGCCCACGGCAAAAGTGCCATCGCATCCAAAACTCACATCGCCGACATTGCCCAGTGGATCACGCTGGCGGGCTTCTTCATCTAAAATTTGTTGGGCAGATGGAGCAGCACCGGCGATTGGATGAGCGGGAGCTTTTTGTTTTACTTTCCAATTATACGCAATGTATTCCGCTGAATTGACAATGATCGTTTTAGTTGTTTGCATTTTATATTCCCGCTTGTTGTTGTTTGGTTTTCATCCCGCGACCGAAATACTCACGCCCTCGCTCCATTGTCCAATGGGTCATTGGAGCGCCGTAGGCGCGGCATCTTTGTAGAACCGCAAGCCAAAACGAAATCCAGCCCCGTCGGGGCGGCATAGTCCTTGCGGACAGCCACGATGTCGCTCCTAACGGAGCTGGATTCATTTTGCGGTTTCATTCTACAGATATGTCAGCCCTGACGGGCTTTCCGGCATTTCATCATTCAACATTCTTCCTTTTACATTCGCCTTTCACGCCGCCACCGGCAGGCTCACGACATCGCTCCACGAACCAACGCGCTGGTCGGCTTGGATGTAGATGGCCTTGTATTTCCAGACCGCCGCCGTGGCGGGCAGGGCTTGTGTGTCGGTGTAAGGCACGATGGTATCAATCGCCAGAAAGATGAAGCCCTTGCCATCGCCGCGATCCACTTGCAGTTCGATGCCGTCCATGCCCTGTTTCGTCCAGCCCACCACCACCTGTCCGGCGTCGAGCGACACGTCCAGCACCGGCTTGAGTGTGGACGGATCTACCGGATTGTCCGTGCCGATGATTTGCAATGCCTGTCCGATGGCGTCCGTATAGCCGGGCGCGACTTTAATGCGAGCAACCAGCACTTTGACGCGGGAAAAGATGCCGGGTGCCACCGCTGCGGGGACGGCACCGAGATTCGGTGCGACGGGCGCGACGCCGAGCGAGGCGGAACCGCCATCGCGGGCGGAATTTTTATAGGTTGTCCATTGCTGCGAATAGGCGGCGACCTGCTGCTGGGCGTTCAGGCAATAGGCAAAAAAGGCGTCGTCATTGGCCACGGCGGCGACATCGGCGGGCGTGAGTCCCAGCGCGGCGGCATAGCTGGGCAATGTGGCGGCGAAGTTGTTGAGCCAGGCCAGCCGGCCGGCGTCATCGGAGGGGAGGTAGTAGGATTTTGCCATAGTTTTTAGTTTTGAGTGGTTAGTGTTGAGCTTCGGAAAGGGGATGAACCGCGAAAAACGCGAACCACGCGAAAGGTAGGGCGGTCAGTCCTCTGACCGCCGGAGCGTGGATTGGCAATAGGGGCGGCGCGCACGGAGTGACGCGCCCTACCGGCAAAAATGGCAACTTTTGGCGAATTTCAGCCAAAAAGCTGGTTTTTAGGCGTTTGCAATGATTCCGCAGGCGTGGGGAATGATTCAACACGGCTGTGGAATCAGCCAACAGCCCTGTGCAATCGTCCGACAGGTCTGTGGAATGGCGGCACAGGGATGGGGGACCATCCGGCAAGCGTGTGGAAGCATCACCCAAGGCTGTGCGGTTATCCGGCAAGGTTGCGCGGTGATGGCTCATGGCTGTGGAATGAGCCAACAGATTTGCAGGATTACCGGACAGGCATGAGCCACGACCGAAGAGATCTGTCGGACGACAAGGAGTTCCCCGCTGCTTATTGCGCGTTGCGCGTTGCGCGTTGCGCGTTGCGCGTTGCCACAGTTCACCGTTGTTAGTGAATCGCCCATGCCGTTGAGTGTTTGACTTTGGAGAAAGTCTTTAAGGAGTCAAGGGAAAATTAATAAAATTTAATTTTGGCGGCAAAACTTAATTTCCGCGCTCACACTTTCTTCCAAACCACCCGCCGCCCCACCACCGAAATCTCCTTACGCGCCAAGGCCGCGACACAGCGCGGATACAGCTCATGCTCCGCCGCGTGGATGCGCTGGTGCAACGTTTCCGGCGTGTCGTCGTCCAGCACCGGCACGGCCGCCTGCCCGATGATGGCGCCGGAATCCACGCCGGCGTCCACGAAATGCACCGTGCAACCGGCCACCTTCACGCCGTGGTCGATCGCCTGCTTCCAGGATTGCAGGCCGGGAAAGCACGGCAGCAGCGACGGATGGATGTTGACGATGCGCCCCGCGAACGCGCGGAGAAAATCACCTTTCAACACCCGCATGAAACCGGCCAGCACAATCAAATCCACCTGGGTGTTTTGCAGCACGGCCACAAACGCCCGCTCGGCATCCTCATCCAGCTTGGTGCGGAACTGGCCGGGGGCGATGAATTGCGCGGGAATTTTCCGTTCGCGCGCGTGGGCGAGGATGCCGGCGTTTTCCACGTCGCTTAAAACGATGGCGATTTCCGCCGGAATTTTTCCCGCCGCCACCGCATCCGCAATGGCGACAAAATTCGAGCCTTTGCCGGAACCCAGGACACCAATGCGAAAAGGTGTGTTCACCGGTTTTTACTCCTGTGGATAAACGATGATCCGGTCGTGGACGAGGACGATGAGGTCGTTCTTGTGGTCGCCGGTCACGTCGGCCACGGCGCATTCGCGCGGCTCGGGGAGCGCGTTTTGCGCGCCGCGAAAGGTGTGCTGCTCGAAGACCGGCCAGCGGTCGCCCGCCACCAGCTTGCCCGCCGGCGTGAAGTTCACCAGGTCGAGATAGTTCCTCGCCGTCTCCATAAAGATGAGCTGCTTGCGGCCGCTGCCGGTCAAATCGCCGGCAATCACGTCGTTCAAGTAACCGTCCTTGATGGGCGTGTCGTAATCATCCAGGCGCGTGAGTTTCCAGACGTCGCCGCCGAGCGGCAGCCACGCCACGGAGTTTTGCCCGGTGAACGCCACCGCTGGGCCGCCCAAGGCCACCGGCTGGACGGCGCTGAACGTCGTCACCGGCAGGTCAATGTTTTTCACCACCTGCCACACGCCGGCGGCGTCGCGTTCGCACAGGGTCAACTGCTTGTGTTCCGCGTCGAACAAAAACAGCGACGGCACGGCGTTCGCGCCTTTCGCCACCGCCGCCACGCCGACGATGCGCGCATCGCTGTCCGAGCCGTTGATCTGGTCCTTCACGCGGAACGTCCACTCCGGCGGGTTCGTGGAGCCGGCAATCTTCGCCTCCGGCTCCAGCACCACGGCGCGGATGAAATTTTTCTGCGGCAGGAGCAGTTCGGTTTTGCCGTTGCCCTCCAGATCGGCGGCAGCGAGCCACGGCTGTTCCATCGCGCCGCCCGGCGGATCCACGTTCACCTCGTCAAACTTGCCGTCCGGCTTCTGCAGCAGCACCTTGATTTTTTCGTAGGGAATGAGCACCACCAGATCCGCCAGGCCGTCCTGGTTCGCATCCTGAATGGCCAGCGTGGTCGGGTTAGACTTGAAACTGTCGCTCAACTTCTGCGTCGCGGTTTTGCCGTCGGCGGTGCGCGTGACCAGCGAGCGGACGCCGTCCTTGTCCACGATGATCGCCAGCGTGGGCTTGGCGCCGGGCTTGAGCGCGCCCACGGCCATCGCCAGCGGCTTGCCGTCCAGCGGCAGCGGCGTGGGAAACGGGAGGCTTCCGTGCTTGTCGAACTGCGTCACGGCGACGGCATTTTCATCGCGGCTCAACAGGAAAATTTCCGGATGCCCGTCCTGATTCCAATCCGCCACCGCGATTTGCGAAACGCCGGCGAGGCTGGGAAATTTTTTGGGCGGTGCCAGCGTGCCGTCCGCCTGCTGGAGATAAACCGAGAGCTGGCCGCTTTCCGGTTCCGCCACGATCAGGTCGGCGCGGCCGTCGCCGTCCACGTCGGCCCAGAGCGCGCCGCGCCGGGCGGCGTCGGACTTGTTGAGCGGCAGGATTTGCAACTGGCCCTGCCGAAATTTTCTGGTGAGTGGCTCGGCCGGCTGGCGCGTGAACTGGGAGACTTCCGCGCGTCCGGTCGCCTGCACGATATCCACGAGATAATTCGTCTTGCCGCCCGCCAACGTGTCCAGCCAGAACGAGCGGATGGGCTGCGTCTTGAAATAAATTTCCGGCCCCAACTGGCCGCCGGCGTTTTGCAGCCGCACGCGAATGGGCGTCGGGCTGTCAAAGTCCACGAACACCAGGTCGTTTTTCCCGTCGCCGTCAATGTCGGCCATCTGGATGGCCTTGGGCGTGCCGGAATAGGGAATTTTGACCGGCTCGGCGAGCGTGTGATCCGGCTGTTGCGCGAGGAAATAAACCGAGCCGTTGTCGCCCAGCAGGGCGATGTCGGGGAGTCCGTCGCCGTTCAAATCGCCGACGGCGAGCGCGTTCGCGTCCATCCGGCCATCATCCAGGTGCCAGCGCTTCGGCTCGCTCCAGCCGTTGGTGCCACGATTGTAGCGGACGACCAAATCCTTCGTGTCGCCAAAATAAACCAGGTCTGGCCGGCCGTCGCCATTGACATCCGTGACGGCGAGCGCGGAGATGCGCTCCTCGGTGGGCAGCGAGTCGATGCGAAACCGCGAGCCGGGCGGCAGGTCGTTGATCTCCGGCTTTTGTTCCGGCACGACGTCCGTGCGGTTCGGCTTGCCGGTCAGGTTGTAAAGCAGATTGATTTTCGAGCGCAAATTATTGGCGACAATGATGTCGTTCAAGCCGTCGCCATCCAAATCCGCCACATGCAAATTGCTGATCTGCTGGTCAATCGGAAAAACCTCCTTGCCGGTGAAACCAAACGGATTTATCCCGCCAGTTGCTCCGGTCGAATCAGCAAAACCAGCCACTGTCGCCAGTGCCAGCAAACCCGCTTTCAGATAACAGTTCATGCGCGCAACCTGCCAGCCGCAGGGTAAATTGGCGAGATTATTCGGGGCGGGAATGTTCCGCTGACGCTCCGCGCCAGCAGCTTGATTGTTCGTTGCACCGATGGCGTTGGTGCGATCACAAAAGTCTGCCATTGAGGTTGAGCCATTTAGAGCATTCACTCCGCGCCGTGGCGAGCAGCCGGGCCGGCAAAATAATTTGACATTTTTTAATTTTGAATCATTCTAACCGCATCTGTTAATTTGACAGACTCATAAAGAGTGGTTGAGGGACTGGCCCGATGACACCACGGCAACCGATTGAACTGGTTTTCAACGTCAGGTGCCAATTCCAGCTCGAGCATCATTAGCTTGGGAAAAATGAGAAGAGCACAACCGTTTTGTCGCCCCTTCTCCTTGTGAGCCGGGGCTTTTTTGTTGCCCGGAACAAAGTAGGACAGGCGTCCCGCCTGTCCAGCCAAAGGCAAAAACCGCTTAAGCGGAAAAGGAGCAGGAGAGACGCCTGCCCTACGTTGAAAAAATTTATGACTGACAAGCATCAAGGTTACATGAAGGCGCTCAAGTGCCGCGAGTGCGGACGCGAATACCCGCTCGAAGCCACGCACGTCTGCGAGTTCGACTTCGGCCCACTCGAAGTCGCCTACGACTACGACCGCATCAAAAAATCGCTGACACGCGACGTCATCGCGTCGCGCCCGAAAACCATGTGGCGTTACCGCGAACTGCTGCCGATCGCGGGCGAACCGACGGTTGGCCCGCTCGTCGGTTTCACACCGCTCGTCAAGGCGGACCGGCTGGCGAAGGCGCTTGGCATCCGCGAACTTTACGTCAAGAACGACGCCGTCAATTACCCGACGCTTTCGTTCAAGGATCGCGTTGTCAGCGTCGCCTTGAGCCGCGCCCAGGAACTTGGTTTTAAGACCGTCGCGTGCGCCTCCACGGGAAATTTGGCGAACTCCGTCGCCGCCAACGCCGCGAGCGCCGGACTGAAATCCTACGTTTTCATTCCGTCAGATTTGGAGCACGGCAAGATTGTCAACTCCCTCATCTACGGCTCGAATGTCATTGGCATCAAAGGCCATTACGACGAAGTGAACCGGCTCTGCGCCGAAATCGCCGGCAAATTTGGCTGGGCGTTTGTGAACGTCAATATGCGCCCCTACTACGCCGAAGGTTCCAAAAGCATGGCGTATGAAATCGCCGAGCAACTCGGCTGGCGCGCGCCCGACCACACCATCGCCCCGATGGCGTCCGGTTCGCTGCTCACGAAAATTCACAAGGGCTATCAGGAACTCGTTAAGGTCGGCCTCATTGCCGATACGCAGCCGAAAGTCTATGGCGCGCAAGCCACCGGCTGCTCGCCGATTTCCGCCGCGCAAAAGGCCGGGCTGGATTTCTTCAAGCCCGTGAAGCCCGACACGATTGCGAAATCGCTCGCCATCGGCACGCCGGCCGATGGTTTTTATGCGCTCAAGGTGATGCGCGAAACCAACGCCGCGGCCGACGACGTGACCGACGACGAAATCCGCGACGCGATCAAATTGCTCGCCGAGACGGAAGGCATTTTTGCTGAGACCGCCGGCGGCGTGACCGTGGGCGTGGCCAAGAAACTCATTGCGTCCGGCAAGATTCCGAAGGATTCTTCCGCCGTCATCTGCGTCACCGGCAACGGCTTGAAGACACTCGACGCCGTGCAACATCACTGCGGCAAACCGCGTGAAATCAAGCCGAGCCTGCGCGAGTTCGAGGCGCTGCTGGCGCAGGAAGAAAAAGTGAATGCGTAAATGATTGAGCCGCCCGCCAGCATGGTTTCAGAATTGTCCACTTGGAATAATGGGCGCGGAGTCAGTTTGGAAACATGGACTGAATGCATTGGCAATTTCAAATTAGCAGTCGGATACGCAGCCGTTTTTTGGCCGAAGTTTGTCTTGTTTTAAGATTATATCCTCAGAGAAAACTTCTCTGTGGATTCACTGCGTGGATTTGAGACGCAGCACAAAGGAAACAAACAATGCACTGAATGGGTTATTAACCATTTACACTTGGATGGTATCCAACACCACGGTTGCGAAGACATTTCATGAGATAAACTCGCATTCCTTGGCAAGACGCTAAAAGAAATATGGGAAGCCAAATTGCGTTGGCAATTTCCCGACAGACCTTGCGTTGTTGAATTTTATCAACCAAAAGACAAAAAGAATTTAGTCGAATACCAGATAAGTTTCTGGCAAAAGAAACACGAGACACCAAAATAATTTATGTCCAAAAAAGTCCGCATCCCCACGCCGCTCCGCAAGTTGACCAACAACGAGGAGCTGGTCGAAGTCAACGCCGCCAACATCGGTGCCGCCATTGATGAACTGCAAGCGCGGTTCCCCGGCATCGCCGAACGTCTGGTGGACGAAAAAGGCGAAGTCCGCCGGTTCGTGAACATCTATGTGAACGAGGAAGACATCCGCTTCCTCCAAAACCGTGCGACGCCGCTCAAAGACGGCGACGAAATCAGCATCATCCCCGCCATCGCCGGCGGCTAGAGATTTGCCGGTGGGGCGAGCGTCCTCGCGGGCCGCAAAGCTCGGCAGTAGCCTCGCCCCACCCATTTTTGAATCGCCAATCGGCAATCCTAAATCATAAATTCTCCGGCATGCCAAAAGTTGTTAAAAAATTAGCGGCGAAAACCAAGCCCACGACGCCCACACAACAAAGGTTGTGGCTGATGTATCCGCCGAAACTCATCAAGCAGCCGTTTATCTGGGAAGTCGCCAAGAAGTTCAAGGTGGTGACGAACATCCGTCAGGCCACGGTGACGGACGAAATTGGCATCGTCTGCCTAGAACTGGATGGCACCCATGTCGAGGTCGCCAAGGCCATCACCTGGCTGGAAAAACAAGGCGTGAACGTGGAACCGGTGGATCTCGGCGTGATTGCCGGCTAAAACTTTGTGGGGACAAACGAACGGCGCGGATTGATTTCCGCGCCGTTTTTCCTTTCGCCGCAAGGTTTATATCGCGCGTTGAAAATATTTCCTTAAAATCCGCCGCGTGTTGAAACCGGTCATTCATTGGATGGAAAGCCAGGGCGCGTGGACGCCGTGGCTGTTCCTGGGGCTGTTTCTCGTGGCGTCGTTCCTGATGCTCTGGCGGCTGGAGGCGATGAGCGCGGGCGGCTTCGAGGGCACGGTGCTGGGCACGCTGGTCATGCCCTATTGCTCCGGCATGGGCAATTTGATTTTTGCGTTCATCCTCGGCCAGACCGGCGGCTCCGGCGCGGATGTGATGATCAATTCGCTGGTCAACAACATCACCAACATGACGCTCGTGCTCGGCTTGCCGGCGATTTTCTGGGGCATGCACATCCTGCCGCAGAAAAAAGCGGCGGCGGGCAAAAAGAAAAAATCCGAAGTCAAACTCAAGGCCAAAACCGAAGCAAAAATCAAAGCCAAAGCCGGCGGCAAGGGCGGCAAGGAACATGAATTGAACCGGCTTTCGCTGTTGCTGACGCTGACGGCGGTTTTGTTTTTCACCGGCGCGGTCTGGGCGCTCAGCCGCAAGGGACGGCTGGATTTCAACGACGGCCTGGTGCTGATCGGGCTGTTCCTGTTCTGGCAGGTGTTTCACATTTTTGAAGTGCTCAAGGCGAATGTGCGCCAGGGCAAAGCCCATTTCAGCCTGATGCTGCCGGTGAATCTCGCGCTGCTCGCCGTCGGCGCGTATGGGATTTACGTCAGCACCGACTGGCTGGTGGCGTGGGTGCAGCACAGCCACACGGGCTTCATCAGCGCGAAATATTTGGGCTGGCTGAGCGGCTGGCTGATGGTGCTGCCGAACGCGGTGCTGGCGTTTTACTATGGATGGCGCAAGCAACCGGAGGTGGTTTATGCCTCGCAGGTCGGCGACGCGCACGTTTCCATCCCGCTGTGCCTAGGCGTTTACGCGCTGTATCACCCCATGGCGATGCCGGCATTTTTTCAGGCAAGCATGTTCATACTGCTCGTCGCGACGCTGCTGCACATGTTTTTTGTGGCGTTGTTTGGACGGCTGCCGCGCTGGGGCGGGGTCGCGCTGGTCGTCGCGTATGGCTGCTTCTTGAAAAAAGGACTGCTCGGCTGACCGGTGGAATCAAAGGTTGAACTCCCCTGCCCGCCCGCCATATACTGCCTCCGGAAATTTTGATGAGCGCCTTTCAAATCATCTTCACGCCGACCGCCGCAGCCGAGCTGGCGCGAATGCCCAAGGAACTGCAACTGCAAATCCTCGGCGACTTTCGCGGCCTGCCGCAGCAGGTCGTCGGCAGCGAGCTGGAGGATTTCGGCAGGCTGGAGAGCGACGGCCACACGCTCCACCGTTTCCGCCTCGGCGACTACCGCGTCTATTTTGAGCGGCACCCGCTCGGCGTGCTGGTTCACCGCATCATGAGCCGGCATACGCTCAAGGATTTTTTCTTCCGCTCCGGCATCAAGGTGGGCGAAGACCAGGCGTTGCAGGAAAATCCGAAATTCTGGGAACTCATCGAGAACGCGAAAACTCCCGGAAAATAGTCCCGGTCATATTTTCAAATCCGCCAAGCCGGGATCATGGTTGCCAACGATCTTCCGCATTTTTCGGATGGCCGCGCCCAGGTTGCGCTTCTGGAAGAGCGCCGTGCCGGCCACAAAGGTGTCGGCTCCGGCATGGGCGCATTCGGCGGCGGTCTGGTTGTTGATGCCGCCGTCCACTTCCAGCCGGTAGGTCAGCCGGTTTTCCCGCCGCCACGCGTCGGCCTGCTGGATTTTCGGCAGGCATTCATGAATGAATTCCTGGCCGCCAAAACCGGGATTCACCGTCATCACCAGCAACAAATCGATTTTCCCAAGATACGGCTGGACGGCCGAGATGGCGGTCGGCGGATTGATGGCGAGGCCGACTTTCTTGCCGAGGGAGCGGATTTTCCAAAGCAACGGCGGCACTTTTTCGCCCAGTTCAACGTGCACGATGATTTCATCCGCCCCGGCCCGGGCGAACGGCTCCAATAAAATCTCCGGCTGGCCGCACATCAAATGCACGTCAAAAAAAAGCTTTTTGGCGTGCGGCCGCACGGCGGCGACGACGGCCGGCCCGAAAGAAATGTTTGGCACGAACTGACCGTCCATGATGTCGAGGTGCAGCCAGTCGGCGCCGGCGCGTTCGGCGCGTTTGGCCTCCTGGCCCAGGCGGGTGAAATCGGCGGCGAGCAACGAAGGGGCGATAATCATCGTGGTCTGTTAATTCAAGTTCACCGGCAAGTTTCAGGATTGATCGGCTTTGGCCGGCGGGGACACCGCGTCGAGGCAATCGCGAACCGTCTTGACGAGAATTTGCGGCAGATAAGGCTTTTGGAGATAGACAATGCCGGGATCCAGCCGGAAATCCTTGCCCAACTTTTCCGCCGAGTAACCGCTGGAGAACACCACCTTCATCCCGGGGTTTTCACGCCAGATTTGCTCGACAATCTCGCGCCCGTTCATGCCGCCGGTCATGACGACATCCGTGAACACGAGATGGATCTGGTCTTTGTATTCCGCCCAGATCTTGAGCGCGCTGGGACCGTCCACCGCCTCAAAAATCCGGTAGCCGTGCCGGCGCAGTTCGCGGCTCACAAAATCGCGCAAATCCCGCTCGTCCTCCACCACCAGGATGGTTTCATGACCGCCGCGCCGGCGGAACTCCGTTTCGTAGAACGCCGGTTCGGGCACCGGCAGACTGGTCGCCGGCAAAAAGACATGAAAGGTCGTGCCCTGGCCCAGCACGCTTTCCACCTGAATCCAGCCGCGATGCTGTTTGACGATGCCGAAGACCGTGGACAAGCCCAGACCGGTGCCCTTGCCGAGTTCCTTGGTCGTGAAGAACGGCTCAAAAATCCGCGCCAGATTTTCCGGCGGTATGCCGGTGCCGGTGTCGTTCAGGCTCAGGCAAATGAACGGGCCGGGACGCGCCTCCACCATCTGGCTTGCCTGCTCCGCGTCAAGAGTTCTCCGGCTGACCCGGATGGTGAGCTGGCCGCCGCGCGGCATGGCGTCGCGGGAATTAACCGAGAGATTCAAAAGAATTTGTTCGATCATGCCGGGATCCGCCTCGATCACCGCCGGTTCGCCGCTGAAATTAATCTGGATGGAAATGTCCTCGCCCAGCAGCCGGGCCAGCATCTCGGACATGCCATTGACCAGTTTGTTGAGGTCAATCGGCCGGAGGCTCACCACCTGTTTGCGGCCGAAGGCCAGCAACTGCCGCGTGAGACCGGCGGCGCGTTCGGACGCCTGCTTGATCTGTTGCGCGGAGGTCTGGGCCCGCGCGTCCAGTTTCTGCAGGGTGAGCAGCGAGGCATGCCCGAGGATGACGGTCAGAATGTTGTTAAAATCATGGGCGATGCCGCCGGCAAGCTGGCCGATGGCTTCCATCTTCTGCGCCTGCCGGAACTGCTCCTCCAATTTGCGCTGCTCGGTGACATTGCGGAACAGGCTCAGCAACAGCGGCGGTTTGCCGCCCAGTTCGACGTAGCAATCGGTGATTTCAAAAACCACCGGGCGGCCGTCATGCAGGACATAATCCACAGAGCGTTTGCCTTTCGCCGTGCCGGCCTTGAAGTTTTGGCGGTGCTCCTGCAGCATTTTCTCCCAGTCCATGCGGGCGTCGTAAATCAGGGTGAACCGTTTTCCCTCCAGTTGCTTCGCCGGCAGGCCAACGAGCTGGCAGAACGCCTCGTTGACCGCCGCGATGACGCCGTGCTCGTCCGTCAGCCGCATGCCGTCCACGGAATTGTCCCAGACGGAACGGAACAACGTTTCGGAGCTGCGCTGGGCCGTTTCGGCCGCCAGCCGTTCGGTGATGTCGCGCACGTGAAATAGCAAGGCCGGCTGGCCCTCATATTCAATCCGCACCACGCGGATTTCCACGGGCACCGCCCGGCCGTCCGCGCGCAGGCTTTCGCTCTCGATCCAGAAAATCCGGCCGCTGGCCAGCGCTTGAAATTCCTTCCGCGCCTGTTCCCGGCGCGCCGCCGGCACCAGTTCCTCCACCGCATTTTTGCCGATCAACCACGGGCGCTCCACGCCGTGCAGTTCGCAGGCGGCCCGGTTGGCGTCCAGCACCTTGCCCTGCAAATCCTCCACAAAGATGGCATCCGGCGAATGCTCAAACAGTTCCCGGAACCGGCGCTGGCTGTGGCGGAGCTCCTCCTCCGCCCGCACCCGTTCCAGGGCGCCGCCGCATTGGTCGGCCAGCGACTGGAGCATGTGCAGGTCGCGTTCCGAATAACTTCCGGCGTGGCGGCTCTGCACGAACATGACGCCGATGACCAGCTCGCCCTTGCGGATCGGCGCGATCATCGCCGTGCCCGCCTGATCCCCCGGGGCCTCGCCGGAAATCAGTTCCGCCCCGCGCGCGATGACCCGGTGGATGAGCGCGTTGGCCGTCTGGGGCTGCGGCGAGGCGGAAATCCGCTCCCGCTTCCCCTCGCGGGTGGTGATGGTCAACAGCGAAATAACCTCGTCCTTTTCCGCGTTGAACAGATCCAGCGAAAAGTCGTCCCAATTAAACAACTCATCCGCCGCCTCGCAGATGAACATGGCCGCCACAGAAGCCAGACTGGCCGCGCTCAACTGGTAACTGAGTTTTCCGAGCACGGCGTTGTGCCGGGCGGCCCGCCGCCGGTCGGTCACGTCCGTCGCCATCGCCAGCGCGCACAACCGGCCCCGGAAAGCCAGCGGTTTCCAGACGATTTCCATGTCCATCACGCCGCCGTTTTTTTTGCGGTGCCGCCAGACGACACTCTGGCTTTCCGACTCCCTGACATTCGGACTGCCGGGCCGGTGGCGGTCCGGCTCGCGCAGGTCCTTCACCGTCATGGCCAGAAATTCCGCGCGGCTGAAGCCGTAATGCTGCACAGCCGACTCGTTGACTTCGAGGATGGCCAGATTTTCCAGGTCAAAGACCCACATCGGGTGCGGATTGCCCTCGAACAGCAGGCGGTATTGCTTTTCACTCTGGCGCAGTTCCTCCTCGGCCCGCTCGCGGCGCACGCGTTCGGCGGCCTCAACCACCGCCCGCCGGATGGAGGACGGCAGCCGCTCGCGGTTTTGTTTAAGCACATAGTCGGTCGCGCCGGCCTTGAGGCTCTCGATGGCGGCGAGTTCACCGATGGTGCCGGAGAACAGGATGAACGGGGTTTGGGGCATCCGCTCGCGAACCAGCTTGAGCGCTTCGAGACCGGTAAAATTTGGCAGCCGGAAATCGGCCAGGACCAAATCCCATTTTTCCATTTCCAGCAGCGTCGTAAAATCCTGCCGGTTGGTTGCCAGTGAAACCTCCGCCGCGACCCCCGCATGCGCCAGATGTTCGCGCACGAGTTGCGAGTCCGTTGGGCTATCCTCGAGATGGAGAATGTGCAGCGGTTGGTTCATGTCAGCCAGTCACAGAAAACACGCCGCACAAACAACCAGCCCGCCGCCCAAAAGTAAAGCGGGATGATGCGGGCCGCGGGAAGTATTTTCACCATTGACATTCCGGCGCGTTTCACTAGGCTCTGCGGCTCTTTAGCAAATTCATTTAACGATTTATCGATTATGCCGAACACGAAGTCAGCCGAACGCCGGATGCGGAACAGTCAGCGCAAGAACCTCCAGAACAGCCGCGTCAAATCCAAATTGCGCCGCGTGGAAAAGGAGTTTCGCGCCACGGTCGCCGCCGGCAAAACGGACGAGGCCGTCAAACTCCTCCCCGGCGTCCACTCCGCGTTCGACAAGGCCGTCAAGGTCGGGGCCATCACCCGCCCGACCGCCAACCGCAAGAAATCCCGCCTGACCGCCTCCATCAAGGCCACCCGCCCCGCCCCCAAAAAGTAGGCGGCCAATTTAGCCTGCCCGCCACCGGGATCAAGCGGCGTTTGAATCCGTCGGATTTTGTTTGCGGTCAACCGGCCGGCTGGCAAGTGGCATTCAGTCGGTCAGCCCGCCGGCTAATGGCTTTTATTTTTCCCGGCTTCGGGTATTTTTTCCACCGTGTTAAGGACGTTGCGCCAGGCGGAGTATGCCGAGTTGATGATTTTGTTTTTCATCCAGGCGGCTGCCATGGCGATTTGGTTTGTGCCGCTCGGCCCCATCCTCGACGCGCACGGCCTGCATCCGATCAAGCCCTATGCCTTTGCCGCGTCCGCCGTCGCCGCCTTTATCTCACCGCTCGCGTTCGGCGCGATGGCCGACCGCCAGGTGCCGCCGGCCACGGTGCTGCGCTGGCTGGCGCTGGTCACCAGCGCGCTGATGACGCTCATCAGCACCGCGCTGCGCGGCCAGTGGAACGCGTGGCTGATTCTCCTGCTGATCCAGATTTTTTACCTGGCCTACGCGCCGATGTTTAGCATTTCCACCGCACTGGTGTTCGCGCGGCTCGCGAACGCCAAAAAGGAATTCGGCCCCATCCGCGCCCTGGCGACGCTCGGCTGGATGACCGGCGCCATTCTGATCAGCGCCTTGAATCTGGATGCTTCCGCGTATGCCGGCTATCTCGGCGCGGTGGTCTGGCTGCTGGTCGCGGTGTTCACCTGGCTGCTGCCCCGGCTGGAAATCCCGCCGGCCGCCGTGCATCTGAACTGGCACGAACGGCTCGGTCTCGATGCGCTCACGCTGCTGAAGGACCGCGACATCCGCGTGATCTTCATGGTCACGACCCTGTTTAACATCCCGCTGGCGGCGTTTTATCCGTATGCCCCGACGCATCTGCACGATCTCGGTTTGACCCACACGAGCGCCTGGATGAGCCTCGCCCAGGTCACTGAAATCGTCGCCATGCTCGCCCTGGGCTGGCTGCTGGCGAACTGGCGCTTGAAATGGATTTTTGCCGCCGGCCTCGGCTTCGGCGTGGCGCGGTTTGCGTTGAGCGCGGTCAACACCAAAACGTCGCTGCTCTTGGGCGTGGCGTTGCACGGCGCCTCGTTCGTGCCGATCTTCATTGCGGCGCAAATTTTTCTGGAGCACCAGGTGGATCCCGCGTGGCGCACCCGGGCACAGGCGCTGCTGACCCTGCTCAACGGCGGCGTCGGCAACCTCGTCGGCTATCTCGGCTGCGGCTGGTGGTTCAACTACTGCACGACGTCGCCGGGTCGCACCCACTGGCCGTGGTTTTGGGGCGTGTTATCAGCCATGGTGGCGGCAACGCTCGGTTATTTCCTGCTGGTTTTCCGCGACCAAAGTTTTGGCCGCAATCCAATCAAATCCACCCATAAATTATGAACTCTTTCAATTCACTGCGTCGCTGGCTGATCGTCCTTGGCTTGCGGCTGCTGGTCGTTCCATCGCCGGCCGCCACCAATGTGGTCGCCGCCATGCAGCCCGGCGCGCTGGCGTATCATCTGGCGACGAATGCCGTCGGTCGTGCCGCGCCCTTCACTGCCGGGCGCGAGGCGATGGTGGAATTCCACACGCCGTTGACCATTGAACTGAACCGCTTTCTCGACCCGGCCTGGTCGCAACATTTCTGGTTGCACGGAGTCAATGGCTTGAGCGCGACGCCCATCGGTTTCAGCAACATTTTTAACGGTCAGGGGCTGCTCACAATGGTTTCGCCGCGCCATTATCTGTGCGCCACGCACATGCACCCGGAAACTTATCTGATCGGCTTTTTGGGCGCGAACAACCGGCTCTATTGGCGCAAAACCTTGCAGCGGTTGGATGTGACCAACGACACCACCGTCGGCATCCTGGACGCGGATGTGCCGGCGAGCGTCGGCTTCCTGCCGGTGTTGCCGCCGGATTACGCCAACTATTTGCCGACGACTCCGGGCAGCGTCATTCAAGGCGTCGGCATGAACCAGGATATGTGCCTCTTCAGCCAGCCGATGACGCTGGCATATCCGGATTTTGTTATCTGGAACAGCCATGTTGCCGTGCCTTCGGGCCTGGGCACGAACTGGAATGTGACCATCCGCGGCGGCGATTCCTCCAATCCCGAGATGCTGCTGATTGGCAACCAACTGGTGCTGGTCTCGCATAATTTCACGGTGGGCAGCGGCCCCAACTACGCCAGCCAGATCGCCGCCATCAACCGCACCATGCATGGCCTCTCCACCAACCAGCATTTGCAGACGGACTACCAATTGACCTTGTTCCCACTGACCAACTGGCCGGGCCTTCATTGAAATCAGTTTCCGCCGCCTGAATGCTTTCAACCGATAATTTCAGCCTTACATCGGCAGGAAGAATAGGACGTAAACCATCTGCCACGTGGCCGCCATGGCCAGCAGCGACGACGCGATCCAGAGGGTTTTTTTCTTCACGATCAAGCACATCGCCCCCAGCGCAATGGAGATTTGAAAGAGTGTGATGGCCAACCCCATCTGCTTCGAGTGCTCGGCCGCGACCGTGGCATTCTTGCGCGCCCGGTCGCGGACGGCCTCGAAGGTTTTCGCCAGGTCCGTGATGTCCGCCTTGTCCTTCGCATATTTGTCCAACTTCACCCGCATCTTCGCCACGGCGGCGGCATCCGCCGAAGGCGCGGCGGCCAGGTGCTCCAATTCAATTTCGTAGAGGTTCAATTTGATGGACTTCGCCTCGTAATAGGCCCACTGATCGGACGCCTGCGCCTGGTTAAACGTCGCCTCGTTCATCTCCTTGAGCGTGCGCGTCGAAAAACCGCCGCCTTTGAGCGTGGCGATGGCCGCCAGCACGGCGATGATCACCATCGTCAGTGAAACATATTTCGTCCAGCTATCGCGCTTTTCTTTTTGCTTCTGCGCGACATGGTCCGCGCGCAACTCCGCCACCAAGTCTTTCAATTCATTCAAATCTGATGATTGCATGGTAAAAAAATCCCGTCCGGATTTTCCGAAACGGTTCGTAGAATAGGAATTTTTCCCGATCTGTCCAGCTTCCGCTGTCGCGCAGCCAGCCGCCGCCAACCCGGCGACGGCCCTGAAGCCGGGGCTTGGTGGGCGGGTTCAGAGCGTGGAATTGTCCGTGCGGTCGCCGGTTTCCCTCCGCAACGCGGCGATGCGGTCCAGCAGTTGGCGGGTCAGCGCCTCGGAACCCGGCTGGCCGTGGAGGTTGTGATTTTCGCCGGGATCGTTCTGCAAGTCGTAAAGCTCGAATTCCTCGGCCAGATCGGGAAACCGGGTCGGCGTGTGGTAGTGGATCAGTTTGTAACGTTCGGTCCGCACGCCCCGATGCGGACGCACGTGTTCGTTTTCGGGGTATTCAAAATATTCGTAAAGCCAGTCCTTCCGCCAGTTTTCCGGCGACTCCCCCTTCAGCAGCGGAACCAAGCTCTGCCCGTGCATCGCCGCCGGCACGGGAACACCCGCTAATTCCAGCAACGTCGGCGCAATGTCCACATTCAGCGCCATCTGGTCACTGCTCGTCCCCGCCTTCACCAGCTTGGGATACCGGACCACGAACGGAACCCGAATGGACGGTTCATGCATGAACCGCTTGTCGAACATACGCCATTCGCCCAAGAAATACCCGTGGTCGGAAGTGAGGATGATGGCCGTCTCATCCAACTGGCCGGACCGCTCCAGCCATTGGAGGACGCGCCCGATGTTTTGGTCGTTGTCCTCCACGCCGGCGTAATGATCCTTGACCACCTCCTCCAGCGTCCGCGCGGCATCACTTGTGAAGGTGGTCCCGATTTTGTTGGTGGCCTCGACTACGGCGCTGGGCTTGCCGGGATAGGGCGGCTGTTTCAAGTCGTCGTCAAAGGTGGCCGGCTTGGGGATCTTCACGCCATTGTAACGGTCCAGCAACCGGCGGGGGCGGTAATACGGGGCGTGCGGGGCACAGAAATTCAGCAGCAGGCAGAACGGCTTCTCGCGCTTCTGGTCCAGCCAGCCCAGCGCCCGGTCGGTCACCAGATCGTCCACATAACCTTCGTAAGTTTTCGACTCGGAATACTGACCGGCAATTCCCTCGGTCAAATTGGGGCGGTAATAATTGGCGGAAGCGCCGTTGAAGGCAAAATAATAGTCCCAATCCCGATCCTTCAACCCGCCTTTGACGTGGGCCTTGCCCAGGAACGCCACCTCGTAGCCCGCCTGGCGCAGGAAATCGGAAACCAGCGGAATATCTTTGGGGATGGGATGGTTCATCCGGTTGTCCACGATCCCGGTGGTGTGGGTATAATACCCGGAAAGCATACTAGACCGGGACGGCGCGCACAGCGCATACGTCACAAAGGCGTTCCGAAACGTCATGCCCTCCCGCGCAATCCGGTCCTGATGGGGCGTGTCGATGATGGAATTTCCCGTGCAGCCAAATTCGTCCCAGCGCACCCCTTCGCCGAGAAACACCACGAGATTGGGCTTGCGCCCCGGTGGCACGCCCTGGGCGACCAAGCCCTCCAACCCACCCTGTCCCAGCGTCAACCCGCCCAACGCGCCGGCACCGACCTTGAGAAAAGTGCGACGGGTTTGTTTCAAACCGTCCGGTTCGAATGTGGCATCACGATTCATAATTTCTGACAGCTTCGATCAAAAATTGCCAATTCATCCACTGTCCAGCAAGCGCAAACCAATGCTCGTTCCCGAAAGCGGGTAACGGAAGTTTCTGTGCGTGGTGGATGAATTCACGCGGGAATGTCTGGCGCTGGCAATGCGGCGAAGTTTTCGGGCCCAGGACGTGATCGCGGTGCTGGCGGGATTGATCGGACAGCGGGGCGTGCCGGCGCATCTGCGGAGCGACAACGGGCCGGAGTTTGTGGCCAAAGTGGTGCAGGCGTGGCTGAAAGGCAACGCCATAGGAGCGCTATATCGCGGGGGCAGTCCGTGGGAGAACGTGTATGTGGAATCATTCAACACCCTGTTGCGGGATGAACATTTGAACCGCGAAGAATTTGCCTCCCTGTTGGATATGGAAGTCCTGGCCGCCGGGTGGCGGCGGGATTACAACGAAGCGAGGCCGCATTCGTCGCTGGACAATCTGGCGCCGGCAGTATTCGCGGCGCGCTGGCGCGCTTCGCGGGGCTACGCCCCTCCTTGCGCATGCCAGCGCGGAAAACCTGAAAGCATGAACCAAAACTCTCATATCAACTGGATCAACACATGGGGGCTTGCCAATAATTACCAAACCACTTTTGCTCGACACCGACTGTATTTTGCGCCGGATCCCAGGTTTTTTCCCGCGTTTTTGACCAAAACTTACCTTTCCCCTTATTTCAAAAGGTGTTGTGCCGTGTCCCCAAAACGAACCTTCATGTCCCCCGTTTGTATAGATAGAAAACTTTCAATCGTTTAAACTTTAACCAAGTTGTCAAACAATCAATCGAAAACCAATAGAACGACGAAAAGGAGAATATGAAAAAAACAATTTTGCTCGGTGCCATAGCTGTATTGCTCGCGCATTCGGCTGGCGCAACGCTTTCCTGGTCGAATCCATTGACGCTTAATTCCCCTAATATCGTTGGCATCGCTGCCGGCACCACCGGCAATGGCCAAGGAAGTTGGACTTATGAACAGCAAGTTGCCCAGGCGCTGTTGGATATGACTAAAAATCAAACTGCCACCCCAACTATCGGTAATGCTGCCACCTTGCTGACGACTTCATCCACCGAATATAGCGGAACGGTGATTGGCAACAACATCAGCCAAGGAGGTGCAGGACAGCCCATTGGTAGCGGCTGGGATTATGTCATTGCAAAATATGGCGGCAAGGATGCTGGTTATGTCCTGTTTTATCTTGACGGACAGGCGGCTGATCTTCCGCAGTATCCCAGCGACTTTTGGACTACCAGCGATCAATACGGGATTTCGGGCTGGACGGCCTTTGATGTGACGCCACCAGCCGTCCCTGAACCCACAACCGTGATTGCCGGCGCTTTGCTCCTGCTGCCCCTTGGTGTCAGTGCCATCCGGATTTTGCACAAAAGCCGCACGGCTTGATACCGGTTTAGATTCACTAATCAAATCAGGCCGGCCATGATTGGCCGGCTTGTTTTTTTGTTTTCATTCGCTTCAGAAAATCCACCCTGATGAGATAAAATACGCGCTCCATCTGCCGTCCATGAAGCCAAAAAGTCCGGAAACTTTCGTTCCAGAACTTGGCTGAATGTGGCGGATGGGGAAAGCCAAGCTGCATTGCAGTTCTCTGCGAAATTCAGACCTGCCTCATCTTGGCTCAAAACCAATGAGCCGTCGAAATTTATTCGACGGCTTTTGGTGAAAGATTCCACTTACGTCTTCGCCACCAACTGGCGCAACACATACGGCAAAATGCCGCCGTGCTGGTAGTAGTCGATTTCGATGGGCGTATCAATGCGGCATTTGACCGCGACATTTTCCACGCTGCCATCCTTGCGGGTGATCTTGAGCGCGAGGTCTTGCTGCGGCTTGATGTTCGCGTCGAGGCCGACGATGTCGTAGGTCTCGGTGCCATCGAGCTTCAAGGTCTGCGCGGTGACACCTTCCTTGAATTGCAGCGGCAGCACGCCCATGCCAACGAGATTGCTGCGGTGGATGCGCTCGAAACTCTGCGCCACGACGGCCTTCACACCGAGCAGGCTCGTGCCTTTCGCGGCCCAGTCACGGCTGGAACCGGTGCCGTATTCCTGTCCGGCCAAGATGATGAGCGGTGTGCCGGTTTTCTGATAGGCGATGGCCGCGTCGTAAATGCTGACCTGTTCGCCGGACGGCTGGAGCTTGGTGACGCCGCCTTCGACGCCGGGCACCATGAGGTTTTTGATGCGGACGTTGGCGAACGTGCCGCGCGTCATCACGCGGTCGTTGCCGCGACGCGAGCCGTAGCTGTTGAAGTCTTCCACGGCCACGCCGTTCTCGACGAGATATTTTCCGGCAGGAGTGGTCTTCTTGAACGAGCCGGCGGGCGAAATATGGTCGGTCGTGACGCTGTCGCCAAAAATTCCGAGTGCGCGGGCACCGGTGATGGGCTTGATGCTGCCGGGCGGCAACGCAAAGTTTTCGAAGAACGGCGGTTCCTGAATGTAAGTGGACTTGCGGTCCCATTCGTAAACATTGCCGGTGCTGGACGAGATTTCGTTCCACTTCGGATTCTGCGCGGCAAAATCTTTGTAGAGCTTGCGGAAGACTTCCGGTTGCAACGCGGCCTGCATGAGGTCGCGCACCTCGCGGAGGCTCGGCCAGAGGTCGCGCAGATAAACGGGCTTGCCGTCCTTGCCGGTGCCGATCGGATCGTTTGCGAGGTCGATGTCCACGCGGCCCGCGAGCGCGAACGCGACGACGAGCGGCGGCGACATGAGAAAATTCGCCTTGATGTTCTGGTGCACGCGCGCTTCAAAGTTGCGGTTGCCCGACAACACGGCGGCGGCGACCAAGTTGTTTTTCACCACGGCTTCTTCAATCGGCGCGGCGAGCGGGCCGGAGTTGCCGATGCAGGTTGTGCAACCGTAGCCGACAAGATTGAAACCGAGTTTGTCGAGGAACGGTTGAAGGCCGGTTTTATCAAGATAATCGCTGACCACGCGGGAGCCGGGCGCGAGCGACGCCTTGACGGTGGTGTTCACCGTGAGGCCGCGTTCGACGGCTTTCTTCGCGAGCAAACCGGCGGCGAGCATCACCGAGGGATTGCTCGTGTTGGTGCAGCTCGTGATGGCGGCGATCAAAACGGAACCGTGCCCGATGCTGGATTTGCTGCCGGTGAGCGCGACCTCGGCTTTCACTTTGCCAAGGTCTTCGGCCTTCATGCCAAAACCATTTTCCGTGACGGGCTTGGAGAACGCCGTGGTGAATTCGTTTTTGAGCTTCGGCAATTCGATGCGGTCCTGCGGACGCTTCGGGCCGGCCACGCTCGGCAGCACGCTGCCGAGGTCGAGTTCGATTTCCTGCGAGTAAACGACTTCGCCTTTCTCCGGAATACCCCACAAGCCTTGCGCCTTGTAATAATTTTCGTAGGTCTTGACGGCTTCGTCGCTGCGGCCGGTGGCGCGCAGGTAGTTGGAGCATTCGGCGTCGATCGGGAAAAACCCCATCGTCGCGCCGTATTCCGGCGCCATGTTCGCGATGGTCGCGCGATCAACCAAAGGCAAGGCCGCCGCGCCGGGTCCGAAGAATTCCACGAATTTGCCCACGACTTTCGCCTTGCGAAGAATCTGTGTGACAGTGAGGGCGACATCCGTCGCGGTGACACCCTCGCGTATCGCGCCAGTCATATGAACCCCGACAACATCCGGCGTGAGGAAATAAACTGGCTGGCCGAGCATGCCGGCTTCGGCTTCGATGCCGCCGACGCCCCAGCCGACGATGCCGAGTCCGTTAATCATTGTGGTGTGCGAATCGGTGCCAACCAGCGTGTCGGGATAATAAACGTCGCCGGCATTCAAAACGCCTTTCGCCAAATACTCCAAGTTGACTTGGTGCACGATGCCGATGCCCGGCGGCACGACCTTGAACGTGTCAAACGCCTGCATGCCCCACTTGAGAAATTGATAACGTTCGCGGTTGCGCGTGAATTCCAAGTCCAGGTTTTTGGCCATCGAATCCGCGCCGCCGGCGAAATCCACCTGGACGGAATGGTCCACCACCAGATCCACCGGCACGAGCGGCTCGATGATTTTGGGATTTTTGTTCAACTTGGCGACGGCGGTGCGCATCGCCGCCAAATCCACGAGCAGCGGCACGCCGGTGAAATCCTGCAACACGATGCGCGCGACGACGAACGGGATTTCCGCCGTGCGCGTCTCGTTTGCCTTCCAGTTGGCCAGTTCTTTGATGTTGGCCTCGTGAACCTTTTTGCCGTCGCAGTTGCGCAGGACGGATTCCAGCACGAGGCGGATGGAGACGGGCAGCCGGGAAACCGGGCCGACGCCGGCCTTTTCCAGCGCGGGCAAGGAATAAAAATTTGCCAGCCGGCCGTTGCCCAGTGCAAAGTTTTGCAGGGTGCCGTAGAGATTATGTGCGGTGCTCATTTGATTGGTTTTGATTTCAACCTTAAAACTGTGCAAGAAAATGAAGATTGCACGCCCCGCTGTCAAGCGAAGCGCAGGGCAAATTGCGAAGGGTCAGTTCGCGACAATCCCCGTGTGGAGCAGTTCGGCGATGCGTTTTTCCAGCCGGTTCAGGTCCAGCGGCTTGGTGAAGAAATCCTCGGCGTGCATGGCGGCGGTGCGCTTGGTGACATCGCTGGAGAGAGCGCTCATGAAAATGATGGGAATTTTTTTGGTGCCCGGCTGCCGGCGCAGGATTTCGCAGACGGAGAGGCCGTCAAGATCGGGCAGCAGGATGTCGAGCAAAATCAAATCCGGCTTGAACTGGCGCGCCTGGCTCAAGGCTTGGACGCCATCCGCCGCCACCAGAAATTCGCAGCCCAAACTCGCCAGGCGAAACTTCACCAGGTTGATGAAATCGCCCTCGTCGTCCACTATCAAAATGCGCGGCACCACGATGACAACTTACACGTAGACTGCGGTTTGGCCAGTCACGGTCACGTAAAAACCAGGTTACAATCCGGCGGCACGCCGTCGGCCAGATTTCAATCTCATGCCAGGCCGATTAATTTCAACCATGCTGGAAAAAAGTCAGACCCATCACGCCGCCCACGGCGACGACGGCGCCGGCGAGCGCACGGAAGCCGATTTCCTCGCCCTCGACCATCCGTGTCATGGGCAGCAGCACAATCGGCGTGGTGGCGATGATAGCGGCGACGATGCCGGCGGGCGTAGTCTTGAGCGCCCATTGCATACAGGTCACGCCGAGCGTCTGGCCGGCAAGGGCGTTGACCAGCACCCACGGCCAGAGGCGCAGCCATTTTTCGCGGGAGACGGCCAAAGTTTTGGCCTCAAACCAGCCGCCGTGGGCAGGGGCGGCACGCCATTTGAAAAACAGCAGCGCCAGGGTCGGAATCAAAATCCCGCCGAGCACACGCTGGTAGCCGGTGGTGCCGGCATCCACCGAAATGCCGGCCGACTCAAGGGCCATGTAACCTTTGCGGATGATCACCGCGCCGAGCGCGCCGCCGAGCGCGGCGAAACCGCCGGCGGTGAGGCCGATTTTCCAGTCGCGCGCGGAAATTTTCAAGTGGTCGCCGGGCGCGAGCGCAATGGCGACGCCGGCGAGGATGACCGCCACGCAAAAAATTTCGGGCAGGTTTATTTTGGTGCCCAGCCAAAGCCATTCGATCAGCGCGGCCAACGGCGCGGTGAGGCATTGGGTGAGCAGCACGGTGCGCCGGCTACCGAGCCGCGGCAAAACCTGGAAATAGGCGGAGTCGCCCAGGCCAATGCCGAAAAGGCCGCTCAACATGAACCATTCCGGCGCGCCGGCAAATCCCGCGCCACACGTCCACGCCCAGGCGGTCAAAAAAACGGTGGCCAGCGTGATGCGCCAGAAGTTCGCCTCGATGCCGCCTATTTGTCTCGCCGTGCGATAGCCGCAGACGGCGGAGGTGGCGAAGAGCAGAGCGGTGAGCAGCGCCGCAAACATCAGAGCGGCTCGGCCGGTTCCGCCGCCGGGGCACCGTCATCCGCATCAATGGTGACGCCCTTTTCCGCCAGAATTTTTTCGATGTCTGGCGACACCCAGCGCTGTTTGTGCTTAGCCTTGCCATCCGGCTTGATGCGGAACAGTCCGCGCGTGTTGCTCTCGAGAATGCCGCGCTCGGCCAGGGAGACCATCAGCGGCTTGGCCCAGTCGGGTTCCGCGTGATAGCGCTGCTTGGTGCCGGCCCGGCGGCTGACTTCCTTGGGGTTGACGAAAGCGTCACCCATGGTTTTGAGATACTGAAAAATTGCCTGCTCGTCGGAACTCATGCCGACACTCTTACGCAAAAAATCCGCTGCGTCGAGAACTTACGGTCGCCTTCCGGCATTGCCAAGCCGCCGACTTCAATCTAGGCTTCGCTCCGATTCATGGCTGAATACAAAGTCCAATTCGAGGTTTTTGAAGGTCCGCTCGACCTGCTCCTTTATCTCATCAAGAAGGAGGAGGTGGACATCTACCAAGTCAACCTCACCCGGCTCGCGACGCAGTTCATCGAATACATCGATCTGATGCGGCAATTTGACTTGGAAATCGCCGGCGAATTTCTCGTCATGGCCTCGACGCTGATGTATATCAAGAGCCGCGAGCTGCTGCCGGCCGACCAGCAGGCCGTCGTGGAGGAGGAAGATGAAGGCGCAGATCCGCGCTGGGAGCTGATCCGCCAACTCGTTGAATACAAGAAATTCAAGGACGCCGCCGCGCAATTGCAGACGCTGGAGGAGCGCCAGGAAAATACTTTCCCGCGCGTGCCGGGCAAACTGGAATTTGAATCCGCCGCGCCGGTGCCAAAGCCGGAAGTCGGCATCTTCGATCTGCTCAACGCCGTCAATGCCGTCCTCAAACGCTTTCAGGAAAAAGCCGCCGGCACGCGCGACATCTTCGAGGACAAATGGACGGTCAGCGAGAAAATCGAGTTTGTGCTGCAAACCATCGCCGCGCACGGCAGCGTGCGCTTTGCCGAATTGTTTGAAACCGCCGCCAGCCGGTCCGAAATCGTCTGCACGTTCCTGGCGCTCCTGGAATTGATCCGCCTCAAACAGCTCGTCTGCACCCAGCTGGAACCGTTTGCGGAAATCAAAATTGCCAAGGCCGTCATTTCCGAGACAGCCATCGAAATGGCCGCGCCAGCCCCGGAAACCGAAGCTAAAGTAAAATGCTCGCCGCCGTCGCCTGATCCCACCGTCACCGCAACCGAACCAGAGGTGGAGGATGAGTTTGACGAGGAAGAAGATGACGACGACGAGGATGACGAAGTTGAAGATGAGGATGGCGGGGAAGAAGCCGCCGGCAATGACAATCAAAAACCAATATAAATTTTTTGCATGGAACTGAAATTCATTCTCGAATCCCTGTTATTCTCCGCCCAGAAACCCATGAGCGTGAAGGAGCTTCGCGACATGCTCGCCAACGCCGCCACGGTGGAGGACGCGGACGAGGGCGCCAAACCGTTCAAGAAAACCAAGGAGGACGACGTGACCGCCGCACTCGAAGAGTTGGCCCGCGAACATGAAACCGCCGCGCGCAGCTACCGGCTCGCGTGCGTCGCGGGCGCATGGCAGTTCGTCACGCAGCCGGAATTTGCACCCTGGCTCAAGGCGCTGGTTGGCGTCAAGCACCGGCCTTCGCGGCTGTCGCCAGCGGCACTGGAGACGCTGGCCATAATCGCCTATCGCCAACCGGTGACGCGCGCGGAAGTCGAGCAGGTGCGTGGCGTGAACGTGGACGGCACGATGCAGACACTGTTGGAGCGCGGTCTGGTGGAACAGAGCGGGCGGGCGGAAGTGGTCGGCCGACCGGCGCTTTACTGCACCACGTCGTTGTTCATGGAATATTTCGGCCTGCGCGGCCTGGAGGATTTGCCGGCGGCGGACGAACTGCGGCGCATTCCCGTCGAACATCCGCCCGCGCCCGTCACGGCGGATGCCGGGCTGGCCACGGTGCCGCCGGAGCAGCTTCAACTTGAGGAAGCGGTGAAAATCCAGTCGCCCGAACCACCGGCGACGTCAGCGTAAATCCCGGCGGGTTATTTTTTGAAACCCTCCAGCTTGGCAATGAAGGCTTGCGGTCCGCCTTCGGAGTAGCCGACCTGCCGGCCGATCTCCTTGCCGTCCTTGTCCAGAACCACCAGTGTCGGATAGCCATCAATGCTGTATTGCCCCTTCAAGGCGGCGTTGGCCTTTTTCAAAGCGTCGGCCTGGTCTTTGCTGTGGGGAAAATCCACTTCCACCAGCACGACATTTTTCGCCGCGTAGTCCAGGAACTCCGGCGAGTTGAGCACTTCCTTTTTGAACTTCTGACACCAGTGGCACCAGTCCGACCCGGTGAAGTCCATGAGCACGATTTTGTTTTCGGCCTTCGCTTGGGCTTCGGCTTTGGGCAGGTCG
Organism: bacterium; assembly: GCA_021780905.1. Taxonomy (GTDB): domain Bacteria; phylum Verrucomicrobiota; class Verrucomicrobiia; order Limisphaerales; family UBA11358; genus UBA11358. Next base: position 183,733 of record JAJXXW010000042.1, read on the forward strand.
GTGAGCCAGGTGGATTCCGCCGCGTTCACCTGCCAGCAGATCGTGGCAGCCATCAGGGCAATGAGCAGTTTTTTCATAATGATTGAGGGATGGGGGGATTAAACCGCCGCCAGTTCGGCCTGTCCAGCGAAAACTGTTTTGCCGGCGACGATCGTGGCGGCCACCCGGCCTTTGAGTTTCCAGCCGAAGAACGGGTTGTTCCTGGATTTGCTCGCAGATGCTTCACGCTCATAAATCCATTCTGCATCCGGGTCAAACACCGTAACATCCGCATCCGCGCCGACGCTCAACGTGCCTTTGTTCAAGTTCAACAGCCGCGCGGGGTTGATGGTGAACTTTGCAATCATGTCGGCAAGCGAAATCCGCTTCGTGTGGACGAGTTGCATCAGCGCCAGCGCCAGCTCGGTTTCGAGGCCGGTGATGCCAAACGGCGCGTAGTCAAACTCCACTTCCTTTTCGTAATCGCAGTGCGGCGCGTGGTCGCTGCACAAAATCTCGATCGTGCCGTCGGCCAGGCCTTCCAGAATCGCCTCGCGGTCGGCGGCGGAGCGGAGCGGCGGGTTCATCTTGAAATTCGTGTCGTAGGCCGGCCACGCGACAACCGACAGTTGGGGGTGGGTGGTTGATAACAATTTGCCGTCCTGCGCCCAGAATTTTTCGCTGCCGGCAACCGCCGCGTCGGTGAGCGTGAAATGATGCGGGCAAGCCTCGCCGGAAATCGGCACGCCGCGTTTTTTCGCCTCGCGGATCAGTTTCACGCTGCCGGCGGCGCTCAGGTGCTGGCAGTGGATTTTGGCGCCGGTCAGTTCGGCCAGCAAAACGTTGCGCGCGACGATCATTTCCTCGCCCGCCGCCGGCCAGCCGCGCAGGCCGAGCGCGGTGCTCCAGTAACCTTCGTGCATCACGCCGTCGGTCACGAGCGAATAATCCTGACAGTGATCCATCACCGGCAGGTTGAACATCTTCGCGTATTCACAGGCGCGGCGCATGAGGTCGTTGTTCTGCACGCAATGGCCGTCGTCCGTGATGGCCACCACGCCCGCCTTTTTAAGTCCACCGATGGGGGCGAGTTCCTCGCCGGCGATATTTTTGGTGATCGCGCCGGTGACGAAGACATTGACCAGGCCTTCGCGTTCCGCGCGTTCATGAATCAGCGCGACAGTGCCGGCGGAGTCAATCGCCGGCGACGTGTTCGGCATGCAGACGACCGAAGCAAATCCGCCGCGCGCCGCCGCCGCCGTGCCGGCGGCGATGGTTTCCTTGGCCGTCTGCCCCGGCTCGCGGAAGTGAACATGCAAATCAATCAAGCCGGGCGAGACAATTTTTCCTTTTGCCGCGAGGGTTTCCACGCCGGCGGGCGCGGAAAGTTTTTTGCCGACGGCGGAGATTTTGCCGTCGAGGATGAGCACGTCGGCAAGGGCGTCAAATTGGTTGGCGGGATCCACCACCCGTCCGCCGGTGAGTAGCAGCGCATTCATCGCGTCGAGTCTAGCGGCGGCGGCACCCCAAGGCAAGCCCGCCAGGCGGAACGCTAGCAACCAATGGCGATGACGACGCGCAACTCGATCAAAGTAAAGGCCCGCTGTGGGCGGCAGGGCATTGAATTCGCCAAAACCATGTCCTTCCCAAAGACTCTGTCCGGCGGCCGCAAGTTAAACAAAAAATCCGCCGAACCCTTGCGATCATCGCGCAAGTTGACAAGCGGTGGCGGGGCGGTAGGATTTGCGGGTTGCGGGTGTAGTTCAATGGTAGAACGGCAGCCTTCCAAGCTGCATACGTGGGTTCGATTCCCATCACCCGCTCCATTCCACCGGTTTGATTTAATTCGACGAGTGCTGACCACGGTTTGACGCAAGAACCACGGGCTATTATGACGATCTCAACGATCACGCGCACCTGCCGTTGGACCCGTTGTTGGCGGCGGCCTGCCAGAAGGCTGATGCTGTTCGTGCCGTTGGCCGAGGTGATGGCATAGCCGGTCCTGGCTCCTACCGCAGGACTGCGGGCAGCGGCGGATAGGTGGCCGGTCGCCCGCAGCAACCCGGCGGACAGCCCGGTAAATTGCGCCGGTGGTTTTTCACGGTGGATTGATTTGGCACGTTCACGGCAGCAGCGGACGGTAGGCGCGGACGCGGTAAAATTCATTCGTCGGGTTGAAGTCATAAAAGGCCGTGGCGCTGACGCCCGGGCTGGCAAAAGTCACATAATCCAACCAGCCCGCGCCGGCGGCCAGGTTCGGATTGATTTGCACGGCATAAAATCGCGTGGGCTTGCTGGCCCAGGCGATCTGGTCGTAATTCGTGGCCAGGACATTGCGCTGGAACGAGGTGATCTTGAAAACATCCGCCGCATTGTTCGGGTCGGTGCCGGCAAGATAATCCTGCCCGATGGTCATGCCCTTGCCGGTGGGATCGGCGTTGGCATTCACGTTCGTCGTGCCGAAGTTTTGCAGCAGCCAAGCGACGGGCAGGCCGTTGGGCGCCAGCGCACCGGGCTGGAGGCTGTCTGTCTGGACGAACGCCACGGCGTTGCTCAATGAAATCCAGCCGCAATTGGCGCTCCAGACAGAGCCGCTCAACTGGCCGGTGAGCAGATTGATATTCGGTTTGCCGTAGGTTTGCTCAAAGTTGATCCAGCCGATGTTCGCGCCCCAGGCGTAACCGGTCAAATTGCCGAGGCCGTCCTGGTTCACGCCGAAGTCGGTGGCGGAATTGTTTTGGTATTGAATGCCGTTGGCGGGTGTGCCGCTGCCCAGATTGATCCAGCCGACATTGGCGGAATAGATGTAGCCGGAGCAGACGTATTCGCCGATGACCGCGCCGTTGGCGGTGTCGCCGCGCCAGTCGAGCCAGCCGAGGTTGGCACCGTAGGCATAGCGGTTGGCGGCGTCAATCGTCGTGCCGGCGTGGAGCAAGGCTGAAGGCTGAAGGCTGAAGGCTGAAAGCAGCGCGAGCAGGAAAAGCTTGGTTTTCATGGTGAGAGTTCATCGGTCGGGCCGGTTGGTTCAGTAAGCGAAATTCGCCCAGGGATTGCTGCTCGATATTACCGTCAGCGCCCCGGTCAGAGTGATTATGGTTCCATAGGCATTATTGCCGGCTATGAAATAACTATTCGATCCAGCTCCCGAGACCGTGTTCTTGACAACCACATTGCCTGAATTTGAAGGCACGCTAATGCCCCAATGAATCGAACCGGACGTGGTCACGTGGTTGCCCTCGATGCGGTTGTTGCCGGCTAGCACATTGATGCTGGCGTGGCCAGAGGTTTGGCTTACGGTGTCTCCTTGCAGTGTATTGCCGATGATCTGACAGCCGGGGCCGTAAACATCAATACCATCCGCGGCACTGCGCATGATGAGGCAATCGGACACCACGCAACTGGAGACATACATTCCGTAGTTGCCGCTGTTTTGAACCTCGCAATGGCGCACGGTGCATTCAATGGCATCTATCCCGTCACCGCTGTTGTCGCGAACGACACAATCGGCGATCAAACCGCCGCTGCTTATGATTCCAGCTCCACCATTGCCAATCGAAAAGCTGTCGCGCACCGTGCTTCCCGCTTCGGTGTAGATCCCAATGTTGCCATTGGCAGAAACCGTCAACTTTTCAAAATCCAGATTGCGCGGATAACCGAAACTCCAGGCGTCCACCCCATTAATCGGCCAACCACTGACGGTTCCGTTTCGCACGGTGATGTTGGTATAAGTGCCCTGAACCGCCACACCACTATAAGAACCGGCCACGCCGAACAGGGCGAAGCCATTCAGGTCTATCGTCACGTTGCCGCTGGAAACGGTGATGCCGGCGGTCCCGCTGACGCCGGTGACGTTGGTGGTGAGATAATAAGAGCCGGGATTGGTGATGGTGTAAGGCAGACTGCTGATGGGCGTGCGCGCCTCGATCTGGTCCAGCGTCTTCATGGTCGGCGCGGGTGCGCCGGGCGGCGTGAGGACGCCCTGGGCGAAAGCGGTCGCTGGCTGGCAGCCAAGACTTGCCAGTGCGAACAGGGCAAGCGCGCTAAAAAAACGATTGAGTTCAGTTTTCATTTGGACCCCTTATTGGAAATTCTGCCATGGATTGGTGGACGTGTTGGGTGACCCGTAGGGTGCGTAGTCGTTGTTTCCAATATAGCCGCCGTAACCGGGGCCGGGCGAAGAATTGCGGGTGATGCTGTTTTTCACATTTATTGACATGGCATTGATGCCGTAATTAGTGTTGTTGCCGACGCTGTTGCCATCAATGCGGTTCGCAGAACCTGAAATCAAGATGCCATATTGGCTGTTGGCGCTGCAAACATTGCCGATAACCTGACAATTGTTGTAATAAATATTGATGCCACTGCTGGCGTTACCGCTGCAAGTGTTGCCGAAGATTTGGCAATTGAAACCAGCGACATCAATGCCATCGCCGGTGTTGCCGCCTGCGGTGCAACCCGTGACGGTGCTATTGTTCCCAACGAAAATTCCTGTGCCGCAGGCGCTCGCAGTGCAGTCCTTGACGCTACAGTTGTTATTAGCTTGAATTCCCATGCCGTTGCCGGTGCTCGCCGTGCAATCCTTGATCGTGCAGTTGTCGCCATAGGCGAGAATGCCAGCATTTATGTTCCCGCTGGCCGTGCAGCCTATGACGGTGCAGTTGGCTACAACATCTAAACCAGCGACGTTGAAGTTCGCAATGCAATCCTTGATTGAGCTGTTGTTCCTGACGAAAATGCCAACGCCTGTAATGTGGTAAGCGGCGCAGGCCGACACGACACAATTAGTGCCGGCCAAGAGACCGCCAGCATTGGAGTTCGAAACACGAAGACGTTCAAACTGGCTGTTGTAACTGTTTGTGGCATCCACGCCGTTATGTCCCCAGGCATCCAGAGCACCGTTACGAATGGCCAGATTTCTTGCCGGATTGAGCACATTGATTCCGTTAAGTGAACCCGCCACGCCTTGAAGCGTGAACCCGTTCAAGTCCAGGGTCACGTTGTTGGTGGCGATGTCAATGCCGTCCGCGCCGGAGCTGCCGGTCAGATTCGCCGTGAGATAATAAGAGCCGGGATTGGTGATAGTGTAAGGCAGACTGCTGATGGGCGTGCGCGCCTCGATCTGGTCCAGCGTCTTCATGGTCGGCGCGGGCGGGCCGGGCGGCGTGAGGGTGCCCTGGGCCAGCAAGGCTGAAGGCTGAAGGCTGAAGCCTGAAAGCAGCGCGAGCGCGGCGAAGTGAATGGTGGTTTTCATGATGGAGTTTGGCTTGACGGTTGTGGTTGGTTTGAGGGTTTGTCAGCAATTATTGTTTCAAGCGGAAGAACAGATTCCCCATCGGCGGTGTGACGGTGATGCTGTTCGTGCCGTTGGCCGAGGTGATGGAATAACCGCTCGTGGCCCAGCCATTGCCCGCCGCGAGGTTCGCGGTTTGCTGCAAGGTGTAGCTGCCGGTGTTGGGCCAGGAGACGATGACGTTGTTGCCGGAATGCGTGATGGCCAGGTTCGGCAGGCCGCTCACGAGGCTGCTCACCGTGAGCGTGAACAGGGTCGGCCCATAGGTCTGCTGCCAGCCGACCGTGGCGGGCAGATTGAAGGTGGTGAACGCGCCGGATTCTGAACTGTAGGAGATCAAGCCGAAGGCGTCGTTCACGACCGGCGCGTAGCCATTGAAGGTGACACCCAAGGTTCCGGTCAGCGCGGCGGTGCCGGTGAGCGCGAGTTTGCCATAGCTGCTGGCGCTGGTGATGCCGAAATTGAGAACACCGTTGGTCAGTGAATCCCCGCCGGTCAAACTCAACGTGCCGCTGTTGACGTTGACGGTGCCGGTGTTGAAGAAGGGGTCGGTGATGAAGCCGGACTGGCCGGGGCCGGAAACATTGATGATGCCCGCGTTGTAAAAGGCCGTCGTCCCGCCGTAAGCGTAGGATTCAATGTTGTTTCCATTCAGCGCCACCGTGATGTTGCCGCTGGGCGCATTGCTGATGATAGTGCCACCGGTGCCGCCCGTGCGCGGGCCACTGTTGGGCGTCCACGTCAGCGGGCCGGTGTTGATAAGTTCACCGCCATAGCCAACCGACGAACTGTCCGCCACGTTGATGCTCCCGCCGTTGGCGCTAACTATCCCGCTGATGTTCCCGCCCGTCCAGGTTAGCAGGCCGCCCGTCACCACCGGCGTGCCCCCGGCCAGCGTGCCGTTGCTTAAATTCACCGCTCCCGGCTGCCATTTTCCGCCATTGCCCGTGCCGTTGAAGTTCACAATGGAGCCGGAGATGTTGATCGTGTTACCGCTGGTCGTGGTGCTGCCCGTCAGATTGACGGTGGCGCCACTGCCAAAGGTCCAGGAACCATCCAGGTTCAGCGGGCCGCCAAAGTTGTAGGTGCCCCCGCCGCCGCTGTCGGAAAGATTCCCCGCGCCGGCCATCAGCGAACCGGCGGTGCTGGTAAAGGTGCCGCCGGAAAAATCCAGGTCGGCCCCGTTGGCCGCGTTGATGGTGCCGGAGTTGATCCCGCCATCAGCCAGTGACAACGTGCCGCTGTTGACGTTGACAGTGCCAGTGTTGAAGAAGGGGTCGGTGAGCGAACCGCTCTGGCCGGAGCCGGACACATTGATCGTGCCCGCGTTGTAAAAAGCGGCGGCCCCGCCATAAACATAGTTGTCAATACTGTTCCCATTGAGCGCCACGCTGATGACGCCGCTCGGCGCGTTGCTGATGATCGTGCCCTGGCCGGTGCGCGGGCCGCTGTTGGGCGTCCAGGTCAGCGGGCCGGTGTTGATAAGTTCACCGCCATAGCCAACCGACGAACTGTCCGCCACGTTGATGCTCCCGCCGTTGACGCTGACCACCCCACTGATGTTCCCGCCCGTCCACGTCAACGGGCCGGTGACCAACACCAACTGCGTGCCCTGCAAGGTTCCGCCGGTCATGGTCAAAGCGGTAGGGGTGAGCGTCACCAGGGCGTTGAAATCCACGGTGGCGTTGCCGGAAAGCAACACGGTATTTTGGAGCGTGCCGCCGCCGCCGAAGGCGGTGTTCCAGCCGGTCATGGTCAACGGACCCGTCAGATTATTGGCTCCATTAAAATTGACCGTGCCGCCCGTGACATTTACGGCGTTGCTGAACGTGCCGCCGCCGGTGAACGTGGTGGTGCCCGACTGAAAGCTGGTCGTGCCGCCGACATTGACGGTGCCGGCGAAACTGCCGGTGGTGTCGTTGACCGTGAAACCAGTGCCAATGGAAAACAACGAGCCGGAAAGAAAACCGGCGGCCCCGGTCAGCGATACGCTGCAAATGTCTTCCGCGAGTATCTGGCCCGAATTGGTCGTGCCGTTTTCCAAGGTGACCACCAAGTTTGATTGGATGAAGACGTTGCCGCTGTTAACCAGCCCCGCCAGTGTCACGCTGCCCGCGCTCCCCGGATTCAACGGATCACCATTGTTGGTGCAGGTCAGCGTGCCGGCATTGTAAAACGTCGCCGCGCCGGAAGGCAAAGTGCCGGACTGCCCGCCGATGAAAGTGAATTGCGCTCCGGGCGCGTTGCTGACCACCGAACCGCCGCCGGTGGTCAATTCGGAGATATTGGGGATATAATACGTGTTTTGGACGGTGAGGATGCCTGTGTTGATCAACTCGCCGCCCAGCAACTGACAAGGGAAGGATCCGTGAATGTTACCGGAAATGCCGCCGCCATTGCATTGCACCAATCCAGAGATGGTGCCGCCGGACCAATTCAAGGTTCCAGCGTTGACCAAGTCAGCGCCCGCGATCAAGCCGAAGTTCATGTTCAGAACCGAAGGCTGGATCGTCCCGGTGCCGTCAAAATTCACCGCGCCATTGACCGACATCGTGCCCGTAAAGGAACCGCCATTGGTAAAGGTGGTGGCGCCGCCAATAAAGTAGCCGTAGAAGCTGCTGTTGGTGGCATCCAATGCTCCCGTTACTTTGGCGATGCCGAATTGTTCGAAAGAGCCGCAGGTCACCGTCCCGTCCAGGTAAAGATTGGCGGAATAATTCACCAGGCTTCCTGGCCCTGAAACCGTTGAACCGGGGGCAAACTCGCAAATTCCGTTGCTGGTCGCCAGAATGCTGTTTGCGGCGATTATGTTCTGGCCGCTGTTAGTGCCGCCGCCCAAATAATAAAACGTGGCATTATTGGTGACCAGCACCGTGCCGGTGTTATTGAAAACCGGGTAGCTGAAAATATTTCCGTAGGGCGATGTCACCAGAAAAGAGCCGGCATTGGCTATCGTGCCGCCACCGGTGAATCCATTGGTAATATACAAATAAATTTCCGTCAGGTTGACCGTGCCGGACGGGGCGTTGCTGAAAACCGAACCACTGGCAATGTCCGGCGCGCCATAAACCAGAAGGTTGCCGGTGTTGACCCAAACACCGCCGCTCCAATAACAGCCATCAATGGTGCCGCCACCAGTTTGCAGGAACGGCAACGTGACGGTGCTCCCGCCTATAGTATTTGCCCTGAAGGTGACCGGACCAGCCAGCGTCAGGCTGCCGGTGCCGAGCAGTCTGCCCGGACTGGCATTGGGTGGCGCGGTGTTTTCCACCGCCGCATTGTCATTGCCTGAGCCGGTGCCGTTGAGCGTCAAGGTGCCCGCGATGTCAAAGGTGAGCGTGCCGCTGGTTCCGCCCAGGTTCAGATTGTTCACCGTGATGCTGGACGCATCATTGATCGTCACGGTGTAGGTGCCGTTGTTCGTGATAATGGCGGTGTCCGTCGCACCGGGAATCTGGTTCGGAACCCAATTGGCGGCGGTGCTCCAATCGCCGCCGGCCGTATTGGTCCAAACCAGGGTGGTGGCATGGGTGGAAACGCCCACGGCGAGCGCCAAGGCGAGGGTGATGCCACCGAGGCAATGGAGGAAACGGAGTTTTTTATTCATGGCGTTTAAGTTTTAATGGGGCTTTGCGGGTTATGGATTTTTCAAGCGAAAGAATAAATTCCCCGTCGGCGGGGTGATGGTGATGCTGTTCGTGCCGTTGGCGGTGGTGATGGAATAACCGCTCGTGGCCCAGCCATTGCCCGCCGCGAGGTTCGCGGTTTGCTGCAACGTGTAGCTGCCGGTGTTGGGCCAGGAGACGAAGACGCTGTTGCCGGAATGCGTGATGACCAGGTCAGGCAAACCCGCCGTTTGCACCACGGAGATGAGCGCCCAGAACCCGCCGGTGAGGGAGTAACTGCCGCCGCTCATCGCGAGGCTGGCGTCCGGCTGGCCGATGGTGCCGCTCACGGAATACACGCCGCCCGTGCTGGTGCCGCCGCCGCCGGCGACTTTATACCAGTCAATTGAGTATTGCTGGGCCATTGCCCGAAGACAGAAGGTTGTAATCAGAACACAGAGAATGATGATTCGTATTTTCATTTTGCCTCCAATGATTTTTGGTTCGCCGCCAGTTGGGATACCAGTTGCTTCAATTCAGCCACGGACTGTTTAAGTTGCTCGATCTCGGTGTCTTTTTCGTTGAGCTTTTGATTCAAGCCTTGAATGGCCGCCAATTCCACGCCGTCAAACTCCAGCGTGCTGATGCCCTTGTCATCACGACCTGGATAAAACGCATGGATGAAGTCCTGCGCCATCGGCCCGATGTTCAACGTGTCCTGCACCGACTCCCATTTGTAATGCCATTGTTCAACGGGCACCTGCGCCAGTTTGTCGAGCACCGCCCGGTAATCTACCGGCGCGAAATCCTTCTTGGCGTTGCGGTCTGAAATGGTGACCCAACTGTTCCCACCGGGTGCCACATACAGGCCCACGCCGTTGCGACCGGAACTGCTGGTGTAAAACTGGAATCCGCCTGCGGCCCGTGCGCTGAAGGAATTGTTGTTGGTGGAGGCGAACGCGGAACTTGCGCTGTCGTCACTCCAGACAAAGGCACCGGTGTTGGTGGCCTCCGCGTTCTGCCCCGCCGCAAAGGCATAACTGCCGCTGGCCAGATTTTCGTAGCCGCCGGGAATAGTGGCGTAACTACCGCTGTTGGTGTTGATGCCGCCGCCGCCGATGGTGGCGTTGTTGATGTTCGTGCCAACGATGTTGCCGTAACCGCCGCCGATGACCGAATACGAAGGATTGCCCAGCGAACCGCCGGCAGAACTATTGCCCATTTGAATCCAGTTGCCATGACCGCCGCCGATGAAGGCGCCCCACGCGTTCAGGTCTATCGTGTTCTGGCGTCCGCCGGCAATGGTCGAGTCGTTGGCGTTGGTGCTGATGACATTGCCCGAGCCGCCGGCAATGGTCCCCAGCGAGGAACTGACATGGTTGACGAAACCGGACGCGCCACCACCACCGATGGCGACTGCTTGAGAACTGTTGTCCACCGTGTTGCCGGACCAGCCGCCGATGACGTTCGGGACGCCGGTTCCGCTTGCGGTGGGTTCCAAGCGGAAGGCCCGGCCACCATCCACATGCAGTTCCAGCGCCTGATTGTCCGAGGTGCCGAGATAATTCGCGCCTGGCGAAGTGCCGCTGTTGCCGCCGGTCTTCCAGACAGTTGAACTGGCGCTGGTCAGCACGGGCTGCCCATCCACCGTCATGCCCGCACCGCTGGTGACAAACCGCGCGCCGCCCTGCGCCCGGACATTGAAAGAATCATTGTTGGTGGAGGCAAACACGGCGTTCTGCGAATCCGCCCAGACGAACGCGCCCCCGTTGGTGGCCTGGGCCTGGTTTCCGGCGGCAAAACTGACCCCGCCACTGGCCAGATTATTGGCGCCACCCGGAATCATCGAATAAGGGCCGCTGGCGGTATTGCCGCCCCCGCCGGCGACGGTCGAAGAACTGCCGCTGGCAGTGTTGCCAAAACCGCCGCCGATGGTCGCAAAAGTGCTGCCAACCGTATTGTTGCCGCCACCTCCAATCGTCGCAAAATCTGCAGCGGCGGTCACGCTGTTGGTCATCGAGGGTGTCGTTGGGAAGAAGGCGGAGACGTTGGTGGCGCCGCCGCCGCCGATCGTCGCGCCCACTACGCCGCTCGCCACAAAATTATTGGGTGAACCGCCAATCACGTTCGGCCCGCCATTGGTATTTTGCTGAATGGACAAACCGATGCTGGAACTGCCCGTGGTCAGCACCGGCTGGCCGTCCACCATGAGTCCCGAGCCGCTGGTCACAAAATGTGCGCCACCTTGGGCGCGGACGTTGAATGAATCATTGTTCGTGGAGGCAAAAGGGGCGAGCTGCGAATCCGCCCAGACAAACGCGCCTTGGTTGGTGGATTGGGCCTCGTGTCCCGCCGCAAAACCGTAAAGACCGCTGACCAAGTTTAGACGACCGCCGGGGATGGTGCCCCAGGTGGCAGTGTTGGTATTGTTCTGACCGCCGCCAATTGTTGATTCACCAGAACTGATGGAAATATAATTACCGAAGCCGCCGCCGATCGCCGAAGCGGTGCCAGAGCCGCCGGCAATGCTGTTCCCAATGCCGCCGGCGATGACATGCGAGCCGCCCGCCGCGGTGATCAGATTCAGCTTGCCGCCGCCGATGACCGAGAGAGCAGAGGCATTGGTGTTGAAAACCCCGCCCCCGATGGTCTCCCCGTTACCAATGCCGGGGATGCTGTTGCCTTGGCCGCCGGCGATGGTGTCAGATTCACCCCAAACAGAATTGAATTGGCCGCCGGCGATGGTTTCAGCGATTGAACCAGACACCACGAGGTTCATTTCACCGCCGCCAATGGAGGAGGAACCTCCCCCGTTGGCGTTCAACGTGCCGCCGGCAATGGAAGCGTTGGTCGCATTGGCCAGGATCGTATTGAATGCGCCGCCGCTGATGACCGAGTTGACTGCGGAAAGCTGAACCAGGTTTTCGTTTCCACCGCCGATGGCGGAGTCGTCAGCATTGACAATATTACTGATGCCACCCACCACTGCGGAAACATTGCCGCCGGCAATGTTGTAGCCTCCACCGCCAATGAATCCGCCTGCGCCACCAACCAAGTTGGTTATGCCGCCAACTATGGCTGAAAGGTCGCCGTTGGCAGTGTTGCCAAAACCGCCTCCGACAATTGTCCAATCGTTATTAGCTGCATTTCCGCTGCCGCCGCTTACCGTCGCAAAAGAGTTACCAGCTATATTTCCTCCTCCGCCGCTTACCGTCGCACTATTGCCGGCGATGTTGTCGATGCCCCCGCCAACAACACTATAGGTGCCGGCGTTGGTGTTGTTTTGCCCGCCGGCGATGACGGATTGGTATGCGCCATTGTTGACCAGGTTGTTCCAGCCCGCGCCGATGAACGAGTGGTCCGCGCCGGCTTGAATCCAGTTGCCACTGCCGCCGGCAATGGCGCTGAAGTTTGCCGAAATGTGATTGGAGGAAGCGGAACCCAGAAAATTCGTCGTGCCGCCGCCGGCAATGACCGCGCCTTCCACGCCCGCATCAATCAGGTTGGCCGGTGAACCGCCGATGAAGTTGGCCGAGTCCGCCGGGTTGGTGGTGATGAGCAGCGCGCGCTGGCCGCCCACTACCATTTGAACCGCCTGATTGTTCGTGCTGCCGAGGATTTGGCCGCTCGCGACGTTGTTGCCGCCCAACTGCCAAAAATTGGTCGCGCTCAATCCGTTCAACGCCGTCGCGTTCACGTTGGTTAATCCGCCGCCATTGCCGTTGAACGCGCCGCTTAAGGTCAGGCTGGTTGAATTATTGGTCAGCACCTGCTGGCCGTCCAACGTCGCTCCCGCGCCGCCGGTAAACAATCGCACACCGCCCCGCGCCCGGACGTTGAAACTATCATTGTTCGTGGAAGAGAACGGCGCATTTTGCGAATCGGCCCAGACAAACGCGCCCTGGTTGGTGGCCTGCGCCTGCTGGCCGGCGGCAAAGCTGAAGTTGCCGGAAGCAACGTTGCTAACGCCCCCGGGCACCGTGGCATATAAATTGGTCACCACGTTGCCATAGCCGCCACCGATGACGGCATAACTTCCCCCCATGATATTGCCATAACCGCCACCCACTGTGGAATAAATCGCATTGGTCTGGATCAGGTTCGTATAACCGCCGCCAATCACGTCGAAGACCGAGAAAGCCACCGAACCAACAATGATGTTCCAGCCGCCGCCGCCAATGACCGAATGATCTGCAAGGGACTGAATCACGTTATTCTGACCACCGCCGACCGCCGTGAAAGATTCGGAGGCAACATTTTGAAAACCGCCGGCGACTGTGGCGTAAGATGCGGTGGCCTGATTGCCCACACCGCCGCCCACCGTGGATTGGTAGGTGCCCGTGGATATGTTTTGCTGGCCGCCGGCAATGGTTCCGCCCTGGCTGTTGTTGTAGTTTTGCTGGCCGCCGCCAATAACGCCGACACTATTCTGATTGGTGTTGAAGAACCCCCCGCCGATGAAATCATACTGCCCGTTGGTGCCGACCACGTTTCCAAGGCCGCCGCCAATTGCGGAAGCCAGGGCGTTGGTTTGAACCAAATTGCCGTAACCGCCGCTGATGGCCGAATACGACGTGTTCCCCGCCGCGCCGCCAGAACTATACGCCGGTTGAATCCAATTGCCGTGGCCGCCGGCGATGACCGCCCCCCAGGCCTCCGTGTCAATGAGGTTCTGCCGGCCACCACCGATCGCCGCGTCGTTGGCGTTGGTGCCAATGACATTGCCTGAACCGCCGGCCACCGTTCCCAGGCTGGCACTCACATGGTTGACCACCCCGGCCGCGCCACCGCCGCCGATGGTAACTCCTTGGGCGGCGTTGTCCTCCAAATTTCCCGCGTAACCCCCAATCACATTCGGCACCCCGTTACTGCCTTCCAGGCGCAGCGCGCGCTTGCCGGCGGCCCACAATTCCACGGACTGGATGTTCGTGCTGCCAAGGAATTGGCCGGTGGCAACGTTATTGCCGCCCAACTGCCAAAAATTGGTCGCGTTCAACCCATTCAAAGCCGTTGCGTTCACGTTGGTCAACCCGCCGCCATTGCCTGTGAAGGCACCGGCGATGCTCACACCACCGGCTCCGTTTGTGATCACTGCCGCCGGCATTTGCGCCAGCGGAATCGTGCCGGTCAAGCTGGAGGCGGAAACCGTTCCACTTACGTTGCTGGCGGTCCCGGCAAAACGGCATAAGGCACCGGCGTCAACTGCTGGCGCGGCGCGAGGTTGTTGAAGGCATTGGCGGCATTGGTGCTGACGGCGATCTGCAGCCAATTGCTACCGCCGGTGAAGACGCCGCCGAAATCCACCGCCGTCGAGAACAGCCCATTGGTCACGCTCACCGCGGCATTCGTCACCGGCCCGGCGATGGCGACACCGCTGGTGTTGGTGGCGAACAACGAGAATGCGATGTCGTAGTTGCCGCTGGCCGGCACGCCCCCGGAGTCGAGGCGGCCTTGATAGGTGAACGCCGTGCCCTGGGCGTGGGCGGTGGTGGGTTGAAGGTTGAGGGTGAACAGCGCCAGCAATGCCAGCGCGACCTGGATGCGTTTGGTTCTGGTTTTCATTTTGGTTCTGGTTTGATGGTTGGTCTGAAATTATTGTTTCAAGCGGAAGAACAAATTCCCCGTCGGCGGCGTGACGGTAACGCTGTTGTTGCCGTTGGCGGTGGTGACGGTGTAACCGCTCGTCGCCCAACCGCCATTGCCCGCCGCGAGGTTCGCGGTTTGCTGCAACGTGTAGCTGCCGGTGTTGGGCCAGGAGACGAAGACGCTGTTGCCGGAATGCGTGATGACCAGGTCAGGCAAACCCGCCGTTTGCACCACGGAGATGAGCGCCCAGAACCCGCCGGTGAGGGAGTAACTGCCGCCGCTCATCGCGAGGCTGGCGTCCGGCTGGCCGATGGTGCCGCTCACCGAATACACGCCGCCCGTGCTGGTGCCGCCGCCGCCGGCGACTTTATACCAGTCAATCGAATAACTTTGCCCTTGCGCCCGAAGAATGAAGGCGGAAGGTAGAATGATGATGCCGAGCAACAGCGCAAATCGGCTCACGATCTTGGACGGCGTGAATTTATTTCCCGAATCCCAAAGGGATCCCAGCTTCCAGCCCAGGGTTGCAAAGCTACCCTGGGTGAACCGGAAATCATTACACCAACCCCAATGGGGTTGCAGCCGCCCGAGAAAGTCCCGCGTGACCGTGGCCGCACGGTGCAACCCCTTCAGGGTTGAAAACATTATTGCGGACGTTCCCAGGGTAGTCGTTCCTCGCCCGTCCGGCGCGGACCGCCAACCCTGGGCTGGATGACACAATCCCGTTGAGATTGGGCGGACGGTTTGCAGAAACAGTGCAGCACTCTGCCGAGTCGCCGCCTCGATGGCATGGCTTTTCATTTTGCACCTCCGAGTTTTTCGTTCATCAGTTTTTCCAGTTTTTCCAGCCGTGATTTCAAGTCGGCAATTTCCGCATCCTTTTCCTCGACCTTCTGGTTCAATCCCTGGATCGCCGCCAGCGCCACGCCTTCCTCGTCCACGGTGGCGATGTGCTTGTCATCCGCGCCGTTCAAGCCGAAGGCCGCGTGAAAGTCCTGCGCCACCGGGCCGAGATGCCGCGTGCCGTCGGCCTCCACTTTGTATTTCCATTCCGTGATGGGCAGGGCGGCGACTTTGGCCAGCACTTCAACCGGTTTGATGGCGGTAAAATCTTCCTTGGCGTTGCGGTCGGAAACACTCGTCCAGGCACCCGCCACGCTGCAATATGCCCCGCTGCCCATCTCCAGTGGATAAACGGGGTTCGCGTTGCCGATGCCCACGTTGCCGTTGTTGAGAATCACCATCTGTTTGTTGAAGCCGGTAAAGAATTCCAAGTCATATTGGGTGCCACCGCTGGTGCGTTTGGATTGGATGCCCTCGCCGCTGGCACCGGTGCCGCTGCTGCCGGTGCCGAAGCTCAAACATCCGTTCGTCGGCCCGCCCTGGTTAAACCCGCCCGAGCCGACGGGGCCGTTGTTGGCATTGCCGGCATCCACATTCATTCCGCCCACCACGCTCAAAGCTTGTTCCGGGCTGCCGGTGCCGATCCCCACGCCGCCATAGGCAATCAGTCCACCGGCCAATTCTGTCAGTCCCTCAACAGTCAACATGCTGTTCATAATTGCCGGACTTTGAAACTGCAACAGTGTTCCAGTCAGGGTTACCGCCGAGGGAGACACATCCATGCTGTTTCCACCACACTGGACGTTTACACCGAGTGAACCCTTGACGGTTGTCGTCGTCGAAGATTCCACCTGCATGGTGGTGGCTGACTTCAAATCCATGGCCGAACCAGATGTGAGGTTCAGGTTGCCATTGGCTTGAAGGTTGCTTGCCGTGACCAGCAGACCGTCCACGGTCAGTCCAGTTCCGCCAGTAACGAATTGCACCCCGCCGCCGGCACGGACGCTGAACTGATTGTTGGTCGTGGAGGCAAAGAATGTGCCCTCTGCATCCGACCACACAAACGCGCCCGAGTTGGTGGCCTGCGCGCCTTCACCCGCCGCAAAGCTGAATCGGCCACTGGCCAGGTTCAGGCTGCCACCCGGCACGGTTGCATAACTGCCATTGATGGTGTTGTTATAACCGCCGCCAATCGTGCTGCCCACAGTCCCGCTGCCGATCACATTGCCGTTGCCACCGCCGATGAACGACCAGCCTGACGCCGTCTGATTGTCTGTCCCGCCACCGATGACGGAATAACCGGCATTGGCAAAATTGGTGTTGTTCGCCCCGCCGCCGATAAATGAAAACGCTGAATTGAATTGAATGGTGTTGGCGCCGCCGCCGCCGATGAACGCATCGGTGGCACCGCTGCTTGAAATCGAGTTGCCAAATCCGGCACCGGTGGCCGCTCCACTCGCCAGCGTCGAAGCACTAAGATTGGTCAATCCGGCACCGTTACCATTGATGACGCCAGCGATGTAAGCTTGGCTCTGCCCGCTGCCGATGCGGATGACATTGTTGTCGGTGAAAGTCCCGGCGTTGCCGATGTCAATGTTGGAACTGGCGGTATAGATGTTCATGCCCGCCTGGCAACCCACGGCGATGTTGTTGCTGCCGGTGGCATTGTTGTTCAGTGCCTGATAACCCACGGCCGTATTATAGGAACCAAATTGGTTGACCCCAAGGGCGTCATAGCCGCTGGCCGTGTTGTCGGAGCCGGTTTTGTTGGCCACCAGCGCTTCGTTGCCATTGGCCGTGTTGTTGCTCCCGGTCGTGTTGTATTGCAGGGCTGACTCACCGGTGGCGCTGTTGCCTGAACCAGTCGTGGTTGAATTACCGGACGGCCCCACAAACAAATTGCCATTGGGATCGCCGATCAGTTGACTGGCGGGCAACGTGCCGCTCAAGCCGCTGGCACTTTCCGCAAAAATGGCATACGGCGTGGGCGTCAATTGCTGGCGCGGTGCCAGCGTGGTGAAACTGCCGGTCCCGTTAGTGGCCACGGCAATCTCCAGCCAGTTGCTCTGGCCGGTGAAGGCCCCGGTGCAAAAATCCACCGGCACCGTGAACAGGCCGTTGGTGACGGGGACGGCATTGTTCGTGACCGGCCCGGCCACGGCGATGCCGCCG
This sequence comes from bacterium, assembly GCA_021780905.1. Lineage (GTDB taxonomy): Bacteria > Verrucomicrobiota > Verrucomicrobiia > Limisphaerales > UBA11358 > UBA11358. Next base: position 201,208 of record JAJXXW010000042.1, read on the forward strand.
GCGTTGGTGGCAAACAGCGCGAAAGACACGTCGTAACTGCCGCTGGCCGGGCTGCCACCGTTGTTCAAGCGGCCTTGATAGGTGAAGGCGGTGCCTTGGGCGATGGCAGTTGAGAGCTGAAGGTTGATAGCTGAAAGCGCCAGCAAGATCAGAGCGGCAGGAATAAAGCGTATTTGTTTTTTCATGGCTTTGCCTTCATTGGATTGGGATTTTGTGATTCGCCCCAAAGGGAGGGACAATTTTTCTGGAAAGACAATTCACTACATTAGAACGAGTCCTTTTTGTCAAGAAAAATCCGTATAACAAATGCCAAAAAACGGTGAGTCTTTCCAAAGGCATTTTAAGAGGCTGCGGTTCTCAATGCTAATATTAGCATATTCAAACAACAAATTAAATTATGAGTTACATTGATCCCGACGCCCTGCTGGGCGCCCTCAACGACCTGAACACCGCCGTGGCCGACAACACCCCGGCGCTCACCACCAATGGCCTCACCCCGGCCACCATCCAAGCCAAATTGAAAAGCATGGGCGACGACCTGTCCGTCAAACGCAGTGTGCGTGACAAGATCAAAACCGACCTCGCCAACGCGCAGGATGATTTCGTGCAATCCGCCGGCGACAATTACAGTGATTTCAGCGACCTGATTGACACCGTGGCCGGCGCGCTCGGCAAGAAAACGCCGGAAGGCGACCGCGTGCTGGGCTATCGCCGCCACCTGAATGCGTCAACCAGTCATAACAGCGCTCCCGCTCCCGCTCCCGCCGCCGCCACCCATTGAGCCGGCATAAATCACATTTTGAATCCTCCTTTCACCGTCCGGTATGCTGGATAACCCCGGATGGTGATTATTTTTGCAAGATGTTCTGCCACCGGCAAATATGGAGCCGCCTTCAAAGAAGGCAAGGCTTCTTTTGCCAAAGGCAGCGCTGTCTTGTTTGCCGGCGGGTTCGCCTCGACTGAAAGCCATGCAAGAACGGGTAGCGGCGGATTAAGAGCAACTTGAAGCAAGGGTGCCGACGGTTGCGCCAAACCAAGGAGCAATCGCGGCAAGCCTGCCGGTAAACACGGCAGGCTTGTTGTTCATGGCAACAGGTCGGTCAGCCATCAAGGCGAGATGAGCGACGGTGACGGCGGCTTCGTTTAAGTCAGCAGCCGTTTCGCCGCCATGCGCACCGATTCCGCCAGTTCACATAAGGGGTCAGTCCCCAGCAATGAAACCAATTTTAGCACCGCCGCTGCGGGCCACCGTGGCGGCGGTTTTTACTGCGCCGCTCGATCCAGCGCTGCCAGCACGATGCCCGGCGTCAAAACTTCCGGCAGAACCACTGGCGGCGCGTCCGCGTGGTTCGGATAAACCAAAACAAGCGGCACGCCGGCGCGGTGGTAGCGGTTGAGTTCCGTCGTGATGGCGTCGGGAAAGTGCGTGTAATCGCCGAGCAGCGCGACGGCGTTGAGCGATTTTAATTTTTCGCGGACGGAAGCAATTTCGAGGCTGGTCTTTTTGTTCACCTGACAGGTCAGGCACCAGTCCGCCGTAAAATCCACCAATACAACTTTCCCGGCGGCGCGGGCGGCAGCGACGGCCTCCGGCGACCACGGCTGCCAGTCAATGCCATCCGCCGATTCCTTGAGCGAACCCGTCGCGTTCATTTCCGGCATGGCGTTGCGCCAGTCCAGTTCTTTTTCAAGCGCGAACGTGTAGCCGCCCGCAAGAAAAATCAAAACCAGCGCCAGCGCGACGCCTTTGCGTGAACGTCCACGCTGGAAAAACTCGCCAAAAATCCACGCGGCAAACGCGATGGTCACCAGAAAGATGCCGAGCCACAGGACCTTTTTACCATAGCTGCCGGCCGCGAGGTTGAACAGCCACACCACCGTGGCCAGCATCGGGAAGCCCATCGCGATCTTGAATTTTTCCATCCACGCGCCGGGCTTGGGCAGGAATTTCAGCCACGCCGGATTCCAACTCAACAAAATATAAGGTGACGCCAGACCGAGGCCGACGGTGAGAAAAATCAGGACGATGACCGCCGCGCTTTGCGCGAAGGCGAAGCCGAGCGCGGCCCCCAAAAACGGCGCGGTGCAGGGCGTCGCCAGAATCGTGGCGAGCACGCCGTTGAAAAATGCGCCGGCCGCGCCGTGTTTTGAGGCGAGTTCGCCGGCGGTGTCCAGCGCGCGGCCGCCGAGCGCGACTTCAAAAACGCCGAACAGATTGAGTGCGACCAGCGTGACGAGGGTGGTGAGGCAGACGATGAACACCGGGCTGCCGAACTGCATGCCCCAGCCGGCGTGATGCCCGGCGGCTTTCACGCCAATGACCACGGCGGCGAGCGCGAGAAAGGAAAGCAGCACGCCGCCCGCATAGATCAGGCCCAGGCTGCGGATGCGTCGCGGTTCGCTTTTGGCCTCGCTGACAAAGCCGAGAATTTTCAGCGCGATGACCGGCAGCACGCACGGCATGATGTTGAGAATCAGCCCGCCGATGAAGGCGAAAAGGAGCATCCGCCAGAGCGATGGCGGCAACAGGGCGCCGGCGGTGGTGGAAATGGCTCCGCGGACCGGAGGCTGGTCCGTGACCGGCAGTTTGATTTCAACTCCGAACCGTGCGGAGCCGCTTTGCAGAACCAGGACGCCGGAAATTTCTTCCGGCCAGTCGCCGGAGTATTTTTTGACCGGCTTGCGAATCCGGAAATCGGCGGAATGGGCCGAAAGAATTTTCACTTCCGCCTGAATTTCGAACGCGTCGTAGGCGTCGGGGAAAAAATCCATGGAACTGTATTGGGCATGGCTCGATGCCAGCAGCGGTTGGTCGTTGCCAATGATCAATGGCCGCGTATCGCCCTTTGCAGGTGTTTCCCACCAGGCATGGAGGTCAAAGTGATTGGTTTGCGGAATTTTGGTCTTCCAGCAGGCAATCGTTTTCTCAATGAAAAAATCAACCGGTTGTCCGCCACCAGGGCGCTGGATTGGATTCCCGACGGCGATGGTGGCCTGAACATTCGTGCTCGCGGGGATGCACGATTCTTTGCATTCGAGCCACGAAACCTTGGCGGCCAGATTCAGCGGGCCGGCCGGCAGATTGCTCGCCAGAGTGAGCGGCACGAGCAAAACCACTTCGTCCTGGTAGCCGAAGGTCGTGACTTCGGCTGGTGGAATTTTTTCCGGCAGCGGCCATTGGATCTCCCCGGCGGAAACGCCCGGCGGCAACTGCCATTTGATTTCCGTGGCCTGGCCGGCTTCGCCGGGATTTTTCCAGTAGGTGTGCCAGCCCGGTTCCATTTTCAAATCCACGCCGGCCCAAATCGTGTCGCCGGGCCGGGCGGTGACGGCGGACAACAGCAGTTGCGCTTGCGTGTGCGCGGCGTGCGCCGCCGCCGCCGTCAACAGGGTTGCCAGCAGAAATAGAAAGGCGGCTTTCAGGCGCATACAGACACCCATGATACACTTTGGCGTTTAATTTGGCTCATTTATTTTCCCCGCGCGCGACGGCTGGTGATGGGCAGCAAAGGCAATCAGCGCAATCGCCACGCAGCTCCAGGCGAACCAGTCGCCGTGCCGCTGATAAAAGGTTGGCGCGGGCATGTCCCCGCCCGGACGCAGCGGAATTTTCACCGTCAGTGCGCCGGCGGCGTATTCGCTGCCGCCGGGATCGCGCAGCATTTCCTGTAGGCGACCGTGCGCGTCAAGCCAGCCGGTCACGCCGTTGTTGGAACAGCGCACGAGCGGCCGGCCGTTTTCGACCGCGCGAAAAACGGCGTTCGCCAGATGCTGCCACTGTTCTGCGCTTTCGCCAAACCAGCCGTCGTTCGACAGGTTCACAAGTAAATCCGGTGCGCTCGCCGCCGCCGTGCGCGCGGTGCCGGGGAACACGTCTTCAAAACAAATCAGCGGCGCGGCGGTGAAGTTTCCACCGGTGAAAACCGCCGGGTGGTCGCCGGGCGTCCAGCCGCCTTGGATCGGCGTGAGGTATTTCAGGAACGGCAGCCAGCGCGCGAGCGGGACGTATTCGCCAAAAATGACCAGCTTTTGCTTGTGATAAACGCCGGCACACCGGCCATCGCGACCGACGAGAAAGGCGGCGTTGAAATAATTTGTCGTGTCCGGGCGGAACTCCGCGTCGTCGCCATTGAAAATGATGGCGACGTGATTGGATTGGGCAAACTGGCTGATGACGTCATAGACGCCGTCGAACATCGGCACGGCGGATTCCGGCCAGACGAGCAGATCCGGTTGGTTGGTCATGGCGGAACGCGAAACGGCCAGCAGTTCGCCAAACCGTCTTTCATCCTCACTCGGCGACCAGATGAGCGTCTGCGGCACACTGGGCTGAATGAGCGTGACCCGCAGCAAGGCCGGCCGCTCCGAAATGCCCGCAGTCGGCCGGGAATCCATCTCAATTCTGAAAATGCCGCCGACAAACAGCAGCAGCACGGTGACGAGTGGCAGAACAATTTCCGCCTGCCAGACGTGGCGTTTGGCGGGATTCCGAAAAATCATTTCGCCCGCCGAATACAAGGCGAGCGAGAGCCACACGACGAGAAAGGAAACGCCGTAAACGCCGGTCGCCGACGCGATCTGGACGAGCGGGATGAGTTTGTATTGCGACACGCCGAGCAGGCTCCACGGAAAACCGCCGAACAGCCAGCCGCGCAAAAATTCCAGCGCCACCCACGCCGCCGCGCCCGTGAGTGTCCAGCGCACGCGGCCACTCCAAGTTGAAAGTTGAAAGTTGAAGGTTGAAAGTTGCCAAACCCACGCGCCAAAATACAACGCCACATAGGCCGCCAGCGCCAGCCAGCCGAGAATGGGAAAGCCGGTCGCCGGCATCAGCAACAGCCAGTAAAGCGACGCGAGCCAGAAGGCCAGTCCCGCGACGTAGCCGGCGCGAAAGGCGTCGAGACCGGTTTTGCCACGCGCAGCCAACAGCATCAACGCCGGCGCCACCCAGGCAAAACCGGCCACGCTGCATTTGGGAAATGCCGCCGCCAACAGCAGGCCGGCGCCGATGGCGATGAGATAGCCGCTGCGCCAGAACAGTTCGGTGCAGAAACTTTTCGCCACGGCCACGGCGGAGAAGTTTTCGCAGAACGTGGCGCCGACGGGCGCGCAGTTTGCCGCCTCGCGCCGGACGCGGCGGCTGGCGTTGACGACGATGGCCGCGTGCGCGCCGCGCCACACGGCGAAGTCGGCGGCGGAATTGCCGGCGTAATCAAAACCGCGGACGCCAAATTTTTCGGTCAGCAACCGGAGCTTGTTTTCGCTGCGGAGATTGGTGTGGCCGTCGCTGGCGAGCACTTCCTCGAACAGGCCGACATGGGCGGCGACCGGTTGCGCCATCTTCAAATCCGAGGCGGTGGCGAGGATGAGTTTGCGGCCGTAAGCTTTCTCCGTGCGCAGCCAGGCAAGAAATTTTTCGTTGAACGGCAGCGTGGCAGGATCAATCTGGATGCGGGCGGCGAGTTTCTGTTTCAGCCAGGCCCGGCCGCGGGCCCACCAGAACACGATTTGAAAAATGGCCAGCGGATTACGTCGCAGCAAACGCGCGAGTGACTCCCACATCAGGTCGGTTCGGAGCAGCGTGCCGTCGAGGTCCACGACGAGCGGAATTGAGGAATGGTCGGACATGCCGGGGGCGTTAAAAAGGTTGGAGCGGGTGATTGGAATCGAACCCACGTTTCCACATTTGTGGTTTTGAGTGGTTAAGAGCGGCCTACTTCATTGGGCAATTCAATTAAAACGCGGGACGTTTTCTGCACTACTTGCACTCATCAAAATGAATGCAATATGGCCTAGTCTATCTATACCGCAAAATCCGCTCACCATTTTGGTAAATTCAATACCTTGATTCGGCGAGTGTAAAGCATGATAAATCCACCGGACTCCGCGCCGACGATCCCAGCGACACCACCAAAGCGAAAGGAATGCGCACCGAATTGGAGGCGAACGAACACAGAAAAATCCCCCCGGTCAACGGAGGCGGTTGGCCAAGGTTTTGCCGCGCAGCACGCCTTTCTCTTCCAGCAGACCCAGCGCAAAGACGAACACCTTGTCATAGACCGATTCAGGCAGGCGTTGGCGGATGATCGTCATCGAGGCATTGATGGGCGTGGACTCGGTCCAACCGACGCTAAAAAAGTGCGCATGGAAAGACTGTCGGCGCAACGCCAGGCGATGCCGCGTTGGGAATGCGGCACAGGGACCCGCGCCTGAAGGCGAGCACCTGCACGGATGCGTCGTTGCTTTCGCTCAAGAAGGGGGTGAAAAGCTGACGGTCCAACCCCACAAATTTTAGGCGTAACGGGTCAAACTGTGGCGCAAGGTGGCGCGGACTGTAGGCAGGTTAAAGCCGACAATCCCATTGCAAATAAATGGGGAAAGTCGCTTTCTGGCGCAGCGTGCGCATCCTGTCGAAGATTGAGGAATGGTGCGCGCTGCAGGTTTCGAACCTGCAAAATGTTGCAAAATCATTGGGCAATTCAAAGGTTGACGCACAAGGAGACTCACAAAAATTAATCCCGCTCGGTCACGACCTGTCACTGGTCGTCACAAAGTGGTCTAAACTTTCCGCTCCGCTCAAAACCGCAATTCTCGCCATTGTCGGCTCGGTCAATACTCCTTCGGAGGATGTGCGATGAATCCTCCTCCGTTCATCGTGGATTTGTGGGGATGGCAGCAAGGGCGAGAGGCGGAGCGCGGCGAAGCCGCGCCCGCCTCCGCCCTTATTCATCAAAATAGAAACAATGGCATTGAGTATTATTTGAAATCCTTTCGGGATGAATCGAAGGCGGAACAGGAAAAGCAAGCCGTCGAAGCAATAGTGAATCAATTGCCCTCGCGCTTGCGGAAAAAAATGTTCGCGCTGCGATTAAAAATCGAATGGATGGTTGAAACTTACGGCGTAAATCATGTGGGACTGCAAACCATGACGATCCGCGAGAATGTCACGGACAGAAAGGAATTTGAGCGCCGGTTCAAATCCATTGCCACAAATGCGTTTCCGAAAATTTATCAAGATTGGCTGCGCGTGTTTGAACGGCAAACGCGCGGTGCGTGGCACGCCCACATCGTCGTGGCGACCAAAGCGGACATCCGCACCGGCACGGATGTCGTGGCGCTGAACCAACTGCTCAAGGACAAGCGCGACCGCAAAATCTGCAAGGCGGTCTATTATTCAGGCATCAAGCGGCTGGCCTCACCGAACCTGAAAGCCGTCTGGAAGGAATTCCGCCGGCTGTGCGGCCTGGGTGAATTCAAGGCCAGGCGTAAAGCGAAGGGTGCGCGGTTTTACAAGTTTGATGCCTGTCACCTGCTGCCCATCATCAGCACGACGCAGGCATTGGCCGCTTACGTTTCAAAGTATATTTCAAAGGGTTTTGAGCATCGCCGCCCAGAGGACAAGGGTATGCGATTGGTGGGCAGCACACGGCGCGTGTCGCGGATGTGCAATGAGCGGTTTTCCTGGGTGGGCGGTGGCAGCCGCCTGTGGCGATCCAAGCTGGGCATTCTGGCCGGCCTGCTAAACATCCGGTCGCTGGATGAATATGCGGAACGGTTCGGATCGAAATGGGCGTATCATCTGGAGCCGGTGCTGTCGGGCATTGTGCTGTCGCGTTATGACAGCTTGAAACTGGCAAAAATGGACGGCTGGGATGTGGTTGACGAGCATGATCAACCGTGGCCGTTTTCGGACTTAATTTTGCCGCAAGACATCGTGGCCAGGTCAAATTTTCAGGCGTTCGTCCAGGCGAAGGAAATCGAGTTGCGCCGCTGCGGGGGTGGCAAGCGGCGGCAGGCGGCATCTAGGCCGATCCGGGCTTGGGCGGCACCACCGCCCCGGCCTCGGTTCAAGTCGTGGATTGAACTGACAGCGAGGGAAGATTGAGCCAATAACAGGATTTGCCATTTCTTGTTATTTGGGATAGTTTGCGGCAACGAAAATTTATGAATGTTTCACTGACGCCCGAACTGGAAAAATTCGTGACCAAGGAAGTGCATAGCGGCCTCTACCAGACCGCCAGCGAAGTCGTCCGCGCCGGTTTGCGCCGCCTCAAGGAAGAGCGCGAAATCAGGGTCGCGCGGATCCCGGCTTCGTTGGATGAACTGGAAGCGCAGTTGGTGCAGGCGGTCAGATCACTGGATGCCGGCAAAGGCGTGAGCGGTGAAACCGCATTCCGCCGGCTCCGCAAACGGATCAAGGAAGCGCGTGGCTGAATTCATCCTGGCATCTGGTGTCGAGGAGGATCTGTGGGCGATTTGGAAACACATTGCCGACGACAATCCCGACGCGGCCACGCGGGTCGTCGAGGCGGCTTATGAGACGTTCAAGACGCTGGCGGCAACTCCCGGCCTCGGTCGGCTGCGAAAATTCCGTAACCCGCGATTGAAGGGCGTCCGGTCATGGCTGGTGTCCGGCTTCGACAACCATGTGATTTTTTACCGCACCGCTGCCGGAGGCATCGAAGTGCTGCACGTTTATCACGGCGCGCGGGACATCGAATCGCTGTTTGTCGAAAAGTGATTTTAGGGTGTTTCAAACCGCATCCAACGGACTCCGCACCCCCAGCCCCGGCTTCTGCATCACATGAGTATAAATCTGCGTCGTCGCCACATTCTTATGGCCGAGCAAATCCTGCACCGTGCGGATGTCATACCCGTTCTCCAATAGATGCGTCGCGAACGAATGCCGCAACGTGTGGCACGTCGCATTCTTCAAAATCCCCGACCGCCTCACCGCCAGCTTCATCGCCCGCTGAATCGGCGTCTCCAACAGATGATGCCGCTTCCGCACCC
>JAJXXW010000059.1 GCA_021780905.1 bacterium
GGGTGCGGAAGCGGCATCATCTGTTGGAGACGCCGATTCAGCGGGCGATGAAGCTGGCGGTGAGGCGGTCGGGGATTTTGAAGAATGCGACGTGCCACACGTTGCGGCATTCGTTCGCGACGCATCTGTTGGAGAACGGCTACGATATCCGCACGGTGCAGTCGTTGCTGGGGCACAAGGATGTTTCTACGACGCAGATTTATACGCACGTCATGCAGAAGCCGGGACTCGGGGTGAAAAGTCCGCTGGACGCCGTTTGACTTGGGGCAGCAAAACAAGCCGCTGTGGGTGCCGGAGGCGTTCGAAACGGACAGGGGTGATCTCCCAAGCCCAGGTCGGCCGGCACCGGCGAACTTCGCCGGCTTTTGAGCCGTCCGAACGTCATCTTCTGGCCCATCAAAAAATGCCAAGCATTACGCAATGGATGGTTGGTTCAATTCTTTGGCCGGGGCGAAGCTGTGTTTGTAACCGGTGCTGGACACCGACAACCACAATCAAACGGAGAAAAATATTATGAAAAAGATGATTCTGCTCGCCGCCCTGTTTGGGCTGGCTGCCGCGCTGACCGCGAATGGGGCCGAGGCCAAAGAAAACTGGGACACGCTCTGCGCCAAGTGCCACGGGGCCGAAGGCAAAGGCGACACCAAGATGGGCGCGCGCCTCGGCTGCAAGGACTTTACCGATGCCAAGGTGCAGGCCGACATCAAGGATGACGCCGCCGGCAAGGCGATCAAGCAAGGTTTGAAGTCGGACGATGACAAGACGTTGATGAAGCCGTTTGACCAGCTATCCGATGACGAGGTCAAGGCGCTGGTGGCTTACGTCCACACTTTAAAGAAATAACCGCCCTGGGCTGCCGTCCGGCCGGTTCTCCCGGTCGGAGAAAATCATGAGCACACCGGAGGAAACTCCGCCGGCCGGCAGCCGTTTGCCTGACGAGCCACTATTCCCCAAAAGTCATTTTGAATTTTAAGGCCATGAATTCCGATCGCCAACCACCGGCCCAGCCGGGACAGTCCGTGTTCCGCAACTGGATCAGCTTCATCGGCATGGTGGTGGCAATCGGGGCGCTGTTTTCGTTTCTGCTGCTCTACGTTCTGGATGCCCTTTCCAAATTTTCCAATCCTTATGTCAGCATTCTGACCTACCTTGGCGTGCCCGCCTTTTTGATCGGCGGCATTCTGCTCGCGTTCGTCGGTGCCGGGCGGGAACGCCGCCGCCGGTCGCGGGGCAGCGGGCCGGCCTCGTTACAGATTGATTTGAACCGGCCGCGCGACCGGCGCGTGCTGGTGACGTTTATCGCGGGCAGCGTGGTGTTTCTGCTGCTGACGGCGATCGGGTCCTACAACGCTTTTAATTTTACCGAGTCGGTGACGTTCTGCGGTGAGACGTGCCATACGGTGATGAAACCGGAGAAAACCACGCACGACCTCGGGCCGCACGCGCGCGTGGCCTGCGTGGAATGCCACGTCGGCAAGGGCGTTTCGTGGTTCGTGAAGTCGAAAATTTCCGGCTCGTATCAGCTTTATTCCGTCGCCTTCAAAAAATATCCGACGCCCATCGGCACCCCGATTCGCAATCTGCGCCCCGCGCGCGAGACGTGCGAGGAGTGTCATTGGCCGCAGTCGTTCGTGGGCAACCTGGACCGCACGTTCAATTATTTCCAGAGCGATGCGTCCAACTCGCCGTATGCCATCCGTCTGCTGCTGAAAATCGGCGGCAGTGATCCGCGCCAGGGTCCGGTCGGCGGCATTCACTGGCACAATCTGCCCGGCAACAAGGTGGAATACATCGCGACGGACAAGGAACGCCTGAAAATTCCGTGGGTGCGCGTGACCGACGCGCAGGGCAAAGTCACCGTGTTCAAGACGAAGAATTTCACCAACGACGTTAACACAATGGAAATGCGGACGATGGACTGCATGGACTGTCACAACCGTCCGTCCCATCGCTATCTCTCGCCGGAGAAGGCCGTCAACCAGCAGATGGCGCTGGGGCACATCGATCCGACGATCCCGTGGATCAAGACCAACGCCGTCTATGTGCTGACCCGGCCTTACAAGACCGACGACGAAGCGACGAACGCCATCGCCGCCGCGCTGGCCGCGAAATATCCAAACGACTCCCGGATCCAGGCTGCCACCGCGACCCTCCAGCAGATTTATGCCGAATACTTCTTTCCCGAAATGAAGGCGAACTGGGCCAGTTATCCGGATAACGTGGGCCACATGATCTGGCCCGGCTGTTTCCGCTGCCACGATGGCCAGCACAAAACCGAGGACCGCAAGACCACCATCAAGGCCAGCGATTGCAACACCTGCCATACCATCCTCGCGCAGGGGGCCGGCGACGAACTGAACCAGCTCTCGCCCGGCGGCCAGAAATTCATCCATCCTGGCGGCGACCTCGATGAGAATCCCACCTGCACCGACTGCCACACCGGCGGGCCGTAGCCGCTTCAGGTTTTTCGCCAATGACCCAGCGGCTTGAAATTCCTGCCGCTTGGCCGACCCCGCTCGAATTTTTGGTCGGGCCACGCCTTTGAAATGGAATCGGCCGGCCGGGGGCGCATCATTCCGGCGATTCCTTGTTGGACCGGCCAGTCCGGCTTGCCAGCTATTCCAAGGTGGGATTAGTCCAACTTGCCAAAATATGCCAAACAATAAGCAAGCAACGGAAAGCCGGCGGCCGGATTCCCGCTGATGCTATTCCCGTATGGCAAACATCTGGCATCGGTTCGGCGTGAAAGATCTGCTCCTGGCCGGCTTCTTTCTGTTGCCGGCGCCGGCCCTGCTGGCGGCGACCAACGCGGCCGCCAAGTTCACCAACGGCGATTGCCTGGATTGCCACACCGACCCGTCCAACACGCGCGTCGTCAATGGCGTCAGGGTTTCCGTCGGCAATTTTCCGACCAACGGTTTTGCCCAGTCCGTGCACAGCCAGTTGGACTGCATGGATTGTCACGACGGCATCAAGGAGCTGGTGCATGACAAGAATATTTCACCGCCGAATTGCGCCGGCTGCCACGAGAAGGAGGCCAAAGATTATGCCGACAGCATCCACGGCGTGAGCCATGTGATGGGCGCGTCCGGCGCGGCCCAATGCTGGGACTGTCACGGGGCGCATGAGATGCTGCCGGTGAAAAACGTCCATTCGCCCGTCTATAAAATGAATTTGCCGGCGACGTGCGCGAAGTGCCACAGCAACACCAACCTCACCAAGGAGTATCAGATACAAATTCCGGCGGCGGCGGCGCAATACATGGACAGCATCCACGGCAATGCGCTGTTGAAGATGGGCTTGATTGTGGCCCCGTCATGCGACGATTGTCATGGCGTCCACAACATTAAGCGGAGCGTGGACCGCAATTCGCCCATCAACCACGCCAACATCGCCAAGACCTGCGGGAAATGCCACGTCGGCATCGAGCAGACCTACGACCAAAGCGTTCACGGCCAGTTGCTGGCGGTGGGCGATCCGCGCGGGCCGGTGTGCATTGACTGTCACAGCGCGCATGAAATCAGCAATCCCACCGGCAATAACTTCAAGGCCGTCAGCGACGAGCGCTGCGGCAAGTGCCATCAGGACCGGCTGGAGGGCTATCGCGATACTTATCACGGCAAGGCCATGCTGCTCGGCAAGCCCAACAACGCGCCGGAAGTCGCCGCGTGCTATGACTGCCACGGTTTTCATGACATCCTGCCGCCGTCCAATCCGGCGTCGCACCTGTCCACCCATAATATTCTGGCCACCTGCCAGAAATGTCATCCCGGCGCGACGGCGAAGTTCACGGAATACCGGCCGCACGCCGATCCGCTGGACAAAAAAAACTATCCGCTGCTGCACGTGGTCTTCCTGGCGATGACGGGATTGCTGATCGGCACGTTCAGCTTTTTCGGCCTGCATACGCTGGCGTGGCTGGTGCGCGCCGTCTATCTGTATTTGCACGATTCCAAAACCTTCCGGGAGGCGAAATTTCAGGCGCAGGCCGGCGATGAATGGTTCACGCGCTTTGTGCCGTATGAGCGGTTCCTGCATTTTCTCGTCGTGACCAGCTTCCTGACGCTCGTGCTGACGGGGATGCCGTTGAAATTTTACTACACCGACTGGGCGAAATTCATTTTCAGCGTCATCGGCGGGCCGGACACGGCGCGGATGCTGCACCGCTTCGGTGCCATCATCACGTTCCTGTATTTCACGCTGCACTTGAGTTCGCTGGTGGCGAAGTCGTGGCGCGGCAAAAAGAACCTGCGCAACCCCGAAACCGGCAAGGTGGAGCTCAAGCGCCTCGTGACCGCGCTGTTCGGCCCCGATTCGATGGTGCCGACGTTGCAGGACTGGCGCGACCTGGTGGATCACAACAAGTGGTTTTTTGGCAAGGGGCCGAAGCCGCAGTTCGACCGCTGGACGTATTGGGAGAAGTTTGATTACTTCGCCGTGTTCTGGGGCGTGGCCATCATCGGCCTGTCCGGGCTGGTCATGTGGTTTCCGGTGTTTTTCACGCGTTTCCTGCCCGGCTGGGTCATCAACATCGCGCTCATCCTCCATTCCGACGAGGCGCTGCTCGCGGCGGGCTTCATCTTCACCATCCATTTCTTCAACACGCATTTTCGCATCGAGAAATTTCCGATGGATACCGTTATCTTCTCCGGCCGCGTTTCCAAGACGGATCTGCTGCACGAACGCCGCCGCTGGTATGACCGGCTGGTGGCGACCGGCAAGCTGGATCAATACCGCGTCAAGGACGAATGGTTCCAGTGGAAGAACATCGCGCGCACATTCGGCTATTTGTTTTTTGGCCTGGGCCTGGTGCTGCTCGCGTTGATCATCTACGCGATGCTGTCGCGGCTGGTGCATTGAGTTCGGGTCCATTCACGGAGCGGTCGCGGCAGAAATGCGTGCTGGCAGCGGTGGGGCAGAGCATGACCTGTGATCCCCAGGTGAGCACTGGGGAAAACACGTTGTTGTCCGAACTGCGAATGAAGTTTAGACTGTGAGCCATGAAATCCGCCTACGAACTTGCGATGGAACGATTGAACAAAGCCGCGCCCACCGTCCGGCTCACCGCCGCCCAGAAAAAAGAGCTGGCCGAACTGGATTCCCGCTATGCCGCGAAAATTGCCGGGCGCGAAATCGCCTTGCGCGGCGAGCTGGCCCAGGTTGCGGGTGATTTGGAAAAAGAAAATGCCCTGCGCGACCAACTGGTTCATGAGCGCCAGAAACTTCTGGCGGAATTGGAGGCGAAAAAGGATCGGGTGCGCGGCCAGCCGGTCTGACCCGGTCGCCGGCGCAATCATGGTTCGGCGCCTGCTCAATTTTTTGCCGCCGGCGTTCTCGGTGGACCAAAAGATTCGCCTTTATTTTGACCCGGTAAATTCCAGAATGGAACGATGCTGCACCTCGCGAATCACAACCGGCGGAGTTTTTTGAAGACGGTGGGCATCGCCGGGGCCGGGGCGTTCTTGAGCCGGGCCGGGCTGGCGGAAAGTTTGGTGCGACCGGTGCCCAAGCGGAAACTCGGCCGCCACGATGAAATGGTTTCCTGCCTTGGCCTGGGCGGCCACACGCTGGCCCTGGCGCCATCCGTGGTGGAAGCCACCCGCATTGCCCATGAAGCGATTGAGCTGGGCGCGACATTCTTCGACAACGCCTGGGAATATCACAATGGCCGGGGCGAGGAGTGGATGGGCCAGGCGCTGGCCGGCAAGCGCGACCAGGTATTTCTGATGACCAAGGTCTGCACCCATTTGCCGGGCCAGCAAACCAAGGAAAAAGCTCTGGCCATGCTCGCCCAATCGCTGAAACGGTTGCAGACAGACCACCTCGACCTCTGGCAGGTGCATCAAGTCGCTTCGGAGGCGGAAGCCGATGCGATCTTCATGCCGGGCGGGGTGATTGAAGCCATTGAACAGGCGCGGCAGCAGGGCAAGATCCGTTACTGCGGCTTTACCGGACATTTGAATCCCAAGACGCATCTGCGGGTCTTGGCACATAAATATCCGTTCGACACGGTGCAAATGCCGCTCTCCGTCTTCGACTCGCACGCTGAGGGTTTTCAAAAACTGGTGCTGCCGGAACTGTTGAAACAGGGCATCGCCCCGCTGGCGATGAAAACCCTCGGGGGTAACGCCCAATCGGTTAAAGACGGTCGCGTCACGGCGGCGGAAGCGCTGCGCTACACCTTGAGCCTGCCCATCACCACGCTGATTTCCGGCATAGATTCGCTGGCCTGGCTGCGGCAGAACGCCGGGGTGGCGGCGAATTTCAATCCTTATTCGGCGGAAGAAAAAGCGGCCCTGGAATTGCGCTGCTCGGGCCAGAAAAAGTATGAACCATATCGGCACTGGGCCTACTTGGACGGGCAATCGCCCTTCGCCGGGCTGGCGTGAGGCGGCAAAAGCCTTGTGAAACCAGGATTTGCCGGTATCTAAAGTTGCGGCTGACGGGCATTCCGCCGAATCCATTTGTAGCAGTGGAGCGAATTCCGCCAAAAGAATTTCTCGGCGGCGGGACGGCCTTGATTTAGGAAATAGTCCTGCACCAGCTTGAAGCCGACCGGAACCGGAAGCCACTGGTCGCTGTTCGGCCAGTCGCTGCCGAACAGGACGCGGTCGTTGCCAAAAACCTCCAGGATTGCGTCGAGCCGTGGCCGGTAAAAATCCAAATCGGTTGGAATTCTGTCCCCGATGCGGCGCAAAACTTCCGACACCTTCACATAAATCTGCGGCCGGCCGCGGATTTCCTTCAGACTGTTTCCATAGGACGCCTTCGCCGCTGGTTCGGTGGGCGGCATCATTTGCGGCAAATGGTCAACGACGATGCGCAAATTCGGAACCCGGTCGCTTATCCGCACCACGTCCGCCAGCAGAGACACACTCGGATTCGCCGTGTCCATGACCAGATCGGCTTCGGCCAGGGCCTCAAGATCGGCAATAAATTCAGGGTGGTTCACTTCCCGACCGGATTGACGCTCCAGCCCGCAGCGGATGCCACGGAAAAGCGGATTTTTCCGAAACCGTTCAAGGTTTTTCCCGAACCCGCGCGCGCCCGGCACCAGATGCCCGATGGTTCCCACGACGATGTCGTCCCTGGCTGCGACGTCCAAAACCCACTGGTTGTCCTCCAGCCAACTGCTGCATTCGATTTCAATCGCGCCGACAATTCCCAGCGGCCGGGCTATGGGCCGATAACGCGCCGGCAGGGAGGTTTGGTAAAGGCGTTTGTTTTCCGGGTTGGGCCAGGGGACGCCTTGGGGACGCTGCGGGTCGTAAAGGTGAATGTGCGTGTCAATCACTGGCATGGCCTCGACCGCCGACGTGACGGGTGCGGGTGATTCGGCCGCTCCCAGCCGGTGGAACGTTTCAGTCGCGGCGGCTCCGGCCAGAGCGGCGGCGGCCAGAAATTGACGGCGCGAAAGCTTTGGGTTCACGTTGTGTTTCACGGTTTTATGGACTCAACCTGGCCGATTTCGTGGGTCTCCCGTCTCAATGGAGTTTTTTCACCCAGATATTTCTCACGTAAAGCCGGGTGTGGCAGGGCCCAAACCCTTAACCCAATGAGTCTGCAGTGAATCCACAAAGCTACCATAAAATCGGGTAGTGTCCTAATTTGAAATCCTGATTCTTATTTTCAACTTGCCAGCGGATTATTTTGCGTAGCCCGTTTTGATGTCTTTAACGATTTGAACGCGCACGGCGGTCAAAGCAGATTCAACCGGCGGAATTTCCAAGACAGCCACGAATCGTTCCCCTTCATCGTTTTTCCCCTCGCGGTGACTCCATGCGTAAGCGCGTTTGGCTTTCGGGTGATTGTGCAGATCGAAAACTTCTACGTTGCCCTGCCAAACTGTTTTGCCCTGAAAGATTTCGTGGACAGGCACGGTTGCGCGCCAAGTCGCGCCGCAGTTGTGTAACTGCGAAACCGCAACTTGAACGCGGGCTATGTAATCCTGCTTATTCACCGCAACGCTCTACCAACTCCGCCACAGTCCACGCGCTGTTTTCCACGCCAGCGGCCTGTGCCGGCGTCATGCGAATTGCGCCATGAGATTTCACAAAGTTGTAATAAGCGAAATTGAGCGCAACCGCAGCTTCAAAGTTTTCAATCTTCTTGCTGAAAGCGTTCGTTAAACGAGTCAGGCGGCGGCAGTGCATACGGAGCGTGTGATTCTGTTTTTCAACGTGAGACGTGGAAATCAGATTCACGTCCGGCATACCGGTAACAATCGTCTTTTCAACCTTAATCACTTCGGCAGGGCTGTAACGAACCGCCGCCGGTTGCGCTGCATTTCCGAGCGGTGTGAGTGAGTAGGTTTTTGAAATCTGGCCGTAGTCCACTTCGCTACCGAAGCCGCGTTCAACGGCATCGCCGTAGGCTTTTAGAGAGTCAGAAGAAAGCTGGATGCGTCCAGCCACGCGCTCCGCCAAGTCCGCGACAAACATCTTCGCATGATAGGCGTCACGCTTGCCGACGATGAAAGAGGGAATCAGCTTCGTGTCCGCGTCCAGCGCGATAAACGTCCAGACATCGCCGTAAGCGCCGGCAGCGTTGGCATTCTTCCGCTTCGCGCCGATGAATCCCCAAATCTCGTCAACCTCGACATTCTTACAATTCAGGCCGCGCATTTTCCCGTCTTGAATTTTGGCGCAGGCCGTGCCGATACGAACACCAAGCCGCATGATGGTGTCGCGGTGAATACCAGTCATGCGTTCGACAGAGCGGATGCTATTGCCTTCGCAGAGCATGGACACCACTTGCGCCTTCGCTTCGGTTTTCAGTTCGTTTGCCATAACAATTTTAGGTTGACTTTCTTGATTAAGAGAATACCATATTCAAGTAATATGGCAAGCGAAAAAATAAATAGAAAAACAAGCTGGGGAGGCAAGCGCGATGGCGCGGGCCGGCCAGCCACGGGCTTTGCAAAAAGGAAAAAATGTATTTCCGTCAACGAAGCGGTTTGGCAATCTGCGTTGCGCCTGTGGCGCGGCCAAGCATCGCCGCTTGTGGAAAAACTGTTATTGGCTTACGTTGGCAATGCCGATAGCAACCAAAAAGCGGAGGCTATATGAGCAACCAAATAGAAGTTAAAATTGACGGCAAGAAACTGACGCCCGAAAAATTTATCGAGGCGGCAAAATCTTTCTTTGATCTGATTGAGGGCGTGTCCAAAAACATCACCAACGAGCCAATCAAATGGGGTGTTCAATTAGACAAAGGGAGCGCAATCATTCGCGCTATTGACCTGAATCCAACCGAAGCATCCCGCCGCACAACTGCTGCAATTTGCAAAGGTGTCCGCTCTCTGCGTTCTGGCATCAGGACAATTCCGCCTGGCTTTTCCAAAACAGAAGTCTCCGCCGCAAGAAGGCTGGCTGCAATTATTGATGGTGGGGATGTTAAAACTGTTTCCATTAAAAACGGAGGAGCGCCGGAAGATTTCATTCAATCTGTTGTTTCCACTGCCGACGCTATTCTTTCTGGCGAGGCGACAACTGCGTTTGGCTCTGTTGAGGGCATAATTGATTCCATGTCTGTGAAACATGGTTTTTGTTGCAGCATTCAAGATGCTACATACAAGCGGGAGATTACTTGTTATTTCCAAAAGGACGACGTGGCGAAAGAAGCCAAAAAGGGATTTGAAAAACGAGTGATGGCAAGTGGCTTAATCCGCTACGCAAGGGAGGGGCATCCAACCAGCATTTCCGTCAATTCCATCAGGATTTTCCCAGAAGAATCCGAGCTGCCAACCATCGAAGAAATCCAAGCACTTTTCAAATAATATGGGACTCAAAACGGTTTATTGGGACGCTTGTGTTTTTCACGCCTTGTTCGGCAAAGAATCAGGGCGGGTGGAAACGTGCCTGCGGATCGAGAAAGCTGCAAGAGAGGGGGCACTTTAAATTTATACGTCAACCGCGACGTTTGTTGAATGCGTCTGGATTAAAGGCAACCCAGATAAACTTTCAAAAAAGCATGAGGAGTTGATTCAAAAATACTTCATGCATAAATATATCAGGGCAATAAATTGCGACAGGCAAATTGCCGAAGCGGCGCGGCATTTAATCTGGGACTTCCCACATTTGAAGCCAAAAGATGCGATTCACGCTGCAACTGCCATCGCGCATCAGGTAGATGAACTTCACACCTACGACGAACATCTTCTAAAACTTTCCGGCAAGGTTGGTTTTCCACCGCTTAAAATTTGCGAGCCGGAGTTTAAGGAAAAAGAAGATTCTCCAAAACTGCTGTAATCGAGTCCTAAATCCAAATTAGGACACTACCTAAAATCGGCTTTTCTTGATTTATGACAACACACTTTTTATTTTTAGTCAAATGAGGTAAATGCTGTTGAGATTCTCGTTATTAGTCCTATAATATCTTCACTATGAGTAACAACCTATCAACATTAACCACGGCACAACTACGCCGTGCGGCTGACCTTAAAGACAAGATTGAAGCTTTGAATAAAGAGCTCGCTTCAATTCTGGGCGGGGCGGCTCCAGTAACAGTCAGAGCATTCAAAAAACGCGGCATGAGTGCCGCCGTTCGAGCCAAGATGGCAGCCGCGCAAAAAGCCCGCTGGGCGAAGATTAAGAAGGGCAAGCCGACGGTCAAACCGGCAAAGCGTAAAATGAGTGCAGCAGCACGCGCGAAGATCGCTGCGGCTCAAAAAATGCGTTGGGCCAAGCTCAAGTCTGAAAAATCTAAATAATTCCTCTATATCCTCTTTGAAAGTGCAGTCCTGCTGGACTGCACTTTTAATTTATGGACTTGCCGATTCCGGCAAGTTCAACCGTCTTATTTCATTCATCCTGCATGGGTATCTATCCTTTCGTGTTGGGATTTATGTAATGGCGCGAATGTGGCCTAGCGACCAAAATGACCAACGCGTATATCGCTGGCAGGAGATTGAATGCAGCATGTCCGTTAATTTTCATGGATCGCAGGGCCGTGGTAGTCGTAAAAAGATCAAGCCTTGAAGTCGCAGGGACGGAATTTTATAAACCATCACCGGCCAAAGATGCAACGGAATAAAACAGTTCAAAATCCCAGAAATTCAAACGCCAGCCACGCCTCATTTTACGCAAAAAGCCGAGCCAACATCAAATGGTGGCCCGGCTTCTAAAAATGATTTTGTTCGCGATCAACCCGAACTATGTCAACGATGCCCACCTCCGCCGTGAAAACCTCCGCCGCCACCGCCATAGTTTCCACCTCCGCCGTGAAAACCTCCGCCGCCACCGTTATAGTTTCCACCTCCGCCGTGATAGTCGCCTCCGCCGTGATAGTTTCCGCCATAATAACCTTCACCCCCATAACATCCACCATATCCAAGCCAATCGCCACCCCAGCAGTTGCCCCATCCAAAGCCTAGAGATACGGTTGGGTATCCATAATAAGGGTAACAGTCATAACCAGAATAAGCCGGGTAACCAGAATAAGCCGGATAATAGCTTGGTTGGGCGTAGTAATAGGTCGTGGCCGGGGCGGTTTCCAAATAAGTCACCGTCGGCGCCACCGTGGCCGTTGAACCGCTGGCGGTAGTGATGGTGGTCGCCGCTGGCAGTGTTGAGGCGGAAACCGTCGCTGGCGGCGTTGAATCAGAGGCCGTCGTAACCGCGACTGGCGCCGGTTTACGCTGGATTAGCATCGCGGTGATGACGGCGTCCGAGACGCCCTGCTGCCGCAGATAAATGATTTGGTCGGCCGTCAAACCGTAACTGTTGCCGGAATTTTTGATGTAGGCGATGATCGTGTCATCGCTGACCTTGGCCTGTGCCAGTTGCAGGACTTGCGGCACCCCGTAGGCCAATTGCGGGGCCGATTGCGCCAGCACTACCGTGGCCGACCACACCAGCCCGCTAACCACGAAGGCCGCCAGTAAATTTTTTAAAATGTTTGTTTTCATATAAGGCCTCGTCAGTTTTGTTGATTGTCCAAAACACCGTCGCCTGAGTTGCTCAACTTGTCAACCCGGCTTTGCCACCCGCCCCCCACCGGACCTGTCGCGCCGACAGCGCCGCCGGATTTTTCCCGTCCCGAAGATCCCGGTGGTCAGTTTTTCGGAAGCATCGCGATGGCGGCCTTCATTTCGTCGAAGTGCGTCTGCGGATTCATCGCGCTGGTGACGTGGAGGATTTTGCCGTCCGTGCCGATGAGGAAGCTCACGCGCTTGGCCATGTTCATGAGCGGCATCTTCACGTCGTAGGCGGCGGCGATTTTGCCGTCGGTGTCGGCCAGCAGGGTGAAGTTCAAGTTGTATTTCTCGATGAATTTCTTGTGGCTGTCGGCCGAATCGAAACTCACGCCGATGACCGTGACGTTGTTCGTCTGCAACTCACCCATGCGGTCGCGGAAACCGCAGGCCTCCTTGGTGCAGCCGCCGGTAAAGTCCTTGGGATAAAAATACAGCAGCACGTTTTTCTTCCCGGCAAAATCGGCGAGGCTGACGGTCTTCCCGTCCTGGTCCGGCGCGGCGAACGCAGGCGCGGCCTCTCCGGCTTGCGGCAGGGCGGCAGACAGGTTAAAAGCGGCGGCGAACAGCACGCCGAGGAGCAACGTTATTTTTTTCATGCCAACAGGGATCGTCCATCTCCCGGCAATTTGCAAATGCCAGTTACAATTTTTTGCGCGGCGAACGGCGCAGGCCGTTTTGCAGCCAGAGCCGCCAGACCAGCCAGAAGGCCTCGTTGATGATTCCGCCGGCCATTTTGGAATGGCCCTGCGTGCGCTCGGTGAACGTGATCGGCACTTCCACCACCGTGAAACCCTGCCGCCACAGCGTGTGTGTCAGTTCAATCTGGAAGCCGTAGCCGTTGGAATGGATTTTGTCGAGGGCGAGCGCCTGCAGCACACGCCGCCGGAAACATTTGTAGCCGCCGGTCGGGTCGCTGAACGGCATGCCGGTGACGACCTTGACAAACTTGCCCGCAAACCGGCTCAACATCAGCCGTTTCAGTGGCCAGTTGATGACGCGGATGCCGCCCTCATAGCGCGAGCCCAGCACCAGGTCGGCGCTCTGCGCGGCTTTGAGAAAATTCGGAATTTCATCGGGGTCATGCGAAAAATCGCAATCCATCTCAAAGATGAACTCGTAATTTTTCTCCAGCGCCCAGTGGAAACCGGCCAGATAGGCGCGGCCCAGGCCTTCCTTGCCCGCGCGGTGCAAAACGTGAACCGCCGGATGCTGCGCGGCCAGTTCGTCGGCGATGGCTCCGGTGCCGTCGGGCGAATTGTCGTCCACCACCAGCACGTCCACGCCCACCGGCAGTGACAACAGTTTTGCCACCATGCGCGGGAGGTTGTCCCGTTCATTGTAAGTCGGCACGATGATGACCGTCGGATGCATGCGGCGCGCAGATTGTTGAAAAATTCCGGCGCGAAAACAAGCGGACATTGCGCGGCGCCGGAAATCTTTGATTGCCAGCCGGAACCATCCGCCCTAGTTTCTGGCGAAAATGTTCGACCCACTGAGCTTTCTCCTGACCAGCCCGGTCTGGCTGGCGGTGACGGTGTTTCAGGTCTGGATGCTGGTTCACGCCCTGCGCCGGCGCGAATGGCTCTGGGCGTTTTTCATTTTCATCGGTTCCGGACTGGCCGCATTCTTTTATTACATGCTGGTGTATCGCGCCGTGGCTTCCACCGGCTTTGAACTGCCGGGCGCCGGCAGTCGTGCCCGCGTCAGGGAATTGCAGGCCAAAATCCACCATCTCGACAACGCTTATCATCACTTTCAGCTCGGCGACGTTTATTTTCAAAAAGGGAAATTCGCCGACGCGGAGAAAAGTTACCGCGCCGCGCTCGCCCGCGATCCGGCGGACCTGGACACCCGCGCGCATCTCGGCCAATGCCTGGTGCGGTTGAAGCGGCCCGCCGAAGCCCGCCCGCTGCTTGAAGGCGTCGTGAAACTAAAACCGGATCACGATTACGGCCACACCATGATGGCGCTGGCCGAAACCCTCACCGCGCTCGGCGAGCCGGAAAACGCGCTGCTTTACTGGCAACACATCACCGAGAACCATTCTTATCCGCGCGCCAAGGTGCAGCTCGCCGAGCTTTATGCCGCGCAAAACCAGCCCGACCGGGCGCGGGCCGAACTCCTGGTCGTGCTCAACGATGATCCGCACGCGCCCGCCTACCAGCGCAAACGCGACCGCGTCTGGGTGAGCCGGGCAAAGCGGCAGATGGCGAAGTTGTCGGAGTAATTTTTTAGCCCTGGGCGGCCTGACTTTTTTGAAGCGGACGGTGCTGTGAGCAACCATTGCAAGAGCCGGCGCGGCGCAAAGGCGCGGCGTCAATTTTTGAAAACGCGCATTCATCAAAAGTGCGACTGGCGAGGCGGGAGTTTGGAGTGCAATGGCGCAGAGCATTCGCAAATGAGCGAATTTATCCCTCGACGGACAAAAACTTGATCAACGGGTCGCATTGGGCGGCCTTGAGCACGTGGCGCAAACAAACCAGGGCGAAGTTGGTGGTGCGCGCCGAGCGGAGTTTGCGGAGCGGACCCAAGACCGCTTTGACGTGGCTCGCGCAAATTCTGTCGGGGCGCAGGTGGATTTGCCCGCGTTCCACCACAAGGGTGCGCAACTCCGCCTGAAACTCGGCGGCGGTGGCGGCGGTGAGAGGTTCCCGTCGGATTTTTTGCGGCCATCAGCCGCCTTGAATTTGCCGGTGCGGCACCAGAGGCCTCGAATTGGGTGCTTGCGGTTGTCCACCACCTTCTGGTAAGAATAGCAGTGTGAAGAGCGCGAGTTGCTATGATTATTGTTCCACGGCGTGCCGGGGCGTTTCCTATCGTCAGAATATAGCAATTGTCAAACGGCTCGGAGAAACAGTTGTAACTGCCTTGTAATCAATGTGCCGGTGTGGCGGAATTGGCAGACGCGCCAGACTCAAAATCTGGTATCCGTGAGGATGTGTGGGTTCGACCCCCTCCGCCGGCACCATCCCAACAACCCCGGATCGCTTCCAAGAACGCGGTGGAAACTCGCTTGGCAGCGCCGGTAGATTCTGTTTAATTGGCCGCGCTTGATGAAACCCTTTGCCGCCATTGCCCCGATAATCCTCGCCGGGCTGTGGAGTTTCGCTTTTTCCACCGCCGCCCAAGAATCGCCCTCTTGGGAGGTGCAGGCGCTCAGCAAAATCATCCCCGGCACGGTCGAGGGCAAGATGGATTACGACCCGACCACCGGCACGGCCACCGGCACGAACGGCATCTATGTGCGCTATGGCGACGCGCATTTGACGGCGGACAGCGCGGCGCTGGACATGAAGTCGGGTGAGGTGACGGCGGACGGTCATGTCCGCATCGAGTCCGGCGACGGACTGTGGGTCGGCGACCACATCCGCTACAATTTCAAGACGCGCCAGATGACGAGCGCGCAGTTCCGCACGGGCAAATGGCCGGTGTTCGCCAGCGGCACCGAGTTGACCGGCGACGGCAGCAACCGGGTCTATGTGGCCCGCAACGCCTTTGTCACCACCGACGATGTTGCGGACCCGGAATTGAAAGTCCGCGCCAGCCGGATCAAAATCATTCCCGGCAAGTCGGTGGAAATGTGGAACGCGGTGTTTTCGGCGCACGGCGTGCCGGTGTTTTATTTTCCCTACTACAAGCGCAACCTGGGGGCGCACGCCAACAACTTCACTTTCGCGCCGGGCTTCCGCAGCACCTACGGCGCGTTTCTGTTGAACACCTACCGCTGGTATCTTGGGGACGCGGCGGATGGACAACTCCATCTGGACTACCGCGCCAAACGCGGCGTGGGCGCGGGGCCGGACGCGACCCTGAACTTCGGCGACTGGGGCGTCGCCAGCCTGAAATATTATTATCTCAACGACCGCAGCGCGAACACGAGCACGAACGCCTTTCCGCAATTTGGCAGCATGCCGCGGGACCGGCAGTTGATGGAATTCAACTGGCAGGCCACGCCCGCCACGAATTTGAACTTGAAGGCGCTCGTCAACTACCAGTCCGACCCGCTGTTGATGAATGATTTTTACGACGGCGAGTTTGCCGTCAACCCGCAGCCCGGCACGTTCGTCGAGGCGAACAAATACTGGGACAACTGGAGCCTGGACGCGCTGGCGACCCCGCGCGTTAACAGCTTTTTCAGCCAGGTCGAGCGGCTGCCGGATGTGCAGCTCACCGGCTACCGGCAGCAGGTGCTGGACACGCCGGTGTATTATGACAGCCAAAGCTCCCTCGGCGCGTATCGCCAGTTCGTCAGCAACGCGAGCCTTTACACCAACGGGCTGTATCAGGCCACCAACGGCTACTACGCCAACTCCGCCACCCGCGCCGACACCTATCACCAGTTCACCCTGCCGTGGACGATCGGCCACTGGCTCACCGTCACGCCGCGCATCGGCGGCCGGCTGACCTATTACAGCAGCCAGAACCTCACCAACGGCGCGCCCAACGGCGATGTGCACCGCGAGGTCCTCAACACCGGCGTCGAACTCTCCTGCAAGGCTTCGCGCCTGTGGCGGGACGCAACCAACTCCGTCCTGCAGGTGAACGGCCTGCGGCACATCCTCGAGCCGTCGGTCAACTATGTTTTTGTGCCCAACCCCAGCACGCCGCCCGGCCAGTTGCCGCAGTTCGACGGCGAACAGCCAAGCCTGCTGGAACTGCCGCTGGACTTTCCCGATTACAACAGCATCGACTCCATTGACACGCAGAACGTCATCCGCTTCGGCCTGCGCAACACCCTGCAGACCCAGCGCGACGGCCAACTCGACCGGCTGCTGGACTGGAATTTGCAGCTCGATTGCCGGCTCGATCCCCAACCCGGCCAGCATCAGTTGGACGACCTTTATTCCACCTTCACCTTCAAGCCGCGCACCTGGCTCGCGGCGGAATCCCAGACCCGCTACGATCTCGACTACGGCCAGCTCAACCTGGCCTTCGAGCAGTTGACCTTTGCGCCGGATGACCGCTGGAGCTGGGGCCTGGGCTACTGGTATCTGCGCGGTGGCGCCTGGGGCAACAGTTTTTGGACCGAGAACAACATCGTCACCAGCAGCTTTTTCGTCCGCCTCGGCGACAACTGGGGCGGCCGCTTGACCCAAGATTTCAACATCGTCACCGAGCGGTTGCAGGACCAGATCTTCACCATTTACCGCGACCTGCGCAGTTTGACCTCGGCGCTCTCGCTCCGTGTGGCGAACAATTCCGGCGGCCCGGCCGACGTCACCATTGCGGTGATGTTCTCGCTCAAGGCGTCGCCCGCCGTGGGCGTGGGCGAGGACGTGGCTAATCCCTACCGCCTGGTCGGGGAATAAATTTACCCGCCGGCCACTGTCGGCGGCAGAGCCACCGGATGGATTGAAGGTTGAGCGGTTGAAAGTGGAACCCTCAACCTCTCAAGAAAATGTCCGGCGATGATCAACGCAACCGGCTCCGCTTTCAGGCCGGCAAATTTTTTCCCCATCGAAAATCGTCGGCGAGATCAAAACAGACAACTCAACCGGCCGGCACCCGGACATTCTGACGCTTGCGCTTTTCGGTTTCCGGCCTAGTTTGTCCGCGCTATGGATCAAACAATTTCCGGCCCGCATCTGTTTTCCCCGCTGACCGTCCGCTCGGTCACGCTGCGCAACCGCATCGGCGTTTCGCCGATGTGCCAATACTCGGCCACCGACGGCGTGGCGAACGACTGGCATTATGTCCATCTCGGCTCGCGCGCCGTCGGCGGCGCGGGCCTCGTCATCGTCGAGGCCACGGCCGTCGCGCCGGAAGGCCGCATCACGCCGGGCTGTCTCGGCTTGTGGAACGAGCAACAGATTGAGCCGCTCGCGCGCATCGCGAACTTTCTGAAGGCGCACGGCGCGGTGGCGGCAATCCAGATTGCCCACGCCGGCCGCAAGGCGTCCGCCGATCTGCCGTGGCGCGGCGGCGCGCATTTGTCCGCCGCGCAGGGCGGCTGGGAAATCATCGCGCCCAGCGCCCTCGCGTTTGGCGGCGAATTGACCCAGGTGCCGCGCGCCATGACCACGGCCGACATTCTCCGCGTGCAGGATGATTTCGTGGCGACGGCGAAACGCGCGCTGGCTGCGGGCTTTGAATGGCTGGAATTGCACGCCGCGCATGGCTATTTGTTCCATGAATTTCTCTCGCCGCTCACCAACCGGCGCACGGACCAATACGGCGGCAGCTTTGAGAACCGCATCCGGCTGCTGCTCGACACCACGCGGGCCGTCCGTCAGGTCTGGCCGGATCAGCTGCCGCTCGCCGTGCGCCTCTCGGCGATTGATTGGATGCCCGGCGGCTGGCAGATTGAGGACAGCATCGCGCTGGCGAAATTATTAAAGGCCGAAGGCGTGGACTTGCTGGATTGCAGTTCCGGCGGCGTGGTGCCGGACGCACCGATCACCGTCCAGCCCGGCTACCAGGTGCCTTTTGCCGAAAAAGTCCGACGCGGCGCGGACATCGCCACCGCCGCCGTGGGTTACATCACCGAACCAAAACCGGCGGACGACATCGTGCGGCGCGGCCAGGCCGACCTGGTGTTGCTCGCGCGGCAAATGCTCGTGGATCCTTACTGGCCCGCCCATGCCGCCAAGGCGCTCGGACACCGACTCACCCCGCCGAACCAATACGCGCGGGCGTGGTGAGGTCTCTGCCGACGGCCACTCTTTCCACCGATCCCTCGGCGCTTGAACATTGGCGCCGCCCGGGCTATTTTTCCGCCATGCCGATCTACGAATTCCATTGCGCCCAGTGCGAACACGATTCCGAAATCCTGATCCGCTCCGCCGAGTGGCGCGGCACCCGGTGTCCGCATTGCGGCTCCACCCGGCTGGCCAAGAAATTTTCCACCTTCGCCGCCGCCGGTGCCGGCCATGACACTAATGCCGGCAAAAAATCCGGCGGCAATCGCGCGGGCGGCGGCTGTTGCGGCGGTCATTGCCATGGCGGCCATTGAGTCAGCTAGGGCGCAAATTTTCCCTCGCCAATCGTCAGGGTGACCGGCTCCGGCCGGCCGGCCAGTTCCAACACGACTTTGTCGGCATTGATTTCGCGGCAGTGAACCTGGAGGGAACGGCCCCCTATTCTTACGGATTTGGTCTCGCCCATCGCAAACGATACGTTGTTCAGTATCGCCAGATAATGCCGGCCGTCGAACAGCAATCCGCCCAGGCTCAACTGCGTGGGCAGCGGGGGCCGCGCATTCGTGGGCGGCACCGTTTGACTTTGCACCGTTGCGGCCGGCGCGGGCGATGACGGTGCCAGTTTCGCCGTCGTGCCGTTTTTCACCCAGTCCAGGATGGAGCCGATGCCGCGTTCCTGTTCGAGCGCCACCAGCGTTTTGATTTCGCCGTGCGTGTAGGGATTGTCGAGAATTTTTTCCAACTCCGCCGGCTGCGCGTGCGCCTGCATCAGCTTGTAGGCCGACAGTTCGCAAATCGCCTCGGTCGTGTCGTCATCCATCACGTGCTCCGCCGGGCGGTTTTCGTTGATCCATAAATGCGTGTATTCATGCGCTGCGGTCGCGGCGATTTCGGTGCGCAGCCGGCCGCTCAAGAGCACGACCTCGTGCGTGCAGTCGCCGTTGCGCGCCTGGCGCGTATAGGCAAAGCCGAACTTGTGGAGATGGTCCTCGCGTCCCTGCTCCGACCAATAATCCACGTCGAACAAGTTCACGGTCACGTCGGGAAACTTCAGCGCGAAGCCCTGCCCAAACAACTCGACGAGGTCGCGCCGCACGTCCGCGAAAACTTCCCGCGCCCCGGCCACGTCCAGCACGGCGTTGGTCCGGTCGAAGCGGCAGATGAACCGGCCGTCGCCGGTCTTCACCGACCCGTCGTCCGCGCGGACGGGCAGACCGCAGAGCGAACAATGATTTTCCAGCCGGTAACAGTCCTCGCAGACCGGTCCCCACTTGGAAAGCCAGAGGCGGCCGGTCAGCGGCCCCCGGCCGCAGACGACGCAGAAATAATTCGTCGGCCCGGCGGCCGCGCCGGCCACCGCCGCGAACAGAAACAATATAAGCGCAAGCGGGCGCACGTTAATTCCTGGTCATGGTTTTCGGGTGTCCAGAATTTCCTTGGCCGCCCGGACCAGCGCCGCCGCCTCCGCTGGCGTGCCGATGGTGATGCGCAAATAGTCCCGCACGGCCGGCGCGCTGAACCAGCGGACGAGAATTCTCCGGTCGCGCAGTTTCTGGAGCCAGTCCGGTGTTGTGAACACCGGCGGCCGGGCGAGGATGAAATTCGTCTGGCTCGGCAACGCGCGGAAACCGAGTTTCGTCAGTTCGCGCGCCAGCCATTCACGGGTCGCCACGATTTTTTTGAAATTGGCCCGGTAATATTTCAAGTCGTCCAGCGTCGCTTCGGCGGCAATCTGACCGAGGCCGTTGACGTTGTAGCTGTCGCGGATTTTGTCCAGGGCCGCAATGAGTTCGGCGGGGCCGACGCAATAGCCGACGCGCTGGAAGCACAGCGAATACGCCTTGGAAAAAGTCCGCGCGACGAGGACGTGCGGAAATTTGAGCGCCAGCTTCAGCGCATTTTCACTGGCAAAATCCACATACGCTTCGTCCAGCACCACCACGCCTTTCTGCGCGCGGCAGAGTTTTTCCAGTTCAGTTGTCGGGTAGCCGCGTCCGCTGGGTGCATTCGGCGTGGTCACCAGGGTCAGGGCGGCGTTGAACTGCCATTGCCCGCCGCATTTCAATTCGGCAACCGGCGGCATGGAAAAATCTGGATTCAGCGGCACGGCGTTTTTGGCCGCGCCGTGGATGTCGGCCAGCACCGGATAGAGCGAATAGCTGGGCGTGAAATACTGCACCGTGGCCTTCGGCAGTTTTGAGGGTTGAGGGTTGAGGGTTGAGTTTGGCTCGACAAACGCCCGCACGGCAAGCGCCAGCACTTCGTCCGAGCCGTTGCCGATGAGGAGATTCTCCGGCCGGCAACCGTGCAGCTTCGCCAGCCGGGCGCGCAGTTTTTCGGCGGTCGGATTCGGATAAAGCCGCAACCGGCCATCCACGGCCGCCCGGACCGCGGCCAGCACTTTGGGCGATGGCGGATAGGGATTCTCGTTCGTGTTGAGCTTGATCAGTCCCTTGATTTTCGGCTGTTCGCCCGGCACATACGCGTGCAGGGCGTGGACCAACGGGCGGATTAATGGATTGCGTTTGGCCATGCTTGGGAATTATGCCAGCACCGGGTCGGCGGCGGAAATAATTTAATCCGGCCCGCCACGGCCCGGCAGGGGTGGCCGATGATAGCAATGCGTGAGTCAAGCCTGTCCTGCCGTGAAGCGATTCCGGTTTGCTGGGAAGATTGGGAGCGCCACTTCCAAGGTGCGGCATGAGGCGCTGGGGCACGGCAATCTGGCACCGACCCATCCGGGCCACCCTGCCGGACGCGATCCGCCGCAAAGGTTACTCCCCAAAAATTTCCGGCCTCAACCAACCGCCATGCAGGCTAGTCCCAATCGTTCTAATCCTCGTCAAACTTGCGTTTGACGAGCGCCTCCAGTTCGACGAGGGCGGCGGCGGCATCCGCGCCCTTGACGTGCAAGGTGACTTTGCTGCCGGGGCCGGCGGCCAGCATCATCAGGCCCATGATGCTCTTGCCGTTGATTTTTTCGCCGTCCTTTTCCACGAAGATGTCACTGCCGAAACGGCTGGCGGTCTTGACGAACATGGCGGCCGGCCGGGCATGGATGCCCGACTTGTTGGCAATGGTGAGTTCCTTGGTCAGAAACTCGGCGTCTGCGGCCTTTTTGGCGCTCATGTTTTTAATCACCGTTAAAATAAGCTGCGGCGGTTTTTTCGCCAATGAAAAATTCAGGGTTCTGCCGGCACAACGGCGGCGGGCTTTTCCCCCATCTGGGCCAGCAGCCGGTCGTTCAATTGCTCGGCGGCGTTGTAGCCGGATTTGCGCAGCTTGATCTGAAACGCGGCGACCTCGATCAGCCGCGCGATGTCGCGGCCGGGCCGCACGGGAATCGTGACGTGCGGAATGTCCACGCCCAGCACCTTGACGAATTCCTGTTCCATGCCGAGCCGCTCCACGTCGGCCACTTCGTCCCATTGCTTGAGCGTGATGATAACGTCCAGGCTCTTTTCCTTGCGGATGGCCTTGACGCCGAACATCTGCGCGACGTTGATGATGCCGATGCCGCGCACTTCCATGTGGTTGCGCGTGAGTTCGGCACTGGTGCACAGCACGTCGCGCCCGTCCACGAGCGTGGCTTTGACGACATCGTCGGCCACCAGGCTGTAACCGCGTTCGATCAGGGCGAGCACGGCCTCGCTTTTGCCGATGCCGCTCTCGCCCCGGATGATGACGCCGATGCCGAGGATGTCCACCATGCAGCCCAATTCCGAACTGCGCGGGGCAAACATCATTTCGAGGTCCAGCGTCGCCTTGTTGATGAACTTCATCGTCACCAGCGGCGTTTGGAAAATCGGCACGCCGGCCTCGGCGCCGGCGGCGAAGAAATCCTTGTCCGGCTTGAGCGAGCGGCTGAACACCAGACAGGGAATCTTGTAGGCGAACAAATAAGCGTAGCGCGCCACGCGCTCCTCCTGCCGCAGCGAGCGCAGATAAAAAACCTCCGCGTGCCCCATGACTTGGAGGCGTTTGTAGGCGAAATAGCGCGTGAAGCCGCTGAGGGCCAGGCCGGGCCGGTTCACGGTCGGCTCCCGGATGACCCGGTCGAGGCCGGCCTCGCCGGCGAGGAGCTTCAGCTCCAGCGCCGCGCCGTATTCACGGTGAAATTGTCCGACGGTGACGGGCAGGCGCTCCATAAACATTTTAAGTTTTAATTTTTAGGTTTGGCTTGGAACTTCAGCGGCCGCTTGACCCCAAACTCAAAATTACAGGTTGAATTCCGGGCCGAGATAAATCTCCCGCGCCTTGGGATCGTTCGCCAGAAATTCCGCCGACCCCGCCACCAGCACCTGACCCTTGTGGATGATGTAGCCGCGGTCAATCAATTTCAAGGTCTCCCGCACGTTGTGGTCGGTGATCAAAATCCCCAGTCCGCGTTCCTTCAGCCGGCGCACGATCTTCTGCACCTCATAAACCGCAATCGGGTCAATGCCACTGAACGGTTCGTCCAGCAAAAGCAATTTCGGACTCGTCACCAGCGCGCGGGTGATTTCCAGCCGCCGTTTTTCGCCGCCGCTCAACTGATACGCCTTGCTCGCGCGGATCGGCGTCAAGTCCAGTTCCTCCAGCAGGTATTTCAAACGCACCACCCGCTCGTCGCGCGACAGCTTGCACGTCTCCAGAATCGCCAGGATGTTTTGCTCCACCGTCAGCTTGCGGAACACCGACGGCTCCTGCGTGAGATAGCCGATGCCCAGCCGCGCGCGGCGGTGCATCGGCAGGCCGGTGATTTCGCGGTCCTGAAATTTGACGTGCCCCTCGTCCGGCTTCACCACGCCGACGACCATGTTGAACGTCGTTGTCTTGCCCGCGCCGTTCGGGCCGAGCAGCCCGACGATTTCGCCGGCGCGCACCGCCACCGTCACGCCGTTGACGACGCGCCGGCCGCGGTATTCCTTCGCCAGCTTGTCCGTGGCGAGCAAGGCGCCGTTGTTCGGGTCCGGGTCCATTAAAAAAATCTGGTGGCCGGTCCGTTGGTGCCGCCGCTGGCGTGGGGAACCATCCGGGGCTCGGTGAAATGATATTTATTGGCGGCGCGGTCCCAGACCAGCGGCTCGCTGTAGATGGTCATGTCCGGGGTTTCCACCACCGGGTTGCCGGTGAACGTCACCGTTTCATTCGTGACCAAGTTCACGACCTTGTAATCATAAACCGCCTGCGCCGCCGTGATGTGGTTCGTCTGGCCTTTTTGATCCATGAAATTAATCACCACGTTCGTCTTCGCCTCCACATGATCCAAATGATTGCCGCCCGTCGGCAGGTTCACCCGCATCCAGTCGCAGGTCAACCGCATCTGCGGATCCGTCACCTGCACATGGCCCTGATAGACCGCCTGGTGCAGGTTCAAATCAATGTCCGCCACGTCCGCATCAATTTCCGTCGGCGGCCGCGACCGGGCTGAAGGCTCCGGCGTGGCCGACTGTGCCGCCGCGAGGCCGCAAGCACCCAGTGTCAAAATGAAAATAATTTTGTTCATGATCCTGGCACCGTGGCTTCCGGCAATTTGATCAGCGTCCGCACCCGGTTGGAAATGGTCAAGGCGGAATTCGTTTGCCGCCACAAAAAACCTTCGCCCTCGATGTGGAATTTGCCGTCGCCCGATTCGAGCGCCAGATGGCCCGCCGAACTCGCCACGCCGTCGAACGGCGAGTAGGTGCATTGCGGCGCCTTCACCACCATTTCCGCCTTTCCTTCCACCGTAAATGTCTCGATTTGGAGTTGTTTGACGTCCAGCAACCCGCCCGGCAGCGGCGACGCTTCCGCACCCGACAGCTTCATTTTGACCTGCTGCTCGTGCGGCGGTTCGAAATACGACACCGACGTGAAATCCGTTGCGTGCCCGGCCGGCAGCGGCTGTGCGCGTTCGCTCGTGGCGGCGAACAACATCAAAGCCGCGACGCCCGCCCGCCGCCAACTGGCCGCGACGCCCTTCATTCCGCGTATTTTTCCTGAAACTGGTTCCATTTTCCCTGCGCCCGCAAAATCATCTCCACCGCCTCGCGCACGGCGCCGCGCCCGCCGACGGCCTGCGTCACCCAATGGGCCGCCGCCTGCGTCTCGGCCACCGCGTCGCCGACCGCCACCGCCAGTCCCGCGCGCGTCAGCGGCCCGAGGTCAATGATGTCGTCGCCGACAAAGCACGTTTCCGCCCACGTTACTTTTTCCCGCGCCAGCAGCCGTTCAATCGCCGCCGTCTTGCCGAGGTTGTCGCCCTGTTGGACGAGAAAATCAATCTTCAATTCGTCGGCCCGCATTTTCGTCGCCGGCGACGGCCGCGCCGAAACCCAGCCGACTTTCAGGCCCGCGCGCCGCGCGAGCACGAGGCCGAGGCCGTCGCGGATGTTGAAGCGTTTGAACTCGTGCGCGCCGCCGATGAAAATCGAGCCGTCGGTCAGCACGCCGTCCACGTCGCACAAAAACAGTTGGATGCGGGCGGCGCGCCGGCGGAGGGCGGCGGAAATTTTGGCGGGCATGGAATTCAAAGGGCCGGGACGTAATCTGCCCGAATATGCAGCGGAGTCAAGCAGGGCGAAATCCGGCGGCGGTCTCATTGCCAGAGACCGGCGGCGTCACGCACCTTCGGGAACGCTGGGTTTCACAGCATAAAAGGGCCGGCGAATTCAATTGCACTCTAATTTCAGATGAGATTGCACCGCCCGGTTGCGGGTCATGTCCGGCGACGTTGGACGGTCAGTGCCGCCGGCATGACGCGGCGGCCGGCCGGCGGCGGGCGCGGCGGGAACACGGGGTTTGGGCTTGAACTGCGGGAAAATTCAACTAGGTTTCCCGCACATTCAAGCCATTGTGCGCCCGCATTCCACCCCTGCCGCCGGCAGGGACAGCCTTTCGCGGCCGTGGAGAAGAGCGCCTTGGCGGCATGATCATGAGCCAGAAAATTTTCATCGGCACGGACAGCGGCGCGACCACGACCAAATTTTCCGCCGTCCGCGAAAATGGCGAGGCCGTCTCCACAAAATTGCTCCAGCGCCCGACCAACGCGCAGCAAGGCCGCGCGGCGGTCATTGCCGGTTGGATCGCCGGCATCGGCGAATTTCTGGCGCAGAATCAATTGACCTGGGCGCAGGTGCAGGGCGTCGGCCTGGCGATTCCCGGGCCGTATGAACGCGACGGCGTTTTCGGCAAGTCGCCGAACCTGCCGGCGAGCTTTTGCGGCTGGGATGTTAGCGCCGATTACCGCGCCGCGCTGGCCCAGCCGGCCGGCCGGCCGCTGCCGCTGGTGGTGGGCAACGACGGCAACTACGGCGGCGTGGCCGAGGCCAAAATCGCGCGCGGCGGCCAAAAAGTTTCGGTGATGATGCTGATGCCCGGTTCCGGCCTCGGCGCGGCGTTTGTCGGCGCGGACGGGCTTTCGCTCGACGGCGATACGCTTGCCGGGATGGAGGCCGGCCATATGCCCGCGCCGTTGCATCTGCTCGGCCTCACGGGCAAACCCTTTCCCTGCGGCTGCGGACGCGACTGGGGCTGCGTCGAGGCTTACACGACGATTTCCGGCCTGCCGCATTTGCTGGCGGAAAAATTATTAAAATATCCCGATCACGAACTCGCGAGATCCGCCGCACCGATCAAGGAAAAAGTCTTGTCGTTGCGCGGCCGCGCGCAGCAAGGCGACGCGCTGGCGATGGAAATTTTTGATTTCCAGGCGCGCGTGCTGGGTCTGCATGTCGCCAACCTGGTGATGGCACTGGACCCCGGCATCGTCGTCATCGGCGGCGGGTTGATGGACCGCGAGACGACCACCCCGGAATTCCGCGACCGCTACCTGCGGCGCATCCGCGAGGCCGCCCGGCCGTATCTTTGGCCGCAGCAACGCGACACCATCAAAATCATGCCCGCCGCGCTGGGCGAATTGTCGCAGGCCATTGGCGCGGCGCTGGTCGCGCTCTATCGGAGCCGGGGATGAGCGGCGGCCGGGGCGGATGACTTTTCAATTGCCCGGCGGAGCTTTTCGCGGATAATCAAGGCTGAACGGAATTAACTTTGAATGGCCAGACTTGTCGTCAACCACCCGTCGCTCGCCGGCACCGCGCATGAACTGGGCGAGCACTGGACGACCATCGGCCGGGCGGATGGCAACGCCTTCCAGATCCTCGAAAGCTCCGTCTCCGGCCGGCATTGCGAGGTGCGCCTGCGCGGCGGGGAGTTGGAGGTGCGCGACCTGATTTCCACCAACGGCACGTTCATCGCCGGCCAGAAAATTTCCGCGGGCGTGGTCAAGCCCGGCCAGTCGCTCCGGCTTGGCGACGTGGCAATGCGGTTTGAAAATTCGCCGCCGCTGCCCGGCACGGCGTTCAATTCCAAAATGCTCGTCACCCGTTCCAACGAGAACACCCCGCCCGCCGCCCCGCCGCCGGTCGCCGCGCCGGCCCACGTTGAGCCGGAGAAAAAACAACACGTCTTGCTGGTGGACGACAGCATGGCGTTTCTGGAATTGTTTGGCGGCCTGTGCGCGGAATTTTCCAAGGGCGCGTGGCAGATCCACACCGCCGCGTCCGCCGACCGCGCGCTGGCCAGCCTGCAGGAGCGCGCGATGGACCTCGTGGTGCTGGACATCGGCATGCCGCTGCTGGACGGACTCCAGTTGCTCGGCATCGTCAACCGCCGTTATCCCGGCCTGAAAATCGCCGTGATGACCGGCCTTGCCTCGGACAGCAAGCGCGCCGACGCGCTGGTTAACGGCGCGGAACTTTTTCTGGAAAAGCCCGTGACTGCCGACGGCATCCGGACCGTGTTCAACATGTTGAACGATTTGATTTCCTGGAATCGCGAGGGGTTCACCGGCGCCCTGCGGCAGGTCGGTTTGACCGAACTCATCCAGATGGAATGCAATGGCCGTCACTCTTCCATCCTGGAAATCCGCAATCCCGAAATGCGCGGCCAGATTTACATCGAGGCCGGCGTGGTCACGCACGCCGCCGTCGGCGCGCTGGTCGGCGAATCGGCGTTTTACCGACTGCTGTCGTTCACGGGCGGCGAGTTTCAGGTCAAGCCGTTCAAGGCGCCGCCGCAACGCACCATTGAGTGTCGTTGGGAATTCATGCTGATGGAGGCCGCCCGGGTCGCCGACGAGGAAACCAGCCACTACAAAAAACCGGCGGTGCCGGCGGTGCCGGACGGAGTCAATGTCGCGCTCAGCGGCGGGAACGGCCAATAACCTCCCCGGGCTGAATCCAAAAATCATTTCCCATGCTGCAAAAAAATCCGGCCCAGAAAATTTCCGCGCGCGGCAGCCGCTTTGCCATCGTCGCCTCGAAATACAACGCCCGCTTCGTGGATGCAATGCTGCGCGCGGCGAAAGCGGAAATTCTCCGCGCCGGCGGCCGGGTGCAAGTCGTCCGCGTGCCGGGCGCGTATGAAATTCCCGTCGTCGCCGCCAAACTGGCGGCGGACTCAAAACTCAAAACTCAAAACTCAAAATTTTCGGCCATCATCTGTCTGGGTGTGATTCTGCGGGGCGCGACGACGCACGCGCAGCACATCGGCGAGGCGGTGAGCAACGCGCTTGCGCAGATTCAAATCCAGCACCAAGTGCCGGTCATCCACGAAGTTTTGCTTCTGGAGCACGAGCAACAGGCTGTTGAGCGTTGTCTCGACAAGAACCACAATCGCGGCACCGAGGCCGCGCAAACCGCGCTGGCCATGGTGCGGGTGATGGCCGCCTTGTGAAAAATTTTACAAACCACTTGCGACGGTGGCGTGCGAATGATAGTTTGCGACGTTTGAAAATTATGAAAAAATTCCCATTAGTGCTATCGGTCGGGCTTTTCGCCGCCATCCAAATCGCCAACGCCGGTGACATCACCGGCACCATCACCTTGAGGGGCACAGCGCCCGCCGCCAAGGAAATCACTCCCATCAAGGATGACCCGAATTGCGCCGCAATGTATCCCGGCGCGCTGCCGAAAACCACGTTTTACGTCGTTGGCGACAACGGTGAACTGGCGGATGTCATCGTCTCGCTGAAAGGCGTTCCCAGTCAGCCCGCCGCCGCCGGCACCCCGCCCGTGGTGCTCGACCAAAAGGGCTGCCTCTACACGCCGCAGATTCTGGCCGTGCAGACGGGCCAAAAAGTCATCGTGAAAAATTCCGACCCGTGCGTCCACAACGTCCATACCGTGCCCACGGCCAACCCGGAATCCAACCAGGTGCAGATGCCCGGCGGCGCGGATCTGACCTTCACGTTTGACAAGCCGGAGCCGTTCCTGAAGTTCAAGTGCGACGTGCATCCGTGGATGTTCGCGTGGGTCAGCGTCATTGATAGTCCGTATTTCGCCGTCAGCGGCAAGGACGGCAAGTTCACCATCAAGAATGTTCCGCCCGGCAAATACACGCTCGAAGCCGCGCACCGCAAACTCGGCACCCAGACCGCCGACATTGAGGTGAAAGCCGACGGCGCGGCGCAAAACTTCACGTTCGAAGTGAAATAGGATTTCGCCCGCGAACGGCCGCTGCGCGAAAAATTCCGCAGCGGTCGTTCTTTTTTCACGCATGAGCAACAAATACCAGCCCGCGCTATTCTGGTTCGCCGTCGCCAACGCCGTCACCACCTTCCTGCTCATCGGCCTCGGCGGCCTCGTCACCAGCCACGAAGCCGGGATGTCCGTGCCCGACTGGCCGACGACCTACGGCTACAACATGTTCCTGTTCCCGGTGGACAAATGGATCGGCGGAATTTTTTACGAGCATTCGCACCGGCTGCTCGCGTCCGGCGTCGGTTTTTTGACAACTATTCTTGCGGTCTGGCTCTGGCTGAAAGATGCGCGCAAATGGGTTCAATGGCTCGGCATCGCCGCGTTTTTGCTTGTCATTGTGCAGGGAATTCTCGGCGGCCTGCGCGTGCGCTGGCAGCTCGACTGGCTCGGCGTCCCGCACGGCGCGGTCGGGCAAATTTTTCTGGTGCTGACCGCCGCCCTCGCGCTGTTCACCAGCCGCTGGTGGATGGAATCCGCCGGCAAGAAACAAATCGCCGTGCCGCGCGGACTTCGCTGCCACATTCTTTACGTCACCATATTGATCTTTGTCCAACTGCTCATCGCCGCGACGATGCGGCATCAGCACGCCGGTCTGGCGATCTGGGATTTCCCGTCCGCGCACGGCAAACTCTGGCCCGACACCAGTCACGCGGCCATCGCCGATTACAACGCGCACCGTCCGCCCGGTTGGGTCGGCAAACCCATCACCGCGTTTCAGGTGAATCTGCAAATGGTTCACCGTTTCGTCGCCTACGCGATTTTCCTTGGCGTCGCCGCGGCGACGCTGCTCGCGCGGAAAAAACTCGGTGGCCGCGACCCGTTGACCAGATTCGCCTGGTTCTGGCTCGCGCTGCTGACGCTGCAAATCGGCCTTGGCGCGTGGACGATCTGGTCGGACAAGGCGGCGGACGTGACCACGCTGCATGTCATGGGCGGCGCGGCGGCACTGCTAACCGGCACGCTGTGGTGGCTCATCGCGGCGCGGCGCACGCGGCTGGCGGCATAAGATTTTTGCCGAGCTTATTCAAGGCATTTCCCTGGATAATTTCGCGCCAAACGACATTGCAAATTTTGCTGTGGCATGACAAAATAAGTTGAATTAGTTGCGGTTCTGGCCGCCATTTTTACACCAACGAATGAAATTATCTGCGGAAGCATTGCCCGCCACGCCCGGCGCGGAAAAAAGTCTCGCGGCGGTCGGCGCGGATCTCGTCAAGGCGCGGCTCACCGGGCTGGTGCTTCTCACCACTTTCGTCGGCTTTTACCTCGGCGAACGCGGCGCGGTGAATTACCTGCTGATGTTCCATGCGCTTTTCGGCACGGCACTCGTCGCGTCCGGTGCGGCGGCGTTGAACCAGTGGCTCGAACGCGACTACGATGCCAAGATGCGCCGCACCGCGATCCGCCCGCTGCCGTCGGGCCGGATGCAGCCGGCAACCGTCGCGATTTTCGGCGGCGCGTGTTCCGTCATCGGCCTGACCTACCTCGCGGTGCTCGCGAATCCGCTGACGAGCGTGGTCGGCGCGGTCACTTCGGTCAGCTATCTTTTCATCTACACGCCGCTGAAGCGTGTGACCTGGGTGAACACTTTGGTCGGCGCGATTCCTGGTGCATTGCCGCCGCTGATGGGCTGGACGGCCGCGCGCAATGATTTGAGCGGCGAAGGCTGGGTGCTGTTTGCAATTCTGGCGTTCTGGCAAATCCCGCATTTCATGGCCATCGCCTGGCTGTATCGCGACGAATACGCCAAGGCCGGCTTCGTGATGCTGCCCGGTTGCACGGATGGCTGCAATCGCACGGCGCAACAGGCGATTTTCAACACGCTGGCATTGATGCTGGCGAGTTTGTGTCCGTTTGCATTCGGGTTGAGCGGGAGAATTTATCTTGTCGCCGCGCTGATTTTGGGCGCGGGTTATTTCGGGTGCGCGGTGCGGTTCGCGCGGCAGCTCACGGCGCAACGCGCACGCCAGTTGTTTCTGGCGTCCATCATTTATCTGCCACTGCTCATTGCGGCGCTGGTTGGCAACAAATTGAAATAAAATCTATGCAGTCAGACACCCAACAATTTCCGCCATTTCGCGAGACACCCGCAGCACACGCGCACGACGACCACGGCCACGGCGAACACCACGCGCCGAACTTCTGGCAGAAATACATTTTCTCCTCCGACCACAAGGTCATTGGCATCCAATACGGTTTCATGGCGCTGTGCTTTATGCTGTTCGGATTTTTCCTGATGCTCCTGATGCGCTGGCAGATTGCGCATCCGGGCGTGCCGGTGCCGGTGTTCGGCCCGATACTGGAAAAAATCCTCGGCCAGCCGGCGGCGCACGGCGCGATTTCGCCCGATCTTTACAATTCCTTCGGTGCGATGCACGGGACGATCATGGTGTTCCTCGGCGTTGTGCCGCTGGCGTTCGCGGCGTTCGGCAACTACGTTGTCCCGCTGATGATCGGGGCGCCGGACATGTGTTTTCCGCGCATCAACATGGCGAGCTTTCACGCTTTTTTCCTGGGCGGCGTGGTGATGCTCGTGAGCTTTTTCATTCCCGGCGGGGCGGCGCAGGCGGGCTGGACTTCGTATTCGCCGCTGGCCACGACGATTCCGACGCACGGCCAGGCGTTCTGGATCATTGGCATGGTCCTGCTCATCACCTCGTCGCTGCTCGGCGCGGTGAATTTTATCGCCACGATCATCCAGTTGCGCACGCCCGGCATGACGTGGATGCGCCTGCCGTGGTTCGTTTGGGCGCAATTCGTGACCGCATTCATTTTGCTGCTGGCGTTTCCGCCGCTCGAAGCCGCCGGCATTTTGCAGTTGATGGACAATCTCGCCCACACCAGCTTTTTCCTGCCGACCGGTCTGGCTGTCGGCGGCCAGCTTGGGGACATCAGCGGCGGCGGCAGTCCGCTCCTGTGGCAGCACCTATTTTGGTTCCTCGGCCATCCGGAAGTGTATGTTTTGATTCTGCCGGCGATGGGCATCGTCGCCGAAGTCATCGCCAACAACACGCGCAAGCCGCTGTGGGGCTATAAATCGCTCGTCTATTCGGTGCTGTTTGTCGGGTTCCTTTCATTCATTGTCTGGGCGCACCATATGTATCTCACCGGCATGGGCCAGAAGATCGCCACATTCTTTCAGGCAACGACGATGATCATCTCAATTCCCTCGGTGATCATTTTGACGTGCATGTTTCTATCGCTTTGGGGCGGCTCGATCCGCATCAACACCCCCATGCTGTTTGCGCTGGGTTTCCTGCCCATGTTCGGCATCGGCGGCCTCACCGGCCTGCCGCTGGGGCTCGCGGCCGCTGACTTGTATCTGCATGACACCTATTACGTCATCGCCCACTTTCATTACGTCGTTGCGCCGGGGACGATCTTCGCGTTGTTTGCCGGCGTGTATTTCTGGTTTCCCAAAATGACCGGGCGCCGGATGAATGAGTTCTGGGGCCGGGTGCATTTCTGGTGTTCGTTCGTGTTCATGAACCTCGTGTTCATGCCGATGTTTGCGCAGGGCATCAAGGGTATGCTGCGCCGCATGAGCGACGGCGCGGTGAACTATTCCGCCGCGCGCGTGCCCGGCGCTATTGACGCGCTGCCCGGCAGCGTGCTGCAGTTGAACGGCTGGATTCTCTGGGCGGCCATTGCGCTGGGCATCGCGCAAATTCCGTTCATCATCAATTTATTTTACAGTATCAGCCACGGCGAAAAAGTGAACAGTGATAATCCGTGGGGCGCGACCACGCTTGACTGGCAGACGCCCACGCCGCCGCCGCACGGTAATTTTGCGCACCAACCGCACGTTGTCCGCGGTCCCTACGAATACAGCGCGCCCGGCCACGCCACTGATTTCACGCCGCAGGACGAGCCGGAGAGTCCCGCCGCGCCGATTACCCCCAGCACGCACCACTGATTTTTCATGGAAATTCCCTATACAATTGAAAACCGGCCGGACACCGGCATCTACAACGCCAAGCTCGGCATCTGGCTGTTTCTCGCGTCGGAAGTGATGCTCTTCGGCGGCCTGTTTTCCGCCTACGTTTTGCTGCGCGTCGGCGCGGAACCCGGCATGTGGCCGCACGGCTGGCTCAACGTCACGC
This sequence comes from bacterium, assembly GCA_021780905.1. Lineage (GTDB taxonomy): Bacteria > Verrucomicrobiota > Verrucomicrobiia > Limisphaerales > UBA11358 > UBA11358. The sequence continues at coordinate 33,221 of JAJXXW010000059.1, forward strand.
TCGGCACCGTCAACACGCTGCTGCTCGCGCTCTCGGCCATCACCACGCTGCTCGCGTGGGCGGCGTGCAAGGTGCGTGAATTCGGCAAGTTTAAATTCTTCCACGCCTGCACCATCCTGCTGGCGCTGACGTTCCTGGGAATCAAATCCTACGAATACCACGACAAGCTGATTCATTACGAAATCACGCTGACCAACGGCAAATTCGCTGACGGCCACCTTGTGGCGGAATCCAAGGATTTTGACCTCGCCAAAAAGACCGGCACCGTCACGCTGCACGGCCGCATCGTCGAGGACGAAAAGGAATTGATGGACTTGCGCGCGCCGGCGACCCGGTCGGCCCAACTCAAGGAAGTGACCGTGGCAGCGGCGGACATCAAAAAGATGGGCAACTACGGCCCGCGCCACAACACGTTCACCGCGATTTATTTCACGCTGACCGGCCTGCACGCGCTGCACATTCTCGGCGGCACGATCGTCATTTTTTACTTCTGGGGGCCGGGCAGCCGGATGTGGAAGACGGATCCCGAACGCTTCACCAACCGGATTGAGGTCTCCGGCCTGTTCTGGCATTTCGTGGACTTGGTCTGGATTTTTCTGTTTCCTGTGCTTTATTTGACCTGAACTATTATGAGCGAATCCGAAAAGCCCGTCAGCCTGAAGAGCTATATCCGTCTGTGCGCGGTGGTGTTTCTCGTCGTCCTCTGCACCACGTCGGCCATGATTGCCACGTCGTTCTCCCATCTTGGCGACGGTTGGACGCTGAAGGTCGCGCTCATCCTCGCCATCGCCGTGGTCAACGCCTTTCTTGTCGCCGGCTACCTGATGCACCTGCTGTCCGAGAAAAAACTGATCTACACCGTGCTGGCCTTCACCGTGTTTTTTTTTATCGGCCTGATGGGCTTGACCGTCTGGGCTACGAATGGATTTCCGCCTGGCACGGTTTCCCACTGAATTAAAATGTCCCTCAAAGCCTTTCATCTGATTTTTGTGACGCTGCTGACCGCGCTCTCGTTTGGCTGCGCCGCCTGGGCCTTTCAGTCGGGCCGCCTGCTCTGGGGTGTCGCCGGAATCGCCACCGGCATTTTCGTGGTCGTCTATGGAATTTATTTTTTGAAGAAATTGAAAAACGTCAGCTACCTGTGAAATTGCCCCGCACCCTATTGCCGTTGCTGTTCCTGACCGTGTTTGCGCCGGTGAGGCTCCTCGCCTGCGCTGCCTGCGGCAGTGCCAATCCCGAGCTCGGCTCCTCGTCCATGGTTAACGGCATGAATCTTGGCATTCTGACCCTGCTGGGCATTTTGGTGGTCGTGCTCGGCGCGTTCCTGACCTTTTTGATTTACGCCATTCGCAAAAGCGAGGCGCTCACCGTGGCGGCGGAACGGCAAACTTCGCCAAACGCATTAAAAGTATGAAAGACTGGATCGCTGCAATCATTCAATGGTTTGCCGACGCCGGCACGCGCGACGGTTTCGCCCACCGGGTGCTCGGCCTGCCCGAACTCGCCTCGGCCAACGGCCATGCGGTGGACGACCTCCTCGTTTATGTCCACTGGCTGATGCTCGTGCTTTTCGTCGGCTGGATCATTTATTTCGGCTACGTGCTCTGGCGTTTCAACGTGGCGCGCCATGCGAAAGCCGACTACGAAGGCTCCAAAAGTCGCATTCCCAAATACACCGAACTCGGCGTGGTGTTGGTGGAGGCCGTCCTGCTGCTGGGCATCGCCGTGCCGTTATGGGGGAAAAACGTCAGCCATTTTCCGAAGCCGGACGAAGCCACCGTGGTCCAAATCGTCGCGCAGCAGTTCGCGTGGAACGCCCGTTATCCCGGCCCGGACGGCAAATTTGGCCGGCAGGATTTGAAGCTCGTGTCCGACAACAATGTCTTTGGCGTGGATCCGACCGACCCCGCCGGCAAGGATGACATTCAGGTGTTGAATGAAATCCACGTTCCCGTCAACAAGCCGGTCCTGATTTATTTGAGTTCCAAGGACGTGATCCATTCGCTGAAACTCGTGGCCATGCGTCTGACCCAGGATGCCATTCCCGGCCTGCGGATTCCCTGCACTTTCACGCCCACGAAAGTTGGTCGCTACCAGATTGAATGCGCGCAGCTCTGCGGCAACGGACACGCCGCGATGGCCGGCGGCTTCATTGTTGTGCAAAGCCCGGAAGATTTCGCCGCGTGGCTGGCCGCCAAGTCCGGTAGCGCCGCGCCGCAAAGTTTTGAATAACTCCGTCGTGCCATGACGGAAAAAAACCAGTGCCCACCGCGCACCATCTGGCTGGGTTTTGGCTTCGTCAGCGGCCTGCTCGGCCTCGCCCTGCTCATTTCATTTTTCCAGATCAATCGCAGCCGTCAGTTGCCACAACTCCTCGTCATTGGTTCCGTCGCCGCCTTCACTTTGACCAATCAGGACGGCCGGATTACGACGCTCGCGGATTTTACCAACCATGTCTGGGTCGCCGACATTATTTTCACCCGCTGCGCCGGTCCGTGCCCGCGCATGACCGGCCAGATGCGTTCGCTGCAAACCCTTTTGCCGCCGGACAGCGCCGTCAAACTCGTCACGCTCACCACCGACCCGGAATTTGATACGCCGGCCGTGCTGAAAAAATACGGCCAGCGATTCAACGCCGATTCCGCCCGCTGGACTTTTCTTACCGGCCCGAAAAGTGAAATCGCCGCGCTCGCCAGCGGCAGTTTGAAACTGAGCGCCGTGCCGGTGAAGCTGGAAGACCAGAAAAGCGTCGCCGATCTCTTCATCCACACGACAATTTTTGTCATCGTGGACCGGCACGCCCGATTGCGCGGATTTTTCGAGACGGGCGGCGACGGCGTGAACTGGAACGCCGTCCAGCCGAAAATTCTGGCCGCCGTCCGCCGGTTGGAAAGCGAGCCATGACCATTCAGGATCTGCCTGCCGTCAACGCCACGCTGAACGGGTTGAGCGCCGTTTTCCTGGCGTTTGGTTTTTACTTCATCAAGCACGGCAACAAGATTGCCCACCGCAATTGCATGATTGCGGCGTTTTTCACCTCCGTGGTTTTTCTGGTCTGCTACCTGACCTATCACACCTGGCTTGCCGTCGTCTTGCACCACGGCCCGACGCGGTTTCTTGATCCCGCGTGGTTCCGGCCGGTGTATCTGACGATTCTGATCTCGCACACCATTTTGGCCGCCGCCATCGTGCCGCTGATTCTGCTGACGCTGTGGCGCGCGAAGCGGAATGACTTTGAAGCGCACAAAAAAATCGCCCGCTGGACCTGGCCGCTGTGGATGTATGTTTCGGTCACCGGGGTGATGATTTATCTTTTGCTCTACCGGATTTTTCCGCAGAAATAAACGCACATGACCAAAAGCGTTTCAGTCGCGATCCATCCCAGCCAGTTTCCCGAAAACGTCCGGCGGGATCTGCTGGCCTCGCTGCGCACGCGCCGTGTGAACCACAAGTTTCATTACGACAGCGTCAAGCAAACGCAAAAATGGCTGGCCCTGCACGAGGCGTATTCGCCCGCGCGCCACGACAAAAATTGCCTGGCAGCTTACGAGGAGGCTTTTGCCGCCACCGCCAAAATGATTCAGGCCCGGTCCATGCACCTCATCGGCCTCGGCTGCGGCGGCGGGCAGAAAGACGTGCAGTTGATGAGACATTTGGAGTCGCGCGGCAAAAAGTTCTCCTACGCCCCCTGCGATGTCAGCGTGGCGATGGTCCTCGTCGCGCGCCAGGCGGCGCTTAAAATCTTGCCGGAGAAAAATTGTTTTCCGTTTGTTTGCGACCTGGCGACGGCGGACGACTTGCCCGCCCAACTTGTCACCCGTCACCCGTCACTCGTCACTTTCTTCGGCATGATCCCGAATTTCGAGCCGCGCCAGATTTTGCCGAAGCTTGCGGCACTGTTGCGGCCCAATGATTATCTACTGTTCAGCGCCAACCTGACTCCTGGTGATGATTACGCCGCAAGCATGGAAAAAATCCTGCCGCAATATGACAACCCGCTCACGCGCGACTGGCTCACGGCATTTCTGTTCGACCTCGGCCTGGAGCCGCGCGATGGCGCTTTGCGTTTCAGCATCGAAACCGGCGGGCTGGGCTTGCGACGCGTCATGGCCAAATTTCATTTCCGCCACGCCCGGCAAATCCAAGTCGGCGGCGAGAAATTTTCTTTTGCACAGAGCGAGGCCGTCCGGCTCTTTTTCTCCTATCGCTACACCCCGGCGCGCGCGGTGAATTTGCTGGCGCGTCACGGACTGGAAGTTTGTCAGCAATGGATTGCCTCTTCGGGTGAGGAGGGCGTTTTCCTCTGTCGCAGAAAATAAATCTGCGTCCGTCTGCGTCATCTGCGGTTAAAAAGTTTTCAGCGTGTCCAACACGGCCTGGATGCGCGGGACTTCGTGCGTGCGGAACACATCCGTCTTGCCAAGCGCCGCCAGCACGGCGAAAAACGGCTCGGCGCAACGAACTTCTTCGCCAAAAAAATCAAACGCGTGGGGCAGGGCGTGGCAGATGGGAAAACCGAGCTCGCGCAGCCGGAAGGTGTTCAAGAAAATGTTCATTTGGTGCCGCACGCGCACGGCGCTGTCTTGCAAATTGCGGTAGTAAAAACCGAGGCCGGGATCGAGGAAGATTTTTTCCACACCGCACTTTTGCGCGAGTTCAATCTGCCGCGCAAAAAAACCGCGCAACATCGGAATCGGGTCGGCGCTCAAATCGAAATCGCCGACTTCACGGACGTTTTGGCCGGCGACATGGCAGATGATGACCGCCGCGTCGTGGTCGGCGACCAGCTTGAAAATTTCCTTCGAACCGGCGATGCCGGTGAGGTTCAAAATGTTTGCGCCGGCGGCGAGGCTCGCGCGCGTGACGGCGGGCGAATAGGTTTCCACCGACACAAGAATCTTTTCCTGGTGTAGTGTTTTGATGACCGGAATCAGCTTGGATTTCTGCGCCGCGTCGTCCACGCGTGCGGCATGGGCGAGCGTGGATTCCGCCCCGACATCAATGATCTGAGCGCCTTGCGCCGCCAGCACCCTGCCGCGTTGAATCGCGGAATCCGCCGATAAGCACACGCTTTCGCGATACCACGAATCGGCGGAGAGATTGACCACACCCATGATGGCCGGCTGCGAATTGAAGGAGAATTTTTTGCCGCCGAGTGAAAATTCCCGCACGCGTGCGGACGCGGCGACGCGGCTGGGTTCGAGCAGGGCGGACAGATGTTCGAGCGACAGCATGGCCGAATCGTAAGCGGGATTGAAAAATTCGCAAATCGTTTGTGGCGGCGGCCTCTGACTGTCGTGCCCGGCACTTGCAGAGCGCCGCTCCAGTGAAGAATAGTATTTGCGCAATGCGCGAAGGTGGTTAGATTGCCGCCATGATGATTTTTCGGAGGATTTTTCCAGCCATTGCGGCGCTGGCGATGCTGGCGCTGGCCGGCTGCGAAAAGCCCTCGGCGATGAACGAGTCCACGGCGGACGTGAAGCACATCACGCAGGGCGAGTTTGCCGACGAGGTGACGCGCTGCGCGACGCCGGTGGTGGCGGATTTTTACGCGACCTGGTGTGGCCCTTGCCGCATGCTGTCGCCGATGCTGGACCGGATGGCCGGCGGCTACACTGACAAAATCAAGTTCGTCAAAATCAACGTGGATGAGTCGCCGGGGCTGGCGCAGAATTTCCAGGTTCAGGCGATTCCTACGCTGATTTTTTTCAAGGATGGCAAAGTGGCCGACCGCCTCACCGGCCTTCCGGAGAAGGCCGAATTGAAAGCCAAGTTGGACGCGTTGGCGGGCGGGAAATAATTGCTAATTACTGTCGCCCACGCAAAAAAGTGTCCGCGAGAGCGCCTTTTTCCGTAGTGATCACCGTGCCGGGTGCGATGTTGTGTCGCCCGAACCAGCCTTCCTTGGTTTCCAATACGAACTGGATGTTGTCGCGCGCGGCGACCACGGAGTTGGTGTCGTTCTGTTCGAGGTGATGGATTTCCTGGATCACGCCGTCCGTCGTGATGTAGGCGGCGGAGATGGATTCGGGGCAGTTTTTCATCCAGAAGCTCGCGCGCTGCGGCTGCGGCAGCACGAACAGCATCGCGTCGGTCTCCAGGATGTTCGTGCGGAACATCATGCCGGTCATCTCTTCCTGCTCGGTCAGCGCCAGCTCGGCATCGAGCATTTCCGCGCCGAGATAAAGCTTCATCGTCGGCAGTTTCGGCTGCGCGTGCTTGGGTAACAGATCGTCCACCGTGAGCGGGTGCAGCGTCATCGCCGCATCCGGCTTGCTGCAACCGGCGAATAGTCCCGCGGCCAGCGCCAATCCCAATAAATTTAAAACTTTCACGCCGGCAATCTGCCGGAGTTCGGGACGGTTGACAATCACCGTCCGTTGCCAGGCGCAAGGGGCCGACAACAAATCGCAAGCCAACGGCAGCGGGCCGGGCGGTGGAATGGTAGGTTTCAGTTTGAGAGTAGGCGTTTTCGCCTCCGGCTGGCGTCAACCTCCGTCTGCGGAGGGTTTGACTTGACTGGGCGAAAGCTTATTTTGTCATCGTTGTGACAATTATTGAACAACCGGTCCCCACGGTGCGGCTCGATGCGCTGCCGCCGCGCGTCTGCGCCGTCGTGCGCAGCGTCGAGACGGACGACGAGGAAACCAAGCGGCTCAAGACGCTGGGCGTTTGCGTGGGCCGCCGCGTGGAACTGGTCCGCGCCGGAAACCCGCTGATTCTGAAAATTTTCGGCTCGCGTCTCGGTTTATCCGCCGAGTTGGCCGCGCGCGTCCGCGTGGAAGTCTGCCAGCCCGGCCATTGCGCCCTGAAGGAACATGGTGGCGCATGAGCGCGAGTCCTGAATTATCCGCGCCGCCGGCGGGCGGGCCGCACCCGCACCACGCGTTCACGCTGGCGCTCGTCGGCAATCCGAACGCGGGCAAAACCACCCTGTTCAACGCGCTCACCGGCCTGCGCGCCAAGACCGCGAATTTTCCCGGCACGACGGTCGAACGCAAGGTGGGCCGGCTGCATTTGGACCACCGGCAGATTGTCGTCGTGGATTTGCCGGGGCTTTACAGTCTCGACAGCCAGTCGCCGGACGAGAAGCTGGCGTCCGACGCGTTGCAGGGAAAATTGGAGCACACCGCGCCCGACGCCGCGCTGGTGGTGGTGGACGCGACGAACCTCGAACGGAATCTTTTTCTGGCCAGCCAGGTTTTGGAATTGAAATGCCCGGTCGTCGTGGCGCTGAACATGATGGACATGGCGCGGCGCGACGGCATCCGCATTGACGTGGCGAAATTGCGCGACGAACTCGGCTGCGTGGTCGTGCCGGTCTCCGCGCGCAATGGCGACGGGCTGGATGAATTGAAACAGGAGTTGAACCGGCTCGCCGCCGGCGCGATGCCGGAGTCCGTGGATCATGTGGACCCGCACTGCGCGGGCTGCGCCGGCTGCACCTTCCAGGCGCGCTACGAATGGACCGAGCAGATTTCCACGCGCGTCATGGACGCCGCCATCGTCCAGCGCTCGGCCTGGACGGACAAGCTCGACGATTATTTCACACATCCCGCCATCGGCGTCGGCATTTTCCTGGCCGTCATGCTGGGGCTGTTCGGCCTGATTTTCTGGGCGGCGCAAATTCCGATGGAACTCATTGACCACCTGTTCGCCAGCATCCAGACCTGGATGCGCGGCCAATTCCCAGCGGGCGATTTGCAAAGCCTGGTTTCCGACGGCGTCGTGGGCGGTGTCGGCGGCATCCTGGTTTTTTTGCCGCAAATCTGCATCTTGTTTTTTGCGCTTTCCCTGCTGGAAGACACCGGCTACCTGTCGCGCGCGGCGTTCGTGATGGACAAAATCATGCGCCGGCTTGGCCTTCCGGGAAAAGCCTTCGTGCCGCTGCTTTCGGCGCACGCGTGTGCGATTCCGGCCATCATGTCCACGCGCGTCATTGAAAATCCGCGCGACCGGCTGGTGACGATCCTGGTCACGCCGCTGATGGCGTGCTCCGCGCGCATCCCGGTTTACGCAATGGTCACGGCGCTGCTGTTTCCGCACTCGCCGCTGAAAGCCGCGCTCGTTTTCACCGCCGCCTACGCGCTGGGCGTGGCGACGGCGCTGGGCATGGCGATGCTTTTTCGGCGCACCATTCTCCCCGGCGAAAGCAAGGCGCTCATGATCGAACTGCCGCCGTATCGCGTGCCGGGCCTGCGGGTGGCGCTGCTGCACACTTACGACCGCGCGAAAATATTCGTGAAGCAGGCGGGCACCATCATCCTCGCCATTTCATTGGTTTTGTGGGCGCTGTCGTATTATCCCAAATCCCGCCCGCCGGCCGCCGCCGTCGCCCTGACGACGCAGGCCACGCAACTGCAAACGAGCGGCGACACGAATCAGGCGGCGGCTTTGCTCGACACTGCCGGCCGGCTGACCGCGCAGAATTCGCTGCAAAATTCCTTCGCCGGCAAAATCGGCCGCGTCATCGAGCCGGTCATCGCGCCGCTCGGCTACGACTGGCAGATTGGCATCGGCATCCTCAGCTCGTTTGCCGCGCGCGAAGTCATCGTCTCGACGCTGGCGATTGTTTATGGCGTTGGCAAGGACGCGGCGGAAAGCAACCAGTCGTCGCTCTACGGCACGCTGCGGCAGGCGAAACGCACGGACGGCGCGCCAATTTTCAACACGGCGACGTGCGCGAGCCTGCTGGTGTTTTACATTCTGGCGGCGCAATGCCTGTCCACCACCGCCGTCGTCCGCCGCGAGACGAACAGTTGGAAATGGGCGCTGTTCCAGATCGCCTACATGAGCGGGCTGGCTTACGTCGCGGCGTTCCTCGTCTATCAGACGCTCCGGCATTTTGGCCATTGACCGGCTGAAGAAGCAGCCGCAGGGCGCGTTTGGGCGGAATTCGTTCGGAAACAAACCGGCGGCTACCTCAGCTCAAAATCATGTTCGCCCTGAATCTGGCCGGCCTGGACGAAAATCCGGTAGGTGACGTGATTGGTCAGGGGTTGGGCCAGGGTGCCGGGAACCGCCGGTTTGAGGCCGCGCATGGCCCGGTCGGACTGGCCGTAATAGAAATTTTTTATCGGCACCGAATTGGAGTCGGAAACCAGATGCCAAAGCGGCAGGATTTTCGGATTGGTTTTATAGTCCGCCAGCGGCACCACCTTGATTTCCGTAAGCCGGAAAGAGCGGTTAAGGAAGAAGACCAAATTGGGCATCGCATCGCCCGGCGCCTGCCGGTGCCCCAGGTTGCGGTGGATATGAGAGATTTTCACCGTCTGCGACCGGAACCAGTCCGTGAAAAAGACGGCATAAATCAACGCCAGAAAAACGGCCAGGCCGATCAGCAGCAGGTTTTTTTTGTTCATGCGAGAATTTTGCAACGCGCCGGTGGCGGCGCGTTGTCAATCTGCCTATCAGACGTCTCCGGCGGGGCGTTGGTTAATTATATTTCAACCGGGCCACGGCCGGGCCGCGCCGATCCCCCGGTTTTTCCACCAACCCGGCAACCGAGGGCAAATTTCATCCGGGGCGGGCCGACTTGGGTTCATTTCTTTCCCTCGTCGCGCGGCCGGCCGCCGAATTTCTGTCGGACGGTTTCCTGCAAAAAAACGAGGAAGCCTTTTTTGTCCCTCGGCTTTTCATCGCCGATGCGCCGGCAGGGCTGGTGGCAGGTGCAGCAGAGCAACAGTGGTTTGCCCCCGTAAATTCGGATCATGCGGACGCAGCGGTTGCACATGATTTCGCGGCAGGCCGGGCATTTGAAGGTGGCGCGGGCCGCCGGATGGCGCGGACAGAGCAGCGCGCCGTCGGGCAGCACCACGGGCGGGCGGGGGATTTCGCGCGCGATTTTGGGGAGGGAAATATGCGCGGCGGTGGACTCCACCAGCAGCTCCACGCCGCCGATTTTCAAAACCTGGCCGGGCTCCAGCCACGCTTCCAAAATCCGCTGTCCGTTGACGAAGGTGCCGTTGGTGGAATGATGATCGCAGACGTAAACGCCGTCGTCGGAGAGCGTGAGTTCGCAGTGCCAGGCGGAAATCGTGGCGTGGTCGAGCCGGATCTCGCAGTCGTCCTCGCGCCCGACGCGGTTGACGCCGAGGGCCAGTTCCAGCACCCGGTTGCCAAAGCCTTCGGTCGTGATCACGAGTCGCGCCATAATTCTCCAAGGAATAGCTTGTCCGCCCGGCCTACCGGAGTCGAGCGCAAGATCAAGCCAGCGGATTTTGCGCGAAGGCGAATTCCGCGACCGGTTGGCCGCCGGCCAGGTGTTCTTGGATGATGCGCTCCAAAACCTCGGGCGTGCAGGAGTGATACCACACGCCTTCGGGATAGACGACGGCGATCGGGCCGCGCACGCAGACGCGGAGGCAACCGGCCTTGGTGCGATAGACCAGCGGGTTCGGGCCGGCGAGATTCAATTCCTTCAGGCGGTTTTTCAGAAAGTTCCAGGCGGCAAGGCTGGTTTCGCGCGGACAGCATTTGGGTTCGCCCGCGTCCACGCATAAAAAGATGTGGCGGCGGATTTTTTCCAGGCCGAGCGTTTCGACGGCGGCGGACAACTCGTCTTTCACCAGCGCAATCTAAATCGCGACTGGCGGCGAGAACAGAATAATCATGTGCGCGTTGTGTCGCCGCCACGCTCGGCGTATGCTTGGGCGATGATACAACCGGTTCACGAGATCGCGGCGGAAGTCATCCGCCAGGCCGGCAAGGACAAGCCGGCGGACGCGGCGTTGCGCGCGGTGCTCAAATCACTCCGCGACCTCGCGCCGTTCGATGCGACGGAAATCGCCAAGACGGTTTTCATTTATTACCGTTGGCATGTCTGGTTGCGCGACGAGCGCGGCGTGGAGGCCAAAATGCGGCTGGCGCTACGGTTAAACCAGCGGTTTCAGGACCATGAAACCAGCATTCCGTTGACGGAACTGCGCGCCAAGGCCGTGCCGGTCTGGACGGCGGAGCAGATGGAAGTCAGCGACGAATGGCTGCGTTCGTTGCAGCGCGAGCCGAAACTCTGGCTGCGCGCCCAGCGCGGCACGGCGACGGCGCTGGCGGAAAAATTGCGGCTTACGGGCGCGTCTGCCCCGCCGGGATTTTCAGATGCGCTGCGGTATGACGGCGAGGAGGATTTGTTCCAGACGCCGGAATTTCACGCGGGCGAATTTGAGATTCAAGACATCGCGTCGCAGGCCGTCGGTTTGCTCTGCGACCCGCAGTCGGGCGAGACGTGGTGGGACACCTGCGCCGGCGAAGGCGGCAAAACGCTGCACCTGTCCGACCTGATGCAAAACAAGGGCTTGATCTGGGCCAGTGACCGCGCCGAATGGCGCCTGGCCAAACTGAAACGCCGGGCCGCGCGGGCGAAAGTGTTCAACTATCGTTCGGCGCACTGGGACGGCGGCGCGAAGCTGCCGACGAAAACCAAATTTGACGGCGTGCTGGTGGACGCGCCGTGCAGCGGCATTGGGACGTGGCAGCGCAATCCACAGGCGCGGTGGACAACCACACCGGATGACGTGCGCGAGCTGTCTGAAATCCAAAAGAACCTGCTGGCGCACGTCGCGCCGGGCGTGAAGCCGGGCGGCAAATTGATTTTCTCCGTCTGCACGCTGACGCGCGCGGAGACGGTGGAAGTAGTGGCGGATTTCAATGTGAACTTTGCCTCGGAATTTGAACCGATGAGGCTGCCGGAGATTCACTCCGGCGATCAACCGGCCGCCGCTATAAAGTTTATCTGGCCGCAGGATTGGGGCGGCAACGGCATGTTTGTCGCCGGCTGGCGCCGGAAGATGGTTTGAGCGTTTCCACTTGTTACGTAGCGCGGTCCGTTCCGGCTGCGGGTTTAAAGCACTGTCCCGGTGCCTTGGGGAGATCGGGCGGCGAGCCGCCGCCGCTAGCCCGGATATTTCCTAGTGGGATTGAACAAAGAAGGGGTGAGCGGGTCAGAAGGCATGAAAACACTGAGCCAAATGAAAACACCGCTCACCGCTGCTTCGACGGCAAGCTGTCGAGAACTGCCCTGGCTCTTTCCAGACCTCGGTTTCCGAAAAGTCGCGGCTGATTTTTCCGGGGGAAAGCCCGGTGGTCTATTACTACCTGAGTTTTGCGAAGAACTCCGTGCTGGTGGAGCGCTTGGGGCCGGCGCTGGCCGACGCGCGGGCCTTCACCGAAGTTGAATACCAGACGATCAAAAGCTGGAGCCGGTCGTGCCGGGTGAATGGGATTGAATATAAAAGAATGGAGCGAGCGAAGGGATTTGAACCCTCGACGTTCACCTTGGCAAGGTGATGCTCTACCAACTGAGCTACGCTCGCGTCCGAATTATTTTCATAATAAGCAAAAGTCCGCCGCTGGCAAGTCCAATTTGGATTCAGCGAACAGGTTCCCCAAGCGTCGCACGAATGACCTTCAACAGATTGTCGTGTTCCAGAGGTTTTTGGAAATACGCCACCGCACCCGATTGGATGGCCCGCTGTTTCGCCCCCGGATCTTCCATGCCGGTGATCACAATCACCGGAATTTTTTTCAGAGTGTCCAGCCGATTCAACCATTCCATGATGCGAAAACCGTCCCACGGCACGCCTTGGACATCCGCCGGAAAGTCGAGATCCAGCAGGATCAAGTCCGGCGACTCCTGCCGGGCCGCCGCAACGGCACCCGATCCGTCCATGGCCGTCAACACTTGATAGCCAGCCCCCTGGAGCTTCAATGAAATGGTTTTTATGACAACCGCGTTGTCATCCACCACCAATATTTTCTTGGACGAGCCCTGGTTGCTCATAAGGTAAAAGCCGCTCGAATCGGTGCAAAACTAGCAGGCTGCCCGGGTGCCGCAAAGACATTTCTCCATTGTCCAGACGGACGCGTGATCGCTAAACTGTGCTGGTGAGCAACGCCTATTATGCGCCCGGCGACCAGCGCGCCGCCAAAGTCAATGATCTCTTCACCCGCATCGCCCGCCGCTACGATTTCATCAACGACCTCCAGAGCTTCGGCCTGCACCGATGGTGGAAACGCCGCGTCGTCGTCCTGGCTCAAGCAAAATCCGGCGACCGCGCGCTGGATCTGTGCTGCGGCACCGGCGACATTTCGTTTGCGCTCGCCCGCAGTGGCGCACAAACCACCGGCCTGGATTTCAGCGCCCGGATGCTTGAAGTCGCCGCCAATAGAGGCCAGAAATCAGAAGCCAGAAATCAGAATAAAAACCATCCGCCATCCGCCATCCGCCATCCGCAATTCCTCCAAGGCGACGCCCAGCAGCTTCCGTTTGCGGACCATTCCTTCGACATTGTGACCGTCGGTTACGGATTGCGGAACCTGACCAGTTGGGAACGCGGGCTGGACGAGATGTGGCGCGTGGCCCGGCCCGGCGCCCGGCTCATCGTGCTGGATTTCGGCAAGCCGGCGAACGCGCTCTGGCGCGGCATTTATTTTGCCCACTTGAAAATGTCCGTGCCGCTGATGGGCTGGTTGTTTTGCGGCGACGCCTCGGCCTACGCCTACATTCTGGAGTCCTTGAAAAATTATCCGGCGCAACTGGCCGTGGCGCAAAAAATGCGCCGGCTCCAGCTCGCCGACATCCGCGTCATCAACCTGCTGGGCGGCGCGATGGCCATCAACTACGCGGTGAAGCCGCGCTAATCTGGCGGCGGACAAAAACAAAACTTTCGCTTTGGCCGGCATCTGGCAAGAATTCAGGCTGATGACTGCCTTTTTCCACCAGCTCTGGATCCTCGTGCGGCCCTATCGCGTGCGACTCTTCCTGGGCGTGTTCACCGGGGTTCTGGCCGGGTTCATGCCGGCGGTGATGATTGGCTCCATCGCGGTCATCGTCAGTGTGATTTTTCCCTCGCCGAACCAGCCGCCGGTCGAGGAAAAATGGGCCGGGCAGTTGCCGGCGTTCGCGACCCATTGGCTCCATGACGCCCGGCTCGCGCTGGAAAACGGATTGCATGAGCATCGCGGCGCGGCCTTGATGCTCGTCATCATCATCCCGCTCGTCATGTTCCTGCGCGGCCTGGTGACCTACCTGAATATTTATTTTCTGCAATGGGCGGCGGTTCGCGCCGTCACCGACCTGCGCGTGAAACTCTTCGGCCACCTGCTCAACCTTTCCGCCGGCTTTTTCAACCAAAGCCGCAGCGCCGAACTCATCTCGCGCATCATGAATGACACCTCGGCGCTCCAAATCATGTTCGCCAATGCCACGTCCGTCATCATCCGTGATCCGGTCACGCTCGTCAGCGTGCTCGGGCTGCTGCTGTGGCGGCCAGAGACGCGCACGATGACGCTCATCTCGATCGTCGTGCTGCCGGTGTGCTTGGTTCCGCTTTCCATCTTCAGCAAAAAAGTCCGGCGGTCGAGCGGGGAATTGCAGAACCAGATGGCCGGGCTGATGCAGGTCATGGCGGAAACCTTCACCGGCCACCGCGTGGTCAAAGCCTACAATCTCGAAAGCGTGGTTACGGAGGATTTCCGCGCCACCGCCGGACGCGCGGTCAACAATTACATGCGCATCGTCCGGGCGAATGAAATCACCTCGCCGATCATTGACGTGCTGGGTGCCACCGGCGTGGCCATCGCGCTGGTCTATATGAACACCCAGGCCAAACCGGCCACGGGCGATTTTGTCACGCTCATCCTGAGCGTCTTCCTGATGTATCCACCCATGAAAAATCTGGCGCGGCTGCACAACCAGATCACCCAGGCCCGCGCCGCCAGCGAGCGCGTCTTTGAACTGCTCGCCACCAAAAATTCCGTGCCGGAGCCGGCCGCGCCGAAAATGCTGCACGCGGACCAGGCCGAAATCCTTTTTGAAAACGTGGATTTCAACTACGGCGAAAAAGCGGTGCTGCGGAATATCAACCTCACCGTCCAGCCCGGCCAGTTGGTCGCGCTCGTCGGCGCGAGTGGTTCCGGCAAGACCACGCTGGCCAACCTGCTCCTGCGTTTTTTTGATCCCGCGCGCGGGACGATCAAAATCGGCGGCGTGGACCTGCGCGAGGTTTCCACGCGCGACTTGCGCAACCAGATCGCCGTGGTGGCCCAGGAAAACATTTTGTTCAACGACACCATCCGCCGAAACATCGAGTTGGGCCGGCTCGGCGCGACGAACGCCGAAATTGTCGCCGCCGCCAGGCACGCCTACGCCTTTGAATTCATCGAGCAAAAACCCCAGGGCTTCGACACCGTCATCGGCGAAAAGGGCGCATCCCTTTCCGGCGGCCAGCGCCAGCGCCTCGCCATCGCCCGCGCGGTTTTGAAAAACGCGCCGATCCTGATTCTCGACGAAGCCACCAGCGCGCTCGACACCGAGTCCGAACGTGCCGTGCAGGCCGCGCTCGACGAGCTGATGAAAGGCCGCACCACGATTTGCATCGCCCATCGGCTCTCGACGATTTTGCACGCCGATTTGATCGTCGTTTTGGATCAGGGAAAAATCGTTGAAACCGGCACCCACGACGAACTGGTGCGCCGCGCCGGCACTTACCAAAAACTCCACGAACTGCAATTTGCGCCGTGAACGCCCGTCCCGAAAAAATCCTCGCGCTGCAATTCAAATACTTCGGCGACGCCGTGCTGCTCACGCCCGCGCTGCGTGCCCTGCGCGGGCATTTTCCCGAGGCCGAGCTTCATTTGCTCGTGCCGGAGGAAATCGCGCCGTTGTTCCAGCCCCTGCCGTGGCTCGACCAGGTCTGGCCCATGCCGCGCCGCCGTGGCAGCGCCAGCATCAACGAGACGTGGCCGGTCATCTACGCCCTGCGCCGCGAACGGTTTGACCGTTCCGTGGATTTCGCAAGCAATGATCGAGGCGCGATTTTAAGCTTGCTCATCGGCGCCAAACGGCGGCTCGGCTGGGCGGAACGCGGTGGTTTTTTTGGCCGGAAATTTTTTTACACCGACCGGGTGACGCCGGAGACCAATCTCCCGCATGAATCCGTCCGGCTGGCGCAACTGTTGTCCGGCTGGCAAGTTCCCGCGCCCGGATCGCTCGCATCCGAAATCTGCGCGGACGTCCTGCTGGCGGAGGCTGCAAAAAAAATTCTGCCAGACGAGCGCGCGGTCATCGGCCACGTCGCTTCGAGCCAGCCGAAAAAGGAATGGCCGCTCCAACATTGGGCAAAACTGCACCAGCTCGCCGCCGCAGCGGGACGGCGACTGGTCTTCACCACCGCGCGCGGCGAACGCGAGGCCGCGTTGATGGCGGAACTGAAAAAACTTGCGCCGGCCGCAGTGATTCTGCCGCCGATTGCCGAACTGCCGCTTTTTCTCGCCGTGCTGGCGCGCGCCGTCGGCTTCATTTCGGGCGACACTGGTCCGTTGCATTTCGCCGCCGGCTTGGGCGTGCCGACAATTTCACTCTTCGGCCCAACGCCGCCGTCACGCTGGGCGCCAATCGGAGAAAAACATCTGACCCTCACCGGTGGAACCTGCGGCTGCGACGGCAACTCCACCGTTTGCACCGCCGCGCGCCACTGCCTCGCCGAAATCTCGCCGGAGAGAGTTTTTGCCGCGCTGGAAAAGTCGTTTTTGTGATTTTACGAACGCAAATTGATGGAGTGGGATTTATTTGTCATCATCAGAGAATGAACCAGCCCGTTTCGTCTCTTTGTTCCAAAGGAGACGGTCGCGTTGTGACGGTCGTGGTTGCGGGCGAACATCAATTCATTATCAAACTTGACCACTGATCTTATGATTCCAAAACATCAACTCCGCGTTGGGCTTTTCGGCATCGGTCTGGATACCTACTGGCCGCAATTCAAAGGCCTCAAGCCGCGACTGGAAAGCTACGTCCGCGCCGTCCAAAAAAAACTGGCGCGCCCCGGCGTCGAGGTGGTGAACCTCGGCTTGATTGACAATCCGGTGAAGGCGCTGGAAGCCGGACACCAATTCCACGCGGCCGATGTGGATGTGATTTTTCTGCATGTCACCACCTATGCGCTTTCGTCGACCGTGCTGCCGGTGGTGCAACGCGCGAAGGTGCCCGTCATCATTTTGAATCTCGCGCCAACCGCCGCGATTGATTACGCCACGTTCAACGCGCTGGGCGACCGCACGGCGATGACCGGCAACTGGCTGGCGCATTGCGCCGCGTGCCCGGTGCCGGAAATCGCCAATGTCTTCCGGCGCGCGGGCATTGATTTCCATCAGGTCACCGGGATGCTGCACGACGACCCGGTTTGCTGGAACGAGGTGGACGGATGGATCGAGGCCGCGCGCGTGGCGCACACGATGTTCCACAACCGACTTGGTTTGATGGGGCATTACTACGGCGGGATGCTGGACATCGCCTCCGACACGACTCTGCAATGCGCCACGTTCGGCGGCCATATCGAGATCCTGGAAGTGGACGAACTGACTGCGCTGCGCCGCGACGTTTCGGCCAAACAAATAAAGGAGCGCGTGGCACACTTCAAAAAGGTTTTTGCCGTGCAACCGGATTGTTCGCCGGCGGAACTGGAGCGCGCGGCGAAAACTTCCGTGGCCCTCGACCGGCTGGTGAAGGAGCACGACCTCGGCTCGCTGGCCTATTTTTACAGCGGCACGGGCAACGCGGAAAACGAGGACGCCATCAGTTCGATCATTCTCGGCAATTCGCTGCTCACCGCGCGCGGCGTTCCGGTGGCCGGCGAATACGAGGTGAAGAACGCGCAGGCCATGAAGATCATGGACACCTTCGGCGTGGGTGGCTCGTTCACGGAATACTACGCGATGGATTTTACCGACGACGTGGTGCTGATGGGGCATGACGGGCCGGGCCACATCGCCATCGCCGAGGGCAAGACCAAGGTGCGGCCGCTGAAAGTGTATCACGGCAAAGTCGGGCGCGGCCTGTCCGTGGAAATGTCCGTGAAGCACGGCCCGGTGACGCTGCTATCGGTCGTCGAGACGGGGGACGGAAAACTGAAACTGCTCGTGGCCGAGGGCGAATCCGTGCCCGGCCCGATCATGGAAATCGGCAACACCAACAGCCGCTATAAATTTTCCTGCGGCGCGCGGCGGTTTGTGAACGACTGGAACGCGCACGGCCCGGCGCATCATTGCGCCGTCGGCGTCGGCCACATCGCGGATAAGATTGGCAAGCTTGGCCGGTTGCTCGGCTTGGAGGTGGCCAAGGTGGGTTGATCGGGTCCGCGCCAAACCAGTTGTCGCCGGTTGCCGAATAAAAGTTTTCCCGCCCACCGGGAAAAAAACATCAGCGCCGGCGCATCAACGCCTCGATGTCGTCCGCCTCGATCGGAATGTTGGCCATCAAATCGCGCGGGCCGTCTTCGGTTACCATCACCGTGTTTTCCAGACGCACGCCAAAGTTTTCCGCTTTGAGGTAGAGCGCCGGTTCGCAGGTGAGCACCCAACCGGGCGCGATTTTTTGGAAGTTGTAACTCGCGTCATGCACGTCCAGCCCGAGCGGGTGCGCCACGCCGTGCATGAAATAGGGTTTCAACGCCGGCTCCTCCGGGGTTTGGTTTTTGAGTTGCGACCGTTTCAGCAGGCCGAGGCCGATGCATTCTTCGGTCAGGATTGCATCACATTCCAGCCGCAAATCTTTCAAAGTTTTGCCGGGCACCATCGCCCGGAACATCTGCCGGTAGACGCGCACCACGGCGTTGTAAACCTGTCTCTGCCGGCGCGTGAACCGGCCGCTGACCGGAATCGTCCGCGTCAGGTCGCTGGTGTAATTGCCCAGTGCCGCCGCCACGTCAATCAGCAGCAGCTCGCCTTTTTTGCAGGGTTGGTCGTTCTGCGAGTAGTGCAGAATATTGTTGTTCGCGCCGCCGGCGATGATGGGCGCATAGGCGAACGCGCCCTTGTGCCGGATGAATTCGTGCGCAAACTCCGCCTCGACCTCCGCCTCGTTGACGCCGGGCCGGACGAAGTTGCAGGCGCGCTCAAAACCCCTGGCGGTCAGGTCGCAGGCGGCCTGGATGGCGGCAATTTCATGCTCGGATTTGACCGCGCGCAACTCGTGCATCAGGGGCGCCAGCCGCTGGTATTGGTGCAGCGGAAATTGCTTCCGGCATTCGCGGATGAAGCGCGCGTCCCGGGTCTCGACCGTCACGTCCGCGCGCTGGTGCTCGTTGCTGTTGAGATAAACATGATCCATCTCGCAGGTGATCTGGCGGAAGAGGCTCGGAAACTCCGAGAGCCATTTGACGTTTTTAATCCCCGAAATGGCCGTGGCCTGCTCCTTGGTGAGCTTGTGGCCCTCCCAGATCGCGAGGTGTTCGCTCGGTTGGCGGACAAAAAGAATCTCCCGATGATTCGGGTCAAACGCGTCCGGCGCCAGCAGCAGGCGCGTCTCCTCCTGCCGCACGCCGGTGAGGTAGAACAAATCGGCGTTCTGCCAGTGCCCCAGCGAACCGTCGGCGTTCGTGGGCATGATGTCGTTGGCGTTGAACACCGCCAGCGAGCGGGGCCGCAGGAGCCGAACCAGACGTTCGCGGTTCAGCGTGAAGAGTGCGTTGGGCAGCGGAATGTTTTTCATTTTAAAGTTGTCCGGCTGGAACCGGCCGCCGGCTCAAAGAATTGGGTCGGCCTGGCTCTGGTTTCAGACATTAAGCGAATGAAATTACGAAATTTTTTTGCGCGGCGAAAGCGTTTTCTATGCGGCACCGGATCGGGATGGCCAATGGATCCCGAAACTTCGGGCGGAGCCGCGGGGCCGGGCCGTGAAGATTCCGCTTCGTGCCCCTGGGATTTTATGTTTAGAATTTTTGCATGAGCAAAACCGCACTCCTGTTCGCCGGCCAGGGCGCCCAAGTCGTTGGCATGGGCAAAGACCTCGCCGATAAATTTCCGTCCGCCCGGACGTGGTTCGATCGCGCCAACGCCACCCTTGGCTACGATCTGGCCAAAGTCTGCTTCGAAGGGCCGGAAGCCGAATTGACCAAAACCGAAAACGCGCAGCCGGGGATTTTTCTCGTGAGCTGGGTGTGCTTCCAACTGCTCAAGGAACACTTGCCGAATCTGAAGTTCGAGGCAACCGCCGGTTTGTCGCTCGGCGAATTCACGGCGCTGACGGCGGCCGGCGCGCTCAGCTTTGCGGACGGCCTGCGTGTGGTGCGCCAGCGCGGGAAGTTCATGCAGGAAGCGTGCGAAGCGACCAAAGGCGGCATGGCGGCGATCATCGGCCTGGATGAAGTGCCGACGCGCGAAATGTGCGCGGAAGCGGGCGTGGTGCTGGCAAATCTAAATTGCCCCGGCCAGCTCGTCATTTCCGGCGAAGCCGAAAAAATCGCGAAGGCGTGCGAACTGGCGAAAGCCAAAGGCGCGAAACGCGCGCTGCCGTTGCCGGTCGCCGGCGCGTATCACTCGCCGCTAATGGCGAGCGCGCAGCCAAAACTCGCGGCAGAGCTGGCCGCTGCGAAAATTTCCGCGCCGACCGTGCCGGTGATTTCCAACGTCACCGCGCAGGCGCACGGTATGGACATTTCCGCGAAGCTCGTGGAACAAGTGTGCGCCTCGGTGCTATGGGAAAGCGCGATGCGGCATCTGCTGGTGCAGGGTTTCACGCGATTCATCGAACTCGGTCCGGGCACGGCCTTGAGCGGCTTCATGAAGCGCATTGACAAAACGGCGACGATGCTGAACGTCGCGGACGCGGCGAGTTTGGAAGCGACTGTGAAGGCAGTTCCCGTTTAGCCATGGATTTTCATCCATGAAACGTAGACGGACTAAACTGGCGAATCTGGTTACGGCCAATTATCCAACCCAAGCGGCGGATCCGAATTTTATCTGCAACGCCATCAGCCGGGTTTACTGGCCGGATATTTACCGGTTCTTGAAATACCTCCCCGCGAACAATGACTTTAACTGTCTGACCCTGACTTTGAATTCCAACATGGGGGGAGTAGGGTCGGAAAGTTCCAAGCAACCGCTCGGCATTGGTATCAGTTACGCCCAATTTGGCGGGATAAATACCTGGCTCAAGGAATCCTCGGTGGTTCACCCCGCATCCTTTTTTTGTTTTGGGGATTCGGGCAACCCGGCGAATGCCAACTCACTGGCCAATCAAGATAGTTGGGTGGAGAACAGCTATATCGTCGGCAGCGGGACCTGTCTCCTGCGAGAAATTGCCGCCTTGGGAACCCCCAGCGGAGACAGCACCACTCCGTTTCAGCAAGTGGCGGTGCCACGCCATAATCAACGACTAAATGCCGGCTTTGCTGACGGACATGCGGTGGCGATGAAGAACAGCCAGCTTGGCTAGGGCTTGGCTTTGACCGATCCAAACGCGCTTTGGTTCCCCAAGCCCTGAAGTCATCGCGCTGTTTCCATCCCGCTCGCGCCGGGTCTGTAGTTCGTCAATGGCGTCAGCGTGAATCAAATTTAAAACCGCGCCGGCCGTGCGCCGGCCCGGCCAATCTGTTGGTGGGGAGCCGTCTATTGATGTTGGCGGCCGACGTTTCCGGGTTCATTTATGAGCAGCTCAAGACATGAATTTTTTCGATGACAAATCAATCGAAAAGCCGAATGATTTGGCCGATGCATTTTCAATACCGGTCTTTTTAGCCATCTACTAACCGAGAAATGAAACTGATTTGCTGTCCTCTCGCCTTCGCGCTCGTGGGTTGTCCCATGCTGCCTGCTGTGGCGGTTCCGTCAAAGCCCAACATCGTCTTCATTCTGGCCGATGATCTGGGCTATCGGGATGCGGGGTGCTTTGGCAGCACCTATTTCAAGACGCCCAACATTGATGCCCTTGCCCGACGCGGCATGATTTTCACCCAAGCCTATGCCGCAAACCCGCTCTGTTCGCCATCGCGCGCCAGCATCATGACCGGACAATATCCCGCGCGCCTCGGTATCACTTCGGCGGTTTGCCATCTGCCCGAGGTGAAATTGCAGGAAACTGTGCAAGCGCACGCGCGACCGGATCAAAGGTCGCTCGCTGACATCAGCGCCACGCGGCTGGACACCAACTACGTGACTCTGGCTGAGACGCTGAAAGCCGCCGGCTATGTGACCGGTCATTTCGGCAAGTGGCATCTGGGCGCAGAGCCCTACAGTCCGCTGCAACAAGGTTTTGATGTGGACGTGCCGCACTGGTCGGGACCGGGGCCGGCGGGCAGCTATATCGCCCCGTGGAAATTTCCGCCGCAACTGCATTTTACCGGACAACCGGGCGAAGACATTGAAGATCGCATGGCCGGTGAAGCGGTGAAGTTCGTTGAAGCCAACAAGGAGCACCCGTTTTTTCTCAACTACTGGTCCTTCTCGGTCCATGCGCCCTACGACGCCAAGCGTTCCTATGTGGAGCAGGCGGCGCTGGACATGGACGAGGATGCGCCGCAGCACAATCCGGTTTATGCCGCCATGGTTCACAGCTTGGATGATGCCGTCGGCACGCTCGTGAAAGCGCTGGAAGCCAATGGGCTGATGGACAAAACCATCATCGTTTTCTTTTCTGACAACGGCGGAGTGAACTGGCAGGCGCTGAAAACGGAAAGCGCCCGCAAAGGCCCGAATAGTTTGACCGCGCCGTATGAGAATATTCCGCCCACGAGCAACCAGCCGTTGCGCGGCGGCAAGGCGAGCATCTACGAGGGCGGCACGCGCGAACCGTGTTTCGTCATCTGGCCCGGCGTCGTCCAGCCAGGAACACGCACCGATGCGATGATTCTGGGCCTGGATTTTTATCCGACGCTGGCCGAAATCGTGGGCGCGCCGCTGCCGGCGCAGCCGATCATGGATGGCCGCAGTTTTCTGCCCGTGCTCATAGGCAAATCCACGACCGCGCGGGATACGATCTTTGATTTTTTCCCCCACTATATCGCTGTGAATGGCCAGGAGCCGGCCGCCTCGGTCCGGCAGGGGGATTGGAAGCTAATCCGCTATTTTCACGATGGCCCGCAGCAGGCGGATCGTTTTGAATTGTATAATTTGCGGGACGATCTGGGCGAATCGAACAATGTCGCCGCCACCCAACCCGAGCGGGTGAAGGCGATGAACGAATTGATCTCCGGTTTTCTCACTGACACCAAGGCAGTGGTTCCGGGGCCGAACCCGGCCTATAAATTGAATACGGCCACCGAAACCAAAGCCGCGCCGACGGATCCATTCGAGGGCTGGAAGCTGCGCGGGTGCGAAGGGGGCGTCAAGGCGGGCGTGCTTACGGTGACCGGTAAAAGCCGCGCGCCATTCCTGGCCTTCGCTGTCGGCAAGTTCGCCGGACCATCCGTCGTCAAGCTTCGCCTGCGGTCCGCCGCCGGCGGCGCGGGAAAAGTAGAATGGCTGCCTTCGCCCAAGCAACCGGCGCAGGCAAAGTCGGTTCCGTTTGCCGTGGCCGGTGGTGAGTGGCAGGAACTGTCGGTCGCGCTGCCGGTCACCGGGCCGCTGGGCGTTGTCCGCCTCTATTTGCCGGCGGACAAAGCGCCTGTTCAATTGGATTGGGTGGAACTCTCGTCCGACGGCGGCAAATCGCAACGTTGGGATTTTTGATCATGAGACAAATTTTTATTTCCCTCGCGGTATTAGGAATGTTCGCGAGCTTGGCTTTGGCGGCGGAAAAGCCGCTCAAGCCGCGGGCGCACGACACCACGATTAATCCGGCGGACTGGGTGTTCATTGACAACGGGGTGATCCAGCTGGGCGTGAAAAAAACTTCCGGCGCGGGCATCGGTTGGCTCTCTCGCAGCGGCTCGAAGGAAAATCTGTTGGATCATTGGGACGACGGACGATTCATCCAGCAGAGTTACTACGGAAAAAAGGATGGTTCGCTGTGGGGCAAAAAACCCTGGACGTGGAATCCCGTGCAGGGAGGCGACTCTCAAGGTCACGCGGCCGAAGTGCTGGAGTTGAGCAGCAATCAAACATCGCTCCACGCGCGCATCCGCCCGCGCAATTGGGGAGGTGGAGAATCGCTCGCCGATTGTGAGATGGAAGAAACCATCCGGCTCGAAGGCGCGGTGGCCGTGGTGAAGTTTGGTTTCCGCTATCATGGCACGGAGATTCACCCGGTGCGGTCCCAGGAAGTGCCCGCCACGTTCGTCAACCCCGCTTACGGCACGCTGGTCCTTTATCAAGGTGACCAGCCGTGGAGCGGCGGCCCGCTGACGCGTTCCCAACCCGGCTGGCCGAACGAATCGCGAAAAATTCCCGAAGGCTGGGCCGCGTGGGTCAACGATCAGAACATCGGCGTCGGCATTTTTTCGCCTGTCGCCAAAGGGCTGACCTGTTACCGGTTCGGCTCGTCGCCCCAGGCGGCGGGTGCGTGTTCATATTGTGCGCCGTTGGTGACATTTGCCATCACGCCGGGGCTGCATTTTGAATACGAGGTGGCCCTGGCCCTGGGCACGCCCGAGGAAATGCGCGCGAAATTTTCAAAACTCAAAGATACCTTGCTCGCCCAATTGCCGCCGCCAGCCACCGCCACGAAATGAACCGCGCTCAATTGCTCCAAGTTAAATGGCTAAGTCGCACGCTGGGCGGAGCAATCCTTGCCAGCAACCTACTGATCTGTGCCTTTGCGGAAACCGGTGCCCGGCCCAACGTCATTGTTATTTTGGCCGATGACCAGGGTTACGCGGATCTCGGCGTGCAGGGCCAGGTGAAGGATATTCGCACGCCGCACATTGATGGGTTAGCGGCGGGCGGGGTTCGTTTCACGTCCGGTTACGCCACCGCGCCGCAGTGCAGTCCTTCCCGCGCCGGTTTGTTGACCGGCCGTTACCAGGAAAAATTCGGCCTCGACAACATCCCCGACGATCCGCTGCCGCTCGATGAAGTGACCATTCCCGAACGGCTCAAGCGCGCCGGCTACGTCAGCGGCATGGTCGGCAAATGGCATCTCGATCCCAACGCGCTCTGCCTCAAGTGGGCGCGCAAAAACCTGACGTCGGTCAAGCCGAATGCCGAGGGACGGATCCAGATTCCCGTAAAATACCTTCGGGAATATTCTTCGCTGGCCCAGGGCTTCAATGAATGTTTTCAGGGCGAAATGTCGCACTACCTCGCCACCTACGACTTGAAGGGTCGCACCCTCAACCCGCGCGGCAAATACGTGAACGATCCGGGCTTCCGGCTGGATATTCAAACACAGGCGGCGCTGGCGTTTCTCCAGCGCCACCACGGCCAGGACGGCCAACCGTTCTTTCTCTACCTCGCGTATTTCGGGCCGCACGTGCCGCTGGAAGCAACCACCAATTATCTCGCCCGTTTCTCCGGCCCAATGGCCGAACGCCGGCGCTACGCGCTGGCGATGCTTTCGGCCATGGACGATGGCGTGGGACAGATCACCGCCGCGCTCAAGCAATATGGCATCAGTGACAACACGTTGATTTTTTACACCTCCGACAACGGCGCGCCGCTCGGAGCGGCGCAGCCGGGCGGGCCGATGACGGATGTGTTGCCGGTGAACAAGCCGGGAGCGGCTTGGGACGGTTCGCGGAACGATCCCTGGGTAGGCGAAAAAGGAATGCTGGCCGAAGGCGGAATGCACGTTCCATTCATCATGAACTGGCCTGGAAAACTGCCGGCCGGCAAGGTGTATGATCAGCCCGTCAGCACGCTGGACATTGCCTCCACGGCAGTCGCCCTCGCCGGTCTGCCGCACGATGACCGGCTGGATGGCGCGAACCTCATCCCGTTTCTGACGGGCAATAATGCCGGTGCACCGCACGCAGCACTTTACTGGCGCTTTTGGGATCAGGCCGCCGTGCGCGCCGGCCAATGGAAATACATCCAGGCCGGCAACGCCGCGAAATATCTCTTCGATGTGACCAGCGACGAGCAGGAAAAAAAGAATCTCATCAATGAGCATCCCGAAATCGCCAAAAGTCTCGCTGAGAAATTGAGCGACTGGACGCGGCTACTCGCTCCGCCCGGCGACCCGGACCGCCCGCTGAATGCTCAGGAGCAAAAATGGTATCAGTATTATTTCGGATTGCCGGATGATTAATTTGATGCCAATCCCTTCAAAAATCAGGATGTCACTCCCGCTTGGCCTGGTGCTGTTCATCGTGATGGCGGCGGCCCATGCCGCCAGCGCCGCGCCGGCCTCCGTCATTTCCCTCGCGGGCGCGTGGCGGTTCGCTCTGGATCCGACAAATGAGGGCGTTGCGGGCGATTGGTTTGCCAAGACTTTGCCCAACCCGATTAAACTGCCCGGCTCGTGCGAACAGCGCGGCTACGGAACCAAGCCTAACGAACCGGAAACGCGCCGGCTGACCCACGTGCTGAAATATGTCGGTCCGGCGTGGTAT
>JAJXXW010000062.1 GCA_021780905.1 bacterium
CGGCAATTGGAAGAGAGCGGCAATTGGAAGAGAGCGGCAATTGGAAGAGAGCGGCAATTGGAAGAGAGCGGCAATTGGAAGAGAGCGGCAATTGGAAGATGTCGCTCCTACGGAGCTTGTGGTTTTTGCGGACGAAATTCCACAAAGATGCCGCGCCTGCGGCGCTACAATTTGTTTTTTGCAGGAGTCGAGTCAACGAGATCCAAATTGATGGGAAAAGTTAGAGGCTCCTCGCACATCGTTTCCTACAAATCAAAGACCGCGCTCGTCGAGCCAGTGCTGCGCCTTGTGGCACCACGGGCAATCCGCTTATCCCTCAATCTGCTGCTGATAATCCTGCGGCGAGAGCAGCGCATTGACTTCGGACGCGTCGCTCAATTTGATCTGGTAAAACCAGCCGTCGGTGTCGGGCGCGGTGTTGACGAGCGCGGGATTGTCCACCACGGCGGGATTAACGGCGGTGATTTCGCCGCTGACGGGCGAATAGATGTCGCTCGCGGTCTTGACCGATTCCACCACGGCGCAGGCTTCGCCCGCCTTGACCTTGCGGCCCACGACCGGTAGTTCCACGAACACGATGTCGGTCAGCTCATGCTGTGCTTGGTCGGTAATGCCCACGGTTGCACTGTCGCCGCTGACGCGGACCCATTCGTGTGATTTGGCGTATTTGAGATCGGATGGAACGTTGCTCATAAAAAATGTGGGGAAAGATTACGAGGCTTGCCGCGCCGAAGCAAGGCGAAGGCGGAAAAAGGCTCTACTGCTGCCGGATTACGCCCATTATTGAGCCTCTTACAATAGGGTAACGGAGTGCGGGGACCAGCCGCAGCCGCGCTCCGCTTGTGTCTGGTAACTTTCACCGCATTACACATGCCTCAATAAAAATGGATTGGTATTGCAAAAGGGGAAGGAACCAAGGACACCGGCATTTGGCAAAACCCTGCTCACTGGCCTGACCCAGGGGGACTAGGAGGTGGAGCAACCAAAGGCCCCCCACCAATGCCTGTTGCATCCGCAGGTGTCATGACCGTTGGCGGTAATGGCGGCATTTCTCCTTGGTTGACCGCATCCTGCGTAACCATCCGGTTAGCCTCGATCATGATCACTTGCTCTTCCGGTGTGAGCGGCGCTTGAGTCTTGGAACCGTTTGAAGATGAAGACATGCCTGAGCCAGGCAGACCACCAGCCATTGGATTGGCGGCACCAGGATTCACACTACCGTTGTGGACACTACTACGTTGTCCAAAAGCCACTCCAGGGGCAGCTCCGCCAGATGGTAGCCCAATGCGTGGCACCAGACCGGGCGGATGCCCGGGCATCCCCGGCAGCGCCGGCACAGCTCCACCGCCGGTCGCTTTGCCGGGCACCAAGGCCAGCTCTTGAATCGTGCCGTGGTTGTTGAAGGTGATGGTGGCGGAAGGCTCATCAATTTTTTCCACCTCGATGTCATCCTGCCGGTCACCCTCGCTCATGACGTAAGAATCCTCCTTGCCCGCCGCCTGGCCGGGTTTGGACACCTTGAACAAGACTTGAAGCTTGCCAAACAGGGTCATGATACCGTTGGGAGTGATCTTGGGCAGCGCAACATCGGGCGTGGCGTTTGGCGGCGGCCCGGTGGGAATCGGCACCAGCCCGAACATGTTGCGGGTGACAATTGCCTGATACGGATTGCCGGTCTCCGCCGCCAGCACCGCCAGCGAACCGCTGAAAGCCAGCATCAAAATCAATATGCAGCACCGCCGTAAATTCATGATGGAATGGTAACTGATGGGAAGAAAAACACCAACCCCGGATCAAAGTTGCGAAGTTTTTGTGGACGCCACGACAGGACTGCATCGGAACCCTGTTCTGATAGCGCAGCGGTCGGCGCTCCGGTGAATAGCAGCGGGGGCGGTCAGGGCGGAGAAACCTAAACCCGGCGGTCGCAGCCCTTGCCGTTTTCGTGTGTTTGCGTTTAATTCCACGGAATGGACTCGTTTCAAACCACTGGAAGCCGGCGCTTCGGGTGACGCGGCACCACGTTATCCCAAACACGGCTTGCAATCGAATACGCCGCCTTTAACTTCGTTGCACCACTAATATGAAGCGAGCGACGTTGGTTTCCAAAGGCACATTGAACCGCATCTTTCAAGAGGTGAACGAGACCTGGAAACAATGTAATTTTCCACTGGCATTGGAATTGTTGGAACGCGCCCGCCAGCGGGATCCGGCCAATATTGACATCCTGCTAAATCTGGGACGTTTGCATGGGCTGCGCTATGATTATACCGCAGCGGAAAATTGTTTTGAGCGCGCCTTAAGGGTGAGCGGACAGAAGACCGAGGTATTGGCCGCCGCCGCAAGAGAAAGCCGCAGTTTCAATCATTTTGAATTGGCCGAACGCTACTTGAAAATGGCCATGGCACGCAAAGATGTGACCTCAGATACCCTCGTCATGCTGGCGGAGATCCATGAACGTCAGCGAAAACTCGATGAAGCCGCAAGCCTGACAGATCAAGTCCTCTGCAATGATCCCAACTGCGCGGCTGCCTTGCTCCTGCGTGTGCGGCTGGATCGCCAGTCCGGTCAGTTGGAAGCCGCAGAACGGCGACTTCGGGCGATCCCAGCCAATGCCGAACCGTCCCTCCGGGTTAACTCCAAATATGAACTTGGAAACATTCTGGACCGACAAGGCCGATACGATGAAGCCATGTCGGCCTTTCTTGAAGCCAAATCGTTGCTCCTGCCGCAGGCCGGACGCCCTGCCCGCGAATTGAAGATCATGCGCACCCGGATCAGTCATCTGACCACTCATGCTTCCGCCGACGTTTTGAAGGAGTGGTTCACTGCGTCGGACCAGCTCCAACCATCGCATCGGCTGACGTTACTCGGTGGGCATCCGCGTTCGGGCACCACCCTGCTGGAACAGGTGCTCGACGCCCATCCGGACATGGTTTCGGCGGAGGAAACCGAAATATTTCAGAACGATGCCTATGGCCTGCTGCTGCGCGGACAACCGGATGACATTTCGCTATATTCGGGACTCGCCGAAGCCACACCAGAAACGCTCAAGCAGTCGCGGCAAAATTATTTTCACGCCATGGAGCTGTCGCTCGGCCAACCCATGGCCGGGCGGCTGTTGATTGATAAAAATCCATCTTACACTTTTCTGATTCCCGCCTTGATCCGTATTTTTCCTGAAATCAAATTCCTGATCGCCCTCCGTGATCCGCGCGACGTGGTTTTAAGCTGTTTCATGCAAAACCTCCCGCTGAACCAGATCGGCGCGGCTTTCCTGACCTTGGAGGGTGCGGTCGAAGATTACAACGCCTTGATGACCGTCTGGCAGACAATTGCGCCGCGCATGAGCAATCCTCATCTGGAAATCCGCTATGAAGACATGGTTGAAGACTTGGAATCCGTCGCCCGCAAGACGTTGGACTTTCTCGGCGTGGAGTGGGATGCCACTGTGCTTAGCTTTGATGCACACGCCCGGCAAAAAGTGGTGCGTTCGCCCACTTATGCCGATGTGACCAAACCGGTGTATAAAGGTGCCGTGGGTCGCTGGCGGAATTATCGGAAACATCTGGAGCCGCACCTCGAAATGCTGGAACCGTTTGTGAAGGCGTTTGGATACGAGTGATCTGGCTGACATCTGCCATGTTTGAAGAAAACCTTGTTTGATCAATGAAACGACCACAATTAGTCCCTTCGGGTATGCTAAATCGGAGACTTCAGGCAGCAGAGGCCGCGTGGGAGCACAAGGATTTTCAGGAGTGCATTGAAATGCTGGAAAGCGCCAGACGTCTGGCACCCGCCAACGCAAGTATCCTGCTGCAACTGGGGCGCATCCACGGTTTGGGTTACGATTATGCCGCCGCCGAACGCTGTTTCGAACAAGCTCTTCGTTTTTCACCTCGAAAAACGGAGATGCTCACGGCCATCTCGGATAGTTGCCAGAATTTTCGGAACCCGAACATTGCCGAGCGCTACCTGCGGCTTGCGCTGGAACAACCGGACGCGACACCGCAAGCATGCGTCAAACTTGCCGAGCTTTATGAACGCCTCCGC
Source organism: bacterium (assembly GCA_021780905.1). GTDB lineage: Bacteria > Verrucomicrobiota > Verrucomicrobiia > Limisphaerales > UBA11358 > UBA11358. The sequence goes on from JAJXXW010000062.1 coordinate 4,051, forward strand.
CGCCTGCCTGAAGCCGCACAACTCGTGGAGCGGGCCTTAAAATTGAATCCGGATTATGCGGCGGCGTTGCTGGTGCGCGCCCGGCTGGCCCGGCTGGCAGGACAACTGGAAACAGCAGAACAGGGGTTGCGCCTCTTTATCACCAAACCCATTGCCGACATCTGGATTCATGCCCAAGCCTGGTATGAACTGGCCGCCATTCTGGATCGCCAAGGCCGATACGATGAAGCCATGACGGCCTTGCTGGCGGCCAAAGGCCGGCTGCAACCACAGGCTCCAAAACATCGGGCTGAACTGAAGATTCTCCGCAGCCGCTTGCAGGTGATGCAGACGAATGTCTCGGCGGAAATGTTCCAACGGTGGTCGGCCAATGCGCCCAATCTGGCTCCGGTTCGCCGTCTGGCCCTGCTCTGCGGCCATGCCCGGTCCGGCACCACCCTGTTGGAACAGGTGCTGGATGCCCATCCGGAGATGATTTCCGCCGAAGAAACCACCCATTTTGTGGATTATGCCTTTGCCCCGCTCCGGCGCAAAATGCCGGCGGACGCCTTGATGCTGCCCGTTTTGGAGGCGGCTGGCCTTCCAGCCTTGCAACAAGCGCGGGAAAGCTATTTTCGGTTCATGGAACTTTCTCTGGGGCAGCCCATCTCCGGACGATGGTTGCTGGATAAAAATCCAGTGCTGACGTTCATGATTCCTGGGTTTTTACGCATCTTCCCGGAAACCAAATTCTTGATCGCCTTGCGTGATCCGCGCGATGTGGTCATGAGTTGTTTCATGCAGCCGCAGCCACTCAATCCGATCACGGCGGCTTATTTGGATTTGGAAGGCACAGTGGAAGATTACGCCGCCATCATGAGCCTTTGGCGGACTTTCGCACCACTGATGCCGGCACCGCATCTGGAAATTCGCTACGAGGACATGGTGGAAGACCTCGAATCCGTGGCGCGCCGAACACTGGACTTTCTCGGTGTCACTTGGGATCCCCAGGTGCTGGGCTTTGATGATCATGCGCGCAAAAAATTGGTGCGCTCACCCACTTATGCCGACGTCACCCAGCCTGTCTATAAACGCGCCGTGGGCCGGTGGCGGAATTACCAGAAATACCTGGAGCCGCATCTGGAAAAGCTGGAACCGTTTGTGAAGGCGTTTGGTTATGAGTGAAGAAAAGCGGAATTTGCAAAGCGGAAAAACCTCTTATTAAACCGCGAAACACACAAAATACGCGAAATCGAAAACTTCGGATCAGAAAGCGGTTAAACAACAAAGCAACAAAGACACGAAGCTGAAACCTGAGACCGGAAAGCTAAGCGGAACGGAATCAATCCAATTCCAACAGCCAGGCAATTTTCGCGCGCACAGCCTGAGTTACCCGGGCTTCAAACTGGCCAGCCCGGCGGGCCAGCCGGTGATTTTCCACCGAGGTCAGGCCTTGGACATTCGCCACGCCTTCTGCCGCGCCGGGCAGCCAGCGCACCTGCGGCAGCTTGACTTCATAATCCCCGCCGCGAATCTGCGTCGTCAGCGGCACGCACACGCACAACGCACGTTCCGCATCCGCATCGCGATACCACCATCAAGGGCTGCAGTTTACCCTGCATCCCCAGATCCACCCAAAACACGTCACCAGGTCTTGGATTGGTCATAAAAACTTTCCAGGGTGGCGGCACGCAACTCCCACGCCCCGGCGGGCGATTCCAATCTCTCCGGCACGGCGATTTCCGGCGCGGGCATGACCCACCATCCGCCACTCTCCGCCGTCACCAGATATTTGGCCCCCTTGCGCGTGCCCCGAATGGAGACGCGGCCCTTGTCATCAGCTTTGACCAAAGTTGTTTGCATGTGGGATTATTCCCACTCTGCGGGGCTTTTGTCAATGACATCTCCAGACGGAAGCAGCAGGGAAATGGCGACCTGGCAGGCGACGCAGTGAAATAAATGCGCAAAAAAGTTCCGGGTTCTGGGGCGTTCCAAAACAGGAACTCGCGGCTGGAAAGCTGCGGGAACCGGCAGCCTGGAAAGCCTGCCCTATGGACGATAAGCACTGCTCCACGGCCAGTCTTCAGGGCATCGGCATAAACCAGCGTTGACCAGATTCAGCAAAATGTATTCGCAACAGCGGTGTAAATCATGCTCATCCCGGATCAAATGGTCATACGATTCCGTCTGCCAAAACGGCTGGCCGCCTCTCTTCAACAATCGGTTTGCCTCACGGCCCGTATAACCTTTCCAGCCTTTCAAAATCCGCGACAACGTCCAGCCAGGCAGCGGCCGGAGGACGGCATGAACGTGGTTGGGCATCACACACCATTGTTTCAATTCAAAGCGGATTCCTTGATGATGCTGAATGGCACCGGCCACCAACCGGGCAATTTCCGGTTGCCGCAACCAACATTCCCCATGTCCAGCGTCCAGATATTTGTCCACCCTCGTAGCATACCAGCGGAACAATTCGTTCTGTTCAGCCCAAGTCAGCGGACGTTTGGCCATCAGTGCCTGCCGCAAGATGTTCTCGCGTTCCGCCTTGAGCCTGAGCAACTCCGACTTTGGCAGCGTGCCGGCCAGCCGGAAGGTGACAAAATATGTGCCCCCCTCGCGTTTGAGATGGGGCAGGCCGCCTCGTGAATGCAAACCGGAAATCAACCGGTTCGTGGTGGATTCCAGAATGCTATTTTGCACGTCGAATTGATGGCGGGATTGGGAGTGGAAGGCAAGGCCGATTTCCATGTAGCGCAGACATTCTTGTCTGCGGGTTCACGGAACTTTTCAGTTCCGTGGTCTGGGCGTGTTTCAAATCAGGAACTCGCGACTGGAAAGTCGCGCGAACCGGCAGGCTGGAAAGCCTGCCCTACACTCGTTGCGTTGGTAGCGCAGACATTCCTGTCTGCGGGTTCACGGAACTTTCCAGTTCCGTGGTCGGGACGTGTTTCAAGCCAAGGAACTCGCGACTGGAGAGTCGCGGGAACCGGCAGGCTGGAAAGCCTGCCCTACACCGGCTGCGTTGGTAGCGCAGACATTCTTGTCTGCGGGTTCACGGAACTTTCCAGTTCCGTGGTCGGGGCGTGTTTCAAGCAGGGAACTCGCGACTGGAAAGTCGCTCGAACCGGCAGGCTCGAAAGCCTGCCCTACACTCGCTGCGTTGGTAGCACAGACATTCTTGTCTGCGGGTTCGCGGAACTTTCCAGTTCCGTGGTCGGGGACGGGGTTCAAATTAGGAACTCGCGACTGGAAAGTCGCGGGAACCGGCAGGCTGGAAAGCCTGCCCGACACTCGTTGCGTTGGTAGCGCAGACATTCTTGTCTGCGGGTTCACGGAACTTTCCAGTTCCGTGGCCGGGACGTGTTTCAAGCAAGGAACTCGCGACTGGAAAGTCGCTCGAACCGGCAGGCTCGAAAGCCTGCCCTACACTCGTTGCGTTGGTAGCGCAGACATTCCTGTCTGCGGGTTCACGGAACTTTCCAGTTCCGTGGTCGGGGCGTGTTTCAAGCAAGGAACTCGCGACTGGAATGTCGCGAGAACTGGCAGGCTGGAAAGCCTGCCCTACTCCGGCTGCGTTGGTAGCGCAGACATTCTTGTCGGCGGGTTCACGGAACTTTCCAGTTCCGTGTTCGAGGGCGTGGTTCAAGTCAGGGAACTCGCGACTGGAAAGTCGCGGGAACCGGCAGGCTCGAAAGCCTGCCCTACTTCGGCTGCGTTTGTAGCGCAGACATTCTTGTCTGCGGGTTCGCGGAACTTTCCAGTTCCGTGTTCGGGGGCGTGGTTCAAGCCAGGGAACTCGCGACTGGAAAGTCGCGACAACCGGCAGGCTGGAAAGCCTGCCCTACAAAAAAAAGAGCCGCTCGGGTGAGCGGCTCTGGTGAGAAACTACAAAGTTAACTTAGGCTTTCTTGCGGCGGAGCGCCATCAACATGCCGAAGCCACCCAAACCAGCCAAAGCCAACGTGGCGGGTTCCGGAACGTCAACCACGCTGTAAACGCTGAACGGTTGCATCGCATTAATCTGGTTTGCAGATGTGAGCGTATTCCCAGTTACCAAGGTTGCCTGAAAAGGTGCAGAATGACCAGCATACCCACCAACAGTTGAAGCGTAAGAGGAACCAGTATATGCAGCGATCTCAAAATATAGAGTCGTTCCAACCGCAGCCGTAATATTCAGATCTGGTCCGTAAATATATCCTATGCCACCAGCACCAGCAGCACTTCCAGTGTCAAATGTTCCAACTGAACCAATATTCCAGCCAGAATTTAACAAAGTGCCCACAGGAACACTTGCTGTGGTAGCAGACTCAGTAATGGGAGTTGAAGACCAAAGCAACACACCAGTGAAAGTGCTCCCAATGCCAGCACCAACATTTGGCCCTTCACCATAGGTCGTTTTAATACCTGCACTATTATTTGCATAATAGGTATTAAACTGAATATTTCCCTGACCATAGGATGAAACAGCCGCAACTGTTAAACCCAACACTGATAGGATTATTGTTTTTTTCATTTTGTTTTATTTTTGTGGTTTATATTAAATACGAAACAACAATTATGGAGCCGTCTCAACCCAATTAGCATCAGTTGAGCTGTTTTTGATAAAGAACCCCTGACCAACAGCAATTGGGAACGTAGCCCCCCATCCTCCCGTAATTTTCCCCACACCAGTGTCAAACGTTTGAGTTCCCGAATTCCAACTAATCAACGAACTCTTATTCGCCAAAGCAGCACTACCCAAGTTGATATTGGTGTCAGTAGTAGCGTCACCAGCAAAAGGGATAACACTACCTACCAAACTGTAACCTGAAACCAAAATGTTTGTATAACTCGATCCAGACGGAACCACAACACTACCGACAAATGTATTTGTCGTAGCAGCTCCTGAGTTTTTAAGAAAGAATCCAGTCCCAGGAGGCAGAGAAACATTACCACCCCAACCTCCCGTAATCTTACCAATACCAGTATTGTAAGACGTCCCATTCCAAGTTGTTACCGACGATTTGTTAGCAAGATTGGCTCCCGACAAAATATTAGTCAATTGATTCCCATTCCCATCATCAAGTGGATTTGCAATCAAGTTGTAACCATTAACCAACGGAACATTCACATAGCCCACGACATTCTGTGAGTAAACCTGCGCCTGAGAGGAGATGGTGGCGGCAGCGAGCGCGGCTGCGGCGACCAATAGTGTTTTTGCTTTCATTTTTTGTAGTGTTTTAGTGTTGTTTGTTACCGCGTGTGGTTACACAGTCTCAAAGCCAGCGTCACCAGTCAACATTTTTTTACTTTTTCTTTGAACGTTTTCGCGTGGCTGCACCAGCGGCATTCAATTGCCTAAACCACTTGCAATCAAGGCTTAGAGAGTCAGCAGTCCGTGGTTCGTGGTCCGTGGCGGGTGGAGGCGCAGAAAGATTTTTTGATTTTTTACAAGGATTTCAGAGTGATGGAGATGCAACCAGTCAGGGGGAAAAGCTGAAATGCTGAAAACTGAAAGCTGAAAATGATACCATGCGCTGACCAAAGATTATGAACCACGAACTTACGGAAACCAGAGGGCGCGTCATTTTATGCAGGAAACAGGGAAAAGCCGAGAAGTTTCGCCGCATCACGCATCCGTTTGTCAGTGGCCACCAACTCGCTTTGGCGGTCAGCCCGGGCGGCAGCCAGGTGCAAGGCGTCCAGTGTGCGGACAAGCAGCGGCGGAGTGTGGCGATAACAAGCGGCCATGATGCCATTAAATTCAGCTTCCACTTGGGGATCCGATTCAACAATGCGGATCTGGCCGGCGGTGATGTCTTGATGCACCTGGGCCAGAATGGTTTCGGCGGTGCCAGCCCGGATGAAACCTTCACTTTCTTTACGAAAGGCTACGCGCCGTAATTCATGGACGCGATCCTGAATGTTACAATGTCGGCTTCAACGACGGCCTTTTGGACGAAGTCTGCGGAGTCGGTCTCCGGCAGGTAGAGTTTGCCGAGTGTGGAGGTGTCCCAGTAGCTCATGCGCTCAGTTGCCACGGTCTTCATCGAGCATTTGTTCGATGGGGAGTCCGGTCTTTCCGGTGGCAAGATGGTGGCGCAATTGATCCAGACGTGCGAGCCAGAGCTGCCGGTTGGGCACCGCACCGGCCGACGGCAGTCCGGTGAGTCTGGCCACGGGGCGGCCTTGGCTGGTAATGAGCACCTCTTCCCCGGGTTGAACCATCCCCAGCAATTTCAGCAGATCCGCCTGCGCCTGTTGCAATGTCGCCGTCATGAGATTATTTAAGCACTCCTGGAACAGAAGTCAATTTAACCCAAGTGTCGGGCGGCCAGGCCCGCAGGGTGGCTGCGCCGCCATGTCGCAGCAGATCGTTGAGAGTCGGTGGCGGACTGGCATTTTTTGACGGGTTTTTAGTTTTTGGGGCAGGCGTGTCACCAGTCAGAATACAAAAGCAGAAAGCGGGATAGCGGAGATGCTGAAACTGGCGGCCATTCGTCAACGGGGATGACAAAGGAATTGAGGTCAAATGAATTTTCCAAACCAAGGAGGCTCTTTCAACTTAAATTCGGCAGATGAAACCGCGAAACACACGAAATACGCGAAAAGAGCACGAGTTGGGCAAAAGCGTGTGTTCACCGGTTGGGTGAAGCGATTCGAGGCCGGCCAATGGGGTCGCCCGGCTTTGTTTCCGCGTATTTCGTGTGTTTCGCGGTTCATCCCAACTGCGGTTTCCAGATTGAACAGAAGATCGCAAAGGCAACGAAGATTCGCTGTTTCGTTCTGTGTGTGTTGATACGAAAAAGGAATTGGGGACGACGGAATGATTAACCCAAATCTCAATTGTAGGCGTTTGAATTAGTGATGATGAGCGAAAATCAGCGGTTCCCGATTCGGGTTCAACATTCACTCAAGGACCGAATCGGAAGCCCAATTCCATTTGCACTCCTCAATCCCCGTCCAGCCGTGGTCCGCAATGGCATGTTAATTTTTTGGCGGGGCGAGGAAGGTGTGCAGGCCGTGCGGAAATTGCGGGGATTCAAGCCAGTCCGCCAACAGATGCAATTCCAAGGCGGTGAAGCCGAGGGTGGAACGACGGGCAAACGAGCAGGTTTGCGGGCTGGTGCGGATGATTTCCGTGGTGCTGTCGCCCAGCAGCGGCTCAGCGGCCTTAAGCCATTGGGTGGCGGCGGCGGCCGGCGGAAGCTGAGGTTTATGAAACACCACGCGAAACAACTGGGTGATGAACAGTCCGGCATCCACCCGCAAGCCGGTGTCTTCGAACTGGTAGTAGATGAGATTGGGCGTGGCCAGAACGGAGTGGAGCAAGCTGGCCGGCGGCGACGTGGCATCGCCCGGATTGAGGGGATACAACCCGCCCAGCAACCAGGCGTGCTGATTCACCGTCACCGGCCGGAGGAACGGCGAAATGATGAGGGCATCATTCCACATCAGGCCGGGCGGATTGGTTTGCCACTGGAAATTGCCCTGACCGTTGGTCGCGAGCCAGGGATTGCCTTGCGCGACCAGGCGGGCGGCCAGTTGGTGAAGCTGGTTTCCGGCCCCCGGCAGCGGAGCAGCCAGATAGGTCTGAAAGGGAACCCCGGCCTGCGCCCAGAAGAACATTTGATCTGGTGCGGGGGCAAACCGGGTTTTCTGCCAGACAGGCCAGGCAGCCAATTCGGCATCAATGCCGCGCATGGCGGTGAATCCAGACAGAGACTGATGGATGAGGTTGGTGGGAAATTCCCAGGCAGGCAGCGGGTTGGTCAGCGGGTGCTCAAGGGTAAAAGTGCCCAGGGTGCGGAGTCTCCCGGACTCGCCGGCAACCGTAAAATGGAAATCCGAAATGACGGAGAAAAGGCGGGCAATGGAAGCTCCATTCAAGGTCCCCAATTCGCCCCAACCAGCGGCTCCCGACGGGCTGGCGGAGCGGGAAATGACATCGGCCAGCCGCGCGAGGGCAAGATCGGCCTCCAGCCAGTCAGCCGAGGACGGCGCGGGATTGGAAGTCAGGCTGGCGGCAAAGGCAGGCAGCCGTTCGGCGCTCCCCTGCCCCAGGCTGATGAGAATCCATTTGCCGGCACGGGAAAACCCGACGTTTTCCACCGGGTTCGCCCCGGCCAGCGTCCAGCCGCTCGCTGTGGAGACGGGATGAGCGCCGGTTAAATCCTCACAGACAGCAGCCAGGTTTGTTTGCCATGTCCAGACGCGAGCGGCCGGCAGGCGGAGAGCGACGAGCAGTTGAAAGTTGCCCGTGGCAGATTGCGCATTGGGAAGGGCGCGGATTTCCAGACGGGATTCCGAACTTACGAGGTCATCGAGGAGGGGGCGCAGCAAAGCGGTGGCGGCGTTGGTGGCTCCCCCGGCGGGCCAGCGGGAGCATTTGTCGAGGGTCTGGTTCACGAGGGCGGCGGTCTGCGGCAGATGCCATACTTTCAGGAACTGGGCTGAGTTGGTGTCGGCGCTGATTTGATTCAGCCCCAGCCAATGAAACTGAGCAACCACCGGCAATGCCGGGGCGGCAGAGAGCGCTTGGCCGGTCTGAAATCCCGCAACCGCAAGCGTCGCCAATAAGACCAAATTCACGCGTTGAAAAATCATGGTGGCGGGAATTTATGCAAGGGAACGTGAAATTTCAACGGCAAGATGGAGGTGAAGAAGCTTGGTGGCGGCACGCCGAGGCCTCCAGACAAATGATGCGACATGTCGGATCGGGGACAAAGCACGGTCATGCCTGCGCACACCACAGGACGGTTTACGGAAATTGCGGGGATTCCAGCCAGCCGGCGAGAAATTGCAATTCCGGTGCCGTCAGGCCGAGGGTGGAACGCCGGTAGAAGATCAGCTCATTCGGGCTGACGCGGGTGACAAGGGTGGCGGAAGTGCCCAGACGAGGATCCAGCGCGGCGAGCCAGGCGGCACTGGCGGAATCGAGAGGCAACTGGGGACGCCGCGTGATCAGGCGGGTGGTTTGCCCGAGTTGCAGGCAAGGTTGCAGGCGCGGGCCGGTGACTTCCCAGTCGTAATACACGAGGTTGGTGCGCCGCAAGACATCCTGAATCATGCCGGCCGGCGGTGGAACCCGGTTCGCCGGTTGATCCGGCAACAGGCCGGCATAGAGCCAGCCCCCAGCATCGCCATTACCATCCTCAACAAACTTGATGAAGGGCCGGATGTCCGGAAGTCTGCCCCAGGTGACGCCATTGTTGTCGGCGGCGCGGTCAAAACTGATGTAACCGTGGGCGGCGAGCCAGGGATTGCCCTTCTGCATCAGATAATCCCCCAAGTCGGCAACGCATTGCCGGGCAGCGGGCAGCGGGGCGGCGAGATAGAGTTGATACGCACTGCCGGCAAGCGACCAGAGGAAAAGCTGGTCGGGCAGATGGCCCAGGGGCAGTTTGGTCAGCAACGGCCAACCGGAAAGCAGCGGCTGGAGGCCGCGCGCGGCGGTAAAACTGGTCAGCGGCTCATGCATCAACGGCAGCGGCAATTGCCAGGCTGCCAGTGAACCGGCGA
>JAJXXW010000019.1 GCA_021780905.1 bacterium
CGCGGAGTTTTGCGGTTACTGTGTGGCGGCCGTGCGCCGGGTGCGTCAGCAGTTCCAGGAGCGTGGCACGCTGGAGCCGCAGACCCATCGGTGCGGGCGCAAGACGCTACTGACCGCCCGGCGTCGGCCTGATGCTCCGAGTCCCTGGCCTGTGAAATCTTTCTTGTATGCCAACGGACCAGAGGGCGGAGGACAGAGAACGGAAGATCGAAGATAAGGAAACCGAAACACCGATCTCCGATCTCCGACGCCAGTCCCGTAGTCCGTAGTCTCGCAGTCAGTGGTCCGTGGCCTGATGTCAGCCTGTCAGTTTTTGACTTTCTGAAATTGCATCCCCAAGCCTTGGTTGATCCCGGTGCGCTCATCGGCAAAGGCACACGAGTCTGGGCCTTCGCTCATGTCTGTGACGGTGCGGTCATCGGCGAAGACTGCAATCTCTGCGACCACACGTTTTTTGAAAAAAAACGTGCGCTTAGGCAATCGCGTCACCGTCAAATGCGGCGTCTATTTGTGGGAAGGCATCACCCTGGAAGACGACGTGTTTGTTGGACCTTGTGCGGCTTTTACCAACGATGCTTTTCCACGCTCACGTCAGTATCCACGAGCATTTGCCAAGACGGTGGTTCATCAAGGAGCTTCAATTGGAGCCAACGCGACCATTCTGCCGGGCATTACCATCGGTCGTCAGGCTATGATCGGGGCGGGGGCGGTGGTCACCCGCGATGTCCCGGCCAACGCCATCGTCAAGGGCAATCCCGCCCGCATCACGGGCTATGTGCAGGATCGCAAAGCCGCGCCGCCGTTGACGTTGCCAACTCCGAAAATGGCTGGCGTTGGCATGGTAAAATTCATCAGGGCTTCGGATCTGCGCGGCGATTTGCTCGTGGCCGAATTGGAGCGGCATGTTCCCTTCCCCGTGCGACGGCTTTTTTATGTAATGAATGTTCCTTCGCATCATGTGCGGGGAGAACACGCCCACCGGGTGTGTCATCAGTTGCTCGTGTGCTTGCAGGGAACGGTCACGGTCGCCGCCGACAATGGAACCGAACGCGAAGAATGGGTGTTGGATCGGCCGGACTTTGGTCTGCATATCCATCCGATGACCTGGGCGGCACAATATAAATATTCGCAAAATGCCGTCCTCGCTGTTTTTGCCTCACATTCATACGACCCCAACGATTATATCCGGGACTATGAGGAATACCTGAAAGTTCTTCCCGCTGTAAAAAAATGATTGCCGGTTTCGGCTTTCAGCATTTCAGTTTTTTTACCTTTTCCCATGAACCCCATTCACACGGACAAAGTTCAGGCCGCCATCATAGAGATTCGCGGTCAAAAAGTCCTGCTCGACCATGAAGTCGCCCGCCTCTATGGCGTGCAAACCAAGCGGATCAATGAAGCCGTCCGGAACAACCCGGAGAAATTTCCGCCCGGCTACATCCTCCAACTCACCAAAGCGGAATGGGATGTTTTGAAGTCGAAAATTTCGACTTCAAAACGCGGCGGCAAGGTCAAACTGCCGACGGCCTTTCCAGAAAAGGGCCTCTATATGCTGGCGACCATCCTGAAGAGCCGGCAGGCCACCGAAGCCACTTTTTCCATTATCGAAACCTTCGCCAAAATCCGGGAACTTTCCCGAACCATTACCGCTTTGTCGGCCACCAAAAATGAGGCGGATCAAAAACCGCTGCTGCAAAGAACTGGCGAACTTGTCGCCGGCCTTTTCGACGACCAGTTCCAAAACAGCGGCACCGAAACCTCGATTGAACTGAATTTTGCGGTCCTGAAATTCAAGCACACCATCAAACGCGCCAAGAAAACTCCCGAGGCATAATCCGTTCACAATTCCTGATTTCCACTTGCGTTGTAGAAAAGATGCCGAAATGGTGGCTGCGACGCCTCGTCGCAGTCGGAATTGCCACTCATTTCCGGCGACGGGGGCGTCGCCGCCACTTTGCAAACCATCTTTTCTACAGAGCAATTTCCACTTTACCAATTTCAGCGTGTCAGTGTGTCAGCGTTTTGACCTTGAACCACGAAAGACGCGAAAGACGCGAAATGACACGAATGGGGAGCGCACGCGCCTCGCGTGCAGCAGTTGACGCCTCGTCAACTGCACCCATGCGCGCCATCGCGCAAGGACTTGGCGCGGAACGGCGGCGAACGGGGCGCGTCGAAGGACACCCGGGGCGGGTGTGCTCCCCGCAAAAAGTGACACGAGGGCAAAATGTTTCCGCTTTCCGCTTTTACAGTATGCCGTCCGTAGTCGGTAGTCAGCATTTCAGTGTTTTGGCTTTTGTTTTTTGATATGGAACTTTCCGCCATGATCTGCACCCACAATCCCCGGCCGGATTATCCGCGGCGCGTGCTGGCCGCGCCCGCGGCCCAATCAGGTCAGGGGATTGTTCCATTTCAATCCGGCAAAGCGCGCAAAATCAGCGTCCGTGGTTTGCAGGATCAGTCCCCGTTCAATCGCCAACGCGGCCAGATGCGCGTCGGTGGTCAGGTTGCCCGCCGTGCCGATTTGTTTCAACAAGGCGGACCAGGTTTGAAAATGGGTTTGCGCCGGATGCACCAAATGAATGTGGGGCAGCGAGAGCCATTCTTCCACCCGCCCTACGGCGGCTTCAACCGTCATGGGGCGCGCAAACACTTTTGGATGCGTGGTGATGCGGACAAATCCCAGAATCACGACCCAGGCCAAGGCCACGCCTTCATGGCCTTGCAGGCATTGAGTCCACCAATCAAAGGCCTTTTTATGATTCGTGGCGCGGGGGTTGTGCGCGTAAAGCAGCAGGTTAATGTCGGGCAGAATCATCTTTGGCCGCCTTTCGCAAGTAGTCCTCCACCTCAAGTTCATCCACGAACTGATTCAAGCGGTCCATGTCCAGGCCGGCCTTGGCGGCTCCAAAATCGTGGGGGCGGACGGTGATTTTGCGCTTTTTTTCAGTTAAACTTTCCGCCAGACCTTTGCGCAAGGCGGTGTTGACCAATTCCTTGAAAGGTTTGTCCAGTTCCCGCGCTTTGCGCTGGAGAATGCCGGCCAGATCGTCATCAATCGTCAGGGTCGTTCTCATGCGCGCATCATCGCACTCGAACTTTTGATGTCAAGGCATCAATTTAAACGCTGAAATGCTGAAACCGAAAGCTGAAACCGATGGGGATTGAACGTGGAAATATCAGTAAGCATCCGCACCCACAATCCGGGGGCAAAAGCTGAAATTTGGACAACAGAAGGCAGAAATCGGAAGCTCTGAAATGAATCAAGGCCGACTTCCAGTGGAATTTAGAAATCGAACGAAAGCTTTTGCAGCGGGCGCAATTAGGCTGTTTGTCAAGCTGCCAAAGGCGCGGGACGAGGTGCGGGTTTTAGCCAGGCAATTATTGCGTTCGGGCACGTCTGTAGCCGCGCACACTCGCGAGGCTTCGCGGGGCCGGTCAGACGACGAGTTCGTGTCCAAACTGGGCGGGGCGTTGCAAGAAGCCGATGAATCCCAACTCTGGCTTGAATTGCTGCGCGAAGAATGCGCAGTTGAGCCGGCGCTGACGATTCCGCTCGAAAATGAGGCCGGTGAGTTGATGGCGATCTGCACGGCGATTATCAACAAAACAAAAAACAAAACAGAAAATAAAAATCGTGAAAGCTGAAATAGATTTTTGCTTTCTACTTTCCCAATTTTTGCTTTGACGAGTGTTTCTGTTTTCTGCTTTCCCAATTTCTGATTTTGGAATGTCCGCCTGTCAGCATTTCAGTGTTTTGTAATGAACCACGAAAGACGCGAAATGACACGAATGGGGAGCGCACGCGCCTCGCGTGCAGCAGTTGACGCCTCGTCAACTGCCCCCATGCGCGCCATCGCGCAAGGACTTGGCGCGAGGGCGCGCGGGAACGGCGGCGAACGGGGCGGGTGTGCTCCCCGCAAAAAGTGACACGAGGGCAAAATGTTTCCGCTTTCCGCTTTTACAGAATGCCGTCCGTAGTCCAGTAGTCAGCATGTCAGTTTTCTTGTCGTCGTCGGCAAGGTGTGAGAATAATGGGGCATGAGCGTTGCCGAATTGCCCATCTCGATTGATCGCGAGAAACTCGCGGAATTTTGCCGTGCCCGTGGCATTCGCAAGTTAAGCCTGTTCGGCTCGGTGCTGCAGGATGACTTCGACCCGGCGCGTAGCGATGTGGATATGCTGGCGGAATTTGCGCCGGGCGTCCAGCCGGGTTTGCGTTTTTTTGGCTATGGCGAGGAACTGGCGGAAATTATTGGCCGCCGGGTGGATTTCAACACGGCGGCTTGGTTGAGCCCGTATTTTCGGGATGAAGTGGTGCGCGAAGCGGTGCCCATCTATGAGCAAGCATGATCCGAAGGTGACCTTGCGCCAAGTGGCGGATTACGCCCGGCATGCCCAGGAATTGTGAGCCCAAAATGAATTGTCGGAAATCCTGACCGATTGGCACAAACGACTGGCCTTTGAGCGGGTGATGGAGGTTTTGGGCGAGGCCACCAAACGCCTGCCACCGGAACTGTGCCAGCGCTATCCAGCCGTGCCATGGAAACTGGCGGTGGGAATGCGCGACCGCGTCAGCCACGGCTACGATGCCATAGTGTGATTTGCCACCGGAATTTGTCGGTGATAGAGTTTGCCCATGAGCACACTGCTCGAAATTGAAGCCGCCGCCGAGGCACTGCCGGCGGAACAGAAAGAGGAATTGGTCCGCTTCCTTACCGCCCGGCTCCGGCCATCAGTTCCGCAGCCCCGCAAAGCCCGCCTCGTGCGGGAGGGTAATGACGTCTTTCTGGAAGCGCCGCCCGGCGCGCCGCCCATGACCACCGAAAACGTAAAGCGGCTGTTGGAAGACTGGCCATGAACTGGCTATTGGATGTAAATCTGATTCTGGCGTCGCGCTGGACGACGCACCCGGACCATCCTGCCGCGAAAGCTTGGATTGCCTCCGTGGACAAATTTTACACCACTGCAATTACGGAACTGGGTTTTGTTCGGATCAGCTTGAGTGCCGCCTACCAGGCGACTTGGGACAAAACCCAAGAGACATTGGAGAAACTGCACGCCCGTCTCGGACATCAGTTTCTTTCGGACGATGTGGATGGCACCAGTTCGCCAGAAACAGGTTCCAAAGACACCACCGATGCGCACCTCGTGACCCTGGCGAAACGGCACGGGCTGAAGCTGGCCACGCTGGATGGCGACCTGATTGACAAGCCGTGGGCGGCGGGCATTGCGGAAAATCCGCTCTTGTCTCCGAAACCTGAAACTTGAAACAGCCGCAAAGAGGCGCAGATTATTTTTAACCGCAGATGAGCGCAGATTTTTCAGCAGCTCAGTATGTCAGTTTTCCAACAGTCATCCGTCCTCCGTCGTCCGAGGTCATCGTTTCAGCATGTCAGTGTTTCAGTGTTGACCTTTGTGTCTTTGTTCCTTGGTTGTTCAAGTCAGAACTCTCAGTTCTCAGGGGGGCAACTTGTCAAAAAAACAATTTTGCCAGTTCCCATCCTTGCGGTAAATTCGTGACATGGCTGCCATTCAAATAGACGAGATGACGCTGGCGGAAAAATTGCACGCGATGGAGACGTTGTGGGATGATTTATGCCGGCGCGAAGCCGGCGTGCCCATGCTCCAGTGGCATCGGGATATGCTTGATGAACGCGAGCGGCTGGTGCGTGAAGGCAAAGCCCAGTTCACCGACTGGGAAACGGCCAAGCGCAGGATCACCACGGCATGCACCTGAAAATCCTTGATCAGGCGGAAGCGGACTTGATCGAGGGCTTTCATTTTTACGAAAACCAACAGGCGGGGATTGGGAGTTATTTCCTGGCCAATCTGTATGCTGACATTGAATCACTCCAGCTTTATGGTGGCATCCACCTGAAGCCATACAAACAATATCACCGGTTGCTGTCCAAGCGGTTTCCCTTTGCTGTCTTTTATTCGGTGGACGATGAAACTGTTTTTATCCACGCCGTTCTGGATTGCCGCCGTGATCCGGCTTGGTTGCGTCAGCGACTGGATCGGACACCCTGAAGCCTCGCGCGCACCATCCGGCCGCTAATTTCAGCTTTTCAGTTTTTAGAATGTTTCAGCATGTCCGCTTTTGGCGCAGGCGTCCCGCCTGCGGGTGCTGGCGGCGTCCCACCGCTGCTGCACAAACACAAGCGCGCATCGGGACGATGCGCTTCACTCGCAGCCGCGACGGCCGCGCCACATTTTCAGCCTTTCAGCATGTCAGTTTTCCAACAGTCGTCCGTCGTCCGATGTCAGCGTTTCAGCTTTTGAAACAGTGGACCGCGAAAGACGCGAATGACCCGAACGGGGGAGCACATCCGCCCCGGATGTTGTTTTACGCGCCTCGCGGGAAACCGGGACAAAGTGGTGAATGTTCTTCGGAAAATTGGGGACGGATTCGACGCGGGGCGCGTTGAAGGACACCCGGGGCGGGTGTGCTCCCCGCAAAAAGTCGCAGGAGGCGCAACGGATTTTAGCTTTTTTAGCTGGTGAAATGGCCATGCCTGTTTCACGGGGCCAGTTTTTCAGGATGTCGGTATTTCAGCGTGTCAGTGTTTCAGCTTTTGATCCAAATCCCATGAAAATCGGAATCGTCGGTCTAGGTTATGTCGGGCTGCCGCTGGCGCTCCAATTTGCTCGCGGCGGAGTGGAAGTCATCGGCTTTGACATTGACCCGGAGAAGGTCAAAAGACTCAGAGCATGTTTTGAAAATGGCAAATTGCACTTTATCGTTATTGTACAAGGACTTGCGGTGCTATAGATGGGACGGATGCAAACGCATCCAACTCGTTATCCAACAGACCTGACCGATGAAGAATGGGATCAGCTTGAATCGCTGGTGCCAGCTCCCAAATCTGGGAGAGGAAGGCGGGGCCGTCCGCCCAAGCTGGATCGGCGCAGCCTGCTCAATGCCATCTTTTACGTGGTCCGCTCGGGCTGTGCCTGGCGGCTCTTGCCCAGTGACTTTGGTCCGTGGCAGACCGTCTATGGCTACTTCCGAACTTGGAGCCAGGACTGGACGTGGACGTTCATTCATGACGTCTTGCGGGACTGTGTGCGCAAAACCGAAGGTCGCCAGGTGGCACCCACTGCGGCCATCGTGGACAGCCAATCGGTCAAGACCCCCGATCAGGCCGGAGAACGCGGCTACGACGCGGGCAAGAAAATCTCGGGGCGCAAGCGCCCTGTGGCGGTGGACTGTCTTGGTTTGATTCTCGCCCTGCTGATTACTCCTGCCGCCGTCCAAGACCGCGATGCGGCTCGGCCTTTGATCCGGGCGCTGGTAGGCATGTATGGACGACTGCAACTCATCTGGGCCGACGGCGCTTATCTGGGAGCCTTGGTCACCTGGGTGAAGCAACTGCGTCCCTTCGGCAAATTGAGGCTGGAGGTCGTGCGCCGTTGCGACCACGGCAAAGGCTTCCAAGTGCTGCCGAGACGATGGGTCGTGGAACGCACCTTCGGCTGGTTGTTCAAGTCGCGCCGCTTGTGCCGAGATTATGAAGTCCGTCTGGATCATAGCGAGGCGATGATCCGCATCTGTATGATTCGGATCATGGTCAGGCGCTTGGCAGCGAGATAAAGGCATTTTCAAAACACGTTCTCAATCGCGGCGAAAGTTATATCCAGCACATCGAAAGTGCCGCCATTGCGGAGCAGCGCAAGGCCGGACGGTTCTCCGCCACCAGAGATTTTGCCCAGATCAAGAACGTGAAGGCGGTAATCATCTGTGTGCCCACGCCACTTACCAAACAGCGCGAGCCGGACATCTCCTACATCATCGAAACCGGCAAGGCCATCGCGCCCTTTCTGGCCAGAAGGCAGACGTCAGACCACCGACAACCGACTACCGACTACCGACCACCGACCTTTGGTCGTCCTGGAGTCCACGACTTATCCCGGCACCACCGATGGTGAACTGCGCAAAGTGCTGGAAAGTGTTTCCGGATTGAAAGCCGGTGTGGATTTTCACCTGGCTTTTTCCCCAGAACGGGAGGATCCAGGCAATCCTGCCAGCAAGGTGGCGGACATTCCCAAGGTAGTCGGCGGCTACACGCCCGCGTGTCTCAAACGGGCCGTGGACTTGTATTCGCTCGCGGTTAAAACCGTGGTGCCGGTTACATCCTGCCGCGAGGCCGAGGCGACGAAGTTGCTGGAAAACATTTTCCGCAGCGTCAACATCGCCCTCGTCAACGAACTGAAGGTGGTTTACGCCGAAATGGGCATTGATATTTGGGAAGTCATCAACGCCGCCAAAACCAAGCCGTTTGGTTTCATGCCGTTTTATCCCGGGCCGGGCTTGGGCGGACATTGCATCCCCATTGACCCGTTTTATCTCACTTGGAAAGCCCGTGAGTTTGGCCAAAACACCCGGTTTATTGAACTGGCTGGGGAGATCAACACCGCCATGCCCGGTTATGTGGTGCAGCGAACCGCCGCCGCGCTCAACTCGCAAAGAAAGCCGCTCAATGGATCGAAAATCTTGATTTTGGGTCTCGCCTACAAGTCCAATGTGGATGACGACCGGGAATCTCCCAGCTATACCTTGATGGACCTATTCCATTCCCAAGGCGCCAGGGTGGCCTACTATGATCCGCACGTGCCAGTTATCAAACACACACGTGAGCACCCACATTGGGCCGGCGCCAAATCTGTCCGTTGGACCCGGCCAGCGATCAGTGCGTTTGACGCCGTGGTGATCGCCACCGGCCACATCGCCGTCAACTACCAGGAACTGGCAAACTGGGCTGAATGCGTTGTGGATACGAGGAACGTGATGGCAGGTGTAAAAACCAAACGCGGTCAAATTTGGAAGGCTTAATTTTCGTTTTCAGTTTTCCGCTTTTCAGCTTTTGTTTTTCATTTAGACATGTGCGGCATTGCAGCCATTTTCGTCTACGATAGTTCCGTTCCCGGCGTGGACGAGGGCGAACTGGTCGCCATCCGCGACCGGATGGCCGCGCGCGGGCCGGACGGCGAAGGGCTTTGGTTGGACCGTTCCCGGCGCATCGGCCTGGGCCATCGCCGGCTTTCGATCATTGACGTTTCTTCCGCGGGGGCGCAACCGATGCTCCTGCCGGAGCAGCAACTCGCCATCACGTTCAACGGTGAGATTTACAACTACCGTGAACTCCGCGCCGGCCTTGAAAAGCAAGGCCGCCAGTTTCGCTCCCATTGTGATACCGAAGTGCTGCTTCACCTCTATGCCGAACACGGTGAAGCCATGCTGGACAAATTGCGCGGCATGTTCGCCTTCGCCTTATGGGACGGCGTGAAGCAAAGCCTCTTCCTCGCGCGCGACCCGTTCGGCATCAAGCCGCTTTACTGGGCGGACGACGGCAAGACCTTGCGCGTCGCGTCCCAGGTCAAGGCGCTGCTGGCCGGCGGCCACATTGACACCGCACCCGAACCGGCGGGGCACGTCGGCTTTTTTCTCTGGGGCCATGTGCCGGATCCTTACACGCTGTATCGCGGCATTCGCAGCCTGCCCGCCGGACATTGCCTGATGCTGGACCGGCACGGACGCAAGCGGCTCCGCGCTTTTTGCAGCATCCACGGTCTTCTGGCGGAAGCGGAAGCCAACGGCGGCAAATCGGAAATGCGGCCTCCGCCCTCCGGCCTCCTGGCTTCCTCGCTCCGCGATTCCATCCGCCACCACCTGGTTGCCGATGTGCCGGTTGGCGTGTTTCTATCCTCGGGCCTCGACAGCACCACCATCGCGGCGCTGGCCGCGGAATTTGGCGGACGGCTCCGCACCATCACGCTCGGCTTTGAGGAATACCGGGGAACGCCCAGCGACGAAACGCCTTTGGCCGAGGAAGTGGCCCGGCACTATGGCACCAACCACCAGACCATCTGGGTAACGCGCAAAGATTTTGAGAACGACCTGCACCGGTTGTTCCACGCCATGGATCAGCCTTCCACCGATGGCGTCAACAGCTACTTCATCAGCCGGGCCGCCGCGCAGGCGGGACTGAAAGTGGCGCTGTCCGGAGTGGGTGGCGACGAATTGTTCGGCAGTTATCCGAGTTTTCAAGAAATCCCGCGTGCCGTCTCCCGGTTGCGTCCGTTCGCGGCCTGCCCGCCGCTGGGCCGGGCCTTTCGCGCGGTTTCCGCGCCCGTGTTGAAACACCTCACCTCACCCAAATACGCCGGGCTGCTGGAATACGGCGGCACCTACGGCGGTGCCTACCTGCTGCGGCGCGGCATGTTCATGCCGTGGGAACTGCCGGACATCCTGGACGCCGATCTCGTGCGCGAAGGCTGGAGCGAACTGCAAACGCTCGGCGCACTCCAAGCCACCCTTGCTGATCTGCAATCCCCCCTTTTAAAAGTTTCCGCGCTGGAAATGACCTGGTATATGCGCAACCAACTTTTGCGCGACACCGACTGGGCGAGCATGGAACATTCCTTGGAAGTTCGCACGCCTTTGGTGGATGCCCGTTTGCTTCAGGCTCTCGGCCCGATGCTGGCCGCCCAACCGCGCCCCACCAAACGCGACATGGCCAAAACTCCCCGTTCCCCGCTCCCCGCTTCCGTTTTGGACCGTCCCAAGACTGGATTCACCGTGCCGGTTCGCCAATGGCTGCGGGAGGCCTTTGATCCTTCCCCCGGAAAAGAGCGCGGCCTGCGCGGCTGGTCGCGGGAAGTGTATTCTGTGTTTGCCGACACTTTGGAAAATCACCGTGCCTCGCTGGGGCGGCAGCGTAAGAAATCTCCAGCCGGGTTGGGCGGCATCTCGTCAGTCAAAACTCCGGCCGGGATTCGCATTTTGGTGCTGCTCACGGACGGCTTCGGCGGCTTCGGCGGCATCTCCAAGTTCAACCGCGACTTGTTGACGGCTTTGTGTTCACACCTGCGGGTGAGCGAAGTGGTGGCGCTGCCGCGGCTGATGCCCGAGGCCTCGGGACCGCTGCCGCCCAAACTGACCTGGGTAACCACTGGACTGGGCGGCAAAGGCCGCTATCTCCGGGCGGTCCGGCAGACGGCCCGCCAATTTCGCAACGAAACGCCCGTCGGCGTCCGAACCCTGATCATTTGCGGGCATATCAACCTGTTGCCGGCGGGCCTGCTCGCCCGGCGACTCTGTCATGGCAGCCTCCATTTGATTGTTCACGGGGTGGATGCCTGGCAACCCACCCCCAGCCGCGTGGCCAACGCCTGCGTGCGGCGGGTCAACGGGTTTATCGCTGTCAGCAATCTGACCAAGCGCCGGCTGATGCGCTGGTCCCGATTGCGTGATGACCAAGGGTTGGTTCTCCCCAATTGCGTGGATTTATCCGCCTTTGGGCCTGGACCGAAATCCAATGCCCTGCTGGATCGTTACCAATTGCACGGCAAAAAAATCCTGATGACGCTGGGGCGGCTGGCTTCGGAGGAGCATTACAAAGGCTTTGACGAGGTGTTGGAAGCCATGCCGTCCCTGCTCAAAGATGTTCCCGAACTTTGTTATCTGATTTGCGGTGATGGCAAGGACCGTCCCCGGCTGGTGGCAAAAGCCCGGTCGCTGGGACTCACCGTGATGGAATGTGAGACCGGAAAAGTAGAAAACAGAAAGCAGAAAACAGAAATTTTCCCACTCCCCGCTCCCCGCTCCCCGCTTCACAATCCTGCCCCCCACGTCATCTTTGCCGGCCGCATTTCCGATGCGGAAAAGGCGGATCATTTCCGGCTGGCGGATTTGTATGTCATGCCGAGTTCAGGCGAAGGCTTTGGGATTGTTTTCCTGGAGGCACTGGCCTGTGGCATTCCGGTGATTGGCAGCAAGGTGGATGGCAGCCGGGAAGCCCTGCTCAACGGCCGGCTCGGCACGCTGGTTGACCCGCGCGATCAGGCGGAAATTCAAGCCGCCATTTTGGACGCCTTGAAACCCAGACCCAATGCAGTTGCGGGCACCGTCCAAAAGGACGATCCGCTGGACCATTTTTCCACTACGCGCTTCGAGCAACGCGTTCACGCCATCCTCGACTGCATAGCCGGGTAACGGGGCAAATAGAAAACAGAAATTGATAAAGCAGAAACACAGAATTAAGTAATCGGTTTACGATTTCAGCATTTACCATCAAGAGCGCGGGATGCACTCCAGTCGCGCAGGTTTCCCAACCTGCTGTATCTCCGATTTCCCAATCGGCAGGGTGTCGCAACAGCCCAGCGCCAGCGGGCTGGGAAACCCGCGCGATCAGGCGGAAATTCAAGCCGCCATTTTGGACGCCTTGAAACCCAGACCCAATGCAGTTGCGGGCACCGTTCATAAGGACGATCCGCTGGACCATTTTTCCACCACGCGCTTCGAGCAACGCGTTCACGCCATCCTCGACTGCATAGCCGGGTAACGGGGCAAATAGAAAACAGAAATTGATAAAGCAGAAAAACAGAATTAAGTAATCAATTTACGATTTCAGCATTTACCATCAAGAGCGCGGGATACACTCCAGTCGCGCCGATTTCCCAATCGGCAGGGTGTCGCAACAGCCCAGCGCCAGCGGGCTGGGAAACCCGCGACACAGCAGACTGGGAAGTCTGCGCTACGGCGCGTTGTCGGCTATCTGAACGATTTGGCAGCAAGAATGTCAGCCTTTCAGTGTTTATTTCTAATTTCAGCTTTCCCAATTTCTTGATTTGTCCTTGATATGGATCTTATCTTGGAACCTGGTCGGTCGGAGAAAAATTACTGGCGCGACCTCTGGCGCTATCGCGAGCTGTTTATCATCCTCGCCTGGCGCGACATTGCCGTCCGCTACAAACAAACAGTCGTCGGCGTTGCCTGGGCCGTGGTGCGTCCGCTGCTCACCACGATAGTGTTCACCGTCGTCTTCAGCAAGATCGCCAAGATCCCCGCGCCGGAAGGCGTCCCTTATGCACTGCTGGTAATGGCCGCCAATCTGCCCTGGCAATTCTTTGCCACCGCCATGAGCGAGGCCAGCAACAGCCTGATCGGCAACGCCAACCTGATTTCCAAGGTTTATTTCCCGCGCCTCATCATTCCCGCCGGTTCCGTCATCACCAGTTTTGTGGATTTTCTCATCACCCTCGGCCTCATGGCTTTGCTCATGGTCTGGTATCAATTCATGCCGGACTGGAGGTTGTTTCTGCTTCCTGCTTTCATGATTTTAGCATTTGCCGCCAGCTTTGGCATCGGCCTGTGGCTTTGTGCGTTAAACGTGGAATATCGGGACTTCCGTTACATCGTGCCATTCATCGTGCAATTCGGCTTTTTCCTCTCACCCGTTGGTTTCAGCACCACGCGTAGATCG
>JAJXXW010000008.1 GCA_021780905.1 bacterium
CCCAGCGCGGGAAACGTCCAGCGTCTGACAAATCAGCTTGATGGGTTCGGCGGTTTGCATGGCCATCTGCTCGATCAATTCGAATCGCCGAGCAGGCCGGGCTGCTCCGAGCAGATGGCCAAGGCTTTTTTTAGTATCTCTCTCCCAAACAGCGAACAGGTTTTCGACGATAAATCAGGCGGTGAAGGCTGGCAGGATGATGCGTTCCGTCAGTTGTAATCCCGCGATGACGAGACTTTCGCTGCGCGCCGTCGGATAGTATTTGCGGGTGCCCGCCACCGGTTTGATGAGCTGGAGCACGCGGAAGCGGCGGAGCGCGCGCCCGATGCGGGAGGGTTTCCAGCCCGGCAGATGCGGCTGGAGCGTGCGATTGCGCACGCCTTGGATTTGATGCTCGCCCCGTTGCCGCGCCCGCAGGAACTGGAGGTCGGCGGCGCGGAAGAAGTTCACGCCCCGCACGGAGCGGTCTTGTTCGTCCCGCCGGGAGGCCGTGACCTCACCCAGTGCGTGCCGTTCCCGCGTCCGGTCTGGCCACTGGCTGATGTAGGCCAGATAACGCCGGTTGCACGCGCTCATCGCCCCGGCCCACCGCGCCCAGGCTGTAAAAGGTCTTGCGCATAGCGATTCACCAACGTCTGGGTTTTCATACCCTCTCTCTACCCCAATCGCATTCACACTTCATCTACCTTTTGGTTCCGGCTCAGCCGGGTTGGGACTTCACTGATGCGTTCCTCTCGATGTTCTTTTGTCCGCAGTTTGAGGGAGGCATCCTTATGCAAGCGTTGTCGGAAAGTTGCAAGCGCATCCGCAAACAACTCTTTCCGGCATCATAAGCCAGGGAATGTTCGGCCATTTGTCGCTCGCTCTTTTCCAAATCGGCCAAGCGTAATTTTGCTACCTCCAGCGCCTTGGTTTCCCGCCAGCGCCTTGGTTTTTAAGCTGCGGCGAATCAGCTTGCCCTTAACTCGAATTCGCGCAAAATAGACACCCGATGCAACGAACCGGACCAAGTTTGGCACAGGAGATTTCTGCCAATGTTTTTTTGATTCTGTTTTACTCTCATTCATGCAAACAGTATCAGATTGTCAAATTGGTTTCGGTCAAAGTATCGAAAAACGCTTGAAATAAGCACTTTCGGAGAGGTGGCAGAGTGGTTTAACGCGCACGCCTGGAAAGCGTGAATAGTCAAAAGCTATCGGGGGTTCGAATCCCCCTCTCTCCGCCATTTTCATTTTCGTGACTGAAAGTGACAATGGATGACGCGCGGTGATTTTCATCAATGTTTCCAATGGTTTTACCTACCTTGATGGCCTTCAAACCGATGACAGTCGGTGACACAGTTGGACGGTCGGCGACTAAAGTTTGTGAGTCTATTTGTGAGTCGCCAATCGAAGGCAATCCCCGGACGGTAGCCGCCAAAGGCAGTTGCGCCACGTCCGTATAGGTCTTCATCGTCAGCCGCATGTCACTGTGCCGCGCCAGTTCCATCGCTTCACGCGGCGAAACGCCAGCGCGTTGCAGGCGGGTAATGTAGGTCGTCCGCAGCGCGTGGAAGTCCACTACATGGCCGCGCTCATCCTTCAACGGTATTTCCGCCTTCTTGAAATCCTTGCGAATTTCTTTCATCGCCGGGACGCCATCGGGAAACACCAAATCTTCCGGCTTGAGCTTTCCAGCGACTTTCAGCTTTTGCAGTTCCGACACCAGTTCGGGATGCAGCGGACGCGGTTGCTCCTTGCGATTCTTGACGAAGGCAGCGGGCAGCATCCAATACGGGTTGGCCGTATCCAAATGAAAATCGCCGCCATGCAAGGCGTTGATTTCACCCCGCCGCAACCCCGTGTGCATGGCCAGCAGATAAAGCAGTTTACGCGGTGTTGCCAGCAATCGCTTGGCTTCATCATCATTCAAAGCTCGCCGCTGGCTGCGTTGCTTGCCGCGTGTATCCACTTTGCTGATGATTTCAAACGGATTGGCCGCAACACGGTTTTGTTTGCGGAGCCAGGTGAACAAGGCCGATAAGACGGCGTGATACTCATTGATGGTTTTTGGAGCTTGCGTTTGTTCGGCGCGCCAGCGTAAGAACGCATCCGCCGTCGCGTCGCGCAGGCTCTGCCAGTGGCATTCCCGCATGAGCCGCCGCAACCGCTTGTCCACATGGCGGACGTGATCGGCGCAACGTCCCAACGCCTTCAAATCTGCAACGTAGCCGTCCACCAGCTTTGTCATCGGGTTTTCAAACGTCTCGCGTTGTGCTGCCGGAGCCATTAAACCAACCGACACCCGTTCTCGGTCACGGATGTTTTCCCGCATTTTTTGCTCGGCAACCTGCCGGTCGGAAACGCCAAGGGAAATGTCCCGCGCCTTAACGTCGCCGTCCAATTTCAGCCGCGCCCGCCAAATCCGGCTGGAAACCAATTTGCCGTTGCGTTGCCGTTTGGGGCGATAAATGTAAGCAATCATATTTCTCCTTTCCATTAACTCGGTTGACTCAACTTTTGAAAATAGGTTTTGACCTGGCTTTCGAGCATCCCCACCGCCCGGCCAATATGCCGCAACGGTGGCAGCTCGCCGTTTTCCGCCCTGCGCCGCACCGTCCGCTTGCAGACACCGAAAATCTTCTCCAATTCCGGGAACCGTATCAGACGGTCATTAAATTGATACTCCGTTGGCATACAACATCATTTCTCCTCCTTCAATTTCCAAGTCTTGTTTCCCTTGTCCCATTCCATTCCCTTGCGCAGCCGTCTCCGAAAGGCAGCGGCTTTTTCAGGCGATGCCATCGCCGCTTGTAATTCCTTCGCCATATAAATCCAGTCCTGTTGCAGGTTTTCCTTGTTGCCGCCGAAATCCCGATATTTCACCTTCCGGCTGCCCTTGTCCTTGGGGTCTTGGTTCACAAATTCGTCGGCTTCCTTTTCTTCTTTCGCACTGGTTGGCTCGTCTCCACCGCCTTCCCGCAACAGGCGTGTGCTTTCGAGGAAAGGTGTCTCGTTCGGGTCGTCCACAAACCCAACTTTACGTTTCATATCTTCTGCCCACGCCTTGCATTCGCTGACAGACACGAGAATAAAGGGACGTTCTTTGGCCATGCGTTTGGCCCCGAATGGCCGTGTTTCCTCGTGGGTGACGTAGAAGAAAAAGGCCGTCAATTTGCCTTCCTTGATGCGTTTATGGACGCCAGCCCGTGACACCGGCACAAACATGATAACACCGCCGCTCGAAAGCCCCACATCTCCTTTGTAATACTCGGCCAGGGTTTCAAACCATTCGCCACATTCCTTGAAGGTTCCTTCCCGCCGGTAGGCGCGGGTGCCAGGTGTCGGCTCACCGACAATGGGCCGCAGCTCTTTCGGCACCTCGATGAATGGAAACTGAATGAACGGCATACAATCCATAGTAACATTATGAATACAGTTGTCAACCACAAATCTTGAAATTGTATTTTTGAATTTCCTGCCGTTGGCTTGATGCCGTCTTGCCGGCCAGCTTACGCCTGAACCTGATTGCTGAAAACTCCGGCTGGAAATCCCCGGTGCGCCTTCCTAACCAGCCGCGTTCCCGGCTCGGCGAGCACTGTCCAGGTGGAGCCACAAAAAGAAAACGCCGCGCGAAGCGCCTCGTCTATTTTGGACAACCTTGACAGGCGCAGTCGAGCCATACAATGGACAAAACGAGGCGCGCCGGAGTCAATCCTTGCGACTGCAAATAGCGAGGCTTCTTGCCGCTTCCTTTTTTACTGTTTTGGCGGAACCTGCCCGCGCGACAGTTTAACGCGGTATTGTGGCCAAAGCGTTTTAATCTTCTTCCGAAGGTTTGGCGGAAATAAATCATCGGCGGATACGCCTAACACGCTGGCAAAAACAAATAATTCCACATCGGGCACACGCCGTTCTTGATTTTCCAGCCGGGTAATCGAGATACGGCTGGTATCCCAGCCAAACAGTTGCACCTTTAGAGCAAGATTATCTTGAGTCCAGCCTTTGGCTTCGCGGAACTTTCGCACTTGCGGCCCGATGAAATTTAGCTGTTTTGTGGCGTCTTTGATGGCCGCACCGTAGCATCCGGCGGCACGAAAAAATGTGCTCACTACTGAACATTTGCCCTTGCATTGCCGCTGACATTCTGAAAATCTTTCCGCAAGACCGAGACAAAAGCAGACTGGCGCATGAATCAACTGCAAACAGGAAAGACTCCGTTGGCGGCAGCGGCAGGGAAAAAGAATCCTGACGTGATTGTGACCCACGCCAATCAGACCGCGTTGTTTCAGCCGCAGAACCGCTCCGCTTCGGAATGGCTCCACCGGCGTTGTGGGCTGACCGCTGACAAAATTAGCGGTGACACTGAAATCCAAGTGCATCCAAGCCAGCGGAAACGCATCACCGAAGAATTGAAAGCCGCAGGTTTTGAGGTTGCGGCTTCGTAACGCTTAAAAACGTATGGAACGTAGCTATTTTTTGAAAGCGAGCGGACAAAACATGATCGAACACGTCCCGCTATTTTTTCCTTGAATGAAACTTGTTTGTCACAGGCGATTTGATAAGGTTGCGCCAGTTCTTTTCCAGAGCCGAGATGTTTTATTTTCTCGGCGCAGAGTCTTTGCGTTGCGAGGACTCGAATCTCTCCGAAACACTACCACAAGTTTCAAAGCCGAAAATACTTCGACGCGCGAGCAATCGCGCGTCCTGGTGTATTTTCGGCTGGGTCGCGTGGTAGTGACCTCGGAGGGAGTGCGCCAGTGACGCGCATTCTCTTCAAGGTTCGCGGGTGATTCGCGTCCGGGCAAAAATACTCGGAGAACCTAACAAAATCAAAACCTATGAAAAGAATCAGACAAGCAATCATTGGTGCAGGTGTATTGCTACTTGCTTCTACCTTTCACTCCTTCGCCGTGGATGGCCTTCAACTATCGGTGCAATCAACCAATGTCATGCTTTCATGGCCGAGCGTGGAAGGCGAAACTTACGTCGTGCAATATCGCCGCACGCTTGATCCTGCCGATTTATGGCAAACCCTTGCTGCCGGATGGTCTGCGGCCACGGGAACAAATATAACGTCCTTTATTCATTACGGAATTGTGCAATATCCGCCTGCAAGTTCAGGCGGCGGCACCAATGGTGGCGGTTCACCACCAAGCCCGGAAATGATGAGCGGTTCATCACCAGCACCGGCGGAGCCAATGGTCATGCGAGCCGATGGTTCCGGTTCCGCCGCGCCGCTGGCAATTTATCCGACGGGTATTGATTTGTCGGGTTTTATCATTTTCGATCCGGCGACGGGAGAGTCGGTGAGTGGAAATGGTTATACGATCAAACCGGCAATCAGCACGCCAAGCGGCGGTATGCAACCGATGGACCTTTCTGGCGACAGCACGAACCAATACACCGGCTTTTACCGGGTTTTGAGCGTTCGTTTGGTAAGCGGCTTGACCAACGAAATGACGGCCAGCGATTACATCAATGTCCAAACGCGCCCCGAAGTCGGAGCAAAATATCTGGAACTCATGGTGGATGGCCATGCGTTTCCCAACCAAGACCTGCTGGTGCCGCCTTTCACGGATACGAATTCGGTGACGTTTCAATATGTGGACACCGCTGGCCTTTCTAATGGCGGCCCTTACACTTTGCAAGTGGAAGGCGGCTGGTATATCCCATCGGAAGCGAATAGCAGCAGCGGTAATGAATTGGCGGACAGCCAGCCGGTCACGATCTATGTGACCAACGAAATTTCCTATCCTGACTGGAGTGGCGACGCCGGTGATGGCTGGGCCTCATTCGATTTGCAATCGGCACACCCGGACGTTAATTGGGAAATAGACATTTACAACTATTACGACTACTTCAACTGGTATTACGGATATACAAACTCAATTTACCCGATTCACATTGCCACGGGCAGCACCACCAACGGCCTGATTGATTATCAATGGAATTTGACGGATGACGGAGGCAACGTGCGCACCAATCTGGCCAATGATCCGGCTTTCATATCATTTACCTTTACGTCATGGACGGGCAATGGCGGACTGACTGGTCAGGCGGTGCAAGCAAATGGGATTCATCCCGCTGGCGGTAGTGGTGGCTCGGCGTCAAGGGCAAACCCGATTATCCAAAATGACAACTGGCCGACCGAGGGCGGACATTGGGTGGTGGCCTATCAGGACATGTATCGCTGCATGTATGACAATGGAGGCGTGATGCAATCCATGTTGAACGGCTGGCTAGGGCTAGCGAGCGCTTCGGGGAACTCTGTGTTTTATCAGAGCCCGACCGGCGGAACAAACGCGCAGACTTTTCCCATCCGCTATAATGATTACACCAACAATGCATTCATTGATACGAACGCCAATTATACCATTGGCGAATTGAATGACATTGAGTTGTTTAACCTGATGCTGCACGACCCGCGCGCCCGAAATTTTTACGGGTTTGGGCATGGAACGAAAGATAGAATCTTTGGACTGGATTTGGCTGAAGCCAATCTAACGACAATGCACCGCTACCGCTTTGTGTGGATGGATGGTTGCAATACGGCTAATGGCGATTGGGACCGGTTTTTCCACATCAAGGGGCCAGGCATTTTTAGTCTGGCTTATTACACAGCCCATCACAAGCGACCGGCGCTTTTCGTCGGACACACTCAGGAAATTCCGTATGCGACACTTAATGCCAATACGCACAATGGTGTTACATACGACGGCACAATACCATCAAGTGTTCCCTACTTCCGTTCCAATTTCGTATTTTACTGGCAACTTGAAAACGGGACATTCAGCACTTCGCTTGATTACGCCAAAAACAACACTCCGGCGGTTGTCCCGCCAATGCGCTATTCAAGCGGTCCATTAAATGGAACGGTGTATAATTTTGGTGATTACATTCAGGAAGTTGGTTATGACCAGTTAAAATGGAATGACTACAATGGCTATAACGACGTTCCGTGGTAACGGTGACATTTATGGAAGGCATTCTCAATTTTGTCCAGATGACGGCGACTTATTCCAACGCCGTGCTGGTGGCAATCCTTCCGCATTTTACCTATGTTGCCAAAACCCTGGAATTGCCAATTCCCACGCCGATTGTTCAATCCCAAGTCCGCCATTTCTTCTGCGACCCGCGCGCGGGAGAAATTGGCGGTTGGGTTGTCTTAACCAATGGTTATGAATTCTGGTATGAAAAAGGCCATGTAAGAGCGTTTTCCAGTCCTTGGAATTATTTCAGGCTGCAAGACCCGAATTTAGTTCCAAAATTTTATGGCCCATTGCGGATGAATGAAAACGAGGCCGTGGCGCTGGCGCGACAGTCACTCAAGAAACTCGGCTACACCAATGAAATTTTTGCTGCTGTAGAGCCGGAAGTGAAACTGGCGACATCCAAGGAGAGTTTTGCCAACAATCAGGGCGTTCCTCAATATAGAATTATTTGGCACGATCCAGATTGGACAAATCGTGACATTGCCGAATTAAATGTCAACGCCAAGGTAAAACATGTAGATGCTTTTGAACTTTATAGTAAAATATTTTGGCGAACGAATCCTGACGTTGGTGTGGTGCCAAAATTGTTGCCGAAAACAAAGCCGCAACCTCAATTAATTGGAGGTCGGCGGCTGACGCCAGTATCGGCGACTTATTCCAACGCCTGCATGAACGCCCTGATGCCAATATTTACTGATTTTGCTGCCAAACTTGATTTGCCAATGAGCCTGCCAATTACCCGCGAGCAATGCACCAACGTTGAATGCTGGCTGGATAAAGGCCAGCCTTCCGTGCAAATCATTTTAACCAACGGTGACCGGTTCAACTTCAATCATGGATATGTCTTCGCATTTTATGCCGGTGACAATTTTTACTTCGGCGATTCTTGGGGACAGCCCGTTGTAAATCCTGCGGATTTATATTGGGATCATCCGGTTTCGACGAATGAAGTGATCCGTCTGGCGCAGAAGGCTATTCACAAATTGGGTTATGATGAAAAGCTTCCGGAGGTCAAAAATAAACCGAACACCGTTTTTGCCATGAAAGATTCCGGGACAAATCATTTTACGCGCTATCAAGTCGGTTGGGATCCTGTGGATGTTCCAGGCATATCTGGTTGGAAAATCAGCGTTGAAGTGGATGCCAAAACTGAAACTATCAAATCAATCTTCCTCGAAAACACCAATCTTTGGTGCGAGCCGCCGAAAATTGACGTGCCGATCTCAACCAAAAACTGACTGTCCTACCACGTTGTTTCCGCTGCGTTCGAGTCTGGATACCACCAATTCATGTATCCGTCAAAAACCGCATAGAGGGATGGGCTGTAACAGAACGGCACGGCGGGCAAATAAACGGCTTGCGTTGCTTTGAAAGGAAGAAAGTCCAGCGCGCCGCGTCTGTCAAGTGCCCAAAATGGGCCAAGCAGCAACAGCCAGACGGGATAAATGAGCAGGCTGCCAAGGAGCCAGCGTCGCAAGTGCCGAAGCGAACGCGGTCCTCGTGCATTCATCGGATGATCTGTCGCAAACATATTCATACGCTCAATGGCAGAGTATGGTAGCAAAACAACGGTTTTGCAAGGCTGCGCCCGGCAACTCCTGGCTTCCTAATGTCAATTCACTGTCCCTGTCGAAAATAAAGGACCAGGTAATTTTTGAAACCAAATCCCTCGGCAAAATCTTTTCGTGCCAGCACGCATCCAAACCAATGCGTTGAAAAGAGTTGGTGAGAATACTCCTGAACCTCTTGACAGCCCCGGCGGAACGTGCTTTTCTCGCCCCCATGCGGCAAGCCACCTTGCTCTCGATTGTCAGCCTGCTGGCAACCGCCTGCGCATTGCATGCCCAGCCATCCGTTACCGTCACCGACGATGGTGTTACGTTTTCCCCTGATCCAGTGTCCATCGTAACCGGTCAGGCGGTGTATTGGGTGGATGATGGGTCTGGCCCTTATACGATCTTCAGCCGCACAAGCGCCTGGTCGCCGGTCACAACGCCGGGTGGTATTCTGTTCAGTGTGGCGGGAACCTATTCGTATTTCGACGATGCCGGGGATCAAGGAACCATTTATGTCACCGCCAACCTGCCTCCGACGGTCGCCATCACCAATCCCACGAACAACGCCGCTTTCACCGCACCCGCCTCGTTTACATTCAGCGCCAATTCTTCCGATGCGGATGCCGATGGTCTGTCGGACGTTATGTTCTATGTGGGAACTAATCTGGTGGATGACGTTTTCTCCAGTCCTTTTGAGACTGCCGTAACGAATCTGGCAGCGGGCAATTACACATTGACCGCCATCGCGTATGATAATGCGGGCGCGGCTTCATCAAATTCCGTCAGCATCTTGGTGCAAAGTTCCGGCCCGATTACCTTGACGGCATGGACCATGACGGGAGGCCATTTTCAATTCACCGCGACGGGATTGACGAGCAGCAAAACCAACATCCTGCAAAGCTCGACCAATCTGATGTCTTCGGCCAACTGGACGCCCATCGCAACCAACATTGCCGGCAGCAGTTCAGCCTCGTTCACCAACGCGATCAGCGGCGGACACCATTTCTTCCGCCTGCTTCAACTGCCATAGTCTCGTTGGAATGCTGCCAAGCGTGGGTGTGGTGATGACAACTGGACGAAAATCATCACCCGCGTTCGGCATCCGGTCTGTAACATGATGTCCCACCAACGCCACCAGCACAAAAACTATACGTTCAAGTGGCAAAGGAAAATGGAGCATGGCTAGACTCATAAAAGAAGTTGGCACACATGACACCATCCCCTTACGTTGGTAGAGGCCGTGGAGGTGCGACGGCAAAGCACCGTTGAAAAGCGTTGAATGGTGCTGATGAGTTCAACGGCATTCAACACCCCGGCTCAACACAACTCAACACCCTTCAACATCAGCCGTCCATGCAGACGGAATCGTCCGGCAATGGCACGACCAGGACGATCGGACGTGAGTGGCTAAAAGTTGAAAAGTTGCCATGACACTTACCCAGCCTCGGACGGTGAACCCGGCAGCTTGGAAAAAATCTGTAAAGTGCAGCAAACGCCGCCGGTGAAAACGCCGCAAGGTTGCGCTGTTGAATTGATACACCGACGACTGAATGAAATCCGATTTGATGACGGACGCTATTCTCCTTGCCTTGCAACGCGGTTGACGTAACACGGGAGCGACCAAGCTGGCGACTGTGATACACACAGCGATGGCGTTGGTCTAAAACGGGCAATTTACCGTCAGACATCTTCCCTTAGCACAGCTTGAGGCCACGACCGCAGACGTGAATGTTGCGCGAAATTTGCGCAACTGTTGCGTAACAAATTCAACGCAATTAAACATCATTCAGCACGGCTCAACATCAGCCGTTTATGCCACTGAAATCATCCACCAAGCCACACCCAGGACAAACGCAAAGGAGCGGCGAAAAGTGGAAATTAGTTAAGGCACGCGTGACCCCTTGTCACAACACGGTTTTTGCGGCTCGTCAAAATCTCGCCGAATGTTGCGCGAAATGCTTCGCCTGATGCTAACCGACGTGCTTCGTTGAAATGCCAACTGTGTTGCCAATCGTGCTGCTTTCAATGGTGCGAACTTTGTTGCTTCGGATGGTGCCTTGCGTGATTACCACCTTGTTGCTAACCGTGCTGCCCCGCCGCTGCCAACCATGCTGCCAACCATGCTGCCAACCATGCTGCCAACCAAAAAACTTGCTTCTATGGTGGTGTTACTGGCTTGTCGAGGCGGCGTCCGAACCTTTGCGGCTGCGTGTGGCTGGCGAACGTCGCTGTCTTGCTTATTGGGCGCTCTGGCTGCCGCGCCGGGCAGCGTGGCGATGCTGGCGCATCGCCGGATTGCTTTCCGGGCTGCGTTAGCTCGCTGGCGGTTTCGGTTTCAGGCTGTCATTAAATTCTTTGGCTTCCTCTGGACTCATCATTGCCACTTTGGCAATGCGTGGTCCGCGTGAACGGTATGGAGAAGTTTCGTTTGGGGGCGGCGTGTCATTGCCCGCTGGCGCAGCGGTCGGCGCGGTCGTGGCCGGCGGGGGTTTTACGGCCTCGGCTGGCGCACTTTGAGGCGTGGCCGGGATATTTGCGGCGGGCGCGATTTTCGCCCGTTTCTGCCGTTTGCGTTTTTTGCCGCCTTCCAGGACGATGCGGCCGTATTCAGCCACACGCGCCCGGCTGGTCTTGACCCCATGTTGTTCCAGCAATTCAGCTATGGCAGCGTAGGACGCTTTTTTGCCGCGCAATTCCTCGATGGAATCATGGACTGGTTTCAAGCCGTTGAACGGCACGCGATGCAGATTAGGCCGGAACTCCTGAACCGCCTTGTGCAGCGATTCGAGATCGGGCGTTGGTGTGGTTGGTGTGTTCATAATTTTTGAATGTCATGGTTGAGATTTGAGGCGAGTCGTCTCGCAAGTTTCCGGCGCGGACATGGCGCGTTCGCGTTTGCCGCAAGGCAAGTTGTCTTGCCAGTCGTCTTTACGGACGCTCGGCGGCATTGCCGTTGCCACTGTCCGGCCATTGCCGGGACGTTGCGCGGATATTATGCCGGATGTCTTGCCGGATGCTTCGCGCCCATCGCGTGACCGTCTCGCGGGACTCCGCGCAGCCATCGGCGAGCTATTGGCGAGCCGCAGAATCCTTACGAAGTTAAGGGGTAAGGCGTGCCTATGTCTAAAAATACAAAACAGTGACAAGCAACTGCACCGTGACTTGAAAATTATTGCATCAGACTTTTTGCGCTTCTTGAATGCAACGATGCAAATTGATGGGGCAATTTGTGCGATAGTTTTGAACGTGCCGGTGTTCTCGTTTTTGCGAGTGCGCCTAGCATCGCCTGATTGTCGTGAGTGAAAAGTTGTCATGGTCAGTCCTCGATTTTGTCGTCACCGTTCCATATCTGGTCAACCTCGATGCCGATGATTGGCGGCGGGGATTGCATCGGCGGTTGCATCGTGAAGATGATTGCGGGAACAACCGTGGCAGCATTTCCTTTCATCCCTCTCCGCAAGCCGCCGCTGAAAATCCAACCGATGGCCAGTAGCGCCAGCCAGACAAACACCAGGTAGAGATAAACGCCCTCGTTTTCAATCAGGCCGTCCAGCGTGTTGAAAATAGGATCGAGCAATTCAGCGGGATTCAAGTTCATGGTTCGTCTTCCGTTTTCAGTTCGTCAGTCTCACGCCCAAATCGCAGCCGTGGCGGTTGCCAGCCCTGCCAGCACGTTTTTCCAAAGCGGCGATCTTCCGAATGCGGCCAGCCCAAATCCCCGGCCTGCAAGCGCGCTAAATTCGATTGCGACGCGCTCATGTGCCATGTCAGGTTAAAGCTCATGGTAAAAAATCATTCCGCCGATTTGATGATGGCGAGGATTGCGGCCTTGAGTGGGGCAGGAAGTTTTGCCCAAGCGGTGACTACTTGGGACAGTTCGGGGCTTGACGCGACTGGAATTTGTGAGTCTCTTTGTGCGTCGTTGTGCGGATTTCCGTTATTATTGGCGGAATTTTGTGGGGTTCGAATCCCCCCCTCTCCGCCATATTTAACAATACCCGCTAAAATAAAAGGTTTTAGCGGGTTTTTGTTTGGTTGGATTTGGCCGACTATATGTAAAAAACATAGCCGAGTGCTTGATGGGGGCAGTAATCGTTGTAATCCCCAAACCATTTGCCCACGCCCTGACACAGTTTCAAGCCGTGTTCGTAACCGCGCAGGTAGATGTCCTCATACTGCAAACTCCGCCACAACCGCTCCACAAACTGGTTGTCCATCCACCGCCCATGACCGTCCATGCTCACCAGCACCCCGGCTTCCTGCACGGCTCCGACATAGTCGGCGGAAGTGTCTGCGGTGCAGACCACCGGCGCTCCGTTCTTGGCCACCTCGCGAACCAACAATGCCGCAGTGGTTTACTGGTCCTCCGCCTCCACCAACTGGGTGCTTCTATAAAGCACGCATTTAAGCGGCACCAACTGGACTACAGTTCCTGAAGTCGTTATGAAAAACGACACCTCACAAAATATCATCGTGAACTCGGCCGGCGGAAACGAGTTCTATCGGCTTCTTCGCCACGATAATAACTGATCCATCAGTTGACGGACTGATTCACTTTGTCCCATTTTTCACTC
>JAJXXW010000066.1 GCA_021780905.1 bacterium
CGGATATAGAGGCGCTGGATGAACTTCGCCGGCTTCCAGTCCAACTCCTCGGTGACTTCCTCACCGAGCTTGCGCCAGCCCGCGGGCTGTTGCTGCACTTCCTCAGGTTCCAGCACCACGCGCTCGGTCTCCAAGTGCGCGGGCAATGGCTGGCGCACCGGACGCGCGGCGATCGTGGCCCGTGCCGGCGTTGGCTTTTCCACCACCGGAGCCGGCGCGGTCATCGCCGCCAGACCGGCCAGCAACAGTTCGAGTTGTTGGGGGTCGAGGCTTTCGTTCTTGGTCCCGCCGAAGTAACGCTTGAGGAAGAGTTCGAGCTTTTGGCGGAGCAGTTTGTTCTCGGCCTGCAGGGTCGCCAGCGATTGTTGAAAATCGTTTCGCAGTTGCGTGAGGAGGGCGCGCGCCTCGTCCAGCGAGGTGATTTGATTGGCGAGCGTGGCGTCCATCGTGAGTTGCCAAATCAGACGCGCCCGCCGCGAAAAAGTTCAAACTTTTGGGAAAGATTTTCGCCCGAAATTTTTCACGGCTCGCGCTCATACCACGGACGCATTTTGGCCCCGCGCAAATCCACCCCGTCGGTCAACATCGCCAATGCCTGCGGCGTCAGCTTCAGCTTGGTCGTTTCGGGCGCTGAATGTTTCGGCCAGGCAAAGGTCCCTTGTTCCAGCCGCTTGGTCAGCACCCAAATCCCCGTGCCGTCCCAGCAGATGATTTTGAGCCGCGTGTGCCGCCGGTTGCTGAACACGAACAACGCCCCCTGTTTCAAATCCTCACCCAGGCGCTCCGCCACCAACGCGTGCAGACCGTTGAAGCCTTTGCGCATATCACACGCTTCCACCGCCACAAACACCTTCAGGCTTCCGGCAAAACTTAACATGGCTTTTGCAATGCCCGCACCAGCGCCAAGCCGCCCGTTTTTACCACCGCACCTGGCGGCGGTGCCAGCACGGCCTCCAGCCACTGCACGGATTTCTTGGCCGCCGTCACCTTGCCCGCAGCATCGTCGCCACGCTGCCGCCGCCGTTTTTGCGCCCACGTCGCAAACGTCTGGTATTTGATGCCCGCCAGTTCCGCAAACTTCAGTCCCGGCAAGCCGCTCCGCTCAAACTCGTCCAGCAGTTGTTCCCGGCGCGCCTTCGGCGTCCTTACCCGCCCCAGCACATCCTGTTTCAAAACCACTTCATCGGTCGGTATCGTATTCATCGTAGCCGTTATGCTACGATACTTATGACTTCACTGAATAGAGGTGCTTGGCGTGACGCTTACCGTCTTGGTATGACGTCTCGACATATTCGTATCCTTCCCGCACTCCATCCCCCTGCGTGGCTGCGAGCATGGCTTGGAACTGCGTCAGGGCGTGGGCAAGTGGTTTGGTGATTACAATGATTACCGACCGCATCAAGCGCTCGGTTACGCCACGCCGGCGGAAGTATATCGCGCGCCGGAATCGCATGGAGCGAAACCTGCGAGTTGGGCTTGAAGTCAAACCACCGGTGGTGGTAAAAAAGAATCCCCAAGAAAACGGGAGGGAGCAAGCGGTGCCACGGCAGCCTTTCTCCTTTCCAAATAGCTCGGGAAACAGGAAAACGACGGCCAACCAAACCGCCCGTCAGCGCCAGAAAGTCATCGCTTATTTTCGGCGGTCAGTGGTTTGAAAATGGGGACAAGCTTAACCAAAGGATCAGGCGAGAGCGGCACTGCCGGCCCGCCAAAGCTGCCGGAACTGACATAAGGATACGGCTCGGCTATCGGCGATGATCCCCAGATGGGCTGTGCGCACGCGTTAAAATGCAGAACACTGATCTTTACGGCAGCAAAAATTACCGCAACGGTCACATTAAGTTTCATTTTCTTCTTTGAATCGAGCGGTTTGACCGGTTTTAGTTGATCATCGGGTTTTACGATTACCAGCTTGATACAAAATGATAATCGCCGGAAGCAATCTCCAAGACAGCGTGATCAGCCTCCATTTTAACTGAATTGATCCCCGCGTCGTTGGTCAGATCCTTCCCATCTTCGGTGACAGATTTGATGTCTTTTGCCGGCAGGTAAACCGTGGCCGTGGTGTTGGCGGGAATGCTGACTCGTAAATCAAATCGCCCGGCGGATTCATGCCATTCGGTGCTGATGCGTCCATGAATGGAATCAAAGCCATCCTTGACCCAGGCAAGGTTGGCAACCGGTTCAGGCTTGATGATAATTTTTTTGAAGCCCGGAACTTCAGGGGCACAACGAATGCCGCCCAAATATTCGTGGAGCCAGATGTTGAGATCGCCGATGAGCATGACGATGTTGCGAGAGTTCATTCCGGAATCGGCGGTGTCGCCATTCCACAATTCCCACACCGTTGTGGCCCCCTTCGAGACCATGTAGCCCCAACTGGGATAAGTCGTTTGCGTCGCGATCGTATAGGCAAGGTCAGGGCGGCCATTGTCCGACAATACGCGCATCAAATAATGCCCGCCTACCAGCCCGGTCGCCAGATGATTGTGGCTCTCGACCGTGATGTTCTTGACCAGGTGGGTGAACACATTTGTTTTATATTCGTCCGGCACCATTCCAAATGCCAGTGGCAGCACACAGGAGGTTTGCGTGCCATTGTCGTAGCAGCCACGTTGGGAATTGTAGTAGCGATGATTGAATGCGGCTTTGATTTTCGCCGCGAGCGTTTCAAAATGTTCCGCATCCTCCATTTTCCCCAGCAGCCGGGCCGACCGCGCCATGAGTTTCAGGTCATGATAAAAAAACGCCGTGCTCATCATGTTCCCGTCGGTGGTCAGCTTTGGATCGGTGGAATTGATCACGGTCATTTCTGACTTCAACCTGGGCGGAAAACACCAATCCGCATAGGTATTTCGCGTCATAACACCGTCCTTCAGGAACTTCGTCATGTAATCGGTCCATTTCTTCATCGAATCGTAATGCTGCCGCAGAATGCCCGCGTCATCGTATTGATCATAAAGCATGTGCGGAACGATGATATAGGTGCTGGCCCAGACAACTCCGTCCTGATAAAGCTGCCAATATGCCGGACATACGTCGGGCACGCTGCCGTCGGGATGCTGATCGTCTTGAATATCGGTCAACCACTGGGCATACAGCGGTGCGATATTGAACAAATAAGTTTCTCCTTTGGAAACTTCCTGCCGGTCGCCCATCCAACCCTGACGCTCATCGCGCGGCAGATCCGTGGGCATGCTGCGGTAGTTATCAAGGGTGGTCCAATAAATGTTGTGGTAAATCTGATTGATCAACGGATTGGAAGTGGCGAAGTCACCAACCTCGGGCAAAGCGTCGTGAACGACCTTGCCTTCAATCGTGTCCAACGTCGGTTTGCCGGGAAAACCCGTGATCGCAACGTAACGAAATCCGTGATAGGTAAATCGCGGTTCATAAGTCTCAACGCCATTTCCCTTCAACGTATAAATGTCCTCGGCTTTGGCGGTGCGGAGATTGGCGGTATTAAGAGTGCCATCTGGCTTGAGCGTTTCCGCATGGCGGAGTGTTATGACCGTGCCCCGGGGGCCGCTGACTTTCAACCGGCACCAACCCGCCATGTTTTGGCCCATGTCGAAAATATAAACGCCGGGTTTGGGACTGGTAATCGCAACGGGATGCAGCGTGTCCATGACGCGGATCGGCTCGCCGATTTGCGCCGACAAGACCGGTGCGCCGGGCGACACCAATTGCACCGGCTCCCACTTGGAATCATCAAATTTCGGCCGGCACCAGCCTGGCATTTCCATTCGCGCATCATATACCTCGCCGTCATATTCGTTGTTGGCGCGGATGGGTCCGTTGGTGGTCAGCTTCCAATTTTTGTCGCTCACAATCTGCGCCGTGGTTCCATCGGTGTATTCAATGTTTAATTGAAGCAGCAGCTTCGGATAACCGTAGGACCGCATACCCGCCCGGGGCGAAAAAAAACGTCCGTTGCCCAAAATGACCCCGACGGTGTTGTCACCTTGTTTGAGTTGATCGGTCACATCATAGGTCAGATAAAACGCGCGTTTCTCATACTCGGAAAGCGCGGGCGAAAGGACGTCGTTGCCGACTTTCCGACCGTTCAGGTAAAGCTCTGAAAGACCAAGTCCGCAAATGTAAGCCGTGGCACGCCGCACTTTCTTCTTCACGTCAAACTCGCGTCGCAGATATCGCGCAGGCAGACGCCGGCCTAGACTTTGAATGATCCCCCAAGATTGCGTTCCATATTCACCCAGCACCTTGGCATTCGGCCAGGCGGCATCATCAAAAGCCAAAGCCTGCCAGCCGGGATCAGCATTCGTCGCCGACTTCCAATCACCGTCGGTGATGAACGTCAATGGAGTTCCCTGCGCGAATTTAACCTTCAGTTTGGCGACCAATCCAGCAGGGTTCGGGTTGTTGCCGACATTGCTTGCCTCCACGGCCAGCACGTTCGTTCCTGGCCTTAATAAAGCACCGATGGCAATTGTTTTGGGCGATCCCCAACTGTCGCCCTTGCCCGCTTCCTGGCCATTTACAAAGAGATGAAATTCATCGTCAGCGGTTATTTCGATGGTCGCCGCACTCGCCGTCTGATTTGTCGGCAATTCAAAGTCGCGACGGAAATACCGCGTGGCCACCGGCGCACTTTCCGCCGGATTGCCTTCCGGGAACCAAATCCATTGCGCCCCGCTGAAATCGTTTGTCTTTTCGCCTTGATCCAATCCAATCCATTTGCCGTGCCAGTCACTTTGTTCAAGCAAACCCAAGTTCCATTGCGCAGGCGCGCTCCACTCCGAAGCCTTGCCATTCTTATCCCACACCTTGACCTTCCAGAAGCACTGTTCGCCCGAAGCCAATGGCATGCCGGCGTAAGTGATGTTGACGGTGTCATCGCTGACGACTTTACCGCTGTCCCACAAATCTCCGTGATTGTGCCGAAGCGCTCCTTTGCTGCTGGCCACCAGAATCTGATAGGCGGACTGCGCCTGATTGCGTTCATTGGATTGCACCTGCCAAATCAAACGCGGTTGAATTGTGTCTATGCCCGGCGGATTGGAGCGGTATTCGCATTGCAAATTCACCGGCACAATTGCCGCCGACAACGGTATAAAGCCGGCAAACAGCAGAACAATGACAACCAGTTCCGACAGCGGCAGATTTTTTGAGGACACGAGCTTGATGTGCATGGTGATTGGAGCTGTTAGATAATGTTTGAGGACGAACATTTTACCCAGTGGGCGGTTATTTTTGGTTCCGCGACGTTGGTAATGGGTAATAAGTTGGTCATTTGGCATAGTAAGGGATTTCCAGTTTGCCGGCGACGAAGTAGAGCATGGCGGTTTGATACTCCGGGGAACGGTAGCCACGCGCACGCCGCTTGACGGCCGAGAACAAACTGTTGAGTCCTTCCATGAAGGCCGTGGTGAGACCTTGTTGCCAGTGCGCCAGGATG
Organism: bacterium; assembly: GCA_021780905.1. Classification (GTDB taxonomy): domain Bacteria; phylum Verrucomicrobiota; class Verrucomicrobiia; order Limisphaerales; family UBA11358; genus UBA11358. Next base: position 5,420 of record JAJXXW010000066.1, read on the forward strand.
CCTTCCAGATGTCGTTCCACCGTGTCGGCGGCTTTACGCATGGGTTCCAATCATCCACTCGTCAGTCCCGTGGCTTCCGTCCGCACCCAGCGGCACCAGTCGGCAAAGCGTTTCCGGGCCTGGGCCGCCGTGGGGGCGGCATACGCCTGTTGCAATTGCAGCCGCATGGCATAGGCCAAGCCGGTCACCAGCGGTTTGGTTTGCAGTTGCTCCCAGCGGGTTTCTTCCTGGGCCGTCCACGCCTCGGGGTTCTTGCGCCACAACCAACGGGTGCGGGTCAACTGTTCCCGCGCCGACGCGTCGGCCCGGACTTCCAGGCGGCGGACTTCGTCCACGGCCTGCACCACCTGGCTGACCACATGGAACTTGTCGAACACCACGGTCGCGTTGCCAAAGTGCTCGCGCACGCCTTTTTTATATGCCGGACTCATGTCGATGGCGATTTGCGTGATCGCGCGCGGATGCCCGTTATGCTTGCCCAATTCTTCGGCGAAGCGTTCACAAACGCTGGCGTCCTTGCCCGCGACGGCCAGCAGCACCCGCTTGGCCTGCAAGTCCACAAAGACGGTCAAATAATTATGGCCTTTCTTCCGGTTCATCTCATCGGCCCCCACCCACGTCACGTTGTCCCAGCTCAAATCCGTCCACGCCGCCGCCACATGGGCGAAGAGCGCCCGCCACAATTTCTGGTCCGTCTCGCCCAAAATCTCGCCCGCCCTTTTGACCGGCATCTCGCGCATCAGCGTCAGGACGAAGGCTTCAAACTCCTGCGTCAGCCCCCGGCTGCGGCCTTCCCTCGGGGCGCGCACGGTGTAAATCTTCTCGCATTCAACACATTCCCCGCGCGGCAGGGCGCAGACGATCTCCGCCTGGATCTGGCACACGTTCAGATGCCGCCAGCGCCGTTCCGGCGCGTGGTCGTAGCCGCGCACCGTCTGCCGACCGCAATGCGGACACGTTTCCTGCCGCCACAGGGCGGGCGTGTCGGTCACGCGGATCTCCATCTGCTGCTCTTTTTCATGGTAACTCATCTGCGTCACCTGCCAGGCGTCGCCCAGCGCCAATATCTGTTGAAATACTTTTTCAGGTATCATCGTCGCCAGTTATGAAATCCAATTCAGGCCGCTTTACCCATTACAAATGTCGACCAAGCTCAAACATTATTTAGGGCGTGACAGTTTGACAAAATATCTTACAAAAGATGGCTTGTGTCATTGAAGTTACGGCATCCGCAACCGGAAGAACTCCGCCGGTGTGGATGCGCTCACCGGAATGGCATTGGAGAAATCCCCACTGCCATCAAAGTTTCCGGTCATGTTCGTCGTCCAAAACGCCACCGGAGTCCCCACATTTGTGGAGGTCAACCAGACATAACCGGCACCCGCCGTCCAACCGCTGCCCGTCAGTATCAGGTTTCCATTTGAACTGACAGGATGGTTGACGATCCCCGGTCCTGCCATAGGAATGGTCAGCGAACCCGTGCCGCCGGTGATAAATTCACCGAGGTTGCTTGAATCATACGTCCCGCTGGCCAGAGCCACCCCGTTGGTGTAGAGGGCAGGCACGGTAATTGTGCCGCTATAGTTGAGATTCAACGCGGCACCGCTGACAATGTGAATCGCACTGGAACTGGTGCCAGCCACATCAAGCTGCAAGATGCCGACGTTGACCGTGGTATTACCTGTGTAGGTGTTCCTCTGGGATAATTCCAACGTGCCACCGCCCGTCACCGTCAAACCGCCGCTTCCAGACAGCGATCCCGAGAGCGTGATGGTGTTGCCACCGGGGTTGAACGTGACCGGGCCGTTTGAGCCATTCAACGTCATGTTCAACGGCGAGGACCAACTCACTTCAGCTCCTACTGTTCCGCCACCCAAATTGATGGCATAATTCGGCGTGCCGGCAGTAAAACCATTTGCTCCACCAAAATAGAGGCTGCCGCCGCTCAACGTATATGTGCTAATGCCATTGCCTCCAGTCCCGCCAAAAACAACAGACATATTTATCTGATTGACGTTCGTAATCACACCGCCGGTCTGCACAATTTTTGCCGTCGCATCCACGCCGTTGTTCGAACCAGCCATTCCAATATTATTAAAGCTCATGTCCAGCAGGCCACCGTTCATGTCATATTCCGATGTCGTGCCAGGAAAGCTGGTCGCACCCAGCCACATATTTTGCCGGTTGCTATTAAAAGTGAACGTGCCGCCATTCTGAACCACCGTTCCGCTCCCGCCATCCCGGCCAATCACGAAGTCGTCACCATAGCTGCCCAGAAAGCTCAATGTCGCTCCCGGCTGGATGATCAGAGTGCCTTTGGAGTTTGCGATGGCATTACCATTACCCAAGTAGATGTCATTGCCACCGGTTCCGGTGACCGTGGTGTTGCCCGTGATTGTGACCGTGCCGCCGTTGTCACTAAAACCGGCAAACGAGTTGATGCCACCCAAGGTCAATGTGCCGGCGTCAATTTTGCCCAGATTGTTTGCGGACGTGATGATGTTGCCGCCGAGGGTGAGATTCCCGTTGGTCGGCGCGTCAATTGTCTTGTCCGCATTCCAGGTCATGTTGAGATTCACCGTCTGGGTCACTGGTGACGCCGGGTTTCCGTTGAAACTTATGCTCCCATTCAACGTGATATCATTGCCGTTCAGCACAAAAGCGCCGGCGGCCGAATCAAATGTCAGACTGCTCACCGTGATCCCGGAAAGATCGTTGTTGTTCACCAGTTGTGTGGAGCCGGCGAAGGTCAGACCGATGGGGAAGATCGGCGCGGCATTCTGATCCCAGTTTCCAGCCGTGCTCCAGTTGTTGTTCGCACCCAGACCAGTCCAAAGTCCCGTGCTGATGCTGCTCGACACCACCAGATTGCCCGGGCCGGTGATGAAGCCGCCGAGATTGCCGGAATTATAAGTCCCGGCCGGCAGGGCCACCCCGTTGGTATGGAAGCCCGCGACGGCATAGTTGCCGCTAAAATTCAGGTCCAGCAACGCGCCATTGGCCAGGCGAAACGTCCCAACGCTGCTGCCGGTTCCATCCAATTGCAAGATGCCGGCATTGACAACCGTGTCACCCGTGTAGGAATTGGCACCGGAAAGCTCCAAGGTGCCGCTGCCATTCTTGGTCAGGCCACCGTCCGTGGCGTTGTCGCCACCGATAGTTGAATGCACCAGCGGCTGCGAGATCGCAATTGCGAAGCCTCCGTCATTTATGATGGCCCCACCGTTCCGGACATTTGCCGCCGTCAAGCCTGACATAAAGCTCGCGTTCGCACCGCTCGCAATCAAGGTGCCGCCATTGAAGTTAAACGTGCTGGTGGCAACAGTCCCGTTGCCGTTGATCATGGAAACAATCAAAGTGCCGTTGGTATTAAGGTTCATTGTGCCGATGCTGTCACTGTTATTGTCATGACAAATGGTAAGCAGACTTAAGACTGCCAGTCCCCCGTTCAGGTTCCATGTGCCAGTCCCGTGGCCATAAGCGGCCAGATAGGTGTCACTCAAAGTGTTGGTGATGGCCCCGTCGGTCTGATTGATAATGCCGGTGCTGGAGGCTTGATCTACACCGATGAGAAACTGGTCGCCATTGCCACTATCAGTCTTGGTCATGGAGCCTCCGGAAATATTCAAAACTCCAACAGTGTTGTGGCGGCCAATCACCAGCCAACTATTGACCGTAATCGAGCCGCCGCTCAAGTTATAGGTGGCGCTGTTCTGACTACCCCCCTGATCGTTGTTTCCCACATAGAGTTGATTATTATCGGTCACCGTGCCGCTGCTTTGATTGAACACACCCACGGAGTTCGCGTCCAAGCCGACGCCGAGGGGATTGTTATTGACCACCAATGTGCCGCCCGTCATGTTTACCGTCCCCTTGCCGCCACCACGCCCGACGGCAAACCAACTTGTGCTGGTATATGTGCCTCCGCTGATGTTGTTCGTGCCAACGCCTGAACTTGTGTTGCCAATCCAAGTTTCCCCGCTGACCGTAATGCTCCCGCCCGCCAGCATATTCATGGTTCCGCTGGCTCCATCGCCGAGTCTTAAAGTGTTTGGCTGCATGGCAGTCACGTCCGTCGAAACCGTGGCGATATTGCCAGAAGACGTGTTGATAATGGCATCCACGCCCGAAGGCACCCCACTGGGGTTCCAATTGCCGGCGGTGGACCAGTCGGTGCTGATGCCACCGAGCCATGTGGACTGCGCCCAAGACCTGGCGGGAACCATGACGGCGACGCCGGTCAACAAGGTCAGGGCAGAGATGGAGATGATTCTTCGGGCGGAAACCTGAAGCCTAGTAAGTTTGCATGTTATTATATTCATAGGATTAATGAGTCAGGATTGTGGGTTGGACGGGTTGTTTTTGTTTATGGGCGTTTTGGTTGTTTGTTTGTAGTTTGCCATGGCCTAGCGCAAGGCCGTTGCATGTGTATTAAGCCATTTGAGATCCTGACTGCCGGGAGACTTCAACCACTCTCCAGGCTTATAGGTTTTGGTTACCGGCTGATCGGTTTGACTGTTAAGCCAGTGATGAATCTCGGAATGTCCGTCAGCGAAAGCGAAGCCGGTGGCACCACCGTGGTAGCTGGCCGGAACATTGTAAAAGAAATTAACGCTAGTGGGGTCGGTAATAAACCATGCATCATCAATCGTGTCTCCCTGCTCATCCAGATAAACAAACAGGTTCGCAGGGCCAGGAGGATTGCCGGCGATACTGCTCATCTTGACATAACTGCGGTAAGCGGAATAATTAAATGGGGCGGCGGTCACAGCATAAGAAGTCGAATCAACGAACCCATTCATTGAGCAACTGCGAACCCGAGGCATTGATACCCCTCCCTCGATGCAATCATTTTTATCAGATGGGCACTTGAATATGCCCGTGGATTTGCCGATGTATGGCCCCAGCAAACTTTGGGTAAGATTCAAGGTGTTGGTGTTGTCCGGATTATTTGCACTCCAACTCAAAATACCATTACACCAGCTCCCGCTGCCCGTGGGTCTGTTGGGGGGGATACGATCATTATTGTCACCGACATACATCTGCAAGGCCAAACCCAATTGTTTGTTGTTGGACATACATCGAATCGCCAAAGCCCTCTCCTTGGCTTTGGCCAACGCCGGCAAAAGCATCGCCGCCAGAATGGCAATGATGGCAATCACTACCAGCAATTCAATAAGGGTAAAAGCAAACGAAAAACGGAGAGGACATACCTTGAAAACCTGGCTGCCGCTTGCCACTTTACGCCCCGGTTCCGTGTAGAAAGAACCTTTTTGGACAGAGATTGGATTCACATCTATACCATGACCCACACGCGAAAACATGACAACTTGTTTCACTGACAGGATACAACAAAGTTGACTTCACACATGCAAACTTGTCACTCACATCTTAAAGCTGTGCAAAAGCGCATTTTGCACAAATAAACGCCAGTATTCTTGAGCCGCTGCTTCTATATATTTGCAACTTGTCTTTTTATACCATGACATCCATGTGATTTGTCACCCATCAGGATGTTTAATCGCTCCTAAAAACACGGCATTGCTTGATTGTGATGATGGGTAACACGGGGCGGCATGAAAGTATCCGGCCAGGAAATTGAATTTTGGGCGCAAAATCTGGTTAAAAGAGCGACGCAAACCAGTGTGCTGAATTGATGTTGTTGGGAATGCCAACAGCCGGTTATTAGAGCCGACATAAAAGCCTCAGCATATTATCCGCCTCCCCGGCGGGAAGCATCTGCAGGTTATGAACAGGTCGTGCGGGGTTGGCTAATTGGGCATTTTGTTTGTCCAAGCCGATTTGAGAGGATACACTGTCAGCGACTTGATCGTGACTGCTCCTGCCTCGGATTTTACTGATAATCCATTCCCATGAGGTAAAATAAATCGGGTTGAGGAAACTTCGCCTTGGTTCACAAATGCCTCGATAGAAGCGCGGTCCACCAAAAGTTCCAGCGTCTCGACGCGATCAATGACCGAAGCGGGCGGATTGCCTGATTCAAGTGTCTTCGATGTCAGAATCACCGGGATGCCGCGAATGTTGAAGATCAACTTGGCTCCATCGGGAATGTCCAGTTTTGCCAGAATGTGATACGCACGTCCTGAAGGTTCCAACGGCAGTTCTTGGCCGGCGTTTAGTGTGCGGTTGGTCCAAGTGTCCGGCGCTTCGTGCAAGAGAGCAATCTCGCGAATGGGTTTACGGAAAATGCGAAGACCGTCGCGTGTGCTGTGCAGTGTAAGTTCGCAGGGGAAGCTTATTTGCTGGTTGAAGGGCATGTCTGGAAAGTCCGAGCCACGCATCCACGCCGCCTGAATCCGGCGACCGTCCCCGGTATCCATGTTATCCCAGGTTTGCGTGGCGTAGAAATTAGGCCCCACGTCACATGGGTGACGGCCAGTCTCTTCCTTGAATTCCACCCCATTGAACGTGCCAATGGAATAATTTCCGTTTCCCTGAATCAGCACCCATTTCATGTTTTTGCGATCACCGTCCACGGGCAGTTCAAAAAAGTCCGGGCACTCATAGCAGTCCTTGACAGGGTGATGTTCGTCTTTCCAGTTCAGTAGATTGGTCGAAGTCAGGATATTATACTGGTTGTCGCCATAAAGCAGCATAACCCAGTGCCCGCCGGGCGCATACCAAAACACCTTGGGATCGCGTTCGGGGTGGATGAGGACGGGGTTTTTCTGGTAGTGCTTCCAAGTGCGGCCGTGGTCCAAACTATAGGCAATACACTGGCTGCGATTATCCAAACGCGGATAAAAGGCGACCATGGGTGGATTGGACTTGTCCGGGGACAGGCCGGAGGTGTCGTTGTAATCTATGACACAGGTTCCGGATTGATCGCCACTGCCGGCCTTCTCTTCCCAAAATGCCGGAGGTAATTCTGTCCAATGAACCAGATCCCGGCTCACAGCATGAATCCAGCACTTGGCCCAACGCTGGGCGAACAGATGATACTCGCCATCGTAATAAATCAAGCCGTTGAGATCGTTCACCCAGCCTTCCTGTTGCATGCCGGGATTGAGCCGGTCCATCGTCCATTCACGCGCGGTGAAATGAAACTGGGGACGAAATGCCTCGTGATATAACCGTCCGGTATCCACCGGCAAACGCTCTGGTTTGTCCGTCTGGACAATGCGGGAAATGTTGATGTGTCCCCAGTCACCACTTGCGGAATCCATGACCTGAATTTCCGCTTCTTGTCCGCGAAACCGGCCTGCGTCCCAACTGGCCGGCACCAGCCGGTCACTGCGCCAGCCGGTGGCGCTCTTCACCACCTTGCCATCTACAACCAGGTTCAGGCAGGTGTCGTGTTCATAATCGCCACCGGCAATGCGAAACGAGATATATTTGCGGGCAATTATAAATTCGGGCGAGGTAAGTGTTCCTTGCGGCCGGTCATCCTGACCGTTAGCCACTTTCTCGCTGCTGATCACAATGTCGCCGTCGCCATTTTCGATTCCCAGCTTGCGCATCCAGTCATCGCCGCAGGCTGGCCCAAATTGGAATGCTGTGCCGGTTGACTT
>JAJXXW010000016.1 GCA_021780905.1 bacterium
GTGTTCCCGGAGCCGCCTTGGGGAAGCCAAAAAACAAATTGGGGATTTCCTCCGAGACCTTGGTGACCTTGCGGGATTGTGGCGCATTTCTCTTGGCCGCGAAAAACAACGGAGCCACCACCTTCAGCGGCAGATCCAGCTCCAAATTGTCGTTGGGCGAAGGCATCGAACCCGGTTTGGCGAGTGAACGGAGCGCTTTCCACGACATGACAATGCGTCCGCGTTTCAACCCCGCCTCCACCGTGCCGGCATCGAGCGGCACACTGAGGGAGGCCAGATTGCCCCGCACGATCTCAAGCTTCAACTCATCGGGCCAGTTTTCCGAGAGTGCTGCGAGAGCGGCAGGAAAAGTCAACTGCGCGGGCTCCGGACGCGGTGCCGCCGGAACGGAGGCGCGCGGTGGAGGAACAGGAGCGGGCGCAGAGGGAATCTTTAAAGCCGTGGGCGGAGGCGTCGTATGCGACGGCAAAGGCACCATGCGATGGCCATTGGTGGCTCCATTGATGGACGGCTTCGACTGGGTTTCCATGCCCGGCGGCGGACGAAAAGCGATGGGCGCGGACGGCTCCACCAACGGATTCATGCGGTTGACAACCGGCTCCGCCGGCTGGGGTGCCGGCTTCGAAGACTTGAGCGGCTGATCGGTAAACATCACCCCGTTGCAAAGTCCGTTGAAAGGCCCGGAGATTTCATCCGAAACCTCCACCTTGTTGCCGGACTGCCGGACCAACAGCGCCGGATTGATGCGCGACAGGATTTCGTTCAGCGGCAGATTGATGAGTTTGCCGTCTTGCTCGCTTCCAGACTTGGCAAACACCCCGTCGGCCAACTCGCGCAGTTCTCCAAAGGAAATTTTTACCGCGCCAAAGGCCAGTTGCGCAATGACGGTTTCCACCGGCAAACAAATGATCTGGCCGGCGGGGGGAACCGTCATGATTTTTGCGCGCAGATCCATGGGCAGCCCCGCGATGATGGAAGCCAGCGGCAGGGCAATTTCATTCTCGCCAGGCGGAAGGGAGACGGGCGCGGCACTCACCGGGGCGGCGGCGGTGGCAGACCCGGTGCGCGGCGGGGAGTCCCTCCTCGGGGACGACGACGCAACCGGGCGCGCCCCCGGCCCCGCCGGCGCTTGTTCCGAATCATTCCGCCGCCAGAGGCTGCGAATCAGACCGGCAAATTTTATTCTCACCATGTTTGACATGACGTGTATTTTGGTTGGCCCTGTCACTTTTGCGGGCAACAACTGATTGAGCAGAAACCAAGCCAGCCCGCCGCTGCCGCGATTTATTTGTTTTTTGTCCCACTGCTGGACTGGCGGCGTCACGATTTGTCCAGATTTGTTTGGTTTTTTGCATAAAATGTGTTTCCGAAAGCCCTGCCGGGCAGGCGGAACGCGGTTTGCTTGTCAGATCACATGTATTGTGCAACGGTGTAGTTCGCACTTGTCTTTTGCTGGCCGCGCGGTTAGCCGTAGCGGAGCGTCACGATGGATAAACGACATAAAATTCTGATTCTGGATGATGATGCGGACTGGCTCGACTTGAGCCGGGAAATGCTCTCCACCCTGCCCAGCCAGCCGGAAATTCTCACCGCCAACAACGGCAAGCGCGCCTTGGCGATCCTGGAATCCGAGCCAGTGCGGCTGCTCATCTGCGACCTGAAAATGCCGCGCATGGACGGCCTGCAAATACTCGCCATTGTCCGTCGCCGGCATCCGGAACTGCGGACCGTGGTGTTGAGCGCGCTGGAGGACGAGGAATACCGTTCCCGCGCGTATGCGCTGGGCGTGGATTTGTTCTGGATCAAGATCGAGATGCAGCGCAACGCCACGATGTTCGCCGAATGCCTCGAATCGCTCCTCGGGCGCGACAACGAGCCGGGCTTTCGCGGCATCCAAAGCAAAAGCCTCATGGACATCATCCAGATGGAATGCCTCTCGCGCAGTTCCACCGTGCTGCGCATCACCCGCGGCCCGGTCGTGGCCAAATTGTGGATTCAGGATGGCGAATTGATTGATGCCGAGGCCGCCGGCGCCCGCGGCGAAGCGGCGTTCCGCCGGATCCTCGCCTGGAAATCCGGCACCTTTGAAAATTTGCCCGCCGAACCGGATCACGAACGCATTATCCTGAAACCGGTAAATGCCCTCCTGCTCGAAACCGCACAGGACATGGATGAAACCGCCCTTCTCCAGGAACCCGAGGCAGATGAGGAATCCAATCACCGCAAAACCATTTGGAAACTCGCCCTGCTTACCCGGGAAGGCGCGGAATTTGTCATCTCCATCCCGCCGGCGGGCATGGGTGAACCCGAAGCCATCGGCACCCAGAGCGTCACCCCTCTCGCCGGCTGGGCCCGGTGCGCCGCCGCCGCCGCCCGCCGTTTGGGCGACCGTCTGGAAGCCGGCCCCGTTCTTCAGATCACCGGACAAAACATGGAACGTCAACTGCTGGTGTTAAACCATGAGGACAAGGTTTTCCTCGTGGGCTGGCCGGCCAACGCCCCGGGAAACGTCCTGGAAAAAACCAGAAAACTCGTCGCATCATGGGATTCCTGAAAAGATTTTTCGGCGGCAGCGCCGCCGTGCAGCAGTTGCCCTCCGGCACCATCACGGTGGATCGCACGGGGGCCATCATGACCTCCACGGTTTCTTCCGTGTATCCGCAGCCCCTCCTGCGCGACATCGGCCGGGATGTTCTCAGCCTATTCCGCGAAGCCCGCACCGCGCAGGTGCCGCTGTCCGAGGTGTGCCTGCAGTTTGGCAGCCTGCACGTCACCGCCCGCGAACTCCGCAGCGGTGCCATCATTTTTCTGCTGCCACAAACCACGTTGCTTGCGACGCCAACCCGCTCACGCCCATGACCCCCAAGGAAATCAACCAGCTCGTCACCCAAATCGAGACGCACATCGAATGCTGGAAACAGTTCAACCACTTCATCACCGTTGCCCGCACCAAAAAATTCGGCCCGGCGGATGACAACCATTTTCTCGAGATCAAAAGCATCATCGTGCAGGAACTGGAGCTGATCTACGCCTCCATCGAGGTGCAGTCGCCCACCCGCGAGGAAATCCACAACCTCATCACCAACGCCCCGTCCCTGCGTTATCTGGCCGAGATGGGTGATGGCGCGCTGCGCAATCTGGAGGCCCAGTGGCACAAGATATACATCGGCTGGCACGCCATTCTCGGCCAGCTCAAGGTCAAACAGCTCGCCGAGGAAAACAAGGCTTTCTGGAGCGGGAAAAAATGACTCCGGCCCGCCGGTCGGCGTTGTGATTTGGCAACCCTTCAGGCAGACTCCGCCTCCATGTTGAGCTATTTTCAAATCCTGATCCTCGCCTTCGTCCAGGGCATGTGCGAACTCCTGCCGGTCTCCAGCTCCGCGCACGTCATCGTGGCGGAAAAACTCATGGGGCTGAACCCGTCCCGTCCGGAAATGACCATGCTGCTGGTCATGCTGCACACCGGCACCATGTTCGCCGTGATTGTTTATTTCTGGAAAGGCTGGCGGCGCGATTTTTTCGCCTCCCGGGCGCAATTTCAATGGATCGCCATCCAGGTCGTCCTCGCGACTTTCTTTACCGGCATTGTTGGTTACGGGCTGAAAATCATCATTGAAAAGGTGTTCATGCGGAACACACCGCACGCGGAAATTGAAGACCTGTTTTCCAACCTGCCGCTGATGGCCGGCGCGCTCACGGCGGTGGGACTCCTGATCATTTATGCGGGACTGCGGGAAGGCCGCGCCCTGCGGCATTCGGAAATCCAGCCGCACCATTCCTTCTGGATCGGCGTGATGCAGGGGCTTTGCCTGCCGTTCCGGGGCTTCTCCCGCTCGGGCGCGACCATCTCCACCGGCATGATTCTGGGTCTGCCCAAGCAAAAACTGGAGGAATTCAGTTTTGCGCTCGCCGTCGTTTTAACACCGCCGGTCATCGCCCGGGAGGCCTATCGCCTCATCAAGGCGCACGCCTTGAGCGGACACGGTTCCGTGATTCATCTGTTCATGCCCGGCCTGGTGGGGATGGTCTTTAGCTTTATCGCCGGCTTGCTGGCGTTGAAATGGCTGTCCCGCTGGCTGGAAGGCGGTCGCTGGAAATTCTTCGGGTTCTATTGCCTGCTCGCCGCCGTGGGCGTGCTGTTGATCCACTTCAAGCTCAAATAGGGCGGCGCGGAAACTTCATTTCGCATTCGGATCCGGAATAAAAACTTTTTGTCCGACGTAAAGTTTGGCGGGATCCAGCTTGGGATTCGCCTTCATGATGTCGCTGACGCTCACCTTGACGCCCTGGGCCCGATACGCCTTGGCAATCGCACTCACGGTATCTCCCGCTTGGACTTTGTATTCATAGCCCTTTTGCGGCCCCGCCGGCGTGGGCGTCGAGTTATCCGCACTGGTCGCGACCGGAGTGGATTTGCTGCGACCGGTGGCAGCCGGGATTTTGCCGAGACTTTCGATCTCCTTCAGAATCAGGTCGCGGTCGGCCTGGCGCTTTTTGTCAATTTCCTGCACCTGACTGGCGAGCTGTTTCAAGTCATCACGACTGGCGCTGTCGCTCACCTGCGGCGTGTTTACCTTGTCGCGCAGATCATTGACCGCCTTTTCCAAGGCGTCCAGCCGCTGGGTCTGGAGGGACTGCGCCGCCAGCAGATCTTGGATTTGCCCGCTTAACTTGTCTATCTGTTGTTGCGTGGCATCCTGGCCAAACACCGGGGCCACGGCCATCACGGCCAGAAAAATCAAAACGAAAGCTCTCTTCATGGGGGGAATGAAAATCCGCTTTTCCCGCCACGTCAAGATTGAACCCGCCGGGGCGCAGCGGCCGCCGGACGGGAAATGCGCCCCGGACGCAGCCGCCAAGGCTACGCCGTCACGGCGGACTTTTTCCGGCCCCAGCCGAAAAGCTGCTTGGCTTTGATGACTTCGAAAATCTGTGGCGGAATGATTTGAGCCAGCGATTCGTCACCGGAATGAATCTTGGCCAGCACTTCACCGGAATAGATTTTCAACGTGGCGGGATTGTAATTGCTGATGTCCTGGAGGAATTTGTTTTCCACGAGATGCGCATAGAGATGCCGTAGATTCGGCGCCACTTCGAGGTTTTCCACCGTGGACAGCTTGCCCGTTTTCTTGTCGAGCGAAGGATAGACGTAAAGTTTTGCGCCGTTCTTGAACAACTGGCCGAGCGATTCCATGAGGCCGCCGGGCAGATCGGTGTAAAATTTTTCGTCAAACACGTCACGCAAGCGCACCAGCCCCAGCGGCAGGGCAATCGGCCTTTGCGTCTGGCGGGCCAGGTAGCCGACGAGGCGGTGGTAGCGCAGAAAATTGGAAATGAGCACCGGCTTGCCCAGCGCGCCCAGCGTGTCCACCCGGTCCAAAAAATCGCGGTGGTCAATGGCGTCGCCCACCTGCAACTGGCGCAGGGTCATCTCAAACATCACCACAGGCGTTTCGCCCTGCAACGACGGATCGGCCGCAAATTTCTCCTGCGCGCGCTCCAGCATGTCGAGCATGGGATTCGTAAGCGGACGGAAACTGCCGCGTTCAAGCAGGACGGGCTTCTTGTATAGCAGTTCGCTGGGAATGATGGTCTCGCCATCGGCGGTGAACATCGCCGCCTCGGTGAGCCATTGTTCGACGAGCTGGAGCGCCATGAGCCGGTTGTCCACGCCGGAAAATGCCGGGCCGGAAAACTTGATCATGTCCACTTCCACTCGCTGGCTGGTCAACCCATCGAGCAGCGAACCGATGAGCCGGGCCGGCTCCAGATGCTGGTAAAACGCGCCGTGGATCAGGTTCACCCCGATGAGTCCCACGGCCTCCTGCTGCCGGGGCGTATCCCAGTCCAGCATCCGCAGATGAATAATGATGGACGACGGCTCGCTGCGCGGCACGGTCTGGAACTTAATGCCCAGCCAGCCGTGGCCACCTTCCTCGCCCGCCTTGGAAATGTGCCTGGTGGTGACCGTGTTGGCAAAGGCGAAGAAGGCCGAGCGGTCGCCCCGCGTCCTGTCAAGGCGTTTGAGCAACAGGTCAAATTCCAGATCCAGCATCGCCTGCAGCCGCTTGCGGGAAACATAGCGTTCGGCGGGGCCATAAATGGCATCGCTCACCGCCATGTCGTAAGCGGAAATCGTCTTGGCCACCGTGCCGGACGCCTTGCCGACGTGAAAAAACCAGCGCGCCACCTCCTGCCCCGCGCCGATCTCGGCAAACGTGCCGTAGCGTCTCGCATCAAGATTGATCTGGAGCGCTTTCTGGCCGGTGTTGAGTTTGTCCTTGTTCTTTTCCATGCTCATAATCCTTGGGCAGAAACAATACACAAAAAAAAATCCGTGTCCAATACCGTCCTGCCGGCAGCGGCCGGAACCGGCTGGGGTTTCCCATCAGTGAAAATAAAATCGCGCCGGCGTGAACCGGCGCGTTGATGGGAACAAGCGAAATTACTTCGCTGGCGTTGCCGCCGTTATTGTTGTCGTTGCCGCGCGATTGGTGCGGTTGAAGAAGCGTTGCAGGCCGTCGCTCAAATTATCGTCCATGCCCGCAGCAGTTTCCAGCGCATGTTTTTGAGCCGGTCTGCCTGCGCCGAGGCGCTGGCCCGCAAGCGACCACTCTCGGCTCGCCGCACCTGATCCACCGCCTGATTCAAGTGCGTCGTGATGTGGAACCGATCCAACACCTGCAACGCCTGACCGGCTTTTTCGGCGATGACGTTCAAGTAAGGTCGCCACCTGTCGCTGCAGACAAACCGCAGGCCGCTGACCACATCGTCGCCCAACGCCGCCGGCAATGACCGTCAATCTGGTAGATCACCGTCAGGAAACGATCGGCTCCTTGGCTGCGGCCCCAATGAATCTCGTCCACCCCGATCGCCTGGACGTTTTCCAGTTTCCGGTGAGCCAAGCCCCATTCCACAAACCATGCCACCGAGCGATAGACGCATTCCCAACTGGTGCCAACTGCGCCTGCTATAACCACCAGTGAATCCGCTGGACTGATACGATGTCGCACAACCGGAGACAAGTATCGCCGCCGTGACAATGCAAAACTGAATGGTGACTCTCATAATGGGTGCATGCCCGCATCTCTCTAAACCGCCCTATTTCCTGCGCGGCCGCCAAACTTCCGTGACGTTGCGTTTTGGCAGCAAATTATTTTCCTCTGAAAGTGGCCCCGCCGTCGTTTCGGACTTTCCGAGACCGGGTTCTTTGCTATACTGGTTTTCATGTATCGGACGCAGGATTTAAACGTCAAAGAAATTGTCCCCTTGCTCCCCCCGCGCGCGTTGCGGGCGTTGTCGCCCACTACGGACGCGGCAAAAGCCACTGTGGCGCAGGCCCGCGAACGGGTCATCCGCATTTTAAACCGCGAAGATCCGCGCCTGCTCGTCGTCATCGGACCCTGTTCCATCCACGACGAGAAGAGTGCCTTGGAATACGCCGGCCGGCTGAGCGCGCTGCAAAAGGAGTTCGCCGACAAAATGGAAATTGTGATGCGCGTCTATTTTGAGAAACCACGCACCACCATCGGCTGGAAGGGGCTCATCAACGATCCGCACCTCGACGGTTCGCAGGACATCGAGACCGGGCTGAAGATTGCCCGCCACCTGTTGCAGGAAATCAACGGTCTGGGCCTGCCCGCCGCCACGGAATTTCTCGACCCCATTGTGCCGCAATACATCGCCAACCTCATCACCTGGGCGGCGATTGGTGCCCGCACCACGGAATCGCAGACCCATCGCGAGATGGCCAGCGGCCTCTCCATGCCCGTCGGCCTGAAAAACAGCACCGACGGCAGCCTACAGGTGGCGATTGATGCCATGGGGGCCACGCGGCATCCGCACAGTTTTCTGGGGATGAACGAGGACGGCCTGACGAGCATCGTGCGCACGACCGGCAACCCGCACGCGCATGTCGTGCTGCGCGGCGGCCGGGCGATGACCAATTACGACGCGGCCAGCATCAAGGCGGCGGAGGACAAACTCATTTCCGAAAAACTGCCGCCGGTGCTGATGGTGGATTGCAGCCACGCGAACTCGGAAAAGAAATTCGCCAAACAGGAGGAAGTCTGGCGCAGCGTCATCGAGCAACGCGTGGGCGGCACCAAGTCGCTCATCGGCCTCATGGTCGAAAGCCACCTGAACGAAGGCAACCAGCCCATCCCGAACGACAAGGCGGACCTGCGTTACGGCGTCAGCATCACGGACTCCTGCATCGGCTGGGAAACCACCGAGCGCATGTTGCGCTGGGGCCATGAGCAGTTGAAAAACAGGAACTGCGCCTGAGTTTTTAAATAAAGCCGGACGGCATATGCCGTCCGGCTTTTTTCTTGGCCGCGACTGCTGCCAGATTAAAACGCGTAGCGATACGCCAACGAGAAGAGATGCACGTTGAAAGTATACTTGCCATTTAAAGCCGGGTTTTGATCGTTTGTAATATTCCGGTCGTTGTAAAAATCCAAACCATAGGCAAACTCAAGCGAACTATGTGCACCTTTCCATCCGAGACCTAATGTAATTACGTTTTGGTTAGCATCAGGAATGGTCGGTGAAAACGTGGAGTCCGGCACCGGGCTTTCAAAATACTGATAACCAGCCCGCAAAATCCAATGGTCAGAAAATTTCCAATCGCCGCCAAAGCCGGCGGTAAAAGTATTGCGCCAATTTTGCGGAATATTCTGTGACAAATTAAGCCCTCCAAGCTCGGCGATACTTCCCGTTCGAATGCCTAGGTTTTTGAATTGAGAAAATTGCAGCCACTCAAGATCGGACTCCAAACGGACTTTTTTCGTGAGATCAATGCCGTAGCCCACGGATATGATGTTCGGGAATTTGATCTGACTGCCAAAGGAGGTGCCGGGGTCACTGGGTGCGCCGGTGTTTTCAATTCTTGCACTGCCTTCATAATCCACGGTCATAGTGGAGCGGTAGGTCAATGCCAGCCGCTGGTGATCGGTAATTTTCCACGTCAGGCCCAGATTGCCGCCGTAGCCCACACCATCCCCTGACGCATGGGCTTCGACGGTCGGCGGCGCAATGAACTGCCTGAGTTCCAATTGCGACCACATCACATCCAGACCAACCCCAAGTTGCAAATGGTCGCCGAGTTTGGCCGCAATGCTGGGGTTAAAATTGATTGTGGTAAGTTTCCCAAAGTTTGCCGCTGTATTAAACAGTGTGCCGCCCGGCTGATAGGCTGACGCACTTGTTTTCCATTGGTTCGCCAAGCCATACGGCACCGTCACCCCCAACCCCGCAACCAAACGATCTTCATCCAAAGGCACAACCATGAAAAAATTTGGCAAAACTTTCCACGGATGAATGGTTGTGGCGGACTGGCTGCCATCGGGCGAGGTATATTTCGCGTTGATATAAATGACAGTGGGATCGAGTTGCAACTGCACGTTCGTCAAACCCGCCATGTTTGCCGGGTTCTGCTGCACGGCTGAGGCATCATCCACTTGGGCAATGCGCCCGCCCGAGCGGCCGAGATCCGAGGCCCCAATGGTTGAGTTTCGGAAGCCCTCCGCTGGGGCATTTGCTGTCCACATCAAAGCAGCCAGCATCACGCCAAGCTTGAAGTCAAATCCGGGCGATCGTTTAATGAATTTTAAGGTCATTTTTATTATTGGTTTACCGCGTTCTGAGACAAAAGCTGTCTGACAGCAGGACAATTTTTACAGGAAATTATTCTTTCAAACAGCCTCCTTCAATGTTCATGCCATCTTAAATACTTGGCAAATGCAATTCCAGCAATGTTAGTGCCAAAATATGCCTTTGTTTTGGCGTGGAAAATGATTCATCATAGCAATGTAGCGAAAAAATGTATGTCGGCAGTCGGCAAAAAAATATCCAATACACATTTCCCAACGGGAATAAAACGGGCAATCGAATACAAAACGCCCACCGAAGTGCATTGGGGCATTTAAACTATTGTTATCATGTTCATTCCAGATAAAACGAAAAGTCATACACCAGCCGTGTCTGTGTCGCACTCGTCTGCACAACCTATTTACGCACGCCCCCAATTGGAGACCATGTTTCTTCCCGTTGGCCAAATGCTTCAAATTGACCGCGTGACATCCATTGAAGGGCAGTTTGCACGTTGTGAAATTGATATTGCTGGGCATTGGGTTCTTCCACTGCATTTTCCAACTGATCCCATATTCCCTGGCACCCTGCTGATTGAAGCTGCTGGCCAGGCAGTAGCGGTTTGGGGTTGGCACGCCGGACTACGAGGCCACCCAAGGTTGGTCAAGGTGGAAGCACGCTTTGAAGGTCCAGTGGAACCTCATGATCAAATCGTCACCCTGACTGCCAAGGTGAGCCTGCGGAAAAACATTTGCATCGGAAGTGTTGACGTATTTGTTGCAGAGAAAAAGATCGCCGAAATAAAGCCTGTGATCATCATTGTGCAAGATTAGCCCAGAACCCCAGATTATCATGGAAGACAAATCCACCGCATTGTCCGTCCACGTGAATATTGTCCAGTGCCGCAATAGGTCTGAAGAGGAAATTCAAGCAAAACTGCTTCACTTTACTCGCTTTCGCGCCACTTTTGAGATTTACGCCCCGGCCTGCCTGTTGCAAATGTCCGAGGTGCTACAGGACTTCAAAATCATTTTTGATGATCAAGAAGTGTATTTCGGCAAGGCTGTGGTCAGCAATATCATCAATGCGGGCGGAGTCATGATTTGTGAGGCGACTCTGGATGATTCTTGGATCGCTATTAACCCCACAGCGAGGAACAGGAATCTTTCTCTGCCTGCCGAGTTTGATTCATTTTTGCTGCAATGGCAAAAAGTTTATAAAGTGCTGCCAGAATTCAAAATCGTGATTGCTGACATGCAGTCTTTGCTTTCTGACATGCGGCTGTGGATGGGACAGCTTGAAATGCAAATCCAGGCTTCCAACAGCGGAAATTGGGACCGGATCGAAATAGCAACTGCCCACGAACTGTCCGCTCCCGCGTTGTCAGCCATTGAGTCACTAGGAGATCGTTTTGAGGAAATCGCCTGCGGCCTGCAGCCGAATATGCGCCCAGTGCATATCCATTTCACCAGGCAAAACCTACATTCATTGCTGCTTTGCTCGCCTTTCAGCCATCGCACTTTTCACAAACCACTGGGCTATGCTGGGGACTATGGAATGGTAAACATGATTTTGCAAGATCCTTACAAGGGCACTTCATTGTATGCCAAAGTGGTAAACGCATGGTTTTTGAGCCAACTGCCCGCCGAAGCCCATCGCAATCGCATCAAGTTCCTGAAAAGAAAGCTCACCGAAGAAATCTTGAGAACCAAAAAATGGAAGCGGCCGGCTCGGATATTTAATCTCGGCTGTGGACCAGCTCATGAAATTCAAGAACTACTGGCTGAAAGCACGGTGTGCGACCACGCCCAGTTCACCTTACTGGACTTCAATGAGGAAACCATTCAATATGCAAATCGGACTTTGAACCAAATCGCCCGGCAATCGAATCGTAAAACAACAATCCAGATGCGAAAAAAAACGGTGCAGCAACTACTCAAAGAGGCCATGCGTTCAGAAAAAAATCCAACCTCTGAAAAATATGATTTCATCTATTGTGCCGGGCTTTTCGACTATCTACCCGATAGTGTTTGCAAGCAATTGGTGGAGGTTTTTTATCAATTGCTTGCACCAGACGGTTCTCTGTTGGTGACAAATGTAGATGGCACCAGGCCGTTTCGTAATAAATTGGAATTCATACTTGATTGGAATTTGATTTATCGGAACGCAAAGGAATTGTCTGAGTTCAAACCCGAAGCTGCACCAATCGAAGCCTGCTCGGTGAGATCTGATCTAACATCGGTAAATGTCTTCTTGGAAGTCCGGAAGCACGAAAATGCCTAACGCATCTCCCAACTCATCAGAAATTAAAGCAGCCTTTCAAGAATGGGACCAGTCGGCGACGATAAATAATTTCAAAGTGGCCTGCTACCTCGGCCTAGTCTTGATGCCTGCTGGGTTCGTCTTAGATTATTTTGTCTACCCGAACTATCTACCTGCATTCTTGAAATTGCGCTTGTTGTGCGCATTGCTAATTGCAGGTTTTTTGACTCTGCTTCCAACTGGATTTGCAAAAAAAAATTACCGGTTCCTTGGCGTCGCCTTGGCCATGTTGCCCTCATTCTTTATTTCGCTGATGATTTATATGGTTCCCAATGGAGCTAGTTCGCCATATTACGCCGGACTTAATTTGGTTGTGCTTGTGGTGGGATTTGTCATGCACTGGACTTTTTTTGAAAGTCTAGTTGCCGTAATCCTAGTTGTCGGCATGTATGTATTCGCTTGCATGGCAAATCCAAATGGGCTGGGTCACAACATTGGAGCATTTTTTAACAACATCTATTTTCTTGGCCTGACTGGAATCATTGTGGTTACAGGCAGATTCTTTCACAGTAAAATCCGATTCAGAGAATTTGCATTTCGATATCAATTGGATAAAAGCCGCAAGGAGCTTGAAGAAACCAATCACAAGCTTGTAGAGCTCGACAAACTTAAGAGTCGTTTTTTCGCCAACGTCAGTCATGAACTCCGCACACCGCTGACGCTGCTGCTCTCGCCCTTGGAATCACTCATTCATCAGTATCAGGACCGGCTTGATCCGGCTGCGCGGGAAACATTGCTGACCATGCGGGCCAACGGCATGCGCCTGCTCAAGCTCATCAACGATCTGCTG
>JAJXXW010000070.1 GCA_021780905.1 bacterium
AAGCCGACAATGCTGTGAATCTTCGTCGTTTCCAGCGCCTCATTCAACGTCAGCGGCGGCAAAATGGTGGCCAGCCGTTTGGCCAGCATGGATTTGCCGGTGCCGGGCGGGCCAACGAGAAGAAATGTATATCAAATCAGCCTGTTTGTGTCAACGGATCATTTTAATGGGGAAAATGGTTGTAGCGGCAAATTCTCGACGCGGAAAATCCCGGTTGCTTTTGGAGGGCGACGGCGCAAAAATTTCCAATGCTCTCGCGTATCTGCTCCGCCGCCTTGAACGGCATTGACGCCTACGCCGTTGAGGTTGAGGTGAATTGCGGCTATGGGGAAACTCTGGTCGTCATCGTCGGCTTGCCTGATGCCGCCGTGAAGGAGTCGCGCGACCGCGTTTCCACCGCGCTTACCAATTCCGGTTTCAAATTTCCAATGGGCAAGACCACCATCAATCTCGCCCCGGCGGACGTGAAGAAGGAGGGGCCGAGTTTTGATTTGCCAATTGCGATTGGAATGCTCGCCGCCAGTGAGCAGATCGAAACCGACCAACTCGACAATTTTGTCATCGTCGGCGAACTCGCGCTAACCGGCGGAGTGCGAAGCTGCAAAGGTGTTTTGCCAATAGCGCTTCAAGCCCGCGCCGTTGGGAAAACCGGCGTGATTGTTCCCGCCGAAAACGCCGCCGAAGCCGCAGTTGTCACCGGCTTGCAGGTCATTCCGGTGCAAAATCTCCGCGAAGCCGCGCAATTTCTCGAAGGCGAAATTAAAATTTCGCCGACGCGCGTGGATATCACAAAAATTTTCGCGCACCAGTCCGACGACGAGTATGATTTTTCCGAGGTGAAAGGCCAGGAGAATGTAAAGCGCGCCCTAGAAATCGCCGCGAGTGGATCACATAATGTCCTTTTAGTTGGTCCACCGGGAACTGGTAAATCCATGTTGGCAAAACGTCTTGCCACGATTTTGCCGCCGCTCACGCTGGACGAAGCGTTGGAAACGACCAAAATCCACAGCATCGTCGGCCTGCTGAAATCCGGCCAGGCCCTCGTCACGCAGCGGCCGTTCCGTGCGCCACATCACACTGCGAGCGACGCCGGTTTGCTCGGCGGCAACATCAATCCCACGCCCGGCGAAATTTCCCTCGCGCATAACGGCGTGCTGTTTCTGGATGAATTGCCCGAGTTCAAGCGTAGCGTTTTGGAAACCATGCGCCAGCCGTTGGAAGAAGGCATCGTCACCATTTCGCGCGCGGCGGGCACGATGACGTTTCCGTCGCAATTCATGCTCGTCGCGGCGATGAATCCGACGCCAGACGGGAAAATGCCCGGCGAGTCAAAATCATCACCGCGCGAAATCCAGAATTACCTCGGCAGAATTTCCGGGCCGCTGCTAGACCGGATTGATATGCACATCGAAGTGCCGCAGGTGAAATTTCGCGAGATGAGCAACACCCAGCCCGGCGAAACATCTGCGCAAATCCGTGAGCGCGTCATTGCCGCGCGGCAGCGACAACATGTGCGATTTGCCGGCAAACCAAAGGTGACGTGCAATGCGCGAATGGGCAGTCGCGAATTGAAACAGTTCTGCGAACTGGATGACGCGACGAAAGATTTACTGAAATTTGCGATGACTGACTTGAACTTGAGCGCTCGCGCCTACGACCGGATTTTGAAAGTTGCCCGCACCATTGCCGACCTGGCCGGCGCAGAAAAGATTTCCAGCGACCACATTTCCGAAGCGATTCAATTCCGTTCACTTGACCGGCAGTTGTGGGGGTGAATAATGTTTATTCTTGTGTTTTAAGCGTTGCCAACACGTTGAAATAAAGCTTATTAACGAAGCAGTGTTTGAAGCAACGGTTTGGGATTTACATTTTTTCTGAAACTTGAAGTTGCACTGGAAAGCGAAACACAATAACCATTTTGTTGACAACGTTCACAATAAATGTATTCTGTTTCGTATGCAACCGAAACTTGTTGGTATTTCTGAAATCGCCGAAATGGCCGATCCGCCTGTCACAAAACAGGCGGTGGCCAACTGGCGTGTTCGTTACGATGATTTTCCGCGTCCGGTGGAAACACTTCAAAGCGGTCCGGTATGGGATGCTGAAGTCATAAAAACCTGGCTTGATGCCAAGGCGGGCCATGCTCCCGTGGTCATCAGCTTCATCAATCTGAAGGGCGGCGTGGCGAAAACAACGACCTCCGTTGCCGTCGCGGAAATTCTTGCCAAGGAATTTCGGAAGCACGTCCTTTTCATTGACCTCGATCCGCAGACCAACGCGACCATCAACCTCATCAAGGAAGAGGAATGGCAGAAGCGCGACGGGGACGGCCGCACCCTGGTTCAACTGTTCCGTGACAAACTCCGGCCCGACGACCCGCCGGTTTTCGACATTGAAAAGGCGATCATTCGCGGCGCATCCACGATTGACGGCGGCATTTCCCGTCTCGACCTGCTGCCCTCCAGCATCCAGTTCATCGAAGTTCAGGAGAAACTTCCATTCATTGCGATGCAGGGCAATTACAATAACAACCCGCAGGACATTTTGCGCCGGGCGTTACAGCCGGTTCTTGATCGGTATGATTTCGTCATCATTGATTGCCCGCCCAGCCTCGGCATCGTCACCAAAAACGGGTTGAAAATTTCCACGCACTACGTCATCCCGACCATCCCCGACATCGTTTCGACGTGGGGCATTTTCCAGATCGTGAGTAACATCGCGACATTCTCGGAAAGCATTAACCGGCTCATCAAGCCGCTGGGCATCGTGGCCACCAAAGTCCAAGGCACGATTGACCTCCACGCCCGCGTCATGCGGGAACTTCGCGAGAGCCGGTTGTTTGACGGCAAAAATACCGACCTGAAGCAACCGCCACTTTTTCAAAACCAGATCAAACAGAACGCCAACACCGCCCGCGGTGCCGATTCCGAGGCGAATTTGAACACATTCCGTCAAAAATACGGCCCGAATTACGAGGAGTTTTTCGGCCTGACTAAGGAGATTCTCGAAAAATGCAACCCACCAAAAAGCTGACCCCGATTCTTCGGGATTTTCTGGCGCTCGTTGATGACGAGGCAACCCGCAACCCTGAGTTCGCCGCCAAGCTGGAAGCCATCATGGCCGAACTGCCCGCGCGTCCCGTGCGACCGCCACGCCTGCCAAAATCCGCCGTGAGCATCCCGGATGTTTTCGCCGTCTTGCAGGAAAAGGGCGAGGTGGAATTTGGTTTTTGGGTGCGCACGCTCGACATCCCGACGTTGAAGGCAGTCATCCGGTCAAACGGTTTTGACCTAGCCAAGACATCACAGCGCTGGACCGACCCGGATAAGTTCGCCAAACTCGTGGTTGATCAGACGATGGCACGCATGAAACGCGGCTCTGCCTTCCTCCCGCCAAAATCTGATGTTCTGACTTCACAAGACGAGAAAAACCAATAAAAAAAGGAAATCATCATGGGCTGGCATTATCGAGTTAAGGCTCCAAACGAAAAAGTTCGTGACCCCATTCAAGGCGAATTTTTTTCCACCGAGGCAATAAAAAATCCCGCCGATGCCCTTGTGCGCGAGGCGATTCAAAACGCTCTTGATGCCGCTTTGAAAGATGGCAATGGATTGCTAAAGGACATTCTGAAAGTGCGGTTTTTCTTGGCGACAGGGAAACACGCCATGCCCGGTCAGCAGGCGGCAGCTTGGTTTGATGGTGCGTGGGATCATTTTCATGCGTCTGGAAATGGTCTTCGCGAGCCGCCCAGCAAAAATGAGTCTTGCTCTTGGCTTGTCTTTGAAGATTTTGGAACCTGCGGCTTGCAGGGGGACGTGGCGCAATCAGAGCCGATTGACGGGGTGAAAAACCATTTTTTCTATTTTTTCCGGGCGGAAGGCAAATCAGTCGAGGGCGGGAAAGAACGTGGCCGCTGGGGTGTTGGCAAATATGTTTTCCCACGATCCAGCCGGGCCAATGCTTTCTTTGGCTTGTCAGTGCGTAACGACGACAAAAAACGATACCTTTTGGGAACGAGTGTTTTTAAGTCCCACCGTTCAGCCGGCAAATATTTTTGTCCTGACGGCTACTTTGGAATTAAGGATCAATCGGAATTTGTCCTGCCCATCAGTGACCCGCCCACATTGGACAAATTCTGCAAGGAATTTCGCCTCAAACGGACAGATGAACCAGGTCTTTCCGTGGTGATGCCTTGGGCAGATCCCGAAATAACCAGCAAGGCCCTGATTGAAGCCGTGGTTCGTGGCTATTTTTATCCCATTCTTACCGGTGCGCTGTCTGTCAGCATAGAAACCCCGGAGGAAACTATAATCATTGACGATTCTACGTTGGATGAGGCAGCGCTCAGGCTTGACCAGGAAGAAAGCAAGGACGTGCTAAATCTAGTGGAACTTGCAGAGTGGGCGTCCACCCGCAAGCCACAGGAAATTATCAAACTTGCACCTTGCGATCCGGAGAGGCCTGACTGGACAGACAGTCTGATTCCACCAGACCAGATCAAGGCATTGCAAAACGCATTGGAACATGGCGACAAAGTAGCCGTTCGCGCATCGCTCACTGTTCGCGAAAAAGGAAAAGCACCTGCGCCGTCGTATTTTGATTTTTTCCTGTGGAAAGACGGATTTGAGGGCGGACGTCCTGTTTTCATCCGTGAGGGCTTGATCATATCCGATGTTCGTGCGCCGCGAGCGCGCGGCATTCGGTCTTTCGTCGTCACGGAAGCCGGGCCGTTGGGCACGTTGCTGGGGGACGCGGAAAATCCGGCGCACACGGAATGGCAATCCAAAGGTGAAAACTTTCGGGGTAAATATACATACGGCGTTTCGTTTCTGGATTTCGTCACGAAAGCGGTTGCCAATTTCGTTCATGCTTTGACTTCGCAAAATCAGGAGGAAGACAAGACCTTGCTGCTCGACATCTTTTCACTGCCGCCAGACAAGGCCGAAGAAGAACCGAAACAGCCTGAAACGAAGAAAAAGAAAAAAGGTAAGGAGACCGCAGACGACCCTGATCCGCAGGAACCGAAAAAAAGGCGATTCCGTGTTAAGAAGTCGGATGGCGGATTCACGGTGACGCGAGGTGAAGCCGGCACGTTACCCCCAGCCCGTCTTGACATAAAGTGTGCGTATGACACACGCGGAAAGAATCCACTTAATGTTTATCGCAAGTCGTTGGATGCAAAGTCGCCTGATTTCCAAATTGGAAAAGACGCGGTAAACATTGCCACCCAGGAGGGTGTCAAAATTGTGGAGATGAAAAACAATTGGCTTCGGATAGAAGTGCTGAAGCAGGATTTCGAGCTGACCGTTTGTGGCTTCGATAAAAACCGTGATTTGTTTGTGAACGTAAAAATGGAGGAGGGACCAGATGATTCGCAGATTTAACTATACTGACAGGATTCGCATTCAGCGCAAAGATGTCCGCATCACGTTGCGCGAGGAGAATGGCAAATTTGCATTCGATGCCGATTTGTCTGCGCTGGCGGATTACGAACTTCCACCAGACAGCTTTGTTTTTGTCGAAGCATACCGGCAGGCAAACTGGATGCGTTTCGACTTCGGCCAGGTTGGAGCAATCACGCCTGCCAAGAAGCGCGACTTGTCGCAATTCGAATCACCAGATGGACTGCTGTTTCGCGTCAAGGTTACGCCAAATGGCGACATTCACACGATGCTTGCAGAAGCAGACCGCATTCCGTTGGCGCGGCCAGAACAAAACGAGAGTGAACGCACTCCCTTGCTCCCGGTAAAACCCCAAAAACTTGGTGATGAAATTTATCGGCTGGATTTCTCAGATGACCGGCCTCTCCTGCTCATCAATAGTGATGCCGGTAACTACGCGGACATCGGCCGCTCGCCTGCATTTATGTCCTTGGTTTATCCGGGTGTTTTTCGGGAAATCCTGAATCGCGTTTTATTGATCGAAAAGCATGATGATGACGCTAATTCAGAGGAATGGAAATCACAGTGGATAAAATTTACTTCGCTACATCCCGGCCTTGGTGAATTGCCTGGGCCAGATGACGCTGATGGGCGAACTGACTGGATTGACAAGGCGGTTTCGGCGTTTGCAAAGCAGCTTCAAGCCCGAGCCAAGTTTGAGGAATTTTGGAAGGAGGGTAAATGAAACTTAAAAAATTGACACCGGACGGAATTGCAAGGTTTGCCGAGTATCTTGATTTGTTGCAAAACGAACCAACAAGGTTGGTGCCAACGCATCTGCTAAACGACGCCGGATGCTCGGAAGACTTCGGCAACGCAACTGAAATACAAAAAAAGGACTTCGGCAGCCGCTACGCAGCGTCTGAATACCTCGACGATGTTTTGTCTAAAACCGGCGTAGCTGACGTGGTTAGTGATGTTGGCCTGTGGGCGTGGCTGACGTTGCTCTATTTTGACGAGCTTTGTCCTCCAAAGAAGTCTGGTGAGCGGGAATTGAGGGAGCGGCCAGCCTATATTCCTGAACCGCAAAATTTCCAACGCTATTACCGGCACCTTTTACTTGGCCCGTTTCTCATTTACCGCGCACACCGCGACGCGCCAAAACGGGCGATGGCACTACTCTGTAAGCCGCTTCCGATCATTGATGACATTGTGGCGCAACTGGCTTCCCGCCAGGAATTCGTAAGCAATCCGGCTGTTGTCGAATTGGCGACAAATCTCTATTTCGATCCCGAAGTCGGGACGACCAAGAAAGGGGCCGGTGGAAAGGGGGGCGGCTCGCCTCGTCGCTTGGCTGACATTCTGTGGCAATTTGATGTAACATGGGATTTATATGCGATGTCGCTAAAAGAATTTTGGGCTGTGCTGCCACAAGAATTTGAAAAATTCCGTCCCGCTGGGTTGAAAGTTTCCTCTTGAGGCTCGCGGTTTTTCCGGCTGGCAAATAGAATCGGTGGCCGATGCCGATACCGGTCATAGATTTGTTTGCCGGCCCAGGTGGCTTGGGCGAGGGCTTTTCCGCGCTCCGGCGCGGCGGGCGCTCTGTTTTCAAGATTGGCGTGTCTATCGAGAAAGACACATTCGCCCATCAGACGCTTGAGTTGCGCGCTTTTTTCCGCCAGTTCCCATATCGCCAGGCACCCCCGGAATATTATCAATACTTGGCCGGCGGAATTTCGCGTGACAATCTGTTTGCGAAATTTCCAGCCAAGGCGGAGAGCGCCCGCCGCGAGGCGTGGCACGCGGAATTGGGGTCGGAAAAATTTCCCCCGGAGGTGTTGGACAAACGCATTCAGGCAGCCATTGGCGAAACCGAGGATTGGGTTCTCATCGGCGGTCCACCCTGTCAGGCATATTCTCTCGTCGGTCGTTCCCGCCGGAAGCACGATCCGGCCTTTGCCACCGACGAAAAACACCTGCTGTATCAGCAATATCTTCGCATCCTTGCCATGCACCGCCCAAAGGTGTTCGTCATGGAAAATGTGAAGGGCATGTTGTCCGCCACCGTCAATGATGCCGGTATCTTCCAGAAAATCAGAAGCGATCTCGCCGAACCATTGAAGGTCGTTCCCGAAGCCGACCAGACGCAGCCGCTGGGCTACAAATTATTTTCGCTCGTGTATTCCCGTGGTGACCTGCTGGGCGAAATTCCGCCGGAGGATTATGTCGTCCGGGCTGAATTGTATGGCGTGCCCCAAGCCCGTCACCGGGTCATCCTGCTGGGCGTCCGCTCCGACTGGCCGCAGACACCCGGCACATTGCGCCCGGCAAAAAATGATGTCCCGATTGAAAAAGCCATCGGCGACCTCCCGCGCGTGCGCAGCGGCCTGTCCAAGGAGGATGACACCGGGGAAAACTGGCTTGTCGCCGTTCGCGCCCTCGCCCAATCGCCAGGATTGGCCGAACCTGCCGTGACCCCGGCTCTGCGCCGGGCCATCAGAAAGGTGTTGCGCAACCTGAATGGCAACTTGAGTCGGGGCGGCGAATTTGTGGCCGGCAAACCCGCGCCGAAGTTCGCCCGGAACTGGTTGCGCGATCCCCAGCTTGCCGGCTTTTGCAATCACGCCACGCGCGGCCATATCCGCGAGGATTTGCACCGTTACCTGTTTGCCGCCCAATTCGCCCGGCTGATGAAACAGACGCCCGGATTGGAGCATTTTCCCATTGAGCTTTTGCCCAACCATGAAAACGTGGCCGAAGCCATCGCCGGCACCATGTTTAACGACCGGTTCCGCGTCCAGCTCCGGGGTCGGCCGTCCACCACCGTTACCTCGCACATTTCCAAGGACGGACATTATTTCATCCACCATGATCCGACCCAATGCCGCAGCCTGACCGTGCGCGAGGCGGCGCGGTTGCAGACATTCCCCGATAATTATTTTTTTGAGGGGCCGCGCACCGCGCAATATCATCAGGTCGGCAACGCCGTGCCTCCGTTGCTCGCAAATCAAATCGCCGGCATTGTCGCCCGGCTTTTTCACTAATTTCATCCTGGCGTCACTCGCGCAACTTGGTAGCCTGGAGAAAATGAAAACATTCTACTTCATCCCGGATTCGGCCAGAACCGCCGCCAAGCAGTTGCGTTTCGCACTCGCACAACCATTGGAAAATATGTCGAAGGCGGACTTCGTCCGCGCGTGGTCGTCCATCGCCTACCTATTCCCCGGCCTGCATCCCGACGGCTTTGAAGACGCCGACAGCGGTTGGCCGCGCGTCTTGCGGAGATTTGCCGCCGCAGCATGGCGGCGCGCGGAAGTCGGCGAACTCGATGACGCGGAACTTTATCCGTCCGACGCCCAATGGTCCGGCCTTTGTGATCAGATAAAAAATACCACGCCAGATGAAAGGCACCGGCGGCGTGAACTGGCGGCACTTTCGCTGGAATGCGCCAATGCCTGATGTCTTTACCAAGCTGAAACGATCCGCCGTCATGGCCCGGATTCGCGGGCATGGCAACAAGGACACCGAACTCGCCTTGATGAAATTATTCCGCCAGCACCGCATCACCGGCTGGCGCAGGCATCAAAAGGTTTTCGGCAAGCCCGACTTCATTTTCAGGAAATTGCGGCTCGCGGTTTTTGTTGACGGCTGTTTTTGGCACGGCTGCCCGAAGCACTGCAAAATTCCCGCTGGCAATCGTGCATTCTGGAAAAAGAAATTTGCCGCGAACAAGACTCGCGACCGCCGGGTGAACCAAGAGTTGCGTAAACTTGGCTGGCGAGTCATTCGGATTTTGGAACACGACCTCACTAAGCGCGACGCAGTGTGCATTCGGAAGATTCAGGCTGCCATGCTATACGAGCTTCGCCAGGCCAAAACACACGGGTAGAAACTGCTTAAACTTGTAAAGTGAAGTGCGAATGTCTTTGGAATCTATTGGGTATCACTTTCAATTTGAGTCACTTTTAAGTTTTTCATTAGGTATTGATGTCCAGTCCACCAACCCCAGGCACTAAAAGCAAGAGTCATAGTGGGGGATTTTGATGACATAATCCCGACGTTGTAGGTTCCTTGACTTACATCATTGATGAAAAGCTCCAAGATGCCAGTAGTTGGATCGTAGGTTATTTTCTCGTCAAACCAAGTATCCCAGACTGGCGTAATTGCTGCACTTACATCTGCTTGAGCGCTACTAACGTCTATTCGAGCATTATTGCGAGAAACAAAAAACCCCTGTCTTGGAATTAAGGACAAATTAGCATCGGAATAACTCATATTTGCATATTGGATGGCAAAAGTTGGCAAATCTCCAATTGTGATAAAGGTTTTTCCTATAAAATAGGCGTTTGCATAATGAAGATATACTTGATGCGTGATAGTTATTTTGCCAGTAGGGTTGACGAGAAATGGCTTGCTGGTTAAGTTGCCCCCTTTATCGGTCACCTCTGTTAATACTTTCATAACCCCATCGTCCTGAATCACTGTATTTCCAGAAGTAGTCCATTTCGCTGAATCAATCGAATTTCCACTAAAATCGTCCGAAAATACCACTTTAGGAAGGTTGGCCACCTTCTTCGGGACAGGTGTTTCCGTTGGTGGTGATGTCGGTTGTGTAGGAGCAGGAACTTCGTTTGGAATTGATTGCTGTGCCGCTGCGGGAGCTTCATTAGGTATGGACTGTTTTGCTAATGCCGGAGATTGAGCTACCGGCTGTGTCAATGCCCTTTGTCCGGCACCACCATTGACAATGTTGGGAGGGGAAATCGCAGTTGCCCTGTGTGAATGGAAAACAGATGTGAATATGACACCACAAATAATCACCACTGCCAAAAGCAATAAAATGAGAACATTTTTAGAAGGTAAATTGGCAGGTATTTTTATCGTGATGGTTTTTTGTCCTGAAATCGTTGTTTCGGAACTGGAGGGGGCAACAGGAATAGCTTGCGGCTTTGGTGAATCCGCTAAGTCTTCATCAGCTTTTTTTTTAGACAGAGGCGGTTTTTCAGTAATTGTTTCTGCTTTTGGCGTTTCGACGGTGCCATTCAGAAGTAATTCTATATCTTTAACACTGTTTTCCCCTGTGTAATTCTTGACGTAATTAACAATCGCCATGACCGGAAGAAACAGACCAGTGGCGATGATTACAGCCAAGCCGATCCCACCTCTGACATTTTCATTCGCGCCGATTACGTCCGCGACCTTCCCAGCAGCTTGAAATGTTTTTTGCGTGCCTGTTGCTTCTTGTCCCAATATACTTTTGTAAATTGAATATTTGGGTGGACGTGAGGCGTAAAAATAAAACGGTAAAAAAATGATGCCGAGTCCGTAAGCGCAAAACCAGATGATACCGCCAACAACTGCCGCGCCGGTGCTACCCTGATATTTTCGTTGAATGCTTTCTCGTAAGGCTTGTTTATTTCTTTCAATGTCACTTTTAAGATCGTCATCGTCGCTATTGTCTTTCTGCCTTCTGAATGAAAGCCAGAATAGCTAGCATTTGGGACTTTGAAGTCGGAAAGCAATTCCCGCTTTCTGGGTCAACCGAGCAACAGTTTTTAGCACTGTCGAGATAGGCCAAACCTAAAAGATTGCGAAATGATTTCGCATCAGGCACTTCTTTTAGACATTGTTCTAGAATTTGAACAGCCTCTTCAAGATTACCTTGTCTTGCAAGCAGACGCCCGACATCCGCACGATACCAAGCAACCCCTGGTTCAACTTGAGCTGCCCGTTTGTATTGTATCAGCGCATCGTCAAATTTTTCGCTGTCATTGTAGATGTCGCCTAATTCAGAATAATAACCACCCTCGTTTGGTTTGAGTTTAATGGCACGCTTATATTCGTATATGGCGTCGTCAACATCACCAAAAAGGAAACGCGCTCTGCCTAAAAGCGCCCAGGCTTCGGGGTTGCTGCCATCCCGTTCGGTTGCTTTGGTGGCAACATATAGCGCGTCTCCAATGTTTCCATCGGCTAATAATTTGCGCCCTTCCGCAACGAGGTCTTGCGCCGCATCCAATACCGCTTTGTCGGTTGAGGCTTCCTGTCGCGGTGCATTCTTTGATTGTTTGTCGTATTCGGCGCGTTTCGACGAATTCAGCAATATTGCTTCCGCCTCTTCAAGAAGCTTTACCATGCGTTCAGCTTCTTGCCGCCGGTCTATTTGCGGCGCATTGGTGCGATTGCTCCAAAGACGCAAAGCAACATGGATGGCTTTTTTAATTTCAGCTTCGCTGGCAGTTGGCGCGATGTTTAATAATTTATAGTAGTTTTGCATATTAGTTGACGGTTAAGCTTGTAAATGCCAACCGTTTGACTCCATCAATTTTAGTGGAGCCTATTACGTTGCACCGGCCCAAACACTCAATTCTGTTTTCCGCAATAAGGACATTTTTTCAAGCCGCCCGGCCACTGGTCATTCCATTCAAATGGCTTCCCGCAACTTTTGCAGGTGACTCTGATTGTTGCCATCAAGATGAATTTTAGAAGATTGACTGTTTTCATGATTATTCTATGTAAGCGGATTAACGATGGCTTTTTTTCCAGCAATCAGGGCAAATATGAGGGTCTGGCATCAAGCCGCCATGCCACGCGCCACAAATCTTGCACTTAAATTGACCCGCCATTTGAACAATTTTTTGAATGATGGATATCATATTTATTTAGCCTTCACTTTTTCCAACGTCCACCATGCATCTGACAGTAATAGCCGGTGCCGGAACATCTGGGACACATATTGCCCGATCTTTTGCCACTGCCATAGCAGTCCGGGCACCGAATCAGTGCCGTCTTGCATTTTTCACAAGCTTTGCCATCCATAAGTATTGTCCTTTTGTTTGAGTTAATTTTTTAGGCCCATTTCCCGACGTTTGTCGTAATAACCCTCGCGGTATTCTTCTTTACCCAGCTTCTTTTTTTCTGCTTCCGCCTTGGTGTCAAATATACCTA
The DNA here is from genome assembly GCA_021780905.1 of bacterium. Taxonomy (GTDB): domain Bacteria; phylum Verrucomicrobiota; class Verrucomicrobiia; order Limisphaerales; family UBA11358; genus UBA11358. Next base: position 12,330 of record JAJXXW010000070.1, read on the forward strand.
CGGAAGGCGGGTTAAATTTGCCCTTTGGGCCTAACCCGGATTGATGGACACCTTGGGGGGGCGGTGCGCATAGATGTTTTAGTTTAGTTGGAGTTCAAAGTCCACAGGTGATTTGAAGCCGAGC
>JAJXXW010000094.1 GCA_021780905.1 bacterium
GATGATCGGCGGGCACGCATTGGTTGAGGTTGATGACCGTCAGAAAGTCCGGCTGGGCTTGAGGTTTTCCACGCATGGGTTACAGACAAACTTCAACTTCGCTGGTTCAAACTTTTTCAACAAACTGGTAGTGTTAATGCTTCAAATTCCGATTTGGAACTGAAGCATAGTCCAGATAGTGAAGAAACGGTTAAGCTAGAAATACTTGTGAAAAACCACCCTGATAAAAAAGATTTTTTTTATCAGATTTATAGCGGAATGATCTGTAGTTAAGTTTATTATCGTTGCTGCCTGTAGAATTTGGTTGCGATTACATTGCCACTTTGGAGCCCTTGATGATGTTAATCATCTGCAAATTGTCTATTATTTAGATTCAAGAACCGGTTGTAACCCAACCGGTTTTTTATTTTTCAAATTTAATTTCTCCGAAACCTTGACTCTAACAAACCATCTAAAATGCTTTTTTAGAGGTGATAGCCAAATACTAAACTTGCCGCGATAGCGGCACCGGTATCAAGAAATCCGGCTCTTGCCGGAATTGGTTAAAAATGAAAGGGCGGATCAAGCGAGGTGAAACGGGTTTCTGAATACCTGGAAGAAAGCCCGGTTCTCCTCGCCCGCCCGTTCCCGCCGAAGTCTTGGGACGGCTTGCGACTGAAGGGTGTCCCGACGAGGGGGTATCGGGGGCGAGGATGGTGACCCCGAAAGGAGAAAACGACACAAGTCTTCGGCGGTGGTCTTGTGCTATAATGGCACAACCCGTCTTCGGGCAAGGGAGCGGTTACGCTCCCGCCACCCACTCGTTCAACCCGTCCAAAATCGTAAAAGACATTGCCTGTCTTTTACTCGTAAAACCGTCCGGCGCTGAACTCGTGTTCGCGTGAGCGAGGAGGGAGGTTTTCGGCGAGCGCGGCAGTGATGTGAGTTGCCGCGCGAGCCGTTGAAATCCGACCGTATTCGGGGGTGGAGCCTGACGGCGAAACCAACGAAAACACGAGTGAACAAAGGGGGTTTTGAAATTACAGGGTATCCCCACCGTGGGGACAGGTGTGGGGATAGGGGTGCGGACTACAAAATGCGCTCTTACAACGAGCTTTGTCCTTGAAAAAAAGTTCGAGCCGCAGTAAAGAGAGGCACCATATAAAATCATGCGGTTGGTGAGTTTTGCTTGTTTACCTGACACCTACCTGACACAATGGCGGCATGAAAGCAATGCTCGCTGTTAAGGCGGATAACGCCATTCATTCCAGTTCTACAAGCACCGGAACTTCGCCGGCTGATAATTCGTCCACGCCCAAAGCTCCCGAAAAAGAAACAAAATGGGCCGTGGTAAAGGGCTCGCAAACCGTGCGGATTTATTACACCCCGGACCATACGGACAAGGGGGAAATCCCGTTCTTCACCATTTCTTACTGGATGCACGGCAAGCGGTCGCGTCACGTTTTTCCCACGCTCAAGGCGGCGAAAAAAGCCGAGGAACTGGACCGAGGCGATCACGGCGCCGCCAAGCTCACCAATGAATCCGTCAACCGAACCGCGTGTGACATACCACCGAAAAGTCTTACAATTCCCTCGACACTTGTTCCACGACTTGCGATGCCAATGAATTGGTCAATCGGTCCCAATTTCGGGAAAGCCGATTTATTGTCACGCTCTGGCCATCTCAAGAAGTCTGAAGATTTTCCGTTGCTTTCAAGAATAAACCTTCGGACGTGATCGAAGCATGAATCGAAAACAGCAACATTGTTTGCGGCAAGTAAATTAAAACACGCTTTTAAAGCCCCTCGAATATAATCCTGTCCCCCAATCTTAATATCGAGTTTCACCGCCCCTTGAATATAGCCACGGGTCGGAGTCCCCATTTTTAATATCTCCTCCTCCGTAATTGTTGTTCCTGGAATTTTTTTCCTAAGCTCTGCCAACGCCCAACCAGCTTGACCTTCGTGGCCTAGTTTAATTTGCACCTTATGGCCTGGGCCTGAAACATTTTTTTCCACGATCACAATCGGGCGGTTGAGCCGGGGCTTGCCTCCGGATTCAAAATCAACAGTTTCCCCACTTGCTGCACTCAACCCTTTTATGGTGGGTGCCTCTTCTCCACGGCCACCCTTGGTGCCGAGAAGGTTTCGAACTGGGCGAAGGCCCATTTCAAAAGCCGAGTCGATAGTTTTTCCAAATTTAAGCGTCGGCCTTTGGTCCTTGCGGACGGCCACCAATCCGCGCCGGTGGTTGCAGTGTGTCCGCACTGCGGGCGGTCCGTGCCGGCGGCCAGCGTGACGCTGGACCCCACCTTGTCTGAACCGCTGCCGGTCGTGCCATTGGTGGCCGTGCCGGTCCTTGCGGACGGCCACCAATCCGCGCCGGTGGTTTCCGTGGTTGAACCGGTAAAAGTTTCCAAACCGAAAAAGTCTCGTGGTAACACTCCTAAAAATTAACCGCCGCGATTGGCTCGCCTTGCAAGCGCAGAAGCATCGCCGCCGGCGGTTGGCGGCGCTGGTGCCGGCGTTGCCGGTGACGTTGCTGACGGATCTGGCGGGTTACTGGAAGCTGGAGGAGCCGGCCAATTCCCCGCGCCTTGATGCCTCCGGCAATGGCTGGGATTTGTCGGAATGGTCGTTTGCCGAAGCCAGCGGTGGCGGCCATGTGCCGGTCAGGCAAACGACCGGCGTCGTGAATTACGCCGCCGATTTCGGCACCGGTGCCGGCGGGCCGGCACTGGTGTCCTTCGCGCCGAACACGTTGCTGGCGGGTGATTTCACCTTTTCGATTTGGTTTTGGTTCACACCCGCCAACTACAATTCAGAGTTTGGCCTGATCAGCGTTGGCACCTCGGTGCTGATCGGCATCCAGCAAAATGATTTTTACGCGACTTTCGGGGTGCAGACCACGGACGGGTTCGCCGGGACGGCCACGGCTATTTATGGACTGGTCGATTTCGCCTGGAACCATTTGGTGTGCGTCAAGGTGGGCCAAACGCTGCGGATCTATCATAACGGCGGCCTGTCGGGCGAAATCGTATTTACCTGAAACCTGGTGCCCACCGCCGCCGCTTATTTTTTCGGCCCGACCGATTTGGTGCTCGGCGCGAGCACGACCGGCTGGTCGTATCAAGGCCCGTTGGATGAATTTGGCTGCTGGCAACGGGCGTTGTCGGCGGCGGAAGTGGAGCAGCTTTACAACTTCGGCAGCGGGCTGCCGCTGGAAAACTTTTGAGAAAGGAAAACTATGAATGCGATTGCCATTAAAACCAAAACCATCGAACTCGTGCCGGCGCGCACAGCGGACATCTCGTCTCTCACCTGGCGCACGAGCGATGACGCTTTCCAGCGCAAGCTGGCCGTTACCGAACATGAGGAGACGCGAGCAAAGACCGAATTGGGAGCGGCGCAGAAGGACACGGCGCGCGAATTGAGCGCGAAGCTGGCGAGCCTCAAGGGCATTGTGTGGGTCGGCGTCGCCGTGTTTCGCGGTCAATCATCCCGTCCAAAAATGAGTCCAGAAGCGTTTGGAGGCGGAGATTGATCTTTTCAATCTCCCCGCGCTTTTGGTCGGCCAAGTGCCGTGCCGATTGAATGAATCAGTTCGTGAAAGATGGTCGCGTGATATGCGTCCTCGGTCTCGAACCGTTGCCGCTCCGGCATTCCGACACAATCATCAGATGGGGAATAATAGGCGTGCGTCATGCCGTGCTTGATGGTGGGCGGCTGCGCCCGCGCGCTGGACTTGCTGGCACTGTTCGGCGGGCCAATCGAGTTGGTGGCGAGTAAATACGCCCAGTTCAAGAAAAAGCTGCCGAATGTCCCGCTGGATCGCGTCGTGGAATATTATGTCCAGCGGCATCGCGACAATATAACGCCCAAAATGGTCCGGGACAGGATGGTCTTTTGAATTTGGATGAAATCACCCTCAAAACCAGAACCAAAACCAGAACAATCGGCCTGAATTGGTAAAATGGGGTTAACCGATTTCTGATTGGCAATAAAACGACGATGCCGTTGTTGCAAAGGAAAACGGCCTTCATTTTTGAAGGCCGCTCGGGTTAAAGATTTTTCACGGCGCCACCTTGAGCCGTTCGTTTTCCTCGGCTTTGCCGCCGAGCAGGACGCCGTGTTCCTTGTAGGAGCGCAGCATGAAATGCGTGGCCGTGGAGAGCACGCCCTCGAGGGTGGACAGTTTTTCCGAGACGAACGCCGCAACTTTCTGCAGGCTCGCACCGTTGACGAACACCAGCAGGTCGTAGCCGCCGGACATGAGGTAGCAGGATTCGACCTCGTCGAACTTGCTGATGCGCTCGGCCAGGCGGTTGAAGCCGCCGCCACGCTCGGGCGTGATGCGCACTTCGATGACGGCGCGGACGACGCCGGATTCCTCGCCGGACAGATTTAAAATCGGGCGCACCCCGAGCAGCACGCCGTTTTTTTGGAGCGTGTCAAGCTGGCGGTTGACTTCGGTTTCGGACAGTTTAAGGATTTGCGCCAAATGCGCGGGGTTCAGGCTGCCGCCTTCGAGCAGGAGTTTTAGCAACGGATTCATGGCAGCGCAGTTTCGCAAATCGCCCCGGCGAATCCATCCTAAAATGGCGGCGGAAGCCGCGCCGGCCAAGCGGCCCGGCAATCGAGCGGCCAGGACGAGGCGCTATTTCGCGCCATGGCCGCGCACGAAGCCGACGCACTGGGCCACGTCGGGCACGCTGTCCATCCAGTTGTTTTCGTATTCGATGGAGGCGTTGCCGACAAAGTTTTGGCGCTTCAACTCGTCAAGAATCGCCGCCATGTCCATCTTGCCGGTGCCGAAGGGAACCACGGCGAACGTCGCATTTTCATCTTTCAAGTGGGTGCTGATGATGCGGCCCTGGAGAATTTTCAGACAGTCCACGGGATCCAAGCCGGAGTGAAACCAGTGGCCGACATCCGCGCAGGAGCCGATGCGCGCGTCCCGGTCTTTCACCACGCTCAAAAGATAATTCGGGTCCCACATTTTGTAGCCGGCATTTTTGGGCAGGCGCGGATGGTCGTGGAAGCCGACCCGGATGTCGTATTCCTTGACGAGTTTTTCGATGGTGTCAATGGAGCCGACGGATTCGGTGGTGATGGCGTAAAGCTCCATTTTTTTGGCGAACTCAAAAATCTTCCGGGCACCGGCCTCGTTCTTGGGAATGTCCACGACGCCATAATTGACGGCGCGAATGCCGTCCTTTTCCAGCCGCGCCTTGACGGCGGCAATCATTTCGTCGGTGGCGTTATGGTCGAAATGCACGCCGGGTTGGTCCGGGCCGTAACTCTGGCCGGGATAAAACTCAATGACCTTGCCGCCGGCGGCTGCGGTTTTGTCAATCGCCTCAAAGACGGAAAATTCCTTGAAGGTGTAGGCCTGGCAGCCCAGCGCAATGCCGCTGGTCAGGCAGGCGTCGGGAATGGGCGTGGCGGTCAAGGTGAAACCCGCGCAGCAAAGGGCGGCGGCCAGGGGGAGCAGTTGAATTTTCACGTGGGGAATTTTTATTTGAGGGGATTATTCCAATTTGCCCGGCAAATGCCAACTTCCTTTTCGCGGTTGGCTGGCGGTTGAAATCTGCTGGCCCATCATTGTCCGCCGCCGGGCAACTCGCGTCCGATGAATCGGCCGGCACCGGTGCGGCGCCATCGCCCGCCGGAAAATTCCTGAAATTATTCTTTGGGGACAACCGGCGTTGGTGTTAGATTTTTGCCGTGAAATCTCATTTTCATCCCGAAACACTCGGCTGGAACCGTCGCCACTTTCTCAAAACCGCCACGCTGGCATCTGGCGCGGTGATGCTGGGGGTGCCGACGCTGCTGCGCGGCCAAAACCTCAACAGCAGACTGAACATCGCGGCCATCGGTGCCGGCGGCAAGGGCGCCAGCGACACGAATTGTTGCAGTAAAGAAAATATCGTGGCCCTGTGCGACGTGGACACCGCCAACTGCGCGCGGCAGATCAAGAAATATCCCAACGCCAAGTTTTACCGCGATTTTCGGAAGATGTTCGATGAAATGGGCAAGGGCATTGACGCCGTGACCGTTTCCACGCCGGATCATTTTCACGCCATCGCCGAATCGGCCGCGATGCGGCTGGGCAAACACGTCTATGGCCAGAAGCCGCTGGCCCAGACGATTTACGAGGCACGCTATCTGCGCGACCTGGCGCGCCAAACCGGCGTGGTCACGCAGATGGGCAACCAGGGCAGCGCGGCGGACGGCCTGCGCCGCGCGGTGGAATGCCTCCACGCCGGGATCATCGGCCAGGTGCGCGAAGTTTATGTCTGGACCAACCGGCCGATTTGGCCGCAGGGCATTGACCGGCCCGACGGCAGCGACCCGGTGCCGGACACGCTGGACTGGGACACTTGGATTGGTCCCGCGCCAATGCGACCCTACAAACGGGGCTTCTATGATCCGTTTAACTGGCGCGGCTGGCAGGATTTCGGCACCGGCGCCTTGGGCGACATGGCCTGCCACACCGTCAACATGCCGTTCCGCGGCCTGAGCCTCGGCTACCCCACGACCATCGAAGCCACCACCATCAACGGCATGAACCGGGAAACCTATCCCATCGGCTCCAAAATCCGGTTTGAGTTTCCGGCGCGGAAAATTTCCGTGCCCGCCGCGCACCCGGGCCTGTTCCACCGGCACGACACGGTGGCGTTTGAACCCGTCACATTCTGGTGGCTGGACGGTGGCCAGCCTATCCCCGGCCAGCCGGGCAGACACGACGGCAGCAACAAGCCGCCCCAGGAACTTACGGCGGACATCAAGGAAATGCTCGGCGAAGTGCCCGGCAGCGGCTGTCTGCTCATCGGCGACAAGGGTAAAATATTTTCGCCCGACGACTACGGCGAGCAGTTTTTCATTAAAATGAACGATGAAAAAAAATACACGCATTTCAAAAAATCCGCGCCGCTCGCCGCCATCCCGGAATCGCTGCCGCGCAACCAATTCAAGGGGGACAACGACCTCCGGCAGCACCTCGAATGGATTGCCGCCATCAAGGCGGGCAAGCCGGAAATGTGCTACTCCCGGTTCGATGTCGCCGCGAAGCTCACCGAGATCATGCTCCTCGGCTGCGTCGCGCTGCGCGCCCGGAAAAAAATCGAATGGGACGGGCCGAACATGCTCGCCACCAACGCGCCCGAAGCTGCGCCGTTTGTCAAACGCGAGAACCGCGCCGGTTGGACGCTCGCCTGAAACGAAAATGAATTCGCCGGTGGGCGGGTCGGAAAAAATTTCGCGCCAGCCCGCCGGTTTCATATTTTGATCGCCCGCGAATGCACCCGGATTCCCCCGAAATCAGCCTCGTCATTCCCTGTTACAACGAGGAAGGCAATCTGCGCGAACTCATCAAGGCCATTCGCGCCGCGGTGGACCCGCTGCAGCTCGCCTACGAGATCGTCATCACTGACGATTGCAGCCAGGACCAGTCTTGGGAAATTCTCAAGCAGTTGGCCGCCGCAGACCCGCGCATCCGCGTGCAAAAGTTCGCCTTCAACTGCGGCGAAAGCGCGGCGAGTTTTGCCGGCCTCCAGTCCGCGCGCGGCAAATACCTGTTCACACTGGACGCCGACTTGCAGAACGACCCGAAAGATCTGCCGAAATTTCTGGAGCAGTTGAAGCACTTCGATTGCGTCTGCGGCACGCGCGTGAAGGCGCGCGGCGAAGGCGACCATTTCATCCGCGTAGCGTCGTCGCGCATCGCCAACGCCGTGCGTAACAGGCTTTCCGGCGAGCAGATTGCCGACGCCGGCTGCACCTACCGCGCGTTCAAGCGCGAGTGCATCGAGAACCTGAAATTCTTCAAGGGTATGCATCGCTTCCTGCCGACGCTGTTCAAGATCGAGGGCCACACCGTCACGGAAATCGAGGTCAGCAACCATCCGCGCTTCGCGGGCCAGAGCCATTACGGCGTGTGGAACCGGCTGTTCGCCTCGTTCTACGACCTGCTCGCCGTGCGCTGGATGAAAAAGCGGATGTTCAAATACCGGGTCGCCGAGCGGATCAATTAGGCGCGATGGGCCGACTGCTGATCATTTTGGCGAACTGCGCGCTGCTGGTTTTGCTCCTCCTCGGCCTGCCGGCCGCCGCGCGGATACAGTGGGGCGACGTGCAATTCTCCTCGGCGGCCACCAACCAGAAGCTGATGTTCGGCGGCCTGGCCAGCGCGGCGGCCTTGAATTTTTTTGCCGCAATCTTTTTGGTCAGGCCGCGTCCGCAAAAGATTCTCTGCTGGGAATGGGCGGCGGTTTTCAGCGTGCTGCTGCTGGCGTCTTATTGCCAAATCCGACGCTATCTGGATTTCGCCGGGCTGACGCGAATGCTTCAGTGGCTGCAAAATCACCTCTGACCCAACGGTGCCGGGCAGCGAGTCATTTAACCCCGGCAGATGAGCTTGCGTCTGTCACCGGCTGTCAGCAGGCACCGGCAGCCCATTTTTCTGCCAAGATGCCGCGTCTGACGGCGCTGGAGATGACGCGCACGGCACGACGGCGGAATCGGCCACCGGTCCGGGCACGCCGGAGAAGGTGGGAGGTCAGTCGCTGACTGCCGCTACGTGGGTTGGCAATCGGACGGCGCGCACGGAGTAACTCGCCCGCGATGGACGCCAGGCTGGCCGCCTGCCAAGAGCCGTTTCCGTCTCACTGTGAATCGCGTCCGTGGCACGCAAAAGGGCATTGAGTCGAACCAACGGAGGTAGCTTCCCACTGGTGGCCGCGAGAAATGGACTGGCGGCATCAGGGCGGAAGCGTAGCGCACCGATGCGTGACGCATCGTCCAGCGCCAGCACATAATCAATTTCGTGATAGGGCTTTTGTGTGAGAACTTTTTTGCGGCCGGCCGCTCAATCAAGACGCGACCCCAACGGTCTGTTCCGCAATCCTGTATCGCCCCCAAAAGCGTTGTCCCATGTTGCACTCCACGTTGCAAGGGGAGCGCGGTTAGATCGATCGCAAAGGTATCGTCACGGTGAAGCCATTCAGCGTCATACTCAAACGAAACTGATCCGCCGCGTTCAGCGGCGTGAAGCCGTTTCAATTCCGGCAGGGTGAATGGCCGGCGCTCAAAATCCGACTGCCGCTTCAAGTTGGTCACACGTTCGGCGGGGTTGTCGTCAATCAATCCTTCGCGGCGGGCGGTGGTGAAAATGGAGCGGAGCATCTTCAACATCAAATTGGCCGAACTGACGGCCAAACGCCTGGCGGCGGCATCGCGGAAACCGGCAACATCCGTCGGGGTGATTTTCTTGATGTCAGAGTCGGCTTTGCGTCCGAGCTGGTCGAGGAATTGATTGGCGATACTGGTGTAACGGTCGTGTGTTCCGGAGTCGGCTTCCAACGATTTCCGGTCAAGCCATGCCTTGAAAAAAACTCGGGTGGAGGAGTTCGGCAAAACTTCAGTATTGGCGAGTGTGTAAATATCTGCGATTACTTTGCGTGCCCGAGATTCGATGAAACGACGGGCGGCGGCTTCGCGGGCGGCGTCCACGTATTTGATGGCGATGGCCATGGCCTTGCGCTTGTCGTCGGTGCCGGTGGAGCGCTGGGTGCGACGCCCGTCGGACAGGGTGTGGCACGCAAAATAAAAACGGTGATCGCGGATGTTTGCGGAGCGAGGCCATATCAGTAGCAACGTTTGCTGGTGTTTGGCAAGTTTTTAGATGCTAAAATGCCAATAAAAGCGCAGATTTTAAGCGGGGAGTGGTATCGGGGGGCGCCCCCCCTCTCTCCGCCACTTTGATGATTCGAGTGTAAAATTTATTGTTCTAAAGTGTCTTCACTGCGAACGCATTCACAATTTATGGAACCATCCTACTTTTCTCCGGTGAAAATTGTCATTTCATCCGTTATTTTTCTGACCGGACTCGCCGCGCAGGGCCAGACGATAATCACCAACTTTGCCGGCTTGAACTACAACGATATCTATTCCCTGGGCTTTCCCGGCACGCCGCCCGATACCATGGGGGCCGCCGGCACCAACCAGTTTGTGGAATTTATAAACGGCGGTTTCGCCATTTATAGCAAGGCGGGTGTCCAGCAATCATCTTTGTCCGACAGAAATTTCTGGGCAAACGCCGGCATCGCGCCGACAGCCTTGACAAACGGCCTCTTCGACCCGCGCATTCAATATGACGCCAGCTGCGGCCGGTTTTTCGCCACCGAGCTGACCGGCGAAAACACCGGCAACCACATCCTGCTGGCCCGCTCCGATTCCTCCAATCCCAGCGGCACTTGGCATGCCGTCAGTTTCACTGCCAGCGCGGGCGCGTTTGCTGATTTCGACACGCTGGGCGTGGATTCACAGGCGATTTATATGGCGGTAAATATTTTTACCGACGGCTCGCAGAATGGTTTTTTCAACAATGCGGTTTCGCTGTTCTCTGTTCCCAAGTCGGATATTATTGCCCCCACGCCGACGATCGCCAACCTGACTTCCTTCGCCAACCTCGACGCGAACACTTACGGTTTTGCCCTGCAGGGCGTCAACAATCCTGACACCGGCTCCGGCCATGGTGTGATCATGGCGATAGACAATACCCTCCTCAACCAGTTTGAATGCACCACCGTCAATGGATCCGGCGCGGCGGGCGCGACGCTTTCGTCCCCCACGGTTATTCATACGGCCTACGACGGTTATCCCAGTCCCGCCACCCAGCCAGGCGGCAACACCTTGGATAGCGGCGACGACCGATTTTCCGGTGCCGTCCGGCAAATCGGCGGATATATTTTTATAGCCAATTGCATTTCCAACACCGTTTCTCCTGGCATCAAGAATGCCGTTCACTGGATGGTGGTCAACGAAACCAACAACACCGTCACCAGCGAAGGACTTATCAGCGACCCGAACTACGACTTCATCTATCCATCCATCGCCGCCAACCACTCCGGCAATGTCCTGCTCGGCTTCAACCGCATCGGCAACACCGCCCCGGCGGGCGACACCAGCACCTGCGCCGCCCTTGGCACCATGGTCAACGGCTTGGTCACCATGGGCGCGCCCTTTGTGCTGCAACCAGGCACTGTCGCCAATTACTCCATCAGTTTCGACTCCGCGCCTTATCGTTGGGGCGATTACAGCGCCACCATGTTCGACCCCACGGATGAAAATCTTGTCTGGACCATTCAGGAAATCCCCGTCGCCGCCAACGTCTGGGGAACCGAGATCAGTCTGATTTCTTTGGCCAGCAACCGGCCCACCCTTAACATCAGCTACAACGGCGGCACCGTCGCCATTGCCTGGCCGTTAAGCAGCGATCCCGCCTACATCCTCCAATCGAACACCAACCTCGCCGCCACCGCCTGGAACTCCGTAAGAGTCGCCCCGCAGGTCATCATCAACCAGCGCGTCGTCACGGTGCCCGTCACTAATTCGGCGCTGTATTTTCGGCTCAAGAAATGACTCGGATGATTTACAACATACAAAAAACTTGAACGGCTTCGCGCCGGGTCGCAAAGGCAAATCCGGTCGCCGGGTGCCAAGTAACCATGCCGCGCGCATGGTTGCCCGGGACGCGGCAGGGCTGCATACGAAGGCAGGGAAATTTTCAACTACCGGGTTTCAGCGGATGGAAAGCGCAAAATTGATTTCCTTGATGGCATCATCAATACGCCAAACAACCTGCCGCGGGCTTTTAGCCGATCCAGAAACTTTTACAGTTTCCAACAAGCCGCGGGCTTCACGCAATTTTTCATCGGATAATGCTTGCGGAGTCTTGTCCCGGACATCCCCTCGGAGTGTCACGCCCATATATTTCGCGGCCGCTTCAATCTCGTGCATGGCTTTGATGCGGTGCCCCTGATAATCATGATCGCCCGTTTTTAGTATAGCGTAGGCATTCCGCAAGGCGTCCGCCGCTGATAAAGCATCGACTGCCGTATACGTTACGAAATGACGATAAGCGTGATGGCCGCAGTGCTCCTTTTTAATCGCAACTACTGAAGGTTGGGCATTTTTTGACGCTTGGCCTGCGCGAAGCTGGTCGACGTTGAAAATCATCCACAGCACTGCTGTTAAAACTGCAAGGTGGTTGTATTTCATGGCGGGATGGACGCAGAATGGGCACGGTAGGTTACAGAGGCAAGCCAGAAGTCTGGCAACCAGAAAGCAAAAATGCGGGCAGTCTGTAAAATTTCCGCGAAGAGATTCGGACGATTGCAAACGGCCAATTCCGATTCACGACCATCATCCCCGCTGCCCAAATCGCCATTAACTTGCAGGGGATCATTTGGCGGAACTCAAGTTGCGTCCCAGCAGAGCCTCCTCCTTCGCCGGAGCAACCGATGGGATTAGCAGTTTGTTGAAAAACGTTTGAACCAGCGAAGTTGAAGTTTGTCTGTAACCCATGCGTGGAAAACCTCAAGCCCAGCCGGACTTTCTGACGGTCATCAACCTCAACCAATGCGTG
>JAJXXW010000021.1 GCA_021780905.1 bacterium
GCGCAGGTCGTGACTGCGGTTGCCTTTTCGATCTTCATGTTTTGCTTCATGTGCGCTTTCGTTGTAGCGCACCGCCCCCAAGGTGTCCATCAATCCGGGTTAGGCCCACTTCGCTGCATCAGCTCGGCCTTTTTGATAGTATTCGCTCATAATGTTCTAGATGTTCGAGTAATCCATGATTTCAGTTGACGGTTACATTCGTAAGCGCTAGGCGCTTTTGCTCCACTACTTCCGGTGGAAGATTTTTTTCACGAGTCAAAACAACAGCAAAAGCATCCAGCATTTTGTTTGTTGTCAGATCTTTTACTGAAACGAGAATTTGCCCGTTGAGGTCGTGATCAAAAATAATTTCAACCGGAGCCCCTTTGGGATATGGCGGAATTGAAATGGTAGCTTCCCCAACCATGTCAACGTATTCGATGTTTTCATCTTCTCCCTGTGTGACACGAACACGAATTTGTGTCTGATCCTCAACGACAGTGTGAAATGTGTCGCTGGCTTTACAAGGGACTTCTGTGTTCTTTGGAATGATGATGGAATTTGATTCATCTTCGGCTTCATTTAGCGCAACCACGCCCAAGCTGTGTGAGTTGACATCTTTAACCCGCAAAACCGGCAAAAGATTATTGGTGGTGGTAAGGACTGTTTCACCAGAATCACGACGGCACAAAGCCGCTTGAATGGCAGCACCGAACGCGACCACTTCATCTGGATGGAGTTCGGCTGATGGAGTTTTGCCGGTGGATTCAGAAATCCATCGTGAAACACCACGCATCCGAGTCGAACCGCCAACGAGAAGAACTTTGTCGATTTCGTTCCAAGAAAGTCCCGCCTCTTCCAATACGAACTGCATGATGCTGATAGTTCGCTTGAATAACGGCTTTGTGATTTCCTCGAATTGATCGCGGGTTACTTGTGCAGTGACGGATTTGCCACGAACATCTATCAGCACGCTGGCTTTGTCTCGGCCAGAAAGCGTTTTTTTTGCAAGTTCACACTTGGCGCGCAGATTGGATTCCCGCCCTGGATCATCCAGCAAATTCGGTCCGCCAGCCGCTTTGAATTGTTCATTAAGGTGAGTCATCAAAGCGTTGTCCCAATCAAACCCACCGAGATTTTTGTCTCCGCCGGTTGCGACAACTGAAATGTCTCCGCCGCCAATCCGCAGAATCGTCACATCGAACGTGCCGCCGCCAAGATCGAAAATCACGACAGTTTGCGGCGGCCCATCTTGTTTCAAACCATAGGCAAGCGCGGCTGCTGTTGGCTCGTTAATCATCCGAATCACGTTCAAGCCCGCGATTCGCCCGGCATCCTTCGTGGCCTGTCTCTGAGCGTCATTGAAATAAGCCGGAACGGTGATAACCGCATCAGAAATTCGCTCCCCCAAAGCAACTTCAGCATCTTCTTTCAGTCGCTTCAAAATTAGCGCAGAGATTTCTTCAGGAGTAAAAGTTGCGCCGTCATCCGTCTTGAATTTCCATCCCTTGTTTCCCATCTGCCGTTTGATGAATTGCACCACATTGAGCGGCGATGTAGTTGCCGCCGCTTTGGCAATTGTGCCGACTATGGGAGAATCACCATCAAACAAAACAACAGATGGGGTAATGCGTTCACCTTCTCGGTTAGGAATAATTTCAGGCACAGCTTGCTCGTTGATAAAAGCCATCGCCGAGAAAGTAGTTCCGAGATCAATGCCAATAATGGGCTTTTGTCCGGCCATACAACCCCACAGGATTGGCGAAGTTTAATTTTTGCGGCAACAAATGTCAAGAAACACTCCATTTTTGCAGCGTTTCCGACCGCACACATTGAAACCCGCGCCATCAAGACGCCGATCAGTTGATTAGATCACTGAAATCTTTCGCCGCCGTATATCGCCCGCACCTGCCGCCAGATTATCACAAGCCCTGGTCAACGTATGTTCAACCGAAAATTTTTCCTTGGGATTTTCGCTTTGTCCCAGCAGCCGGCGGATTCAGATTTAGCCTTTGTGAACGATGGCAACGCTTATCCAGAAATTCTGTGGAGTGACAGCCAAATCAAAAAGCACTATTGGATTTCATTACTTTCTCATCTTTGAATTGTTGCGTTTTCACATTTTTGCCATGATGTTGCCGTGCAACATGGCTGATAAATCCATCCGAGAATCCTACACGACCGGCGAGCCGGTGGCCTTTCTCCGCATCGAACAGAAGCGCGGCGAATTGCATTTGTTGCCCTACGGCTCGCTGATTTCCGTCCACCTTGCGCCCGAAAGCGGGAGCGACAAGCACGACCAGCTTGAACTGGCCTTTGCATCCCACGACGTGATTGTGACCGGCTTCAAGCTGGCGGAAATCGCCGGGGAATTGCAGAAAACCACCTGCCATTGCCTGCGCGAAACCGGCGCGGCTGGCGCGGAATTCAGCGGCGACAAGCCCGCCATCAGAAGCATCACCGTCAAAAAGGCCGGCGCTAAAGCTTGAGCGACAAATCGCGCCCGCGCTTGAGCGTCCGCTTGGCGAATTCGCCGGTCTGCTTGAGAAAATCAGCGGCCAGTTCCCGCGAATCTTCCCAGCCGGTTTCAAACAGCTTCCGCAGCAGCGCCAGCCGGCTTGCCCCCAGCGTAATTCTTGCTTCCCGCGAAAACTCCAGGGCAGACTGCCGTTCTTCCGACCGCAGCCCCGCCGTCTCCAAAAAACTTTCCAGGTCCGGCGTGTAAAACGTGGCCGACTCGCGCCCGCGCGACGCGCTGACATACAAGCCTTGCTTGCTCATCACGCCCGCCACAAAAACCTTGTCGCACGTCACGCCTTGCGCGCCGTGGCTCGTCATCGCGTAGCCGTGCGTCAATTGCCGCGTGGCAATCGTCCGACCATCGGTCAGTTTTAATTTGCCGTCCGCCGTCACGCCGTCCAGCGTGACCACCGAGCCGTTGGCGAGTTTCCGCCCGCGCTCATCCACGCATGGCGCTTGCAGCCGCAGCCGGTCGCCCGCGCACAGTTCCAACGGTTTTTCAGTGAACACCGAAAAACATCCCGCCTGTTTTGCCGTCAGCGACTCCTTGCGGCCATCGGCGCGTTGAACTTCCAATTTATCTTTGCGCCGCGACGTTACCCGGACTTCTTCGCCTTTGGCGAAGCCGCTGGCCTGCCGGTGAAACACCAGCACTTCGCCGCCGCGATACTTTTTCAAATCCTTGCGCTCCGCCACTGTCCAATCCGAATTTTTCAACGCGGTGAACTTCGTTCCCCGCTTTTCCAGTTGCCCGCCGTCTTTCAGCCGTTCCCGGACAATGGTCGTCAGCTCGTCAATTTCCGCCCACGTCGGCGCAATCATCAAACAGTCCTTGCGCGCGGCCTTTTGGCCGTGCCGCGTGGCAATGGTTTTCGTCTCGGCGCTGGCGGCAAGGTAATCATCCGCCATCCGCGCATGGCGGGCGTCCCTGTCCGCCACGGCGACAATCGCGCCGGAGCTTTCCAAAAGTTTCAGCCCTTTGGCCGTCTGCCCATCGGCCAGCGATTGCACCGCCGCGCGGTATTGCCCCGCGACCTGGCGGCGGATGGTTTTCAATTCCACGACGCGCACCGGCGTTTCGCGCTCCACAATCCGCGCCGTATCCCCGGCCTCGACGCTCAAATGCTGGCGCGAATCGCCGCTGAAAATCACCCGCGCATTTTGCCGCCGCGCCAGCACCGTCAACTGATGCAGTTGCCGGAGCGAAAGCAAACTGTATTCGTCCACCACCAGCACCTTGCCCCGGCAAGCCGTCTGCAATCGTGACGATTGCAGCAGGGCTTGGACGGTTTGCGTTTCAGCCAGCGCGCGTGCCGCTCGGCCTGAAACCTTCTGGCCGTCCTTTTGCAAAACCTCAACGGCCTTTGTCGTCGGGGCAAAAACCAAGACTTCATCCTTGCTGCCCTCGATGATGCCGGCCAGAGCCGTCGTCTTGCCCACGCCCGCCGCGCCCCGCAACACCACGGCCTGATCGCGGCAGGAAAGGACATTCGCCACGGCTTGCGCCTGCTCCGCCGAAAGCCGTTCATTCTTCACCGGAGCGCCGAGCGGCGGGCATTGCCCGCGCGTGGCGGTAAAAAATTCCACGGCGTCCAGTTCGCGCTGCAAATTGCCCGCCGTCGTCACTTTGCTGCCCGCCTTCAAAAACGCGGTGTCATTTTTCAATTCCGATTTCAGCGCGGCCACGTCCAGACGGCCGTAACCGAACCGCAACGCCGAGGCCAGCAAGTCATGTTCGGGAACCACCGTCCGCCGTTCAAAACAGTGTTCCGCCGCCCGCGACAACGCCGCTTTCGGCGACTCCATTTGCGGCGGCTTGACGCCGACGGCGGCAGCCCGGACTTTCCCTAATTCGGCCAGTTCATCCCGCGACAGCCGCCCGCGTTGCAACGCCCGGACTTCCGCCGTGCTGATTTCCGTCAGCTTGCTTTGGCGCGACTCGCGGACGACCACCGCCCGCTCGTCGTTGGTCAGCTTGCGCCCCACCTTCTTTTCTTCCGCCGCCACCGCCGCATCCCGCACCGCCGACCGCTGCGAATACCGCTCCAAAAGTTCATCCGAAACTCCGGCGATTTCCCAGCCGTGTTTCCGGCTTTCAATCGCGTAGCCCAGCCGCCCGACTTCCTTCGCCAGTTCATTTCGATATACTTCCGTCAGATACTTCGTCCGCTCGTAAATTTCCCGCGCTTCCAGCGCCATCCACCGCTGCCGTTCCGCGTTCCACGTCGCGGGCATGACGACGTAATGGTTATGCAACTGCGGATCGAGCGCCCGGCTGGTGTCGTGCGCGAACTCGGCGGCAATCAGGTTGCCGGTGAACCGGCGGCCTTTGGCGCGACCCAAACTCACCTGCACCTGGACCGCCGTTTCCGTCTCGGCCAAGGCCAGCCGCGCCGCCCGTTTATGCGCCGCCGCCAGCCGTTCATCCCCGGCCAGTTCTGCCATTATAGAAACCGACTTCGGGGCGGAGGATATGGTCACGTCGTAAAAACAGCGGCGGTTGGAAACTTCCCGCTCGCCCACCTTGCGGACGGTGTTCGTCCGCATCGTCAGCCGTTCGCCGGTCAGGGGATTGATGTTCCGGCGCAGTTGGTCGAAAACTTCCGCTTCGACGGCCTGCCCCGGTTTCAGCCTCAGCCGTTCCGCCCCTTGCCCCTGCCAAATGCCTTGCACCCGCCGCTGTTCATCGTAATAATCGGAATGGCACAGGTGACGGCTCAAGTAGGTTGCGCCGTCAGTCATGCAGCGGACGGTAATCATGCGGCGAATCCCCCCTTGAAGCCGCCCCGAAGCCAGTAAGCCAGCCCCCCATTTCTTATCCAAGACACCATCGTCTTACGCTCCGCGTAAGATAGTTGTCCGACGTTTATCCGATAAATGTCCGACAAACGCTTGATAATGCTTTTCCCCGCGTTTAGGATGCCGCCATGCCCACGGACGACCCGCAATCCGCCGACGCCCTTCGCCGCATCATCGCGGAGGAGAAAGCCAGGTTGAAACCGGGCTTCGCCGGTCTGGAAAAATACCGGGAAATCATCCAAACCGAACTGGAGGCGGGCGGCTCGCAGCGGTTTATATTGAAATGTCTTCGGAAGCTCAAAGTAGAGGTTTCGGCGGACACGCTTTCCCGCTACGTCCGGCACGCGGGTTTCGTCAAACCCCGCCGCCGGAAGCGGAAGCCATCGGCCAAGCCGACCATATAACGATTTTCGTTTCACCGCAGCCAGCGGAAGTCCGGCGCGGGACGATTCCAGTTTATCGCCCCGGCGTATCCTGTGACGAGTTTCAGTGGGCTCCAATTCGATTTGTCCTGGTCAAACTTTACTTTCATCCACGGCTGCCCTTTCGTCAGCTTGCGCCCCCCATGAATCAGTATGCCGCTGACCTTGCCCTCAAACTCGCTGCCGCCGGATTTCAGCAGCAAAGCCATGCGCGGCGGCACGGCGTATTCTTCCTGTGGATTTTTGGTTTTGTTGGTGTTTTTCCCGCCGGTGGTTTTCGATTCTTTTTCCACCTCCCACTTGCCAACCACATCGGCCATGTATTGATTGGTTTTCGGATCGTCGTTAGCAAAAAACAACTTCACCCGGCAGTTGCCGAACAACGCCCGCGCGTTGTCTTCTTCCATCACGGCATCCACCGCGTTGACGTTTTGCGTCGCCATCACCAGCGCGCACCGATGCGACCGCGCCAGCGCCGCAAACTCGCTGTCCGCCTTGACCACGCTGGTTTGAAATTCATCCCAAATAATGGCGATGGGGCGCGCTTGCGCATCCGGCTTCCGCCGCAGTGTCATCCGTTCCACGGCCAACCGCATCAGGCCGTTGATCACCTTGCCCAAATCACCGCCCGCCAGCGCTGGGGCGTCCACTACCAGCACCGCCCCGTCCGTCAAAATTTCCGGCGTAAAATCCGTCCGCGAAAAAAACAGCCGGTGCAACGGCTCGCTCCGGCACAAATCCGCCACTTGCGCGAAGGTGAACAACACCGAGTTTCGCGTGTCAGGAGGAAACTGCGGCCACAGTTGCAGGAAATACTCGCGCGCCAGTTCCGCAGCCCGCGCATCGCCGCCGCCCAGCGCTCTGTCCTCGGCTTCCGCCAACCGGCGGCTGCACGCGGAGTCTCTTTGCCATGTCGCCTTTTCAGCTTCATCTTTTGATGCCGGCGCTGCCAGTACCACCCGCATCACTTCATCCATTTCTACCTTGCCAGTCGCCAGTAGCACCACGTTGACCGCGTGCTTGAGCAGTTGCTCCGCCGCCTGCCGCCAGATTTTGCCGTCGCCCCGCTCCGCTTTGTCCCGCGCGATGATGTCCCCGATGGCCGATAATATGCCCGGTATGTTCATCGCTCGTTCCGTCAGTTGCCCGCCTTGCGCCATCTCGTATTCCAGAAGGTTGAAACCGAGCTTGTGCGCCGGGCCAAAACGCACCACGGAGTTTTCGCGCCCCGCCCCCTTTGCCCATGCGTAATAGTCTTCCGGGTCGCTGGTTTTGGCCGACAAAAAAAGCACGCCGTAACCGGCGTGCAGCATCCCCAGCGCAACGCTCTTGATGCACGCGCTGGTTTTGCCGCTGCCGGTGGCACCCAATTCCAAAACATGCTCGAAACTGTGGCCGACCGTGAAGGAATGAAAATTACCCCAGCGCACCAGCGGCAAAACCGAAGGCCATCGGCGCGGATCGGGACTAATCAGGCCGTGGCAACTGTCAAGCGCCTCGTTGATTGTCCTCATGGATGCGATTGAATTGCGATGGCGGCTATGCCATTTGTTTCGCCGTTGCCTTTTTGAATTTTTCCATCTTCGATGTCCCCATGCAGGCTGACAACAAGAAATGCCCCTTTGCTCTCGACTTCCATCCGCACGCCGCCATTTTTCAGTCGGCTTATCTGCGGATCATTCCAGCTAAACAATTTTTCCATCGCGTTCGGATAAACATTCGACTCGTAAGCAATCAAGCCGCCCATCAAGATACAGCCCAAGGCAAACACGCCGACAAAGGCTGTCGCCAGCCAGAAGAGCTTGATTCGCTTGGCCGCATAGATTCGGTTGTCCAGTTCGTGGGCCAGTCTTGCAACACCGGCGGCCAAGGGGCGCTCTTTGTCACCCAGGCAACTCTGCCGGAGTTGCAGGTAACGCAATAGTCCCAGCATCGGATCGCTGGCATCGGGAAATTTGCACCCACGCAATATCTCCCGCGCCTTTTCCCGCTCCGTTTCCGGCAGGTCGTAAATTAACGAGTCAATCGTGGTTTCTATTTCGTTGTTCATGGTTTGATGCTTTTGATTTATTGCAGCCTCATCCGCCAGTTGCTACGACAATGGCTTTTATTTCTTGAGCAGATACCCGATGACGACCGCGATGCCACCCGCGATAATTTTTGGCAATTCCCGAATTTTAGGATCAGGCTCTTTGTCTATGTTTGCTGCGTGAGCGGTTAGCGCCACAAAAACTTCCGCAGCCGCCCAGATTATTAAGCTCCAGCCCACAATCATTAGCAGCCAACCAATTACTTTTTTCATTTGGCGCATTGTTAGCAGATTTTATTCCACTTAAAGCAGACGCTTGGTTTCTTATTTCGAGTTTTCTTGAATGGGATTTTAATATTCCCATTTCATCCTTTGTTTTCAGCCTGTTTTCTATTTTTATCCTCCGACTCGCGTTTTAATTACCGGTGTTCACGTGTTCGTCGGCAGTTAGGATTTGCAGTTGATTGTCCACTTTTCGTGACATGCGCGGACACGGCAAGAACGTCGCGACCAAACTTCACTGGCTCCACTCCGCGCTGGCTGGACTCGACTCCGCTTGTGTGCTCTCTCGTCGTGTGAAATCCACCCAACCGCCGCGCCAGACTTTCCGCCAGTGGGAAAGACCCGCAAGCCGAAAGACTGGCTTGCCACAAGTCACCCTCACGACCGGCTCCGCCACCGCTGCGCTCGCCCCATCCATCGCTCCATTCCGCCAGCAAAGTTTCGTCGCTCCGGTGAATTGATTGGCCGGAGACTGCGGTAAATGGACACTCCCGCGCTAAATCCAGCGGCGCGTCCGTGTCAATTTTCCGCAGACTCCGGGAGGATAAAACCACGACCCTGCCGGGGGCAGGAAGTTGGTTTCCAATTGTTCATCTTTTTTCGTCCGCCGTCAGCCCGCCGTCGCCGCGCACCCGTCCGCCACCGCACCGCCATTGGAGGCGGAAGCGAAAATCGCGCCAGCGTCGCCCTTTCTCCCGCTTCCCCACTGTCACGCTTTCCGCTGCCGCCAGTCAGTTGCTGGCTCTCCCGCGCCCGGTGCGCTGGCTTCCGATCAGGTGAGGCGCGCGGCGATGGCAGGAGGACGGACAGCGGTTTTGAAATTAAAAAAAATGAAAATTGAAAATGAGATTTTGGTGAGGGCGGCGGCTCCGGCGAATGTTCGGCCATCGTCGGTTTTGAAAAAGGGGGAGTTATGATTTTCCTCGAAAATCAGAAATTTTTGTTGGGGGAAATTTCGGTTTCTCCGGCGGCGTTGCGCGCCCTCGATGTGGACACGATTTGCCGTGCGATTGATGCCCATGTGATTGGAGATTTCAAGGTGGTGCAATCAAAATTCGTTTCGGTTTTTCGCTCGCAAGGCGGGATTGAATTTTGCGTTTCAACGTCCGCCACCGTAACCACCGTGTTTTTGGCCGATGAACATTGAATGAAAACGCCCAGCCGCATTTTGTGCGTTAATGTTGACAGCTTTTTCACGTCGTGTGAGGAAATTCTGTCGCCCGCGTTGCGCGGTCGCCCGCTGATTGTTGCCGGTGGCCGTCACAATGACGGCATCGTCCTGTCGGCGAGCCGCCGCGCAAAGACGTTCGGCGTCAAGTCCGGCATGGCCGTTTTCGCCGCGCGGCGATTGTGCGCCGAGTTGCTCGTGTGTCCGGCGCGGCCAGAGGTGTATCGGCAGCTTTCGGCCCGGATGTTTGCCGTGATGAATCGTTTTTCGCCGCTGGTCGTGCCGGTGTCCGTTGACGAGGGTTTTTTGTCGGTGGAGCGCGACGGCGCGGAGTTGTGGCGCGAGTTGAGCGCGGCGATTTCGCACGAAGTCGGCCTGCCGTTGTCGGGTGGCTTGGCAAATTCGCGCTGGCTGGCGAAGCTGGCGACGGACGCCGCGAAGCCTGGCTTTTTGGAGGTAAGCGCAGGAAGTGAGAAAGATTTTTTGTCGGCTCGCAGTCTCCGCGAGTTGTCCGGTATCGGCGAAAACAATGCAAACGCATTGGCGGCTCTGGGCGCATTTACCTTTGGCGATGTTGCGCGATTGCCCTCGATGTTGTTGCGGCAGCGATTCGGCATTTTCGGCCAAAAACTGTGGCTGTTTGCGAATGGCGAGTGGCACGAAAAAATTTTCGCCGAGGCACGGACGCGCACGATGATTTCACGGAACAAAACTTTTTCGTTCGACGTGCGCGATTACGAGCGGGTGCGGCAATTCGGTTTGGTGGAGTTGAAAAAACTTTTGGCGCAGTTGCGGCGCGAGCGGCTTGCCCCGAGTGAGTTGGGTGTGACGCTGCGATTTGCCGATTTCAGCGAAGCCGCCGCACGGCATCGTTTCCGCGCCGCGCAGGAGCACGATGAAATTATTTGCCAGACTTTTTCCGCAAAGTTTTCCTGGTGTGTCGTCGGCCAGTCGAAATTTGTGCGTCAGTTGCGGATGGCGCTTTCCGGCTTGGAGCCGAGGCCGGCGCAGGGGGAATTTTTGCTTTAGCGCTTTTTAACGCGGCGTTCAATATCGCTCTGGTAATTCGCGGCTTTGGCTCTGCCAACATTTTATCCACGTATTCATCTCGCTTGATGGGCGGCAGCCTTTTGGCTGTTCGCTGGTCTTGCAACTTACCGCCCATTTTGTCTCTGACCACCTCGGCATGTGGTGGTATCGCTCCATCAACCCGCAATGTGCCAGCCTCTCTGTCGAGCACCCAGCGCACGGCTTTATTCACAAATGTCAGTTTTGCACACCTGCCGCCAAATTCTTTGAATTGATCTGGCGCCCTTTGGTATAGATCAATACGCAGGATGTGCTGTCGTATTGCGAGCCGCAATCGAGCACGGCTATCAAACCCATTCTTGCCAGCCAGTTCTCTGATGATTTTTTCTCCGTCTTGGGAAATGAAACCCTCTTTGCTTTTTATTTCGGATCGTATTTCACCAGCTTGTCGGCGCAACTCGCTCCGTTCGGATTCAAGCGCTTGCATCTTTGCTCCAAGCTCGGCTATTCCTTTTGCGAACCTTGCCAGTTCAATCAGCCCGTCCATTTCCCCGTTGATTGTTTTTAGCTTTCCTTCAATTACTGACAGTTGATCGCGCAGGTTTTTTAGTTCCTGCGATTTGGAGACCGTTAATGTGCTCCAGTCGAGGTCAGTGATATATTGCAGCAATAAGCTTTCTAATTCATGGTAATTCCAGCTAAACAAGCTTGCTTTGGGATTGCAGCGTTTCCACTCCGACACCACATATTGCCACTTTGAACCAGCCCCATGATCACGGTAGCACATGGTATAGTTTGGGTGGTCGCCATCTTTCAGCAGCCCTTGAAATAGATTGGCAACTTTCTTTGTGCCAATTGGCCCACGCGCCCCTGAACGCCTTGCCGCCGCCTTGTAAAATACCGCTTCGCTGATTACAGGTGGGTAAAAATTCTTGATGGCTTCTGCTACTGGCCTACGCCGACCAGCAATAGCATTTTTGTCGTCGTGTTCTTGGTCACGCGTGGAGTGCGGCACTAGCTCGCCCAAAACAGCCCTTGAAGTTAAAATTTTATTGATGTAGCTGTGGTGCCAACCTTCTGTCCTTCGCTTTTTTCTATTCCAAGTCGCTACGGCGCATTTGTTGAACAGCCGCGCAATCTTCTGCCGCCCCCAGCCCCGATTCCACAGCCAAAAAATGAGCCTTACCTTTTTAGCCCGCCTTTCGATCAGTTTGTAGCTCTTTGTGGCCTTATCGTATTCAATCCAGCCTGGGCAAATTGAGGTCATTGGCGCTTTTTCAGCGATGGCTCTGCGACGTTTGCGTTTCCACAGTTCGCCTAGCCGGTATGCCTTGTTCGCTGATTCATCGTGTGCCCGCATCATGTAAACCAAGCTCATCATCAGCGGCATCGGATCAGCGCCTAGTGATTTTTTGAAATACCATTGACCGTCAACCAATGTGACGATTTCGACGCCTTGGTTGAGTATTCCCAAAAACTGCTGTAGTGCTTCGGGAACGGTTTGGCGACTGAGCCGATCTAGCGATTCGACAATAATTACAACGCCGCGTGGGATGCGATTTTCTTTGATGTCATTCAGAAGTGTTGCCAGTGCCCCGCCCTCGGCAATATGCTTTCCTTTGGATGCAGACTTGCCGGCGTCAACCAATTCGAGGTCTAGGGTCAAGCCGTGCTTGGCGCAAAACTCCTTTGTCTTGCCCAATTGGCGCTCCAAGCTGTCCCCAAGCGATTGCCGTCCGCTCGACCATCTCACATACGAAATCGCGGTTTTCATGTCGTTTTCCCAATGATATTGAGTGCTGGATGATTTGCAATACATGCAGGACGTTGTGGCCGCCGGCAGCCGCAATTTCCAAGGCGCGCTTCACATTCTCCTGGCCTTTGACCTCGGAGAAATCAAACTCGTCATCGTCCTGATGGGCGAAGAGTTGTTGCAGATCCACCTTCGTGGGCGGAATGCGGATCTCGCCTTCCAGAAATTGCGCGGCCTCACGGAGGTTTTGAACCGGGATGACCTGCAACCCACTGACCACGGCGGCTTCGGCGGCATTCTCCACCGGCACAAGAATGCCGGTCTTGCCGTCCGCCTTGGCGCGCAAGGCGATGGGCAGCACACCTTTTACCGAACGCA
>JAJXXW010000051.1 GCA_021780905.1 bacterium
GTGCACCCATCAGGAGTTGAACCTGAAACCTGCTGATCCGTAGTCAGCCGCTCTATCCAATTGAGCTATGGGTGCAAACCGTTGATTTAATTGAGTCTTAATGTTGGTTAAGCCTCAATAAATTTGACCTTTCTATACTGATGTTCTATACTGTTTGTATGACGACAAGCACATTAGAACCAAAGCAAGCATCGCAATGGCAAAAAACACCAGTTGCTAATCTCGTCCGCAATACAGCGTCGGGCGTGTATTATGCCAGAGCGCGGATTAAGGGCAAGTTGATTTGGAAATCCTTGAAGGCTGATACTCTTTCGGTGGCAAAACTGCGGCTTGGAGATTTTCTCAAACAAGAGCATAAGCGGGTGGAGATTAGTGAGGCGGCGGAACGCGGAAGAATGACTTTTGACGCTGCGCTGACCATCTTCAAAAAGCGGCTGGAAGAAGCGCACCACTTGAAGCCGCGCGCAAAAGAATACCGGCAGAACACCATTGAAGCCCTGCTCAAAACTTGGGCCAATTTGGAAAGCGTTGACGTTCGGAAAATCTCGGTGGCCGATTGTTTGCAATGGGCATCCGGCTTTGCACAAAAATACTCCCCTTCATTTTTTAACAACACCGTCGGCACTTTACGCATGGTTCTAAAAATTGCGATTGATGCGGGTGCGCGCTATGGCAACCCCGCCAGTGAAATCAAAAAAGCAAAAATTCGCCAAAAGATTTTGAAGCTACCGGAACAAAATCAATTTCCGACGTTGGTTCAATCTATCAGAAATGCCGGGGGCAGGTTCAGCAAAGACTGCGGCAATTTGACAGAATTCTTGGCTTATAGTGGGGCGCGTATAAGTGAAGCGGCGCGTGTTTATGGTTCTGACTGTGACTTTGAGAGTGGGAAAATCATCATCAAAGGTGATCCGATAACTGCAACGAAGAATTGGGAAATTCGTGTTATCCCGATGATTCCAGACATGAAACGCTTCCTGGAACAAATTCGTTCTGAAAAGCCGGAAAATGAATGGTTGGAAAATCCTGTTGTCGGCGTCCGTGAATGTCAGAAGGCCATTGATTCTGCCTGCAAAAAATTGGGAATCACCCGTTTTACTCATCATGATTTGCGCCATTTGTTTGCCACTCGTTGCATCGAATCGGGCGTGGACATTCCGACTGTCTCACGTTGGCTTGGTCATAAAGACGGCGGTGCGCTGGCAATGAAAACTTACGGTCATCTGCGCGATTTACATTCGACTGCAATGGCGCAAAAAGTCATGTATTCGGAAGCCCCACAAACCGCCACGACTACGGAAAATTTGCCGAACGGCAAGCCAGTAACCACCGAGCCGCACAAAAAAACTGTCGCGCAAGCAAAGGCGGCTTATTCCTATCCGTGGTGGGCGTCGAATGAAGCTATTGAAGTGTTTTGGGGACAGGCTAACGAGCCGGTGCAAATTGTGCCGCTGCCGATATATCTTCAAAGTGCAAAAGCGGCGATGGGACGTGAAGTATTTGAACAGGAATTAGCCGAACCACAAGTCTTGTTGGAGGAATTGGCCGAACGGGTCGACACGACGACGATTGAGAAATTGAAATCGAAAATTTCCCTGCCCGCCACCATAACGGTGGCCGCTTAATTGCATTCTGTTTCGTATTCCGGTCGTTTGGGTGATGGCGGCGGAAATGGTGCCGGCCAGTGTTGCGGGTCGTCTTGGTGACGCGCCACCTTTCTCAAGTAATCAAATTCGTCTATTGAATAAACTTCACCGAGTTCGCCTCTCCATGCAGGCTTGTTGGCGGGTAAATACTCGAAAGAAATAATTTCCCGCTCATCATGCCGTCGTCTGCGACCACGCGGCTTCGGCTGGTTTGCCACAACCCAAATGGCAACCAGCGTTCCAATCCCCATAATTAGCAGAAATTGCATAACAGGTGATCATCGCACAAAAACGGAATGTTTTCACCAAAAAAAAATCAACCTTGGGAGTCGTGACTTTTATCTAACATTCCGGCGACAGTCTTATCGCCGGTCGGATCATCGGGCGGAAAACTTTGTTGCTTCGGCTCGGCTTTATCGCGCTCGCGTTCATGCGCCCGATTATTCATTTGCGCCAGTGAACCAATTAACGAACCGCTATCCCTTCCATCGTTCATTGAAGCTCCTGCCAGCGATTCCGTTCCCGCCGCCGCTGCCATTGCTCCGGCGGCGATTGCGCCTTTGATTCCGGCTGTGCCGCTGCTGGCTGCTGTCGTTGCCGCTGTCGTTGCCGCTGTCCGCCCTGCTCCAAATCCTCCTTTGAAAAATTCTGAAGCCGCCGATTCGCCTCTGCCGATGGATTTTTGAATGACGACTGGCGCGGCAATCGTGGAAAAAATGATCCAGATACCGAGAAACGCCAGCCCCATCAGATTTTGCAACGAGTAATCTATCGTGCCGCTGGTTGATGACGAACTCAAAAAGCTCTGGTCAGTCATAAAATCAATGACCCCTTGCGTGATGAGTCCGGCGACGCCCCAGCCCAAAGGCCAAAGCATGACGCCGAGAAGATTAAGCAGATAAGCCCGACCAGTGCCTTGCAGCGAGGGAAACGCCAGCATTCCGATGAAAATCGGTGACATGGCATAGCCGATAAATAAAATTGCCGTCTGTAAAATGTAAGCCCACCATTCAATCGCGCTGGCGAACCAGCCAAGCACCATAAAGATCGCGGAAATCAATCCCTCCATGATGGAGGGAAAGTTAATCAGCTTTTCCCACCAGCTCGAATTTCCATCCGAAGATTTCTTCAATTGCAATGCTGCCTGATACTCATCGTGAATCTTCGCCGGATCAACTTTCAGAACATTCGTCACCGTGTCGCTGACGATGAAGACGATTTCGTTACCCCAGATTGGGAGAAAAACCAACAACACGACAAAGACAATGATTCTGCCGATGGATTGAAGCAGTGCTGCGCCGTTGTGGTGGCTGGCGATGGTCGAAGCAATCAAACCGCCCGTGATAAGCACGAAAGCGATGGGCGTCAGCAACGTTTTGAGCGACAAACATTGATTCACAAAATTGGGAAACATGGTGTTGAAATCGCCCATATTCCCTCCATTTACATCCGAATCTTGACGCTCCTGGCCGGGGCGACCTTTTCGCTTTGAGCCGGCACCGGCTCACCGCACTGAGCTACGATTGCCCGCATCACGCGGCTTGGATTCAGTTTTGGAAACATTTCCGTCAATTTTTCTTCAACGGTGGCCGCGATGTCCTTGCGAAACAACTCAAGCACGCTGCGTTCGCTTTCCACAAAATTTTGCAGCACCAAAAAAACGGTGCTGCCTCGCATGATCTCCTCTGAATCGCCATGCACGCGGGCATGGGCCGAGTTCGGGTCGAACCTCTCAATCACACCGAATTTTTCCTTGCCCTCAACGCCGAGTGAACAAAGGGTCATTTCACCTCTGCCGGATTTGAACAATGTGTGTCTGATATGCCACGCGCCAACCAGCGGGATGTCTTTTTGCGCGGCAACTTTTTCGGCAATTTCAGGAGTCTGCTTTTCAATTTCCGCCAGGATTTTTGTCCGTTCGTTGAACAAGCGCACCTGTTCGGCAACCAAAGGAATGGCTGCTTGATAGGCTTTGTGTTCGCTGGTCGTCAACAGGCCGGGATAATTCGGCACCGGATGTTCACAATCTTCTCCGTCTCGTTTTAACATAAATTATTCTTCTGCGTTCAAAAACCGGTTGAGTTCGGCGCGGGTGATGAGGAATTTTCCGCGCAGGGCGCGGCACGCTTTCAACTTCCCGCGCACGACGAGGCGATAGACGCTAAAATAATCCAAGCCCAGCATGTCTGCCGCCTCGGGAATGGAATAGGCCAGTCGTTCTTCTCGCTCCTTTTTCCGCACTGGTTCCGTGGTTTGGTTGGGTTCGCTGACTTCATCCATAAAAGTTATGTTCTCTTTTACCAGCTTCGCGGTCGGCAGGTTGTGATGAATTCATCACAAGTGACGAAAGTTTTTGGGCATCGTTATGGCCGGCTGCAACCAAGCAGGAATTGTTGCTCAATGCTTAAAAACAAACGGGCAATATCAACGCCCAGGGTCCGTGCAAAAATGAGAATTTCCTTATCCCGGACACAATGAATTTGACATTCGATCCGGGCCACCACGTCCCGGCCGACATCCAGGCCGTTCAACTGA
The DNA here is from genome assembly GCA_021780905.1 of bacterium. Lineage (GTDB taxonomy): Bacteria > Verrucomicrobiota > Verrucomicrobiia > Limisphaerales > UBA11358 > UBA11358. Next base: position 4,182 of record JAJXXW010000051.1, read on the forward strand.
AGCCGTTCGGCCAGTTTCGCCTGCGACCAGCCCCGCGCCCGTCGCAATCGCTGGATTTGCGGGCCGACATGATTGGCTGGAAATTTTGTCCGTCTTGGGTTGCCGTTCGCCATTCGTCAAAAGTTGCGCTCTTAAAACAGTGCAGCTTTCAAATAACAGCACGTTCCTAAAATGTGAAATTGGGTTTGCCTATAATTTTTATAGCTAAAGACGATGACTTAACCTGCCCCTTCATGTTTATGATGGGGTCTGTTTTTGCAAACGAAGGGCGCTCTAATAACGTGGACATAAATCAATTACGATATTTTGTGGCGATCGCAGATTGCGGGAGCTTTAGTAAAGCTGCCGCGCGTTGTCATGTTTCTCAACCAGCTTTGAGCGTGCAAATTCAAAAGCTGGAATCCCGCTTGGGAAAAGTTCTTTTGAACCGAAGTCACCGGCGAATCGTGCCAACTGAAGCGGGTTATTTGCTGCTGCCGCGAGCGCGGGCGATTCTGGGGCAGGTCGAGGAAGCCAAGCAGGAAGTCCGCAACGTGGACGAAAGAAAAACCGGCAAAATCTTGGTTGGCATCTTAATGACCATCGCTCCGTGTTTTCTCGTCCACATTCTGAACTCTTTCGTTGACCAATTCCCGGATATTCAAGTGTGCCTCAACGAGACAACGACGGCACTCATGTTAAGTATGCTGGACGCGGGCAAGCTGGATATGGGCATCACCAGTCTGCCCATCCGGGACAATGGCTTTGGGACGGAAATCTTATTTTCCGAAGAAATGCTGCTGGCCTTGCATCCGCGCCATCCGCTTACCCGCAAGCAAGCGATATGCAAAAAGGATTTGGAATCGGAAAAATTTATACTGTCGAAAGAAGACCACTGCCTCGGCAGTTGTGCGCTTCGGCTGTGTTCGCAAGATAATATTTTGCCGCGCATCGTTTTTCAAAACGGCCATTTGGCAATGATTCAATCGCTGGTAGCGGCGGGCAAAGGCATTTCCCTGATACCGCAAACGGCTATAGCCGAAACGTCCGTCAGCATCACCTACCGCCAACTGGAAAATCCCCGACCTAAACGCTCCATTGCCGTAGTGACAAAGAATAAAGTTCCCCTGAAAACGACGGCGCAAAAATTTTATCAACACCTCCGTCAAGCCAGTCAAACCTTCAAACTACCGGCGACAAATGGCCTCATATCCTTGTCACCCGAAGAAACAAAGGCTTGATGTGTGCCTCGTGAATTCTTAACCAGCCGCAAATTGCGTTGCGAGCATTGTCAAGGTGGAGCACAGCGCAGCGAGCAACATCTTTACAAGCATAGTGGCGCGGTATAATGGGCGGCGCAATTCACGAAGCCTTCAAACCTCTGCCGGCAGCATGAATCGTTGAAGTGCGGCCTTTCGCGACGGTGGGAGTTTTTGAAATCCTGGCGTGCGGTGACACGACATTATTTTGAACCGATTCGGTTTTATCCTCCGATACGTCCTCGTCAACCGATTCAGCGGCTTCCGCCGCGAGTGAATTGGCGGCCTGATTTTTGGTGATGTCCAATTTGTTATCCAGTTCCTTTTGCCGGTCGGTCAGCGATTGCAACCTGGCTCCATGCTCGAACGGCTGGCCGATCTTATCCTTCAATTCGGCGCGCTGCTTTTCTGCGATGGCCAGTTCGTTCTGTTTGGCGGCCAGCTTGTCTTCCATATTTTGCACCAGGTGTTCGAGTGAGCGAATCATGCCCAAAGGCGTCTCGGTGGCGTCCAGTGCGTAATGGTTTTTCCCTTTCAGGATCAATTCCGTCCGACCCCATTGCGACGAACGCACCGCCAGCTCGAAGCCGGCAAACGCACCGATGTCAAAGTGGCGCGGTTCGCCGGACACGCGGCGCACGATGCGAAGCAATAATTCACCGGCAATGCCGCGTTGGTTGACCACCGATTTTTCCAGTTGAATTTGAAAGGCATCGCCACTCGTATCCATGCGTTGCGCCATGTCCAGCTTCAGGTTTTCAATGAACTGCTGGCAATCGGGAATCCGCTCCGTCAATTTACGGAATTCGGAACGGACGCGGTTCTGGGTGTTGGCGTGTTGATACCGCAGCCGGTGCAGGCGCATGACTTCGGCATCCACGGACGCCTTTTCAATCACCATCGGGTTCCCGGAGGCAATCGCCTTGACCTCAGCATACGTCAATGCCCGCGAATCAATATCTTCAATGTGCCGGACGTGCGTATTGCCCGTCATCACCTGATGAATGAACTTCGCCTTTGTCTCAAGGGTTTGCCACATGTAAGCATCGAAACTGCCCTCGGTGACGTAGCGGAAAATATGGATGGTTTGGTTTTGGTTGCCTTGCCGTAAAATCCGCCCTTCGCGCTGTTCCACATCGGCAGGCCGCCACGGCGCATCCAGATGATGCAAAGCAACCAGCCGTTCCTGAACATTCGTGCCAGCCCCCATTTTTTGGGTGCTGCCCATCAGCACGCGCACTTTCCCCGCACGCACCTGTTTGAATAGAGCATGTTTTTGCGTGTCGCTGTCGAAATCCTGCATGAACGCGATTTGTTCGACCGGAATGCCGCGCGCGACCAGCTTGTCTTTCAGATCATCGTAGGCGGAAAACTGCCGCCGCAATTTTGACGGCGTGGACAAGTCGCAAAAGACAAGCTGGGCGCAACGGTGCTCGTGCGTGTTATTCCAGATTTGAAAAATCTTGTCCGCCGCCAGATTGATTTTGCTGTTGGGCTGGTCCTTCGCGCCGGCATTCAGCACCCGCAAGTCCAATGCGGCCTTGCGGCCTTCGCTCGTAATCTTGAGCATGTTATCCATGGCCGGGCGGACGCGACCACCGCGAATGGCTTCCGCACGTTTAACCAGCCCCTCGACAATCTGCTTTAACTCCGGCGTGCTGGCGGCGCGAACCACCTCCGGCCTGCCGGTGTGAACTTCCGGCACCGGCAGTTTGAGCGTGGCGGCGGTTTGGATGTCGGCGACCTGGCAAAAAATCTGCATGAGTTCCGGCACATTGACGAAGCGGGCAAACCGCGTGTTCAGCCGGTAGCCGCCGCCGTCGGGCGACAATTCCATGGCCGTGACGGTTTCGCCGAAGGTCGCCGCCCAATTGTCGAAGTGATGCACCTGCTGTTTTCGCAAGGTTCCCATTTGCAGATAACGCTGCATCGTGAACATTTCCGCGACGGAGTTCGCAATGGGCGTTCCCGTGGCAAACACCACGCCCCCGCCCCCGTTGATTTCCTGGATGTAGCGCGTCTTCAAATACATGTCGAAGGCGCGGGAGGACGCGGATTGCGGCAAACCGGCGATGCGGGTCATTTTGGTGAGGTAAAACAGGTTCTTATAGTAATGGGCTTCATCCACAAAAACCCGGTCCACGCCGAGTTCTTCAAACGTCAACGTGTTGTCCTTTTTGTCATCCGCCGAAAGCGATTTGAGTTTGGCATCCAGTTTTTTCCTGGCCGATTCCAGTTGTTTCACCGTGCGCCGCTCTTCAGGATCATCCCCCAATTCCTGCAAAACACTTTCCAACTCGTCGAGCTGCTCCTGAATCACTTTGCGCTGGTAATCTTCCGACATGGGGATTTTTTCAAAGCCGGAATGAGTGACGATCACGGCATCCCAATTGCCGGTGGCGATCCGGCTCATCAGCTCGCGCCGTTTGTTTTTTTCAAAATCCTCCCTGGTGGCTGCCAGAATGTTTGCGCCCGGATACAACATGAGCAGTTCGGATGAAAACTGGCCCAGCATGTGGTTGGGAACGGCAAACATCGGCTTGCGAGCGAGTCCCAGCCGTTTCAATTCCATGCCGGCGGCAACCATCGTGAACGTCTTGCCCGCGCCTACGACGTGGCCGAGCAGCGTGTTGGGAGTCTGCACGATGCGCCACACGCCGGTTTTCTGGTGCGACTGCAATTGAATGGCCTGGCTGGCGCCGGGCAAGGTCAGATGCCCGCCGTTGAACACCCGCAACCGGACGGAATTGAATTCTTCATTATATTTTCCGGCCAGCCGCTCACGCCGTTCATCATCCCGCCAGATCCATTCCCGAAAGTGATCTTTGATTTTCTGCTGCTTTTCCCGCGCGCCTTCGGTGGCGGTGGCGTTGACCGCCTGCTTTTCCTTCCCGTTATCCTTGACCGTGTCATAGATGGTCGGCGTCCGCAAATTCAACGCGTCCTCCACCAATTCCAAAGCGGTGGCCCGGTCGGTCCCCCAATCCGTCGTGTTGGCCACGGACTTTTTGGTCAACGGTCCGGCTTTTACCAGCCAGGTGCCAAGCGGCACCACGTAGGAAACTTTAATGTCGTTTGCGCCCAGCAATTCACGGGCGAAAGCTTCATAATCTTTGGGCGGAACCCAACTCGCCCCCAAACGCACGTCTATTTCAGATGCGGGCAAATCCTCCGGCTGGACGGATTTGAGCACGGCGGCATTTTCCCGAAAGCGCGGATCGGTGAGGCTGGCGGCCTCGGCAATCCGAAGTTTGTCACGGACGTCGCCGGAAAGATAGTGGTCTTCGGTTTCCCAAATCTGCGTCTGCGGATTAAGAAACAGCACGCCTTTGAGTTCGGACAAAAAGTCCGACGCCGGACGGGCCAACAATGTCTCCATGTGGTTCAAGTCCACGCGGCCCTTTTCATTGAGCGAGATCACAATGGCTTCTTTGGGCGATTGAACCGAGACAGCCGGCTTTTGTTTGTGAATCGTGCGTTCGCGGAAAATGGCGGTTTTTACCGCCCTTTTGGTTTCCGGATCGTAATTTTCCAGCGAGAACAAGAGCGGCAAATCCGGGTCGCCGCGGAAGGCAAGGGCGTTCGCCCGTTCCGACACCGGGCCAAAGCGCGTGGCAAAACGGTCGTAAGCCTGATTGAGTTGGTGTCGCGCCAGCGTGATGTCGTCGTCTCCGGCATCGTCCAGTTGCGTCCGCAGACATTGGCGCACGGCGTCGCGCACCTGAATCATACCACGAATCCGCAGGCGCGTTTGCGCCGGTAGATGCGGCAACGGAATCAATTCATTCCCTTCGCGCAGGGCAATTTCATCGTTGTGAATCGTATAAGCATTGGGTTTGACATCGCCCGGCGCAGGAATGCCCTGGTCAGCGGCGGCAAGTCCCTGCGGACGATTCAACGGTTGATAAATGTTGAGCGGCAGGTTTTTGATGGCATCCGCCAAAGCTGTTTTCAAGTCCTGGCCGATGTCGGCCAACGTCGGCTCGTTGCGCCCATACATCCTGCCTTCCAGCCGCATTTCACCCAGCATCAGGTGAGGATGCCTGGCAAAATACTCGTTGAGCCGAAACACTTCACCGGTGGCATTGGTGTAATCTGCGGTCTCCGTCCAACTTTCACCTTTGGCCGTTTCCAGTGGCCGCCGCTTCTTGAGAATGAGAATATCGGTGGTGACTTCGGTGTTGGCGTTGCGCTTGAACGCGGTATTCGGCAGCCGGATGGCTCCGATCAAATCGGCCTGCGCGGCCACCTGTCGTCGCAGCGAATTATCCACCTTGTCCATCGTGCCACGCGAGGAAATGAACATCACGAGTCCGCCGGGGCGGACGGCTTCAAGACCGCGCACAAAAAAATAATCGTGAATCAAAAATCCCTGCCGGTTGAATTTGTTGTCAAACGGCTTGTAATCGCCAAAGGGAATGTTGGAAATCGCCAAATCGTAAAAGTCATCCGCAACCCTGGCTTTCTCGAATGGCTCGTTACGGATGTCGGCGTCGGGGTAAAGTGCCTTGGCAATTTGTGCCGTCAGCGGATCAATCTCGATGCCGGTGATGACAGACTGGGATTGAATGGCTTCGGGCATGAAGCCGATGAAATGGCCGGTGCCGCAAGACGGTTCAAGGATGCGTCCGCCGGCAAATCCGAGCCGCTCCGCAGCCGCATACATGGCTTGAATGACTTCGCCGGAAGTGTAATGAGCGTTGAGTGTCGAGGCGCGGGCGGCGCGAAATTCCTCTTCGGAAAGCAAGGCCGACAGTTCGATGTTTTCCTTTTGCCAGTCCGTCGCCGGACTGAAAATCTGTGATAGCCCGCCCCACCCTACATACCGGACGAGGACAGATTTTTCTTCGGCGGTAGCCGGACGGTTTTCGGCCTGAAGCTCACGAACCAGCTTGATGGCGGCAAGATTGGCGCGGCACTTCTCGCGAAGTGAACCTGCGCCCACGCCATCGGCGGGAGCAATGCGGTAGTTGTTCCGGTTGTGAACTATGCCGGCGTTTCTTCCGGCAACAGGAGGTAGCGTTCCCGCACCATTTCCCAGGCCTGGTCGTGCGCCTGCTGCGGCGTCAATCCCTGTTTCTGGAATTGCATCGTCAGGTCGTGCATCTCGCCCGCTGTTTTCTCCTCCGCCTCCAGCAACATTTCCTGAAGCACGCCTTTGGCTTCCATTTCGGCCACCATGTTCGGGCGAAATTCGCGCCAGTGCTTCTCCGCCATCCGCCCGTATTGCGTCAGTGTGATTGGTTCGGTGGTTGTCATGATGAGTTTGAACAATGTTTTGTTTATCGGCAAACAGGTCTAACTGTTCCTCATTTTGATCCGGTCGCTTCGCCATACAAAATAGCCGTTTCGTGGAAAAATGCCAGTCCGGGGAGGGATGGTTTTAATGGATGCGGTCGCGGTTCACTTCAAGCGACGGCATCGAAGCCATTGGCCAATTGATGCACCAGGGAAAAGTCTTGCGGCTTTTGCGAGCGGGGACTCCGTTCGCGGCGAACGGATCGTCCGCAAGCGGAGCCAAAGGCCGCAAGTGTTTGACCGGTGCCAGTCCGTTTATCTGGCTCTCATTCCATTGCCCTGGCTGCGGTCGTAACGGGGTGGCGTTTCACCACCCTGTTGCTCCTGCTGCCGGTAATTTTTGGCCTTTTCCCGTCGCTCATATTTATCAATTTCGTTCAATATGAGTTTGCGGACGGCGCGTTCATGCGGCAGCTCGTCGAAAAACTTGAACTGGTCGGGATTCCGCTTGATCCATTCGTCAATCTTCTCGTTGGTGCGCGGATTCTCGCGATATTGCGGCGGCGCATCAGTTGCCGGCGCGGGGGTGGACGTGGTTGTTGGTGCGGGTGCAGGCGATTGCTGCACAGCGGCGGCGGTTTCGGTGGCGGGTGTTTTGGGTTTGGAGTTTGCTTTTGCCATACTTTTTTATGGTGGTTGGTTTCACCAGTCATTGGTCCCCTTCACCGAAAGGGTGACTGGCGGGGTGAACGTGGTTTCGGTTTGAGCTTCGGCTTGTTGCTTCCGAAATTGATCTTCCAGGATTTCCAGCCGACGCTCGGTCGCCAGCGCCTGCACCTTCAATTGAGCATTTTCCTCGGCCACCCGCGCGGTGGCGGGCAGAATTTTGGCCAGTTGATTAAGCGCCTGGTTCATGCGCTGGCTCTGCGCGATCAGGGTTTGCGTCGCGGCCTTCTGCCGGTCCACCTCGGCGGCAATCGCCGGCGTGATTGGACTGTCCTGGTGTGCCGGGTCAATGATGCCGACCACCGGCCCGCCCGGAACATGGACTGGCTGATGGGGATGCAGATTCCATTTGGCGGTCGTTTCAACCCGATAGATCGTGTGTGCCTCGTGCATCACCAGACTGTCATTGGGATCAATATACCGGCCCAGGGAATAAGCTTTGAGGTTCTCGCCGTAACGCACGGATTCCATGCCATCGGTGGTCATTGTCGTAGCCGGCAGCGAGGGCGGCATTTTTACAATGACCGGACGCTTGCTGGCACAAGCGGTTAAGAATATGAGCGGGATAAAAATGAGGATTCGTTTCATGGGATGCCTCCGTTGCGATATAAAGCCGCCGCGTTGGGCGGTAAATAATTTCGGGGGGTGGACGATGGCGAATTGGTGAATTCGTCGGCTG
>JAJXXW010000091.1 GCA_021780905.1 bacterium
TCGGCGGGCACGCATTGGTTGAGGTTGATCACTGTCAGAAAGTCCGGCTGGGCTTGGGGTTTTCCGCGCATGACTTACAGACAAACTTCAACTTCGCTGGTTCAAACGTTTTTCAACAAACTGTTAGTAGCCCTGCCGGCACAACCACCACACGGCGACCATGATCGCCGCCGCCACCAGCGACATCCACAGCGCCGGCAAAATAAACGAGGCGGCCGTCATCGCCGCCCCGCCCGCCAACGGGATCGCGGCGCGCTGACGCCAGCCGTAAAGCAAATAGCCGCCGCCAACCGCGCCCCAGAACATCGAGGCCCAGATGAAGTTCTGGTTCGTCATCACGTTGAAATCCATGCGGTCACTCTGCCGCAGATTTCGGGGATTTGCCAACGGAAAAGGTCGTGCTAGATTGCGGGCGTGACTGGTTTCTTTCGCCCCAACCTCAAGCGCACCGGCCGCATCGCCCGCGGCGTCATCGGCACACTGTGTCTCAGCGCCGGAATCATCCTGGTGGACTACCAGTTCTGGTTTGGGATCGTGCTTGTGGCCGCCGGGTTGTTCGCCCTCTACGAAGCCTTGAGCGGCTGGTGCCTCGCCCGCGCCTGCGGCCTCAAGACAAAAATTTGATTTCGCCGGCCTTCAGCGACCGCCGGCCCAGGCCAGGCCGTCGGCGCCCGGCCCCGCTTCGATCAACCGCTTCACCTGCCAGCGGCGCAGGTCAATCTCCGCGATCTGCCGGCTGCCGGAGCAGGACACATACGCCACGGCGCCGTCCGGGCGCACCAGCACTTCCTGCGGCGCTTTCGCCACGTCCACGGTGCGGGCCAGCTTCATCGCCGGGAGGTCAATCACCGCCACCTGGTTGAGCCGGGGCAGCGCCACGAGCAGCCAGCGGCCATCCGGCGTCGGTGCCGAACCGTAGCCGGTGGCCGGCATTTCGATCCACCGGCTGATCCCGTTGGTCAACGCGTCAATCACCGCCAGCCGCGGATGCTGCTGATCCGAGGTGAACACCCAGCGGTCATCGGTGGAAAGCGAAATCCGCTGCGCCGTCTGGCACACCGGAATCACGGCCAAAAGTTTTTTTGCCTCCAGATCCAGGACGGAAACGGTGCCGGTCGAGACGTTCGCCGTGTAACCCCGTTGGCCGTCGCGCGTGATCGCGAGCATATGCGACTCCGGCTGGCCGGTGGGAATCGTGCCCGTCACCTGCAACGTCTGCGGGTCAATCACCGTCACGCATTCCCCCAGCTCCGTCGTGACGTAGAGCAGGCCGTTCTTCGGCCCCATCACCGCGCAATGCGGCCGCAGGCCCTTGCCGAGATCAACCGTGCCGGTCACCGCGCGCTGCGCCAGATCCACCACACGGATGATCTGTCCGTCCTTGCCCGCGTGGCCCACGCCGGAGTTGCCGTAGATCGGCACAAACGCCCGCCGTCCATCCAGTGATGCGACCACCTCGTGGCCCGTCACGCCATCCTCCGGCACGGTGGCCATCATCTTACCGGTGACCGGGTCAATCAGGCCGAGCGTGTGGTCGCCCTTGTTGCAGACCAGCAGCAGGCCGTGGGCGGAAAGGTTCTGGGCCGCGGCGGAAAAACCGACGGCGCTGCTGACGACCAGCGTGGCGAGAAACGGGCGGGTGTAATTCATACAGGCCGCAGGATGGCGGGATTTCGCCGGGCGCGCAATCCTTCAGGCGGCCAACGCCCCGAACAACGCCCGCAGCTCTTCATCCACCTGGGCCGCGTCCGCCAGCGTGGGGGCAATCGCGTCGCGCAGCCGCTGGCTGGCCGAAGCCGCCGGCAAGGTGCCGGCCTACACCCTCCGCCGTTAGGCGAACCGATGCGGTCAACTCGGTTTAACAGAGCACTGCGTGGTCTTGGCCGCCGAGCCGTCTTGACAACCGGTCAGCGCGCCGCCGTCAGCCGGATGATTTCGCACAGCGGCGTCTGCGGTTTGAAGTTCACGCAGCGTTCCAGCTTCTCCACGCGCGGCTTGCGGCGGCGCATGTCGTCAAAGCCGGGCGCATAGGCCTGTTCGTAGGGAATCAGCTCGATCCGGGATTGCGAACCGAGCGTGGCGACGACGAGCCGGGCCAGTTCCAATATGGAAATTTCCTCCGTGCCGCCGATATTGAAAATTTCGCCGCGCGCGGCCTCGCATTTTTGCAGCCGCACCAGCGCCTCCACCACATCGTGGACGAGGCAGAAACAGCGCGACTGCGCGCCGTCGCCAAAAACTTTCAACGGCTCGCCCGCCTTCGCCGCCATGAGGAAGCGCGGCAGCACCATGCCGTAGCGACCAGTCTGGCGCGGGCCGACGGTGTTGAACAGCCGCGCAACGGTGACCGGCAGGTTTTTTTCGCGCGCATAGGCGAGCGCGAGAAATTCGTCCGTGAGCTTCGAGCAGGCATAGCTCCAGCGCGACTGGCCGGGCGGCCCGATGAGCAGGTCGTCGTCCTCGCTGAATTCCGGCTTGGCGCTCTTGCCGTAAACCTCCGAGGTGGAAGTCAGCAGCAGCGGCGTGGAATTCTTCGCGGCAGCCTGCAACAAGATTTGCGTCTCCTGAAAACTGGCCTCCAGGACATGCCGCGCGGATTTGACGACCAGCTCGACGCCGACCGTCGCAGCGAGGTGAAAAATAAATTCCGCCTCCGCCGCCAGTTTCGGCAGCTCGGCGCAGGCGGAAATCCGGGTCTGGATGAAGCGCAAATTCCGGTGCGCCGCCACCGCGCGCAGGTTATCCCGGCTGCCCGTGGATAAATCGTCAATGACGACAACGCCTTTACCATCCTTCAACAACCGCTCCACCAGATGCGCGCCAATGAAACCGGCCCCGCCCGTCACCAAAATGTGTTTGCCGGTTTTCATTTGAGCGAGTTGGCGACGGCTTCCGCCAGCTTCTCGCGAAACCCGGCGCTTTCAATTTTTGCCGCCTCGTCCGGATTGGAAAGATAACCGCCTTCGATCAAAACCGCCGGACGTTTCTGGCCGAGCAGCACGCCCATGAACCGGGCGCGCCGGATGCCGCGATCCTCCTGGCCGACGGCGCGCAGCAAACCGGTCTGCAACTGGACGGCAAGCTGCAGGTTTTCCGCGTCGAAACGGTTGTTTGGAAACCGGTCCGTCCACCGGTCGCTGTAGCCGCGCGTGAGCGTCGAGGGCAGGCCCGTCGGCGTGAGGCAGTAGGTTTCGAGTCCGTTTTGTTTTTTGTCCGGCGCGGCGGAATTGAAATGCAGGCTGATGAAGATGTCGGCGTGGCGCGCCTCGGCGAAGGCGACGCGGTTGGAAAGCGACAGGTCCGAGTCATTGGTGCGCGTGAGAAACACCGTCCAGCCGTTGGCTTCCAGCAAGGGCTTGAGCCGGTGCGCCCAGTCCAGCGTGAATTCCTTTTCCGGCCGGCCGGCCAGCACGCTGATTGTGCCGCAGTTGATCCCACCGTGGCCGGGGTCGAGGACGATGACGCGGCGGCCAAAGGTGAGCCGTTCGCCGAGCAGCAGCGGCTCCAGATTTTTTTGCAGGTCGAGGCCGTAGACGAAAACCTGATCGTCAATGATTTCCGGGGCGAAGCCCAGATGCAGCGCGACTCCGTTCCAGGTGGCTTCGCGGCTGCCGATCGCCAGCACCAGTTGCCCGCGCGCGGAGCCGACGGCGTAACTCGCCACCGGCGAACTGGCCAGCTGGCGCGGCGCGGCGAGCTTGTTTTCCGCCGCCCAACGGTTCAGCGACGTCCAGATCAGGACGGGCGCTGATTTGGAAATTGTGGGCGGCAGATTGGACCGGACTATTGGCGCGGGCACCGGCTGGACGGGCGGATTCGCCGGCCGGCGGGGCGGCGGCGCAAATGGGGTCGTGACCGCATTGGTCAACACCCATTCGGTCGGCGGCGGCCCGTAACCATCGTTCGGCACGATGGTGCAGCCGGCCAGAAGCAACAGCGCACCGCAAAAAAGGATTCCCGAAAATTTGAACACGCGTCAATTTCGCGGAACGGAAATGCGGACTCAAGCTGTTTCAGCGGCGGGTCAGGGTAGCGCGTGCGCGATGGCTTCCGCCAGTTGCTGCCGGAACAGCGGGCTGGCGATCAGCGCCGCATCCCGCGGATCCGCCAGACTGCCGCCGCTGACGCAGACTGCGGGGTAATTGCGGTCATGCAAAATCTCCTGTGACCGGCTGCGCCGCAGCCCCTGATCGGTGGCATTGGGCAGGCCGGCCAGGGCGCGGTGAAGGCAATAGGCAAACTCCCAATTTTCCACATCAAAGCGGTTGTTGGGATAGGTCCGCCAGAGGTCGCCCGACTCGGAGCTGGCGGTGTCGTCCGGCATATTGGCGGGCGTTAAACAAAGGACGGCCAGACCGGGCCGGGCCGAACCGGATTCGCCCAGGCCAAAACACAAGTGCAGAAACAGATCTGGATGATGTAAGTCTGCCATCGCCGTGCGGTGGTTCAAGGGAACCGGCAGGGCGTTGGTATGGGTGAGAAATACCGTCCAGCCGTTGGTTTCCAGCAACGGAGCGAGCCGCCTGGCCCAATCGAGCGCATAATTTTCCACGCGCGGGTCGTCGTGGATTTTATCCTTACCGGCTTCGTCGTCCGAATCCAGCACAATGGTGCGCCCGCCCGCCGGCCGCACAGGGCAACCGCGCAACAGCGGTTCAATGGTCCGGCTCACATCCAACGTATGAACCAGGATTTGCCCTTGGACCAGTTCCGAAGGAAAGCCCAAATGAATCTCCGTGTCGTCCCAGTGTGCAATCCGGGTTCCCGGCTGGAGCATCAGCACCCCATTCGTGGTGTGCAGCAGAAACGTCGGCAGCGGAATCAGCGCCAGCCGGGCCTTGAGGTCGGAGTTCCGCCATTCATAGCCGTTGGTGATCTCCATTTCCAGCGGCGGCAAGGCGAGCCGCTCTGCCGGAGGAATCCCGCGCCGTTTGGCCCATTGGTCCAGCCAGACCCAGGTGGACGGATAATCCTCCGATTCCAATCTGTTGGTGGCCGCGGGCGCGGACACTGAAACTGGCGGCGAATTGGTGGACACTGCGGGTGCCGTTCCCGTCGGCGCGGAATTCTGCGTGATGTCCCAATTCGTCGGCGCGGGCAGGTTGGGATTCCGTCCCGGCACGAACAAACCGCAGCCGGTCAGGAACAACAACCCGGTAAAAAAAATCAATCGATTCAGCATCGAAGCATTTTGCGGATGGCGATGAACGGCTCAAGCCATTTAATGAAGCCGTTTCCGCCCCGGCCGGTTCCGATGTCGCCGGTGGTTTTAAACAGTTGCCGATGATTTTTCGGGCGCGACTTGTTTGCCACTTGAACTTGCGGCAAGATTGGCCTAGTGAAAATTCTCGTCGCCATCACCGGGGCCAGCGGCGCGCTCTACGCGCAGCGGCTGCTGGACAATTTGAATCCGCGCGAGCACGAAATCCACGTCGTGCTCAGCCACTATGCGCAGCAGGTCATCGGCGAGGAACTGCCGGGCGGACTGAAACTGCCCGACGGCGTGAAGCCGCACGGCTTGAAAAGCATGAACGCGCCGTTCGCCAGCGGCTCGAATCCGCCGGACGCGATGGTCATCATCCCCTGCACGATGGGCACGATGGGCCGCATCGCCCACGGCTACAGCGAAGATGTGCTACAGCGCGCCGCCGACGTGGTGCTGAAGGAGAAAAAACGATTGATTCTGGTCCCGCGCGAGACGCCGCTGAATCTGGTCCACGTCAAAAACATGGAACTCCTGCTGCTCGCCGGCGCGACGCTGATCCCGGCGAACCCCAGTTTTTATTCCGGCGCCAAAACGATCGTTGAACTGGTGGACACCGTGGTCGCGCGCGTGCTGGATCACATCGGCCTGACGAACCAAATCGCGCCGCGCTGGGCGGAGGAGAAAGAATAATTTTGCCGCCGAGGCACCGAGAACACAGGATTGGAAAGCGGTTTTCCTCCGAGCGCTCTGTGTCGCCACAGCCAACCCGCAGATGATTGCAACGATTCAAAAATGGGCTTCGTTCGTGCGCTTCTCGCACACGGTCTTTGCGCTGCCGTTCGCGCTGGCGGCCATGCTGGTGGCGGCGCGCGATCATCGCGGCTGGCCAGGCTGGAAAACGTTCGGGCTGATTCTCGCCGCGATGGTCTGCGCGCGGACGTGCGCGATGGCGTTCAACCGCATCGTGGACCGCGAGTTCGACGCGCTGAATCCGCGCACCCAAAACCGTCATCTGCCGGCGGGAACGATTTCCCTGTTGAGCGCCAGTTTGCTTTGCGCCTTGTCGGCGGCGGGTTTGGTCGTCGCGAGTTGGTTGCTAAACCCGCTCTGCTTTTATCTTTCGCCAGTCGCGCTGGCGTTGGTCTGTTTTTATTCGCTGACCAAACGCTTCACGGATTACACGCACGTTTTTTTGGGCATCGCGCTGGCGCTCGCGCCGATCGGCGCATGGCTGGCCGTGCGCGGCCCGGACATTTCATTCCTGGAAATTTTGCAGATGACGCTGCTGGCGCTCGCCGTCGTTCTGTGGCTCGTCGGCTTCGACATCATCTACGCGTTGCAGGATTACGAGTTCGACAAATCGCACGGGCTGCGCTCGCTGGTCGTCGCGTGGGGACCGCAGAACGCGCTCGGCGCGGCGTTTCTGGCGCACCTGTTCATGTGCGGCGCGCTGCTCGGCTTTGGCTTGCTGTGCCGGTTCCGCATCGCCTATCTCATCGGCTGGCTCATCATCCTCGGCTGCCTCGTGCTGGAGCACTGGATCGCCCGCCGCCGCAGCCTGAACTGGATCCACGTCGCCTTCTTCCGCCTGAACGCGCTGGTCGGCATCATCTTTCTGGTCGTCGTCGCGGCGGAAGTGATTTTTCAGGGCGGCTTCAAGCTGCGATGAGATGGGGAAACGCTCAACACTTAACATTCAAGCCGCCCGGAAAAACATCGTCTTTCCTCTGGCCTGTTTCCTTTTGGGAACCGGGGCGCAAGCATATTTTGCGCTTCCTGGAAGAAAAAGCCGCGCACCAACTGCCGCATTGAAAGGATCGCCTCGGGTCAGCCGCGATATTGTTCGTCGCTTACTTTTTCCAGCCAGTCCACGGCCTGACTGCCGAGCTGTTCCTGAATGGCGATGTGCGTCAGGGCGGTGGTGGGCGACGCGCCGTGCCAATGTTTCTCGCCCGGCGGGAACCAGATGATGTCGCCCGGCCGGATTTCTTCAATCGTTCCGCCCCAGCGTTGCGCGCGGCCACAGCCGGCAGTGACGATGAGCGTCTGCCCCAGCGGATGCGTGTGCCACGCGGTGCGCGCGCCGGGTTCAAACGTGACGATGGCACCCGCGACGCGCGCGGGTTCGCCGGCCTTGAACGGCGAGTCAATGCGCACCGTGCCGGTGAACCAGTCGGCGGGGCCGACAGCGGATGGCTGGGAACCGTTGCGTTTGATTTCCATGGAAATTTTCTTTGGTTGCTGTGGGTGCCGCTTTAGAGCGTGGCCATGTCAATCACAAAGCGGTATTTCACATCGCTCTTGAGCATGCGCTCGTAGGCGGTGTTGATCTGGTCCATGTGGATCAGTTCGATGTCGCAGGTGATGTTGTGCTTCCCGCAAAAATCCAGCATCTCCTGCGTCTCGGGCAACCCGCCGATGAGCGAGCCGGAAAACGAGCGGCGTTTGAAGATCAGCGGGAAGGCGGCCACCGGCAGCGGCTTCTCGGGCGCGCCGACAAGCGTGAGGTTGCCGTCGCGTTTCAACAGGTTCAAATAGGCGTTGATGTCGTGTTGCGCAGACACGGCATCGAGGATGAAATCAAAGCTGTTGGCGTGCGCGGCCATTTGCCTTTCATCCTTGGAAAACACGACTTCGTGGGCGCCGAGGCGTTGGCCATCCGCCACCTTGCCCAGCGACGTGGTGAACAGCACGACGTGCGCGCCAAAAGCCCTGGCGAATTTCACGCCCATGTGGCCGAGGCCACCAAGACCGACGATGCCGACCTTCGTGCCGGGACCGACTTTCCAGTGCTTCAGCGGCGAATACGTGGTGATGCCCGCGCACAACAGCGGCGCGGCGGCGGCGAGATTGAGGTTGGCCGGCATGCGCAGCACGAACTCTTCCGTCACGACGATGCTCTGCGCGTAACCGCCAAATGTGGGGGCGTTGAGATGTTTGTCCATGCTGCCGTAGGTCATCACCATGTCCGGGCAAAATTGTTCCAAGCCGGCGCGGCAATCGGGACAGGTGCGGCAGGAATCCACGAGGCAGCCCACGCCCACGGTGTCGCCGACCTTGAACTTTTTCACGCCGCTGCCGACGGCGGTCACACGGCCCACGATCTCGTGGCCCGGCACGGCCGGATACTGGGTGAAGCCCCATTCGTTGCGGGCAAAGTGGAGGTCGGAATGGCAGACGCCGCAGAATTGGATTTGAATCTGGACGTCACCGGCGGTCGGCTGGCGGCGGTCGATGGTGGCGGCGGCGAGCGGAATCGCCGGACCGGTGGTGGCATAAGCTTTCGTGGCGTAAGCGATGGTCTTGGTCATAAAAAAATTCGATTTTTAAGCCCGAAATTAGCGCACCTGACCGTATTTCTCAACCGGTGATTGTTTTATGAAAAATAGGCGGCCATGATCTACCGTTGCGAGACACCTGGTTTGCAAAGGGGATGGACGAGCCGGCCGTGATCCCGCGCCGGGGTTTTGCGCCGCATCAACGGCACGTCACGGCACCAGGAACGGACTGAACTCGTCCCGCAGGTGCGGCGGAATGCGCACCTTGAAGCGGGCGTTTTTGCCGCCGTAGCGGCTTTCCACCACCTGGCCGACGGCATGAATCCGCGCAATAACGGCCGCCTTTTCCTGCGGCACGCGCAAATCCAAAAACTCACGGACGGGCCGGAGCTGCGTGCCGAGTTCCGCCAGCAGGGGCTCAATGCCTTCGCCCGTTTTCGCGGAAATCGAAACCGCGTGCGGATATTTTTCACGCAACAGCGGGGCCACGTTGCCGGCGAGCTGGTCAATCTTGTTGAACACCATCAACACCGGTTTTTCCGCCGCGCCGATTTCCCGCAGCACGGTGTTCACGGCGTCGATCTGTTCCTCCGCCTGCGCGTGGCTGATGTCCACGACATGCACGAGCAAATCCGCCTGCACGACTTCTTCGAGCGTCGCCTTGAACGCCTCGACGAGTCCGTGCGGGAGTTTTTTGATGAAACCCACGGTGTCGGTGAGTAAAACATTTTGGTTCGTCGGCAGACGCAAACGCCGGGTGGTCGGGTCGAGCGTGGCGAACAATTTGTCCTCCGCCACAACCCTCGCGCCGGTGAGCCGGTTGAGCAGCGTGGATTTGCCAGCGTTGGTGTAGCCCACGATGGAGGCGAGCGGCCATTGGCTGCGCTGGCGGCCGGCACGCTGCGTCTCACGCTGGGAACGGACTTTGTCGAGTTCGCCGGCGATTTTTTCGAGGCGCTCGGAAATTTTCCGGCGGTCGGCCTCAAGCTGCGATTCGCCTTCGCCACCGATGGAGCCGGTGGAACCGCGCTGGCGCGACAAGTGCGACCAGTAGCGCGTCAGGCGCGGCAGCAGGTATTGCAACTGCGCGTGCTCGATCTGCAATTTGCCCTCGCGCGTGCGCGCCCGCTGGCCGAAGATTTCCAGAATCAGCGCGGTGCGGTCCATGATTTTGCAGCCGAAGATTTTCTCCAGATTACGCGTCTGCGCGGGCGAAAGCTCGTCGTCAAAGATCACGGTGTCCACGTCGTTTTGTTTGCAGGACGCGGCGAATTCCTGCGCCTTGCCGCCGCCGATGTAGGTAGCGGCGACGGGCGCAGCAAGCTTTTGCACGCCTTCGCCGACGATTTGGGTGCCGGCGGTGGTGGCGAGTTCCTCCAGTTCGGCGAGCGATTCGCGGACCTCGGCGGCGGTGCGCGTTTGGAGTTCCACGCCGATGAGGAAGACGCGCACGGAGCGCGTGTCGCGGGTCTGGATGAGCGATTTCAAATTGTCGTGGCCGGCAAGCTAGCAGATTTTTTCGCCGGCGAAAGCCCGGAGTGGCGGACGAACAGCCGCGCCAACTCCACTGGAACGATGAGGATTTTTATTGGTGCTGGCACAGATTTGCTTTTAGCATCGCCGGCGCATGAAACAAATTTCATTCCTCGGCCTGGCGCTGGCGGGATTGCTGGTGCTGGCCGGGGTGCCGAACCGTTCACCGGCGCAGAGTGCCGGCACGCCGGTGTATTCGGCGGACGACCAGGCGGACAACGAGCGGCTCATGGCTGCCGCCGAGAAATTGCGCAAGGCCGGCCAACTGGTGCGCGAAGCGGTGCTGACCAACCAGTTCAACCACGCCAGTTGCCCGGTCAAACTGGACCCGCCGAAAACCCAGCCGCTGACCGGGCGGGCCTTGTGCGCCGCCGCCCGCGCCGCGCACATCCGCGTGGGCTGGTATTACCACTGCGCCTCAACTAACGAGTGGGACCTCGACCTTGCCGGCGGCTACGCCCTGACGAAAGACGGTGTCGTGGGCACATGTTTTCACGTCGTCCAGCCGCCGGACGATTCCCGGAAGAGTTATCTGGTCGCGGCCGACGAAACCGGCCGGGTTTATCCCGTCACGGAAATTCTCGCGGCCAGCGCCCACGCCGACGTGGCCATCCTCCGGGTGGCGGCCAAGGATTTCAAACCGCTGCCTTTGAGCACCGATGTGCAGCCCGGCGACCGCTGTGCGTGTTTCAGCGAACCCGACGGGATGCGCGGTTATTACACCGAGGGCGTGGTCAGCCGGTTTGTGACCACCACCGACACGCCGCCGGTCCTGATGGTGGATGTCTCGCTGGACTGGGCGCCCGGCTCCAGCGGATCGGCGGTGCTGGACGCCTGCGGCAATCTCATCGGCCACGTTGACACCATTCAATCCATTAACAGCGACCCGGACGATGCCAGCGACAATGTCCCCCCCGAAGGCAAGGGCGAAAAAGGTGCCGACAAAACTCAGGAAAATGAAATTGCCAATGTCCCGCCGGGCGGCGACGCAAGCACCAGCACTTACATGAACGTGCATGAAGCCGTGGCCGCGAAGGAAGTGCTCTCGCTCATCCACCAGCCGGCAAAGTGAAGCGCCGTCCCCACCACCAACACGGACAAACCTTCCAGCCGACCTGACGCCAAACCGCAAAGCTGGGAACCCAATTTCTTCCTTCGTGTCTTGGTGTTTTTGTGGTTATACTTTTTTCATGTCTGAACGCAAAACACCTGACGAGCGTAATAATTGGTCCGAACTGGAACGCATCCGCCACTCCTGCGCCCACGTCATGGCCACCGCGATTTTGCGGCTCTGGCCGGAGGCGCAGTTTGCCTACGGCCCGCCCGTCGAGAACGGCTTTTACTACGACCTCGAATGCTCCCACCGCATCTCGCCCGAGGATTTTGAAAAGATTGAGGCGGAGATGAAGAAGGAGATCAAGGCGAACAACACCTTTGAGAAACTTACCGTCACGCGCGAGCAGGCCGTTGCCGATGCGACTTCCGGTCGTCTGGGCGGACTGGGCGAACGTCCCGGCAACGCCTCGAAGTTCAAATTGGATTTGCTCAAGCAGATTCCCGAAGGCGAACCGATTTCCTATTTCAAGAACGGCGATTTCCTCGATCTTTGCGCCGGGCCTCATGTGATGCGCACCGGCAACATCGGCGCGTTCAAGCTCACCAGCGTGGCCGCTGCGTATTACAAGGGCGACGAAAAAGGCCCGCAGCTCCAGCGCATCTACGGCACGGCGTTCAAGAACAAAACCGCGATGGACGAGTATTTCAAGATGATCGAGGAGGCCAAGCGCCGCGATCATCGCAAGATCGGCGCGGAGATGGGGCTGTTCGCGATTGACACGGAATTTGTCGGGCCGGGCATGCCGCTGTGGCTGCCCAAGGGCACGGTGCTCGTCGAGGAACTGGAGAAGCTGGCCAAGGAAACCGAATTCGCCGCCGGCTATGTCCGCGTTCGCACGCCGCATCTGGCCAAGGAGAAGATGTATAAAACCTCCGGCCACCTGCCGTATTACGCGGAGAGCATGTTTCCGAAAATGGAAATGGACGAACACCGCGCCGACCGCCAGCAAATCGAGCAACGCATCGCCGAACTGGAAAGACAACTGGCTGATTACGCGAAGAAGAAATCCGGCGGCTGAATTATGACCGCGAAATACACCAAATACGCGAATGACCAAACTCTCCACAACCGCCGCAAACCCCTACGCGCCGCCGGTAAGCCAACTGCTTTCGCTGGGCGAGCCGCGAGGCAGGGAATGGCAGGAGTGGCGTGATTATGCCACGCTGGGCATTTCGGCGGAGGCCGTGCCGGAGTTGATCCGTATGGCGACGGATGCCGCGCTGAATGACGGCCCGCCGAAAAGCAAATCCGTTTGGGCGCCGGTTCACGCATGGCGGGCGCTGGGCCAAGCCCTTGCGGGCGGCCACCCGCGCGCGGCGGAAGCCGTCGCGCCGCTGCTCACGCTGCTCCATCGCATTGATGCTGCGCAAGACGATCGGGTGACCAATGATCTGCCCAAAGTGCTCGCGCTCATTGGCGCGGCGGCGCTGGAGCCGGCGGCCAATTATCTGGCTGATGCAGCGCATGGCGATTGGGCGCGCGTGGCGGCGGCCACGACACTCGCGGAGATTGGCAAAAAGCATCCCGCATTGCGCGCCGAGTGCGTGGCGCGGCTGGCAAAGCAGTTGGAGAAATTTGCCGAGCAGCCGGAAACGGTGAACACGTTTGTGATTTCGGCGCTCTGGGATTTGCGCGCGGTGGAGGCCATGTCCGTCATTGAGCGTGCGTTCGCATCCGGCCTGGTGGATGAATCCGTCAATGGTGATTTGGAGGATGTGCAGATTCATTTCGGTTTGAAAACGCAGCGCGAGCATCCGCGCAAGCCAAACCGGCTGACGGAAATGAGCCAAAAACTGTCCGGCATGCGCGAGGAAATCGAGGCTTACGAGCGGGAGAATGCCGGGTTGCGCGAGACGATTGCCGCAATGGAGGCCATTGTTCCGAAAGTTGAAGGTTCGGCAGACGATTCAGAATGGAAAATTCCCGAACCATACGTTGCTCCGCCCAAAGTCGGGCGCAATGATCCTTGTCCCTGCGGCAGCGGCAAGAAATACAAGAAATGCTGTGGGGTGTGAAGGGGCAAAAGTGAGAAATCAAAGCCGCTTCGGGGCCGGCGTCCGTTCGTAAAAAATAATTCCCACCCGCTGGATGTGGTCAATGAGTTCCGGATGGTTCAACTGGTGGAAGATGGAAAGGTCAATCATGTGGGGCAGCAGCAGGTCGTCCAGTTTGCCCATGATTTTCAGCAGGTCATCGGTTTGCAGTTCTTGCCCCATGAGTGTCAGGTCAATGTCCGAGCCGTTCTTGTAGTTGCCCTTTGCCCGCGAGCCATACAGCAACGCCTGCTCCACCTGCGGATGGCCGGCCAGCACGCCGGCGATTTTTTCAATCGTCGCCTCGGTCAGCCCAAATCGGCTGGGGTTCACCGCGCCTCCCGGCTCAAGGTTTCCAGCCGCTCGGCCAGGCGCACAAATTCGGGAAAGTAAGCCGTGCGGATGCTGGTGGTGATTTCGCGGGCAACTTTTTCATCATAGGTATGGCTGGTCAGCCCGCGTTTTTTGATCATGTCCATCCACACTTCGCCCTGTTCCACCAACCCGCGCCGGAAGGCCAGCCGGAACGCGTCCCGGCTGCCGAGGATGCCGGTCTCGCCTTGCGCCTCGAACAAATCCTTCATGGTGTTCCACGCCAGTTCGTAGGTGTATTCAAAACTCTGGATCAACCCTTGCTACTCCAGTTCATTCAGGTTTCCCTTCTCGATAAATTTGGTGAGTTGCTTCAACGCCCGCTGGTAATTTTGGAAACGCTGCTTCCACCGAACATCATTTGAACTCGATTGGTCGCTCATGGCTTGGAGATTACCAGAAGCGCCCGGGCGTTGAAAGTTTGAGATTTCAAAGCGGTTCGCGGACGGCCATTTTCTCCGGCATATATGACATTTTGGAAGACGAAGAATTGGTTGCCGTTGAAGCCGCCGGCGTGCGTCCGCGTCCGCACGCCGCATCTGGCCAGGGAGAAAATGTATAAAACCTCCGGCCACCTGCCGTATTACGCGGAGTCCATGTTTCCGAAAATGGAAATGGACGAACACCGCGCCGACCGCCAGAAAATCGAAGCCCGCATCGCCGAACTGGAGAAACAACTGGCCGATCACGCGAAGAAAATTATCTGACAGACGCGTCCGCCAATCGGCAATGAAGTCAAATTGACGAAAAGCGCGGATTGGTGGAAGATGTGCCTATGAAAACAACAGCGATTGAACTGGTTTTGAACCGCTGGCCTTACGGCTTGGAATTGCAGCCGTCGGCCAATGGCCTGTTGCTGCGTCCGCGCCAGAAAGCCCGCGCGGCGTGGGCAAAATCGTTCCGCCTTTCGCGTTTCACTGCGGATGACTTAGCCGCCACGCGCCAACTGACCAACGTATTTGACGCGAAGGAATGGCAATGGTGATCGAGCGGTTCAACATTTTTCTCGTCCGACTTGATCCCACCACCGGCGCGGAAACCGCCAAGACCCGTCCGTGCGTGGTCGTTTCTCCCGACGAATTGAACCGGTCAGTTTCCACCGTCATCATTGCGCCGATGACGACGACTCGGCGCGGCTGGCCGACACGGGTGGAAATTTCTTTTCAGGGCAAGACCGGCGAGATCGCCTTGGATCAAATCCGCGCGGTGGACAAAACGCGGCTCGTCAAACGGCTGGGCAAACTGGATGCCGAAACGGCCGATGCCGTGCTCGACACGCTGGGCGAATTGTTCGCGCCGTAAACCCGGCGTGAGGTTGTTTCCGAAAATGGAAATGGACGAACACCGCGCCGACCGCCAGCAACTCGAAGCCTGCATCGCCGAACTGGAAAAACAACTGGCTGAATACGCGAAGAAAAAATCTGCCGGGTGATTTTTAACTGCCGGATAAAACCAGTTTTCATTCCCGGCAAAATGAGTTATTGATAAACATATGAAACAATTCACAGCCATCGTGCATCGCGGCGAACCGGACGAAGGCGGTTTTTGGGCGACGTGCTTGGAAGTTCCAGGTGCGAATGGCCAAGGCGAAACCAAGGAGGAATGTCTGGCCGACCTCAAGAGCGCCATTCAACTCCTGCTGGAAACCGAGCGCGAAGAAGCCTTCCGGCTTGATCCCCGCGCGGAAACGGCGGAATTGGTGCTGGCATGAAACGGCGGGCGCTGCTCGGCCATTTGCAGGAACACGGCTGCGTGCTGTTCCGCGAAGGCGGCAGCCATTCCATCTGGCAGAATCCGCAGACGGGCCGCAAGGAAGCCATTCCCCGCCACACCGAAATCAAAAAATTTCTGGCCCGCTCCATCTGCCGCAACCTTTCCGTGCCATTACCGCCGGGAAATTGAAAATGTATAAAACCTCCGGCCACCTACCGTATTACGCGGAGTCCATGTTTCCGAAAATGGAAATGGACGAACACCGCGCCGACCGCCAGAAAATCGAAGCCCGCATCGCCGAACTGGAAAAACAACTTTCCGACCACGCGCAGAAACAAGCGGGAGCTTGACCGCGAAACACCCGAACCGCGCGAAAGTCATTTTTCCGTTCGCGTATTTCGCGTGGTTCGCGGTCGAAGGCAATCTTGCTTGAAACTGAATTCTCCCGCCTGAGGCCGGATTGAAATTGCCAGTCGCCGGATTCCATCTTGCGGTCAAAAGATCGTGTCTGTCGGTCGTCAGATTGGTTCTGCAAATTGCCGGATGGCCTCTGCCGGTCGCCTGACGGCATCTGTCGGTTGGTTTATTCCATCTGCCAACTGCCAAATGGCATCTGCCAGTTGGTTTATCGCCGCGCGCTGTTGACTTTTGACCACTGACGGTTGCCAGATGGCATCTGTCAGTCGCCTTTTCCCATCTGCCAATCGGTTTATCGCGTCTGCAAGTTGCCTTTTTGCCTCAAAACCCCGCTTTTTCTGAATTTACGTCGAAAAAATGACGATTTTTGGTGAGAACGCCCGTCCGGCGGGTTCACGATTGACGTGCTATGACTACCAAACAGCAGAATAAACTGGCCATGTATCTGGCGACCAAGAGCGTGCTCGATGCCAACAACTCCGTATGGCAACGCCAAATTCGTGAGTGACTACAACCATGCGCGAATCATCGTTGACACCTCGGCCAGCCACGCCAGCCCAACGCCGCCGACACCCGCGCCGGCACCGGCAGCGACGCCGGGATTGAAAACCAATCCGTAAGCCACGGCGGGCAATTAAATCAAATCCAGAAAAATCCCAAAGGGATTTTAATCAATTAGCCCGGCGTTGCGAGGAACGAGCTACGCCGGGTTACGGTGAAAATAAAATCAAAACCCCAACGGGGTTTTATCAAATCGGTGACGGCATGATTCAACTCCTTCAGAGTTGATGAATGGTTGGGACATTGACCCAGCGTTGCCGCGCCAGCGGCTACGCTGGGTTAATCGTTTCCATCATTTCAACAACTCTGAAAGAGTTGAATCATCCGTCGGTTTTGAACATCATCCAGCCATGCCGCAATCGCTCGCCAAGATTCTTGTGCATACGGTTTTTTCCACCAAAGACCGTCGCCCATTTCTCCGCGACAAAATTCTGCGCGAAGAATTGCACCGCTACCTCGGCGGCATCCTAACCAATCTCGATTGCCAGCCTCTCATCATCGGCGGGGTGGAAGACCATGTTCACATTCTCTCAACGCTGTCGCGCACCTGTGAGGCGGCGAAAATGGTCAAGGAAGTCAAACGCGGCTCGTCGCTCTGGCTGAAAACCAAAAGCCCCGACTTGCATGATTTCGCGTGGCAGAATGGCTACGGCATTTTCTCCATCGGATTTTCGCAGGTTGAGACGGTGCGGAATTACATTGCCGGACAGGAGGAACATCACCGGAAGGTTTCGTTTCAAGATGAGTTCCGGGAATTCCTGAAATGCTACAAGGTTGAGTTTGACGAACGGTATGTGTGGGATTGATGCAACTCTTTCAGAGTTGATGAATTTGTTCGGACGATGACCCAAGGTAGCTCGTTCCTCGCAACCTTGGGCTGGATGATTGCAATCCCTTCGGGATTGCCTTCGGAAACGGAGGCCGCTTTTTGTTTGCGCCAACGGTGGTGGTAGGTTCAACATTCATCATGCTGACGATTGAATGGGGTGCGAACAACCTCACTGATAGCCAAGCATTAAAACTTTTACACCCTTGAAAACCGCGCTTATTTTTCTTTTCAGCTTGGGTGTTGTCTTCTCGCTTAAGGCGCAGCCGGTGATTACGCAGCAACCGACAAACCAGACGGTGCTTGTGGGCAGCAGTGTCGTTTTTAGCGTCGCAGTTTCCGGCAGTGGGCCATTTACCTATCAATGGCAATTCAACGGAACGAATTTACCAACCGGCATCATCACTACGCTGGCTGGCAATGGCACGAATGGCTATTCTGGCGAAAACGGAACGGCAACCAATGCAGAATTGAATCAGCCAGCCGGCGTGGCAATAAACAACAACGGCTACCTGTTTATTGCGGATAATGGCAACAACCGCATTCGCAAGGTAGCGACCAACGGCATCATCACCACGGTGGCGGGCAATGGTGTGGGTGGCTATTCTGGCGACAGCGGAGCGGCAACCAATGCGTCGTTGTCATTGGTGTCATTGGTTCATCCATTCGGCGCATCCGGCGTGGCAACAGACAACAACGGTAATCTGTTCATTGCCGATTGGCTCAACAACCGCATTCGCAAGGTAGCGACCAACGGCATCATCACCACGGTGGCAGGCGGTGGCACTTACAATTCTGACAACTTAGCGGCAACCAATGTGTCATTGGCTAATCCATCCGGCGTGGCTTTAGACAACAACGGCAACCTGTTCATTGCGAATACTGGAGCCGAACGCATTCGCAAGGTGGCGACCAACGGCATCATCACCACGGTGGCGGGACTGCCCCCAGGCCAGAACTATTCTGGCGACAACGGACCGGCACTCCAAGCGTTCTTGAATAACCCACTCGGCGTGGCGTTAGACAACAACGGCAACCTGTTCATTGCGGATCAAATGAACAACCGTATTCGCATGGTGGCGACCAACGGCATTATCACCACGGTGGCGGGTAATGGTGTGGGTGGCTATTCTGGTGACAACGGAGCGGCAACCAATGCGGCATTGGCTAATCCATCCGGCGTGGCAACAGACAACAACGGCAACCTGTTTATTGCGGATAATGGCAACAACCGCATTCGCAAGGTAGCGACCAACGGCATCATCACCACGGTGGCAGGCGGTGGAAATAACGGTTTGGGAGACGGAGGCGTGGCGACCAATGCGAAATTGAGGGGTCCATTCGGCGTGGCAATAGACAACAACGGCAACCTGTTCATTGCGGATCAAGGGAACAACCGAATCCGCAAGGTGTGGAACAACGGATCGCCTTATTCCTCCCTGACTTTGAGCAATGTTGCAACTCAAAGCATCGGGAATTATCAAGTCATTGTCATTGGAAATGGCGGCAGCGTTACAAGCAGCGTGGCTAAATTGACCGTTTTTATTCCACCGCAATCTTTCACTGGAGTTGTTACTAACAGCAATCAGTTGTGCCTGCAATTTAACGGCACTACCAATTATCCCTACATTCTGCAAGCGGCTACCAATCTGACGCCCCCGGTGAACTGGCAACCCGTCCTCACCAATCCCGCCGACAGCAATGGCAATTGGCTGTTTACAGACACCAATTTGAACGGCAGCCAAAAATTTTACCGTGCTACCACCCCCTAAATGCTCATTCTTGATTTAGACCTCGATTTCATGGTTCAGCCAATTCGTCGGGCTTCGCCAGATAAGGATGTTCGCTACGAAGGGTCAGATGTTAAAATTTGGCCCGAAGCTCGTTTCCGAACATTTCTTGAAGACAGGCTTCATCTTTCCCAAGCCAATAAAATTGGCGGCAGAGCGTGCGAGCATCACAAGGAAGTATTCTTTCATATTCAGGCGCTCATTGGCAATGGTATCCTCGTTCCACCACTTCATCTGGTGCATATTGATGCCCACGATGACATCGTCGGTTGTTCTGATGCCGGCCAAATAACCTCAGCCGATTTCCTGCTTCATTTAATTGGCCAAGATTGGCTTAAACATCTCGATTTAGTTTTACCAAAGGGTGAAGCTCAGGAGCGCGTGTGTTTGATCAAATGGGAACCTCTACGAATTGAATTTGGAAAACATCGTTGCCCAATTGATGTTCCAGATTTGGAGACATATTGCCTACCAAGGAAACCCGACTTTGTTTTTCTTACCCGGTCGCCAGATTTCACTCCAGAAAGAGCCGATCCGCTTTTCGATTTGGCAAAGAGCTACCTAGCGGAGTAAAGGCTGGCGTGGTTCGCGGTTCACCTCATCCGGCCTCCGGCCACCTTCTCCCCAGGGCGGAGAAGGAATTATTTTGTGGGACGACAACCCAGCGTAGCCGCTGGCGCGTCAACGCTGGGCTGAATGATTTAATCCCTTTGGGATTTTTCTCTGCGGCTTTGCGTCTCGGCGTTCTTTGCGTCTCGGCGTTGAAAATTGAGATTTCATTGCGGTGCGCGGACGGCTATTTTCTCCGCCGGTCTGCCTTTTGAAAACCGAAGATTTTATGGCCGTTGAAGCCGCCGTCATTCAACGCAAAGGCGCAGAGGCGCAAAGGACAGGCGCAGGCAAATTTACTTTGGTTTTGAACTGAAAGAGAGTATTTTACCGGCATGAAAGCGAATCTGCCGATTGAAATTGACCGGGAAATCATGAGCGGTGCGCCAGTGTTCCGGGGCACGCGCGTGCCGGTGCAGTCGCTGTTTGAATATCTCGAAGACAATCTGTCGCTGGATGAATTTCTCGATTGTTTTCCCACCGTGCGGCGCGAGGACGCCATCGCGGTGCTGGAACACAGCAAAAGCGAATTGCTCGTTCCGGCGTGAAAATCCTCTTTGACGAATGCATGCCGCAGCCGTTGCGCCGCCGTCTGGCGGAGTTTGAAATTTCCACGGCGCAGGAAATGGGCTGGGGGCGCGTGAAGAATGGCGACTTGCTCAAGCTCGCGGAGGACAAGTTCGACGCGTTTTTGACTTCCGATCAGCAACTGAAATATCAGCAAAATCTGAAAGGCCGAAAGCTGGCGATTCTCGTGCTTTCAACCAACCGCTGGCCGCAGGTGAAAGCCAGGACACAGGAAATCATCGCGGCGGTTCTGGCGTTGAAACCGGGCGATTATGTGGAGTTGACTCTGTAATTTTCAAAATGGAAACAAAAGAATTTGAATTGATTGAGCAAGCCGTCAAGGCCAGCACCGCACCGGCGGAGATCGCGGCGGCGTTCACCGAGTTGTCCGCGTTGCGCGCGGATTTGAAGCGGCTGGGCGAGCCGGAGAGTTATTACCTCAAGGCGATGAACTGTCCGCATCATCACCGCATCTTTGCGGCGGAACCGCACAGTTACCGCGACCTACCGTTGCGCCTCGCGGAATACGGCACTTGCTATCGCTACGAGCAGAGCGGCGAGTTGTTCGGCCTCATGCGCGTGCGCTCGCTCAACATGAACGACGCCCACATCTATTGCACCGAGGAGCAGTTCGCCGACGAGTTCCGCGCTGTGAACGACATGTATCTGAAGTATTTCAAAATCTTCGGCCTGGAAAAATATCAGATGCGCTTCAGCACGCACGCGGCGGAGGGGCTCGGCAAGAAATACGTCAACGAACCGGAGTTGTGGAAGAAGACCCAGGACATGGTGCGCAAGGTGTTGATCGAATCCGGCATCAACTACGTGGAGGTCGCCAACGAGGCGGCGTTCTACGGGCCGAAGATTGACGTGCAGGTATGGAGCGCCATCGGCCGCGAATTCACCATCGCCACGAACCAGGTGGACTTCGCCGTGCCCGCCAAGTTCGGCCTGACCTACCGCGACAAGGACAACTCGAACAAGACGCCGCTGTGCATCCATCGTGCGCCGCTCGGCACGCACGAACGGTTCATCGGCTTCCTCATCGAGCATTACGCGGGCAACTTCCCGCTCTGGCTCGCGCCGGATCAGGTGCGCGTCATGACTCTCAACGACGACGAAGCGTTGATCAACTACGCCAAGCCCATCGTGACCGAACTGCGCGCGAACATGGTGCGCGTGGAATCCGATTTCAGCGCGACGCCGTTCAAAGCGAAAATTGCCGATGCGGAAAAAACCCGTGTTCACACGATGCTGGTCATCGGCGGTCGCGACATGGAAGCCGGTCAAGTTTCCGTGCGTCTCCACCACGGCGGCCCGCAAGGTGCCAAGCCGAAGGCGGAGGTCGTGGCGGATATTTTAGCGAGCATCAAAGAACGGCGGGCTTGAGCCCTGCTTTGTGAATTAAAGATTCCGTGCTTTGCAGCTCGCAATCCATTCGGAAGCCCCAGTAGCGGAGTCGGGTTAAGGCGGTCGCGAGATCTCCGTCCACGCCAGCCGTTTTATTTCCCCGCCAGAAATTTTCCGGCCATCATCGCCAGCGCATCAATCCAGGCCGGATGCTCGTTCAGGCACGGAATGCGCGTGAACTCCCGGCCGTTGCCAGCCATGAATTGTTCGCAGCCGCGCATCCCGATTTCCTCAATCGTTTCCAGGCAGTCGGCCACGAACGCCGGACAGATGACGAGCAGCCGCTTCCGGCCTTCGTTCGGCAGCCGCGCCAGTTCGTAATCGGTGTAAGGCTTCAGCCACGGGTCCTTGCCCAGGCGCGATTGAAAGGACACCGACCATTTGCCCGCCGGCACGCCGGCTTGCTCGACGAACAACGCCGCCGTCCGGAAACACTGCGCCCGGTAACAGCGTGCGTGCGCCGGGCTGGGCGTCTCGCAGCAGGTCGGCGTCACGAGACAATGACCGCCGGTCGGGTCTGATTTTTTGATGTGCCGCTCCGGAATGCCGTGAAAGCTGAACAGCAGATGGTCATAATCCGTCTTCAGAAAATCCGCGGCGCTCGCCGCCAGCGCCGTGATGTAATCCGGCCGGTCGTAGTAAGGCGGCTCCACGGTGATTTTCATCTGCGGCGCGAGCCGGGCGGCGACTTCCTGCACGCGCACCACGGCGGTTTCGTAGCTCGACATCGCGTAATGGGGAAACAGCGGGATGAGCAACACCTCCGTCGCGCCCTGCACCGCCAGATTTTTCACGGCGGAGGCGATGGACGGATTTTGATAACGCATCGCCAGTGCCACCGGCACGCTGACGCGCTGTTGCAACAGCGCCTGGACGTGTTGGCTCGTGACGACGAGCGGCGAGCCGTCCTTGATCCAGATTTTTTCATACGCCTCGCCGGATTCGCGCGGCCGCTTGATGAGAATCAGGCCGACGATCAACCGGCGCAGCGGCCACGCCACGTCAATCACGCGGCCGTCCATCAGAAATTCGTTCAGATAGCGGCGCACGTCCGGCACCGCCGGCGAGTCCGGCGAACCGAGATTGACCAAAAGAACGGCTTTGCTCATAAAAGTGAATCAGGCCACGGCGGGCGCACCGATAAAACGGCTTTCGTCTCCGGCGCGCCCCTTGCGCAAAACGAATCCGAGTTCCATCCCCGGCCGGATCAAAGTTGAACCGCCCGGCCCGTCTTCACCGATTCCAGCGCGGCGTTCAGCACACGCACGGCGTGGCAGCCGGACCAAGCATCGGCACGCGGGGTGGCGCGGGTTTTGATCGAATCTATGAAAGCGCGCAGTTCCGCCAGCAACGGTTCTTCCGGCGGCGTTTCGATCTGCGTGACGACGCCTTCGGTGGCCTTGAAATCCCTGCCGCCGGCGGGCGCATGGCGGTTTGCGTAGGTTTTGATTTTATACTGCGCGACGTTGTAATCGCAAACGGCACTCAGCCTGTCGCCGCACACGATGACCTCGCGGAATTTGCCGGGAATGAAATACTCCGCTTCCACCGTGGCCCAGGTCTTGCCGCGCGGGGTGTCGTATTCCAGCGACAACAGCGAAACGTCCTCCACGCCGCGGCCCATGAAATCGTGGTGGATGGCCGTGACGCTCTTCGGCAGCGCGCCGAGAATGAAATTGAACAGGTCCACGAAATGGATGCCGTCCGCGAACATCACGCCGCTGTCGTTGCGCGGACGCTTGAAGCCGCCGAAGTGGCCGCGCATCATGTTCACCGTGCCGAACTCGCCGCGCTGCACGGCGTCGCGCAGCCAGAGCGTCGCCGGATCGAAGCGCAAGATGTGTCCGACTTGGAGAATGCGCTGGTGCTGCTTGGCGATTTCCGCGAGCGCCGTGGATTCTTCGTTCAGCAGCGTGAGCGGTTTCTCCACGAACACATCCTTGCCGGCTTCAAGAAATTCCCGGCACAGCGGGAAGTGCGTCGGTGCCGGCGTGACGATGACCACGCCGCTGACCTTGTCGATGAAATCCCGGTAATGGGTCGTGAGCCGTTCGGCGGGGAGGCCCAGCTTGCGCGCGGGTTCCAGTTGCGGGTCGCCAACTTCGGCGACATAGAGTTCGACCGGCAGGTGGTTAAGATTGCGCAGGTGGTTCGCTCCCCACCGGCCGAGGCCGAGCAAAAGAATTTTTTCCATTTGGAGGCAAAATTATTCCCGAATAGAACCCGTGGCGGCAAGCGAAAACCGGCGGCGGCATCAATGGATGTGCCGCGTCGGAACGTTTTCCGGCCGCAAAACGATCTCGTGGCCTTTCCAGCATTTGACGCCGATGTTTTTCATCAGGCCGAGCTTGTAGCGCCACGACACTCCGTAAAACGGATTCTGCGTCGGCCAGAAGGAAATGATGTCCACACCAATTTCCTTCGCCATCTCGACCGCGCGGGCGATGTGCCGCGGATGGTCGTTCCAGTTGAAGAGCAGATATTTCCACTCCAGCAACGGCGCTTGGCGGCCGCGCGCGTCGCGATACGCCGCCATGTCGCGCATCGCGGCGCGGGCCTTTTCAAAACTGCCCTGCCGCATGTATTTCTCCAGCATCGGATCGCTGATGCCGTGAACGGAAAACAAAATGTGGCTCAGGCTCAACGCCGCCTCGCGCTTGGCGTCCGTGTTCAGTAACACGCCGTTCGTCGAGACGACGATGCGGGCGTTCGGATTTTTGGCGCGCAACAGCGGCAGCTCCAGCGTGATGCGCGGCGACAAAAACGGCTCGCCCAGGTTCAGATAAAAAATCTGCTCCATGCCCAGCCGCGCGGCGAGGTCGGCCATCCGGCCCAGATCGTCGAGCGCCATCGTCTTGGTGGTGCGGATGGCGGCGGCGCCTTCGCGGGCGCAGCCGATGCAGTCCACGTTGCAGACCACGGTGTTCTCCAGCAGCATCCCGCGGTGCGGCAGGCGCGGCACGGGCGGCGGGACGTTTTTTTCGAGCCGGTGGATGGTGCAGCGGACGCAGGTGGGGATGGGGATTTTGCCCTTCGCCAGATCGTCGCGAAATTTTCGGGCGACCGGGCCGAAATAAATCTCCTCGAACGAATTTTTCCGCAAATCGCCGAGGTGGCCGGTGCCTTCGTAATCCTGGCAGTTGCACGAAACCGTCAGGTCGGAATTGACGGTGAGATTGTAGTCGTCCAGGCCGGCGAGCGTGGAGCAATAATAGCCGCGCCCGGAAATCTTCGCGCGCAGTTCAAACCACCAGACCAGCAGCCGGCGGATGGTGTCGCTCACGCGCCAGTTGAAGCGCGTCTTGGGGTTGCGAATCGCTCGCGTCGCGGACGAGGTTGCCATGAATGAAATTGTCGCCGCTAAAAATTTGCGAACAAGTCGAAAAACGAATCAAGCAATCTCACTCGCGCAGCGTGCGCACGTCCACCGCGTCCATGCCGGCGGCGCGGATGGCCTGCAAGCCCAAATCCGTGTCCTCGTAGGCGCGGCAAAACCCTGGCGCCACGCCGATGCGCCGCGCCGCTTCGAGAAAAATGTCCGGCGCCGGCTTCTGGCGCTTCACCATTTCGCTCGTCACCACGGCGGCGAAAAAATGCCGGATTTTTAGGTGTTCCAGCACGTCGCCGATGATTTTCTGCGTGCCGCCGGACGCCACGGCCAGCGGAATTTTTCCAAAGTTGGCCCGCGCAATTTCCACGACGGCATGAATCGGCTCGACCTGCGCCATGAGCGGCAGGTAGGCGTTTTCCTTTTCGTGCGCCACCGCGATGTGGTCGAGCGAACGGCCCTGCTCCGCCGCGAGCATCTTCAAAATGTCACGCGACGGCACGCCGCCGAGCGAATAAAAACGGTCTTCGGGAAAATGCAGATTGTGCCGCTGCGTGATCATCTGCCACGCGTGCCAGTGCAGCGGCATCGTGTCGGCCAGCGTGCCGTCGCAGTCGAAAATCAAGCCTTGGGGAATCATAAATGGTAAAATGGTAAAATGGTTGTATTGTTACCTCGCGCGCGCCGATTTTGCCTTTCAACTGTTTAACCCTTGCAGCCTTGCTTCCATGTCCTGCGTCATCAGCGGTTCAATCAACTCGTCCACATTACCCTCGATGAAATGAGCCAGATTGTAGAGCGTGACCTCAATGCGGTGGTCCGTGACGCGGTTCTGCGGAAAATTGTAGGTGCGGATCTTTTCGCTGCGTTCGCCGGTGCCCACCTGGTCCTTGCGGTGCGCGGCATATTTCGCGTTCTCCTCGGCGATTTTGATGTCCAGCAAACGCGAGCGCAAAACCGTCATCGCCTTCGCGCGGTTTTTGATCTGCGACCGCTCGTCAGCGCAGCGCACGATCATGCCGGTCGGCTTGTGGATGATTTGCACGGCCGAATCGGTGGTGTTCACGCCCTGGCCGCCCTTGCCGGACGCGCGACAGACATTGATCTCCACGTCGTCCGGCTTGATTGCGACGTCCACCTCCTCGGCCTCGGGCAAAACGGCGACAGTGCAGGTGCTCGTGTGGATGCGGCCCTGCGCCTCGGTCGCCGGCACGCGCTGCACGCGGTGGACGCCGCTCTCGTATTTCAACCGTTTGAAAACATCCTGACCGATGACCTCGAAAATAATTTCCTTGAATCCGCCCAGGTCGGAAGGATTTGAGTCCAGCGTCTCGGCCTTCCACCCGCGCGCCTCGGCGTAGCGGCAATACATCCGATACAAATCGGCGGCAAACAGCGCGGATTCCGATCCGCCGGCGCCGGCGCGGATTTCCACGATGGTGTTGCGCGAATCCGTCGGATCCGGCGGCACAAGACCGAACTGGATTTGCTGCGCCAGTTTTTTCTCGTCCGCCTCGAGCCGCGCGATTTCCTCCTTTGCCATCACGGCCAGTTCGGATTCGGCGGCTTCTGTTTTGAGCAGTGCGCGGTTGGCAGCCAGGTCGGCGATCGTTTTCGAATACGCCACGCCCGCCGCGACGAGCGCTTTCAGCCGGGCGTATTCACGCGACAATTCCTGCGCGCGCTGGGGCTGGGCAAAAGTCTCCGGGGCGCTCAACAAGGATTCCAGCTCGGCCAGGCGCTTGCGGAATCTTTCGATGTGCGGGTGTAAATCCATTTTATTTTAGCCACCGACTTTCACAGATGAAACACGGATGGGAAAAATCTTCGCTTCGCCAAAAGACAAGCCGCCCGCAAGGCCGGAAGATTCCGGCGTTGCGGGCGGCGTTGGTCGTAAAGCTAGGCTTTTTTCTTTTTCTTCGTGGCGTGCTCGGCCTGGGCGGCGAGCGTCTTGGCGGCGCGTTGCTGGAATTTGTCCACGCGGCCGGCGGTGTCCACAAACTTCTGCTGGCCGGTGTAAAACGGATGGCAGGCGTTGCAGATGCCGACAATGATGACCGGCTTGGTGGAGCGCGTCTTGATGACGTTGCCGCAGGCGCAACGAATCTCGGCGTCCACATATTTTGGATGAATGTCCGTTTTCATAAAAAGGGGCGCTAAAACTATCAGAAAACCATCGGATGACAAGGGCGAATTTAAGCGAAAGTGGCCGCGCGCAAAACAATCCTTGCCGCCGTTGGCGCCAGCCGCTATCAAAATCCCATGGACTCGCGGGAAGCATTCATTGCGCTGAATCTCATCGAGGGCGTCGGGCCCGTGCGCGTCCGCTCGCTCCTGGAGCAGTTCGGTGACGCGCCGAAAATTCTCGCCGCCACCCCATCCCAGCTCGCCCGCGTCCCCAGCATCGGCGCGGACACGGCGGAAAAGATTTCCGCCTGGGAAAAATCCGTGGACCTCGCCGGCGAATTGAAACGCATCGCGGATTTCGGCTGCCATGTTTTAATCCAGTCCGACGAGCTTTATCCGCCGTCGTTGCGCGAGATTTATGATCCACCATTGGTTATTTATGTTCGGGGAAATCTGACATCAAAGGACAAGAACGCCGTGGCGATGGTCGGCTCGCGGATGACGACGCATTACGGCATTGAGACCGCGCGCAAACTGGCCTACCAACTCGCCTACACCGGCGTCACCGTGGTGAGCGGTGGGGCGCGCGGCATTGACACCGCAGCGCATCAGGGCGCGTTGAGCGGCAAGGGGCGGACGATTGCCGTGTTGGGAACGGGAATTAATTTGGTCGCGCCGCCTGAAAATGCAGGGTTATTTGAGCGTATCGCGGCCAACGGCGCGGTCATCACGCAATTTCCGTTCAACCGGCCGGCGGATAAGCAGAGTTTTCCCATCCGCAACCGCATTGTCGCCGGTATGACGCTGGGCACGGTGGTCGTCGAGGCGAATTTGACCAGCGGGGCGCTCATCACTGCCAATTTTGCGACGGAATATGGGCGACAGGTGTTCGCTGTCCCGGGCCGAATTGATTCGCCGCGCAGCAAGGGCTGCCACGACCTGATCAAAAAGGGCGCGAAGCTGTGCGAAGGCATCGAGGACATTTTGAGCGAGTTCGAGTATCTGTTTCCGGCAAGTAACAAATTGTCGACGGCGAGCGAGACCGGCGTGCTGCCGGCGCTGGAATTGAACGCGAACGAGCAGAAAGTTTTCGCCGCAGTGAAAGCGGACGACGAATCCAGCATTGACGAAATCATCCGCGCGAGCGGGCTGCCCAGCTCGGCGGTGAACGTGGCGCTGTTCGGTTTGGAGATGAAGCGGCTGGTGAAACAGTTGCCGGGGAAAATGTTCGTGCGGAACCCATGAGCAGTAAAATGTCAGCCCCCGAGGCACCCAGATGAAACACAGATTTCGGCTCCGCCGGCAAACCGGCTTGCTTCATTGGACGCAATAATTTAGAAACTACGGCAAGCAGGAGAATCTTATGGCCAACTATCTCATCATCGGCGGCGACGGCAAGGAATACGGCCCGGTCACGGACGCAGACTTGCGGCAGTGGATTGCCGAGAACCGGCTCAACGCGCAGTCGCTCGCCAAGTCGGAGGGCGACGCGGAATTTCGTCCGCTGGAGAAATTCCCGGAGTTCGCGACGGCGTTCGCCGCCGCCACGCCGGGGACGATTGCGCCGTTCCGTCCGGCGGCTGGGCGGCCGGACCAGGATTACGAACTGGACCTCGGCGGGTGCATTGCGCGCGGCTGGACGCTGGTGAAGGAAAACATGGGCGTGCTGCTGGTGGGCACGCTGGTTTATCTGCTCAGCCTGGTCGCGATCGGCGGGATGCATCAAATTCCCATCCTCGGCCCGCTGGTGGCCCTGGCCAACTTGGTGATTTCCGGCCCGCTGATGGCCGGCGTGTTTTACCTGTTCATTCAAGCCATTCGCGGCGAGCCGGTAGGGATCGGAAACATCTTCGACGGTTTTCGGCGCGGCTTCACCCAGCTATTTCTCGCCACGCTGGTGCAAGGTTTGCTGGTCGGGCTGTGCCTGGCTCCGGCCATCGTGGTATTCGTAGTGAAATTGCATCCGCTGATCGGCCAGCTCCAATCAGCGCCGCACAGCTCGCCGCAGGCCATGATGGATGCCATCAGACCGATTTTGTTCATGCCCTTACTGGTGGGGTTGATCTGCGCGCTCCCGGCGATTTATTTGAGCGTGAGCTGGAAATTCACCCTGCCGCTGATCATTGACCGGCAAATGGAGTTCTGGCCGGCGATGCAAACCAGCTTCAAAATGGTGAACCGGCACTGGTGGCAGGTCTTCGGGCTGCTGATTTTGATTGATCTGGTCAGTCTCGCGGGCGTGCTGGCCTGCTGCGTCGGGGTGGTGTTCACCATTCCCGTCGGCATCGCGGCGCTGATGTATGCCTATGAGACCCTCTTCAACGCGGAAAAAAGTTAGCCGCACCCAGGCCCGCAACGCCGCGCTGCTGAACCAGCTCGGCACGCCCGGCCTCGGCTCGCTGCTGGCCGGCCGCTGGTTCGCGGGCACCGGCCAACTGGTTTTGTTCCTCGCCGGCTTCGTCCTGTTTTGCCTGTGGGCCTTTCGCAACCTGTCGCAGTATTACCAGATGATGTTCAGCGACGCGCCGAAAACCGCCGCGGGCAACGGCCATCTGGCGCTCGTCGGCGTGGCCATTTGCGCGGTGGCGTGGGTGTGGTCGCTGGTGACGAGCCTGAGCCTGTTCCGCGAGGCGGCGCAGGTCAACCTGGAATCGCTGGAAAGTTTTGCCGCCGGCCAGGTGAAAATGGAGCCGCCGAAAATCATCCTCGCGCTTTCGGCGTTGCCGCAATGGCAGCGGGACGGCGAAATCATCTCGCGCACATTCGTGTTCAAGGATTTTCCCGCCGCGATGAAATTCGTCAACCTTGTCGCCGAACTAGCCGAGCAGGCGCAGCATCATCCGGACGTGGACATCCGCTGGAACAAGGTCACGCTCGCGCTCACGACGCACGACGCCGGCGGGCTGACGGAAAAGGATTTCGCGCTGGCGAAACAGTGCGACGCGCTGTCAGCGCGGGATTGACTGGAGCGGGAACGCCGCGCGCGGCGTGCGGCCGATCCAGATGCCGCTCACGCCGTATTTCCATTCAAGCTGCGGCAGGTTGGGTTTTTCATCGCCGTTGCCCCGGATGACGAGGCGATCCGCCGGCTTCATTTTATCCACCCAGGGCGCGTAGGCCTTGGCGTCGCCATTGTTCCATTGGATGCGGTTGTAAGTGGCGAAATCATCCGCCGGCATCAGGACCGGGTCATAGCCGAGGATGTAGCGCCAGTCGCCATCTGGATTTTTGAAAAACGTCTGGTAAAAAATCCCCATGTCGGCGGAATACAACACGCCGCCGGTTTCCGGCATCCAGCCGTCGAGTTCCGGATGCTCAGCCACGGACAGAAACTGCCACGTCAGGTTGCCGGTATAACGGCTGTGCAAATCGCTCGTCACCGCGAAAAACGCGGCGGCGGCGAGGATCAGCGTCAACAGCAGCCGGCGCGTCGAGTCGGCGGCGAATTTGGCGACCAATAAAAATTCCACTTCCGTCACCATCAACACCAGGAGCGCCGGCCAGCCCCAGTCCTCCCAGAACCGGCTCACGCGAAAGCCGAGCATCCAGCAGCCGCACACGAGCCAGAAAGCCGGGTTGCGCGCCCACGAAACCGGGTTCGCCTTCGTGAACCACCGCAGCGCCACCAGCGCGCCGACAATGATGAC
This sequence comes from bacterium, assembly GCA_021780905.1. Classification (GTDB taxonomy): domain Bacteria; phylum Verrucomicrobiota; class Verrucomicrobiia; order Limisphaerales; family UBA11358; genus UBA11358. The sequence goes on from JAJXXW010000091.1 coordinate 30,535, forward strand.
CGCCAAAATGTCGCCGCCGAACGGCTGCAACTCCGAAACCTCCGTGCGGTTTGTCGCGTGTTTGCCGACGCCGTTCAGGGCCAGGGTCAGCGCCTGCGACAGGTATAGCTGCGGATGCAACGTCAGCAGTGCGGCGGCGGCCGTGCCCGCCAGCCACGCGCCGGCCACGAGCAGCGCCCAGCGAAATTGCCCGGCAAAGAGAAACGCCGCCACCGGCAGCAGCCACAGATACCAGACGCCGTGAAACAGCGTGGCGGCGCAGATCAGCAGCGCGAACCCGATGAAATGTTTCCGCTCCGGCCGCGCGGATTGGGCCACGAACAAAATGACCATCAGCGCCGTGATGCTGATCGCGAACGGCCGGCCGAGCAGCAGCCGTTGCGGCAAGTCCGAGACCACCATCGCCGCCAGCAGCGCCGCCAGCCACGCCTCCGGCCGCTTGAGCCAGGGCCACAGCGCCACGTTCGCCAGGATGAAAAGACCGGTCACGCAAAACACCACCATCCCTTCCGCGCCCCAGCCGGTCGCGCGATGGATGAAGCCGAGGATCGCGTGCCAGCCGAGGTTGTGATCCAGCTTGAACGCCGGGCCGGCCACGATGATTTCCGGCCACGGCTTGCCGCTGACGGCCTTGGCACAGTGCCGCAGCGCGTCGTCGCCGGGCAGATAGCCGTAGCCGATGATCTTGAGCGGAATGGCGAGGATGACGAAGGCGAGGATCACCCAGACGGCGAGCGGAACGTAGCGGCGGAACCTTTCGGGCAGTTCAAATTCAAACATGGCGCGGTAATATTTCGCCCATCAAAACATCTTCGGCACGCCCTCGTCGAGAATTTTCAGGCGCGCGGTGAGTTTTTGCTGCGCGGCGATTTCCTTCAGCCAGCGCAGCGGCTCATCCATCGCCTCGAACGACAGCTTGAAGGTGCCGTAGTGCATCGGCACAAAAAATTTCGCGCGCAAATCCTTGAACGCCATCACCGCCTCGTCCGGCCCCATGTGGACTTTGCGAAAACTTTCCGGGTGATACGCGCCGATGGGCAACAGCGCGATTTCCGGCCGCAGTTTTTCACCGATTTCGGCAAAGCCCCTGAAATAGGCGCTGTCGCCGCAGTGATAAATTTTCCGGCCTTGATACTCCAAAACAAATCCGCCGTAGCCACGATGATGGTCATGCAAGGTCCGCGCACCCCAATGTTTGCTGGGCGTGAACGTCACCTTCAGGTCGCGCTGCGAAAAACTTTCCCACCAGTCCAGCTCCACGATGCGGGCGAAGCCGAGTTTTTTCGCCAGATCGCCCACGCCCCACGGCATGATGCCGATTTTCGTCGCCGGCAATTTGCGCAGCGTCGGTTTGTGGAAATGGTCGAAATGCGCGTGCGTCAGCAGCACCAGGTCAATCGGCGGCAGGTCGCCGAGGCGCAGGCCGGCCCGCTTGATGCGCTTGAGCAGGAACAGCCAGTTGGCGAAATTGGGATCCACCAGCACGTTCAAGTCGTTGAACTGGATGAGAAACGATGCGTGGCCGATCCAGGTGAGGGCGATCTGGCCGTGGCGCAGGCGCGGAAAAATCGGCGGCCGAGGTTCGCCGGTCCGCTTGGTGAACCAGCCTTTCCAGACCAGCTCCTGAAAAAACGTGCGCGGGTTGAAGTGCTTCGCCGGCGTCAAATCCTTGAACGAGCGCGGGATTTTCCGGCGCGGCGTTTCGGGACGGCTGGGACTGGCTTTCGTCACGGAGGTTGGACTCTAACACCTGCGCCGCGTTCAACCAATTTGAAAATCAAGAGGCGCGAAGAAGGCCACAAAGATGGCGAGGGGATTGACACTTTCCCCTTCGCACCCTTCGCGATCATCGCGCGACATTTTTTCTTTCAAATTGTGCCGCCGCTGCTTCGTGTTAAATTTCCCCCATGGCCGAACTCGACCCGCAACTCGACAAATTTCTCCGCCGCCAGCCCAAGCTCGGTAAAAATGTCTTCATCGCCAAGACCGCGACGGTCATCGGCGACGTGACGCTGGGCGCGCACAGCAGCGTCTGGTATGGCGCGGTGCTGCGCGGCGACATCAACCGCATCGTCGTCGGCCACCACTCGAACGTCCAGGACAACGCCGTGCTGCACCTCGCGGACGATTTCGCGTGCGTGCTCGGCAATTGGGTGACCGTCGGCCACAGCGCCGTCGTTCACGCGTGCCGGATCGGCGACGAATGTCTCGTCGGCATGGGCGCGGTGATTTTGGACGGCGCAGTCATCGGCAAACAAAGCATCATCGGCGCGAAGGCGCTGGTGACGCAGGGCACGAAGATTCCGCCCGGCTCGCTCGTGCTGGGTGCGCCCGCGAAAGTCGTCCGCAAACTCACGAAGGAAGAACGCGCCGGCCTGAAATGGTGGGCACAGAAATATGTGGACAACGGCGCGTATTGCCTGAAAAACGGCATCGGCGTCGGTGCGCCGGTGAGGACTGCATAGAGCTTGCCGGAGACTTCGCGCGTCCCGCGCCGGGCGTCAGCGAATTTGGGCAAGCAAAAAATCCCGCAACTCGGAAATTTTCAGCCGCTCCTGCTTGCCGTCGTCGCGATAACGAATTGTCACCGTGTCGAGCAACTCCGGTTTTTCGCCGAGCGTGTCAAAATCAATCGTCACGCAAAACGGCGTGCCCGCCTCGTCCTGGCGCGCGTAGCGGCGGCCAATCGAACCGCCGTCGTCGTAAAACACGTTCATCCACGGCCGGAGCAAATCGCGGACGGCCTGCGCCTTTTTCACCAGCTCCGGCTTGTTTTTCAGCAGCGGCAGCACGGCCACCTTGATTGGCGCGACGCGCGGATGAAATTTCATCGTCACGGTCGTTTCGCTCCTGCCCTTTTCGTCGGTCTTGGTCGTCTCGGCATACGCGTTGGCGATGAGCGCGAGAATCAGCCGGTCCACGCCCGCGCTCGGCTCGATGACGTGCGGAATGTATTGGCCTTTCGCCAGACCGTTCGCGTCGTCCGTCGCCTGCTGCGAGATTTGTTCCGCCGTTTCATCCGGCTTCGCGCACTTCGTCAGGTAATTTTTCCGGTGGTCGTAATAACTTTTCCACAGCGCGTCCTGTTTGTCCTTCGGCAATTTCGCCCACGCGGCGCGCAGTTCCTCGTCAAACACGCCCATCGGCTTACCGGAAAATCGCTGGTGCTGCGACAGGTCAAAATCGCTGCGCGCGGCAATGCCTTCCAGCTCGTCGCCCTTCACTTCGCCATTTTCGTCCTTTTTGCTGAACGGGAACTTGAACAAAATGTCCACGCAGGCGCGGGCGTAATGCGCGAGTTCTTCTTTTGTCTGAATGTGAAAACCGAGCGTGGCGCGTGACAATCCAATGCCTTCGTAAAAACGCACGCGTTCCTCGACCCAGTATTGATGCCACGCTTGCCAGCCCCAATTCGGCTGCGGCTCGCCCGGATGTCCGGTTTCAGAAACTTTTACGACGTTGCCGTGAATCGCTTCGATGACTTCATCCGGCTTGATGAAAAATTCAAGTTCCATCTGCTCGAACTCGCGCGAGCGGAAGGTGAAATTGCGCGGCGTGACTTCGTTGCGGAACGCCTTGCCGACCTGCGCGATGCCGAACGGCACCTTCTGGCGCGACGTTTCCAGCACATTTTTGAACTGCGCGAAAATGGCTTGGGCGGTTTCCGGGCGGAGATAAACAATGTTTTCTTCGCTCTCAACCGGTCCAGCGTAGGATTTGAACATCAAATTGAAAGGCATAGGAGCGCGAAGTTCACCGCCAGTTTCAGGATGAAAATCAATTGAATTTTCAACTTTGGCCTGTTTTTCGCCCAAGAAAATGAAATCTTGAAAGCCAGATGCTTCGTAGAATGCAATCGCAAGTTTCCTCGCGCTCTCAATTGGTTTTCCTGGCTGTAGCAAAACGCAAAATCTCTTGAAGAGAATATCTTTGTCAATTTGTGAAGAAATCTCTCCTCTTTTGATTGAAGAAACTAGTGTTTCAAATGCCAGAGGGTTTGCATTTACCTCTTCAAATTTTTCTGCCGGAAGACTTGCTTTCAAAGTCTCGATAGCTTTTGAATCAGGAATCTCTTTCTCCAAAAGTTGTTTTAGCGCATCTTCGCTGGTTATTGTCGGGGAAAATTCTTCAATTAAGCGGGAATAAACCTGAGTATTTGCCGAACGACGGCAAACACCTGCAAAGCTAACAGCTATTCCGCCTTGCGGGTCAACTTGGTCAGCACGAACTCGTTTGTTAGTAATTGAACATTCCCGCATCAAATCCGCAAACGTATCCACATGCCCGCTGGCCTTCCAAATGGCGGGCGACATGATGATGGTCGCTTCGAGGCCGGCGACGTCGTCGCGCTGGCGGGTCATGGCGTGCCACCAAAGCTCCTTGACGTTGCGCTTGAGTTCCGCGCCGAGCGGGCCGTAGTCCCAGAACCCGTTGATGCCGCCGTAAATCTCCGACGACTGAAAAATGAACCCGCGCCGCTTGCACAGCGACACGATTTTTTCCATCTGCAAATTCTCTTTGGGTTCGGCCATAGGATTGATCAGTGTTCGGCAATCGCGCGCGAAAATCAATCCCGAAGGCGCGGCGGATTTTTCCGGCAACTCCGGCTTTGCATTTTTTGCGCCGTGGCGTAGTTTCCATCTTTCGGCAATGGGAGAAATTCGCACCATGAGCAAAGAGTTCATCAAGATCGGCGGCGCGCGCGAGCATAACCTTAAAAACCTCTCGCTCTCGATCCCGCGCGACAAGCTGGTGGTCGTCACCGGCCTGAGCGGTAGCGGCAAATCGTCGCTCGCCTTCGACACGATTTACGCCGAGGGGCAGCGCAAATATGTCGAATCGCTTTCGGCTTACGCGCGGCAGTTTCTCGACCAGTTGCAGAAGCCGGATGTGGATTTCATCGAGGGGCTTTCGCCAGCCATCGCGATTGAGCAACGCAGTTCCGGCAGCAGTCCGCGCTCGATCATCGCCACGACGACGGAGATTTACGATTACCTGCGCCTGCTTTATGCGCACATCGGCAAAGCCCATTGCCCGGAAACCGGCGTGCCCATCTCCACCCAGAGCACCAGCGACATCGTGGATAAAATTCTCGCGCTGCCGCTGAAAACCAAGGTGATGCTCCTCGCGCCGGTCGTGCGCCGGCAGAAAGGCGAGTTCCGCGACGTGTTCGAGCGGCTGGCGCGTGAAGGTTTCGTGCGGGTGCGCGTGGATGGTCAAATCATGGAGTTGGGCGAGGAGGCCGCGCGCATCAAGCTCGACAAAAAGAAATTTCACAACATCGAAGCCGTCGTGGACCGGCTGGTGATGGACGAAAAAATCCGCGTGCGCCTCGGCGATTCCGTCCAGACCGCGCTGCGCCTCGGCGAAGGCGTGATGTTCACGCTGCATCAACCGATGGAAGGTAGGGCGGGCAGTCCTCTGCCCGCCGGAAGCTCCACCATGAAAGACGGCGCGCACGGAGCGACGCGCCCTACCAGTGACGAATGGATCGAAACGCTGCATTCGAACAAGATGTGTTCGCCGGCGACCGGCAAGAGCTACGACCCGCCGACGCCGAAACATTTTTCCTTCAACGCGCCCGCCGGCGCGTGTCCGGTCTGCCACGGTCTCGGCCAGAAGATGGTTTTCGATGAGCATCTCGTCGTGCCGGATGCCACCGAGCCGCTGGAGAGCGCCATCCAGCCGTGGCGCCGCGCGGGCAAGCGAATGAATATTTATTACAAGGCGATGCTGCGTTCCGTCGCCTCGCATTTCAATGTCGGTCTGGAAACGCCGTGGACGGATTTGCCCGAAGACTTCAAGCGAGTTTTGCTCAACGGTTCCGGCGAGGACAATGTTGAGTTCAAGTTCTGGCGCGCGGGCAAGGTGAGCAGCATTGACCGGCCGTTTGAAGGCGTGCTGCCCAACCTCGAACGCCTGGCGACCGACAGCGAAAGCGAGTTCATCCGCAACCGGCTCAAAGCCTACATGGCACCGCAATTTTGTGATGTCTGCGGCGGCAAACGCTTGAAGCCGGAAATCCTGGCCGTCACGCTCGGCGGCGAGGAATACACGTCGCAGTTCAAAAACAAGCGCGCCAAAATCAAAATCCCCGGCCTGTCCATCATGGATGTTGGCAGTCTGTCGGTGGATAGGGCGGATGAATTTTTCGCCGCGCTCAAGCTGACGGAGTTCGAACAGAAAATCGCCGGCGAAGTCATCAAGGAAATCCGCGCGCGGCTCGGCTTCCTGCGGAATGTCGGCCTCGGCTACCTCACGCTCGACCGCGAGAGCGGCACGTTGAGCGGTGGCGAGGCGCAGCGCATCCGGCTGGCCACGCAGATCGGCGCGGCGCTCGTCGGCGTGCTTTATGTGCTGGACGAGCCGAGCATCGGCCTCCATCAGCGCGACAACGACCGCCTGCTCGCGACGCTGAAAGGCCTGCGCGATTTGGGCAACACGGTTTTGGTCGTCGAGCATGATGCCGACACGATTCGCGCAGCGGATTACATTTTGGATCTTGGTCCGGGCGCGGGCGTTCACGGCGGCGAACTGGTGGCGGCGGGCACGTTGCCGGAAATTCTCGCCGTGAAAAAATCCCTGACCGGCCAGTATTTGACCGGCGAACTGAATATTCCGGTTCCCAAAAAACGCAACGTGCCGTCGGCAGACAAGGGCTGGCTGGAAGTCATCGGCGCAAAGGAAAATAATCTGCAAAACATTGACGTGCGAATTCCGCTCGGCACGTTCACCTGCGTCACCGGCGTGAGCGGCTCCGGCAAGAGCACGTTCGTCAGCGACATTTTACAGCGCGCACTCTTCCGCAAATTTTACGGCTCGAAGGAACGGCCCGGCGAGCACAAGGCGTTGCGCGGGTTTGAATCGCTGGACAAGGTCATCGTGATAGACCAGTCGCCCATCGGCCGCACGCCGCGCAGCAATCCGGCGACTTACACCGGCATGTTCAACCACATCCGCGATCTGTTTGCGAAACTGCCGGCGGCGAAAGTGCGCGGCTACGAGCCGGGCCGTTTCAGCTTCAACGTCAAGGGTGGCCGCTGCGAAAAGTGCGAGGGTGACGGCGTGCTGAAGATTGAAATGAATTTTCTGCCGGCGGTTTATGTGACGTGCGAGGCGTGCAACGGCAAACGCTACAATCGCGAGACGCTGGAGATCGCCTACAAAGGCAAGAACATCGCGGATGTGTTGGATATGACCGTGGAGGAAGGCGTGACGTTTTTCCGCGCGGTGCCGAAGATTTTTGACCCGCTGCTGACGCTGGCCGAGGTCGGTCTTGGCTACCTCCGGCTCGGCCAGCAGGCGACAACGTTGAGCGGCGGCGAGGCGCAGCGCGTGAAGCTGGCGACGGAATTAAGCCGCAAGGCCACGGGCCGGACGCTTTACATTCTGGATGAGCCGACGACCGGCCTGCATTTTCATGACGTGGCAAAGCTGCTCGAAGTCTTGTTTAAGCTGCGTGACACCGGCAACACGCTGCTCATCATCGAACACAATCTGGACGTCATCAAAACGGCGGACTGGATTATTGACCTCGGCCCGGAAGGCGGCAGCGGCGGCGGAAAGATCGTCGCCGAAGGCCCGCCGGAAAAAATTGTCCACTGCGCCGCGAGCTTCACCGGGCATTATCTGAAGAGTGTGCTGGGTTAAAAAGGAAGTGAGCAACCAAGGGGTGAATTCGTGACGGAAGGAAACCGGCTTTGCTTCGCGCATCCAGTATTTTTCAAAAACTCTGTTGACATTGTTTGGCGGGTTGCACTAATACTGTGTCGCTTCAAATGCAACCGGGACTAATAATTCGGCAAGTTGCTTGTTTGGAACTTAAAGGGCAGACGTCCGCAAGAGTGTCAAAGGCTTTTCGTCGCCATTCTCCCGCCGCCACTCTCGCGCCTGACCGACTCGATGAGCTTTCAAAATCCTGCAAAGTCAAGCCGGTTTCCGGTAAAAGCCAGTTTCGCGCGAAGGCAGCGAAGGTCGCGAAGCCGCTGGACAATTTTTCCTTCGCCACTTTTGCATTCTTCGCGCGACCCTCTGATTCAATCCGGTTTGGTCAGGACCTCCAGTCGGGTGGAGAAAAATTTCTGCCGGGAAATCCTGTTGGTCTGCCGGGGAACGGGAAATTTCAGATGGGGACTCGTGGAACTCATCCCTCCGATGGCGTCGGCCAGCCATGGACTCATAAATTTCAGCCGTGCGGTCATAAAACGCAGCGGGCGACCCCAAATTCCAGCCGGGAAACCATAAAAGTTTGCCAAGTGGTTATAAAACCCAGCCATGCAGCCCCAAATTCCTGCCGGGAAGTCTTAAATTTCTGCCCTGCAAGCTTATTTTCAACGATTTACGCCAAATCAAGCGGGCCAACCGCGAAATACCCGAAATACCCGAAATCCTTGCGGATGGCCACCGGAGCCAGATTCCATTTCGTGTGTTTCGGATATTTCGCGGTTCAATCCTTTTCCCGTCCCAACTCCCAACTGCTAACTCCTAAAAAATATGGCCGATCCCACTCCCACCCCCACTCCGACACCCGCACCCGCACCGAAAACTGCGCCCAAGCGCGGCGTGGTGAACCACGCCTTGCTCGATGAATTGACGCAGGCCGAAGCCATCCTGGCCGCCGCCGCGCCTGCCGACCGCGCCACCAGGCTAGCCGAAGGCGGGATTGACGCCGCGAAGGTTACGGCGCTGACCACTGCCATTGCCGCCGCCCGCACGCAGGCCGCACAGGCCGCGCTCGGCACCACCGGCAAGCAAGGCGTGACGGCGGAAGAAAGCGCGTTGCTGGATGATCTGGTGAACAAGATTCAGGAAGTGCAAAAGCGCGCCCGGCAGAAATACGACGCCACCGAGCCGGTGCGGTTGAAGGACTACGCCGTGGGCCAGCAATTTTACAACAGCCGCAGTTTGCTGGAGCAGACCGCCACGAACATCTTGAGCAAGCTGGCGGGCGACACGCTGCCCGGCATCACGCCCGCCAAGGTGACGGCGTTGCAACAGGCGCTGGCGGATTACCAGGGCGTGCAGGGCGACCAGACCGGGGCGCAGAGCGGAGCCACCACCGCGCGGAAACAGTTGGAAACCGCCGTGGCCGACATTGTGGCCAAACGCCGGGAAATCCAGTTTGCCGCCGATGCCGAATGGCCGCACACGGACAAGGCCAACGCCGGCATCCGCGCCGAGTTCCAACTCCCCGCCGACCGCGTCATGAAATAAAACCGATTTCCAGACCATCAACTATCAACTCTGAACTACCAACAAACGCAATGTCCAAATATGTTTTAAACTTCACGATTAGGCGGCCAATGTGGTTGGCAATGCTGGTTGCCATCGGGTTTATGGTCGTCCTGCCCGCCATGGGGCGGGCGCAATCCACTCCGGCGGCGCTGACCCTGAGCGCCACCAGCCAGTCGCCATTGCCGGTGGCGGTGGGCTGTCAGGTGGTAAATAGTTTCACCCCAAGTTTGACCAGCCCGGCGGATACCAACTGTGAAGTGACCGTCAACAGCATGAGTTGGGGGCCAGCCTATGTCACTGATTGGACCGGCACCAACGTGGTGGGTTGGTGCAACGGCCCCGATGCCACGAATGGCGGCTTTAACTGGTATTGGACTGCCGATATCGTTGGCTTGACCAATTTCATCGCGTGGGAATCAGCCCAATTCAATATCACTGATTGCACCCAGAGTAACTACATGATCACGGCCACCGGCAGCGTTGGTTTCAGCATCACCAATGTCGGGGCGGTTTGGGCGGCGGGCGGGCCAGCCGACCTTTGCGCCGGTTCGCAAGCCCTGCTTTCCGCGATGATCACGCCGCCGGGCCGTTCTGTCACCTGGGCAGTTTCCAATGCGGATGCGGGCGTTTCCATTGCTTTGAAATATGGCACCACGACCAGCGATGCCAGCGGGCTGGCCACAAACATTTTGATTGCTGCGACGAACTCCTTGAGCGGCAGCGCGACTCTGGTGGCCTACGACAGCGCGGGCAATGACGGCATGGGCTGCGGCATTGCGACGTGGGTGGTGGCCGTCCATGCTGCGCAGTTGCTGGGTATCGCCAGCACCTACGTGATGGTCAACAATGATGATGATGACCATGACGGCACGAATGATGTGAATGCCCCGCTCACCGGAGCGGGTTCCTATGTGACCAACGAGGATGATTTGATTCCCATTTACTTGAGTTCGCAGGGGCTGATGGCCACGCAGATGGTCACCTTGAGTGTGAACCCGGCTTGGTGGGGCAGCGGTGGCATCCGGGTTTGGGCGCATTCTACGCGCGGGCCGGGTTCCCCATTGATTGACAACAGTAATCCGAACCTGCTTTCAACCAACTGGCCGGCGGGTTCCCTGCCGGGCACTTTATGGGTGGAAGGCGTGAGCGCCAGCGGCAGTTTGGGCGATGTGCAGTTGACGCTTGGAACCGCCGATGGCTGTTCCTCTTCCACCAACTTGACGGTATTTTTGATGCAGTTGGGTGCGGATGTGTATCATACGCACAACATCACCTTTGATGATTTATCGCCTTTATATTTTTGGATCAATGACGTCGGTGTCAATGGCGACATAATCCCCGATGGCACCGACATTCCGGGTTCAGGGAACAATGGCACTTCCGGCCAGGTCAATGGCCGGTGCGATGTGGAGAATTTTACGCCGGTGGGGCTGAATTTTGGCAACACGCTGCAATTACTGTCTCCCACGAACGGCTATGAGTATCGGCTCATCGGCAGCGGAATCAGCATCGTTTACACTTCTCTTGGCATGAGCAGTGCGTTTAATTATCTAACCGATGCGACGGGCACCAGCGGCTACGGTTCCGGCTTCAACGTAGGCGTGTATGCTGCCGACACCGTGTCGGTGAACGGATATGCGGTGTTGAGCACCAGCTTCCTAACCAATGCGCTGAACAACGGCGGCATAGGCTTGGTTTTGATGGAAGGTGGCAGGGCGACATCGCAGCCATTGAAATTGGAAGTGTGGAAGAACGGCCAGAAAATAGGCGGCGGCGGCCAGCTCAACTTGAGCATCGCCAGCGTTGAAAAAATGTATCGGTGGATAAATTTACGATTAAGTAGCGGGTTGCCGACTTCAACTGACGAACCGACGAACTTTCCCGACTCTTTAAGCAATGGCAAAAATGTTTTTTTCCTGCATGGTTTTAATGTTTCGGCAAACGGAGCGCGAGGTTGGAATGCGGAAGTCTTCAAACGGCTTTATTCGTCAGGATCGCGGGGCAAGTTTTGGGGCATGACATGGGATGGTGACCTTGGGGTTGTTTCTCCTGCGTTTTTCTATCCGGCCAATGTGGTCAGCGCCTTTGCGACAGCGCCAAATTATTCCAATCAGATCAACAATGTCTCCGGGCCGAAGATTGTTCTGGCGCATAGTCTCGGCAACATGGTTGTTTCCAGCGCCATTCAAGATTATGGTTTGGGTGTGGACAAATATTTTATGCTGGAAGCCGCCGTGGCGATGGAAAGTTTCAATCCGGCCATGTTCAGTGACACCGCCACCGGGAACGCTTTGGTCCATGAAGACTGGATTGGCTATAATAACAACACATGGTCAGCCCACTGGCATGATATGTTCTCTGACGACCGCAGAAATCTGACTTGGATCAATCGTTTTCCAAATGTGTTGCCGGTGGCATACAATTATTATTCGACCGGCGACGAATGCATGGAGCTATACACTAATGGTAATCCGGGCTTATTCACGGGCGCGACGTCCAGCTTTGGCCGTTATTGCTGGCAGAAGCAAGAGTTGGGAAAGGGTCGCGGCGGGCTGATTGGCACCTCGTGGGCGGGCTGGGGATTTGCTACTCATTTTGTCGAAGGATCAGGGTTGCCGGTGAATGATTACACGCCGGCTGCCGCCAACGCCGCTAGCCCGGCCCAACTGCAAAGCCATCCGGTATTTTGGCCCAGCCCGACCACGATTTTTTCCAGTTCAATTTCCCAAAGCGACACCGACAATCTGCTTGCCCAAGGCATTCCGGCATTGTCACCTCCAACGGGAGGCGATTCTATCGGTGGAGCTAGAGTCAACCATAACGTAAATACAGGGTTTTTTAAACCCAACGGTTGGGGAAGAAATCCCACGGACACCTATGGAACGCGCTGGTTGCATAGTGATATGAAAGATATGGCTTATCCCTACACACACATCATATTTGACACATTGGTTTCGGAAGGAGGTTTGCAATGAAAAGACGAGTTGTGATATTTGGTATCATGCTTATCTATAGTTTAGGGGTGTCTTTGTTGCTGGCGGCCACACTGGACGAAATCAAACAAGCGATTTCCAAAGGCGCCAAAGGCAAAATCACCCTATATGTGGTGGACTCCAAGGGCAACCCTGTAGCCGGAGCACAGGTGGGTGCTGGATTTTACAACCAAAACAAAACAGGCGATGGTAATGGCGCTTTGGGAAAGACAGACAGTGAAGGAATGTTTACGGCCACAGGAACCTCGACAGTGGACATGCATTATCAAATCAGCAAGGTGGGATACTACGCCACAGAGGGCAGCTATGTATTTTGTCGTGCAGGTGATCCGAACACGGTCAAGGATGGCCGCTGGCAGCCATGGAACCCGACGAACACGGTGGTGTTGAAGGAGGTGCGCCATCCCGTTGCCATGTTTGCCAGACAACTTGAAATTGAAATGCCGGCACAAAATATCACAGTCGGTTTTGATTTGGAAAAAGGAGATTGGATTGCACCCTACGGTAAAGGGATCCAGCCGGACTTGCTCTTTCGCTATGCAAACACCAACACCGGCCCAAACTACCTTGATTATTCACGCCAATTAGAAATGACTTTTAGCAATCCGAATGACGGCGTTCAGGTATTGCCGGTTGATGGCACAAGCAAGCTGGAATCTTTGTATGAAGCACCGGAGAGTGGTTACAGTCCCAGATTACTTCTTCAATGCAGCAGAACTCTCTATAAAATCATCAATGAAACTGAAATCAAAGAGGATCAATATCTGGTGTTTAAAGTTCGTTCGTCCGCAGATAATCATGGCAGTATTACCAATACAAAATATGGCAAAATATACGGCCCGATTCAATATGGAGTTTTAAGCGGACACCACATTATTTTTAATTATTATTTCAACCCCGACGGGACGCGGAATCTGGAATTTGATTCAAAGAAGAACCTATTTAAAAACCTCAAACCATTGGAGCAAGTCACCGCGCCTTGATTAAATGGTCTGGTCAATTTGGTAAAGGGCTCAGTCCCAGCCTTGACAGGTGGTGGAGGGATGGATAGACCGGAAAGATGCCACGGCAACTGCGGATTGAGTATTCCGGCGCGATTTATCATGTGATGAATCGGGGGGATCGGCGCGAGATGATTTTTGAGGATGACTTTGACCGCCAGCGGTTCGTCACCACCTTGGGCGTAAAGGGGTCCGTCCTCGCTTTACAAGGCGGCGAGGGTGGCTTTGCCTTGGTTTGGCGGACAATAGAAGGTTAATCATGTGAAGAAATACTTTTGCATAGTTTTCTTACTGGCGCTGTTGGTTTCAGCATCCGCCGCCACGAATGCCGTTCCTAAAAATCCACTGGTCGGCACAAACGCAGTGGTCAAAAAAGTGCCGCCGGTAGTGGTCAAGTGGCAGAACTTGCCGCAACCCGGTTTGCAAGTCTTGGCCTTGGCGCGGGATAACGCGGGCAATGTGTGGGTGGGAACGGAAGGGAACGGGATTTGGAAGTTAGAAGGAAGAATGCAGAATGATGAAAAGGCGAAAACGTCTTCAGTTTTCAGTTCACAGTCTTCAGTTCCTAGTTCGCAGACGCCAGACCTAAAATCCAAGACCCCAGCAACGGGAGAATGGCGGCAATTTACCACCAAGGATGGGCTGGGGGATGATTATGCTTATGCGCTGGTGGTGGATCAGCAGGGGCGGGTGTGGGTCGGTCACTTGAACCACGGCGTCTCGGTCTTCAATGGCAACCGCTGGCAAAACTATGACGTGCCCTTCGGCCCCATCGGAGAGCGTATCTTCAAAATCGCGGTCTGTCCTACGGATGGAGATGTGTGGCTGGCCACCAGCGCGGGATTGACGCGGTATTCGGTGGGGAAAGATACATGGAAACACTACACACGGAATGCAGAAGGCAGAATGAAGAATGATGAAGTGGGAAATGAGAACCACCTCACCCCGGCCCTCTCCCCCACTCGTGGTGGAGAGGGAGGAGGCTTGCCCAGCGACCAGATCAACGCCATTGCCTTTGACCAGGCTGGGAACATTTTTGTCGGCACGCAATGCGACGGGGTGGCGTGGGCGAGCCGGGCAGGGAATTATCAGGATTGGAAACGGCTGCCGATGAACGGTCTGCCGTCGCTCCTGATCAATGATGTGCTGGTGCTGGCGGATGGGACGGTGTATGCGGCAACGACGGCAGGGCTGGCCTGGAGCCGGGCGGAGTCAACCACCTGGCAGTGCCGCCGGGGTGTGGATGCGCTCGACAAGCTCAAGGGTCTGGCGGTGGGCGCGGTCACGAATCAAGCCTCCTTCAGTGCCGTCAAGAAATTGCTGCCGAAGGATTTTGTGACGTGCCTGACGGAGGATGCAGCGGGGGTGATTTGGCTGGGGTTCCGGGGCTGGCCGTGGGGCGTGCAGGCGTGGCATCACCCGACGAGGGCGATATTGGACAAGGTGCCGGCGGCGCAGAGCCGTAACGCAAATTTTGTGCGGGACATCCTGCCGCTGCCGGACGGCCGGTTGATGGTGGCAGGCTACGGCGCGGGTTTGTTGCAGACGGAGGAACCGGTCTGGCCGGGGCGGACAAATCTACCGCCGCAAATGTATCTCGCCGCTGGCGGCAAGCTACCGACGCCCGCCCGCGCCCCATCGCTGGCGGAACTGACGGCGATGCTGGAAACGGTCAAAAATCTGGCGGCGGAAAAAAGCATTCCCACGAACTGGCGTCCCGTCACGATGAACGACATGAAAGACAACCGCTGGGTCAATGATTGGCAGGCACCGAATGTTTATTTCACCAACGCGGCATATCTGGGCGAGGACTGGCGGACTTTGGGGGATTGGACGGGCCGTTACGGCTGGCAGAGCGGCAAACTATGTTCGGTGGCCTGCCCGGACGACCATCCAACGGGCTGGAACTTTCACATTCAGATTGATCCGCACATGGGCGCACATCACCAGCCGGGCGACAGTCTCCGGCATTTTATCAATTCCGCCCGGGTGAAAACGGAAGACCCACGCTGTCCTTATTCGACGGTGGTGGGCTATCGCCGGATTGGGGAATGGGATGACCACGGCGAGGCTTATTCGATGACTTACGACGGCCCGGATGTATGGATCAAATTTGGGCTGCCGGACGGGGTGTTCCGCATCTCGGTTTATTTTTGCAATTACAACGGCCAAAGCGGGGCGAACGGCTGGCGGGATTACCTGCTGGAGCTGAAACCGTATGTCACGAACGTGGCAGATTGGGACCGGCAGCCGACGCTGGCGCGCTGCCGGGCGCAGGATTTCTGCGGCGGGGTGTATAAAAGTTTCATCGTGCAGGGCGCAGGACTGTATCACTTGAAGATCGGACGTAATTACAGTTACAACACGATGTGCAATGCGGTGATGGTAGATCGGCTGGTCGGGTCGGGATGGGCCGGGGCGGATAACTCCTGGCCGCCCTGTATGGAACACACTTTTTATTTTGCACCCAAAGTGCCGCCCGCTGATCCAACGCGGGAAACGCCGGAGCTGCTCAAGGCGCGGGAGCTGTGGACGGCGCTGGATACGGCATATATGCTGCCGGCGGGCGTGGCACTGGAGAATGAATTCCGGCTGGCGGCGTATCAGTCCGCGCTGGCGGCGAATGCGCCCAGCAATCTGCTGACGAATTGGCGCTGGAAAATGGCGCGGTGGACGCCGGAAGACCGCGAGGAGCAGCACGCGACCCTGAAAGCCGCCTACGAAAAGCGGACGGAGATGGTCAGGAAACACCAGCCATTTTGAAAAGGATGATGAGTGCGGCACCGGCCAAGCTGGCGGAAACTTCCGGATTTCCCGCTTTTGTCAGCGCGCCGCATCTTTTAGATTTGTCGAATGGCTTTTGATTTTCTGCGCGCTCGTTCTCGGCGCGCGGATCGCTTTCGCCGCCCACATGCGGAGGAACGCGCCCTCACGACGGCGACGAACCCCCAAAAGGCCGAAACCTTTTCAAGAAGCGCCGGATCAAAGTTTTCACAAAATTTTGAATGACAATCCGGCGCCAATCGGGTGAACTTTACGGGCCAGCCAAATTGGCAAATAAAAACGTCACTGCCACCTCACAGGTGAAACCAAAAGCCATCCCATGAAAAATCTTTTTGTTCCGGCGATTTTGATATTGTCGCTCGCTTTAGCCCGCGCCCAAATGCAGACCGCGATCCCGCTCTGGCCGGGCGGGGCGCCCGGCGCGCACGGCACGACCCCCGACGACACGCCCACGCTGACGCCATTTTTGTGCGAATCGAACGCCACCGGCGCGGCGATGGTCATTTGCCCCGGCGGCGCATATGCGGTGCTGGCGCCGTATGAGGGCAAGGACTACGCGCTCTGGCTGAACCAGCACGGTGTGACTGGCTTCGTTCTCAAATACCGGCTCGGCTCGCACGGCTATCATTATCCGGTCGAGTTTGAGGATGTGACCCGCGCGCTGCGCTGGGTGCGGGCGCACGCGGACGACTACAAGATTGATCCGCACCGGGTCGGCGTCATGGGCTCGTCCGCCGGCGGACATCTGGCCTCGACGCTGCTGACGCACTTCGACGCAGGCGACCCGAACGCCACTGATGCGGTCGAGCGCCAGAGTTCACGGCCGGATTTGGGGATTTTATGCTACGCGGTCATCACGATGGGCGAGTTCACGCACCGGGGTTCGCGGCGAAATCTGTTGGGCGACGACCCTTCGCCGAAACTGGTGAAACTGCTTTCCAACGAATTGCAGGTGACGACCAACACGCCACCGTGTTTTCTGTGGACGACCTTCGAGGACAAAACCGTGCCGATGGAGAACACGCTATTGTTTGCCGAGGCGCTGCGGAAACAGGGTGTGCCGTTTGCGCTGCACGTCTATGAAAAGGGCGGCCACGGCATGGCTTTGAAAGACACGCCTCCGTTTGCCCATCCGCATCCGTGGGCGGGCGACTGCCTGTTCTGGCTACAGCAGCACGGCTTTGTGAATTGAATCCGGGCGGCAAAAAACGGTTGATCCGGGAAGCGTGAGCCTGGAACGAGTGTTTCAAGACTTGGCCGGGCGATACAATGCCCCTATGCCAACGAAATCCTCCGGCCGGCAATCAAACCGGAGCTTTGAGCCAAGAAAAGACGCTGGCTAAAAAGTGGTAAATTTTGTCTCCTCCGCGCGGTGAATTTCCTAAACGTCATCCTCGGCGGCCTCGCCGCGTTAAGCTGCGGCCTCGGGCTCTGGCAATGGCTTGCCGCGCGCCGGTTTCCGCTGCACCGGAAAACTGCCATGGCAAATTTTGCGCCGGCGGTTTCCATTTTGAAACCGCTCAAAGGCTGCGACGCCACCACCCGCGACTCCTTGCACAGCTGGCTCCGGCAAACTTACGCCGGGCCGGTGGAGATTCTCTTCGGCGTCGCCGAGGAAACCGATCCCGTCACGGAAATCGTCCGCGCTTTGCTGGCGGAAAACCCCGCCGCCAGCGCCCGGCTCGTCGTCTGCCAAAATCCCGCCGGCGCGAACGCCAAAGTTGCCAAGCTCGCGCAGCTCGAGAAACTCGCCCGGCATGAATTGATCCTGGTCTGCGACGCCGACGTGCGCGTGCCGGCGGATTTTCTCACCAGCTTCGTCGCGCCGCTGCGCGTTGAAAATACCGCCCTGGTGAACTGCTTTTACCGGCTCGCCAATCCCGCGACCAACGCCATGCGCTGGGAAGCCGTCGCCATCAACGCCGATTTCTGGAGCCAGGTGCTGCAATCCATCGCGCTCAAGCCGCTTGATTTCGCCCTCGGCGCGGCGATTCTGGTCCGCCGGAATGCGCTCGCGGAAATCGGCGGTTTCGCCGCGCTCGCCGATTGCCTCGCCGATGACTATCAACTCGGCCACCGCATCGCCAAAAAGGGCCGCGCTATCGCGCTCTGTCCCGTCGTGGTGGAATGCTGGGACGCGCCGATGCACTGGTGGTCGGTCTGGCAGCATCAGCTTCGCTGGGCGCGCACCATCCGCGTTTGCCAGCCGGTGCCGTATTTTTTCAGCCTCCTGTCGAACGCCTCGCTCTGGCCGCTGCTCTGGCTCGTCGCTTCGCTCGCCACGACCAGGTCGTTTTGCGGGCCGCTGACGGCTGTGTTTTTTTTGCTGGTGCGCATCTTGGTGGCGCAAAATTTACAACGCCGGTTCACGCCGGAACGAAAACTGATTTCACCCGCCTGGCTGGTGCCGGTGAAGGATTGCCTGACTGCGGCCCTCTGGCTGGGCGCGTTTACCGGCAACACGATTGAATGGCGCGGACGGAGGATGCGGCTGCGCCGCGACGGGACGCTCGCCGCCGTTTGAAGCCGGTGGAATGGTGGGCACTGCAGGATTCGAACCTGCGACCTTCTCCGTGTAAAGGAGCAGCGCTACCACTGCGCCAAGCGCCCGAACCAATTTATTTACAAGCACTTACGCAGATTTTGAGAAGTTGCGTTTCGGATTGACACCCCCGATTGTCACCCCTTACAATGAAAACATGACAATTACTAGCAAGCGGCCTAGCACAAGGCAACTGCTCACCAAGATTCCAAATGTTCCGGGTCTTTATCGGCATAGCGTCAACAAAACTTACTATGGAATAAAAAAATTGGCTGGCAAGCGCAAAGAACATTCGCTGGACACGACAGACAGGAAAATCGCGGAAAGAAAACTTCGCGCTTGGATTTCAGACTTGGCAAAAATTGACGCCGAGGCGGAAAAAACGACTCTCGCGCAACTTTTGGAAAAATTCACCAGCGTTCGCAGTGGAATGAAGCCTTCTACCGTCAGAACGGACGCCAGCATAATCAAAAGCCTGAAAACCCACTGGAAGCACGGTCTGGACATCCGCGTTTCTCGCATCCGTCCTTCAATGCTGGATGAATGGCTCGCCGCAATAGAAGCAGACTTGAAAAATTCGTCATTCAACCGCTACACGCAATTTGTGAAGCAGCTTTTTGACATCGCGCTGAATGACAAAATGATTACAGAGTCGCCTCACCCGAACTTGCGAACCACTTGGAAAAGGCCACAGAAACCAATCCGCCTTGTGCCTACCGACGAACAATTTCAGGCTATCGTTGCCGACATTCGCAGTCAGAGGCTAAACGCAGAAGCACAGGAAAGCGCGGACTTCATTGAATTTCTTGGCTTGGCTGGTTTAGGACAGGCCGAGGCAAGTTGGCTAACATGGCAGCGCGTTAATTTTGAAGCCGATCAACTCACCGTAAGGCGCATGAAAACAGGGGAACTTTTTTATGTTCCAATTTATGCCCACTTGAAACCGCTTTTGAAAAAGCTCCATGACCGCTACACAACGCCACCTGCGCCAGAAACAAAATTGTTCGCGATTTCAGACGCCAAAAAATCACTGGCGAACGCCTGCAAGCGGCTTGGCTATCCACATTTCACACAACGGAGCATCCGTGCTTATTTGATTCGGCGTTTGTGGCAATCTGGCGTTGACATAAAATTGATTGCCAAGTGGCAGGGACACCAAGACGGGGGACGGCTTATTTTGAACACCTACACGGAAGTTTTCGGCGCGAATGATGCCGAATACGTCAAAACGGAATTGGCGAAAGTAAAGTAGCGGTCAAGTCGTGGCCTTCACAAAGTTTTCAATAGATTCTCGCGTGATTAGCTTTGTGCGTAGGGCGTGAGACGTTTTTAACAGACCGCGCTCAAGGAAACGGCGGACACTTTTTTCACTCACGCTCAAGATATGAGCCGTGTCTTTGATTGTATAAAGCAACTTGCTTGGCTGGTTTTCTGATTGGCGATTGTTGGCTGGCTTAATTTCTTCAATGGTCAACATATAACTATTAGTTGTCGGCGTGATTACCCTAGCGGCACGTTCCAACTTCACACGAAGTCAAAATTACAATGCTTTGGCTAGAGGTTTCGCCGATCAACTGTTTGAAAGACTTCAAAGGCAAGTCTCCCATAATCTCATCTTATAGATTACTTCACTTGAAGTCAATTTAATTCAATCAAGACAAGCAACATTTTTTGATCTCTGTTTTGTTATCCACTGCTCACATGACAAACCAGACAAAAGTGCATTTAACAGTGTGCTGTAATTTTATTTTTATTTAATTACTAGCAGTTTGTTGAAAAACGTTTGAACCAGCGAAGTTGAAGTTTGTCTGTAAGTCATGCGCGGAAAACCCCAAGCCCAGCCGGACTTTCTGACAGTGATCAACCTCAACCAATGCGTGCCCGCCG
>JAJXXW010000057.1 GCA_021780905.1 bacterium
GCTGATTTGAGCGCCATTCGTGACCGCGTCAAAAACGGCAAAGCGAAGGTCGTAGCTGCCATTGGCCGGCACACCGCCAACATTCAGTTGGCCCTGATAACTGAAGGCCGTCCCTTGCGCCAGGAGGTTGGACGCCCCGCCCCAGAGCAGCAGCGGGATCAGCAAGGCGAAAATTTGACGATTCATTCCACCATATTGCTGAACCGCCGGCGGCAATTCAATGCCGAAACCGCAATCATTTCGGTGAGGTTTGCGCGTTGAGAATCGCCCGAACCGCCGGCGGCGGATTGAGTTCCGAGACCAGATTGGTGACTGGTGTCCCTGTCTCCACCCACCATTTCAACAGAGCCAATTCGTTGGTCGTCAATTGGGATTTTCCCTGCGGCGGCATGTGATCGTCGTCGTCCAACGGCAGAAGAATGCGGCGCAGCAATTCGCTTTGGGCGGGCACATCGGGATCAAAAATTAAACCATCATCGCCGCCTTGTTGCATGGCTGCAAAAGAATCCAGCCGCAGGCCGCCCTTGGATTTATCCGGGCCATGACAGGTCACGCATTTATTGGCCAGCAACGGTGCGATCACGCCGGAAAAAACTGGCAAATTTGAGGTGTTTCGCGATGCGGAAACAGCCGTCGCCTTTGGTGTCACCGCCAAACCCAAAAGATTCTTCAAGGGTGCTGGTGCATAACGAATCAGGTAATCACGGCCATGCGTCAGCGATCCACCCAGATGTCCGGCGGCCGTCAAGATTGCCACCGTGACAAACAAGCTGATGCGATAGGCGGTGATTTTTCTCTGTTGATACAAGATTGCCGACAAAATGCAGCCCGCCGCCGTGGCCGTGCCCAGCCATTTGTGCCATTCCAGAAGATTTTCCGGGTAACCGCCGCCCAGCGACAGCAGCCAGCCACAAGCCGCCGTTAGCAAGGTAATGGGGGCGGCCAGCGCCAGAATAAAGCCGGCGCTCGCATCGGCCCTTTTAAAACGGGGAAAGCGGGCCAGAACTTCCAGGGTGGCCAGCAGCACCAGCATCCCGATGGGCAAATGCACCAGCAACACATGAAAACGCCCGATGAACAACAGCATGTCAGGTGGATGATGCAAGCGTGATTAAGCGGCGTTCGTAAAATTGGTGCCCCGGTGCGGACTTGAACCGCAAACCAATTGATTAAGAGTCAACTGCTCTACCAATTGAGCTACCGAGGCAAAAACTATTGATTTTATTGGCGAATCTTCCGATTTTGAAACGCGCAAAATTGACTTTTCTATACTGATGTTCTATACTGTTTGCATGAACGCGAGCAAAACAGAACTAAAACAGGAAACGCGCTGGCAAAACACTCCAGTAGCCAACCTCGTTCGCAATACAGCGTCGAACGTTTATTATGCCAGGGCGCGAGTTAAGGGCAAGCTCATTTGGAAGTCTTTGAAGACAGATCGGTTGAGCGTGGCAAAATTACGATTGGGCGATTTCCTGAAAGAAGAAAACCAACGCGCAGAATCCATCCAATCTGTTGCGAGAGGAAAAATGACTTTTGGCGATGCCGTGGTCATTTACCGGCAGCGACTTCAAGATGCACAACACCTGAAGGCTGGCGCGAAGTTGTATCGGGAAAACACGATTATAGCTCTCTTAAAAAGTTGGCCGGAACTGCACGGAATGGATGTTCGGAAAATCTCGGTCAATGATTGCCTCCGTTGGGGGGCAACCTTTGCCAAAAAATATTCGCCGACCTTGTTTAACAACACCGTCGGAACAGTGCGCCAAATTCTTGAGATCGCCATTGAGTCCGGGGCGCGATACGGCAACCCTGCGGAACAGGTTAAAAAAGTCAAGGTGCGCCAGAAGATTTTGACTCTGCCGGAACATAACGAATTTCTTTCGTTGGTTAAATTGGTTCGCGGCGCGGGCAGCAGGCACAGCAGAAATTGCGGAGATTTAGTTGAATTTCTTGCTTACAGTGGCGCACGCATTAGTGAAGCAGCACGTTTGTATGGCTGCGATTGCGACTTTACCAACAAGAAAATTATCATCAAAGGTGATCCAGAAACCGGAACCAAAAACTGGGAGATTCGAGTGATTCCAATGATTCCCGATTTGCAGCGGCTGCTTGAACAAATCCGTTCCGAGAAAACCAAAAAAGAGTGGTTATCCAACCCGGTGATTGGAGTGCGGGAATGTCAAAAATCAATAGATACGGCTTGCTGGAAATTGGAGATTGCCCGTTTTACTCACCATGATTTGCGACACCTGTTCGCCACTCGCTGCATTGAATCTGGCGTGGACATTCCGACCGTATCACGTTGGCTTGGGCACAAAGACGGCGGCGCGTTGGCAATGAAAACTTACGGCCATTTGCGCGATCAACATTCAATCAACATGGCTCAAAAAGTGAGCTATTCGGACCCGCTCCAAGCTGTTGCTGCCACCGAAGTCCCTCCAATCGGGAAAAAAGTGACAGAGCTACAAACTAAAACCGCAGCTCAAGCGAAAGCGACATACTCTTATCCTTGGTGGACTTCAGACGATGCTATCGAAGTGTTTTGGGGGCAAGCCAACGAACCGGTGCAAATCCTGTCTTTGACCGAATACCTGCAAAGCGCAAAAAACGCAATGGGGCGAGAGGTTTTTGAAAAGGAGTTAAGAGAGCCAAAAACTTTACTGGAAGAATTAACGGCGCGGGTCGGTGCGGACGCCATCGAAAAAGTGAAAGCTAGAGTAGCGCCACCAACCAGCGTTACGCTGGCTGCTCAATCGCAATCGGTCTCATATCCCGGCCGTTTTACCGGCGGCGGTGGGAGCGGTGCAGGCCAATGACGTGGGTCGTCTATGTGACGGCCAAGTTTTCTTATATAATCCAGTTCATCTACCGCCATCACCTCTGATAAATCTTTTTGATGCGCGAGCGTCTTTCGTGGTGGTTTATAGGCAAATGGGTCGTTGGTTCTGTCATAGGGAATGCCTCCTGACTTCGGTTGATTGACCACAACTATAATGGCAACCACCGTTCCAATTCCCATGATGAGAAGAAATTCCATGACAAACTATTTCTAGCACATTTGCGGTTAGCTGTCAGCTAAACTTCGGAAGTTTTGCTCTTGTTAAGAAGGTCGGCGACAGTTTTATCGCCTGATGGGTCATTTTGTGGGAACCCTTCATTTGTGGGTTTTTCGTTTTGCCCTGAATCCCCGGAATTTGTCAGTCGCTTGTTAGCAGCATTCATCTGCGCCAACGAGCCGATCAAAGAACTGCCTCCCTGTCCCTCATTTATTGAAGCCGTAACCAAAGTTTCTAACGCGGTGGCAGCAGCCATCATTCCCGCCATTGCAGCCTCCTTTTTAGATATTGCAGATCCCGTCATACCGCCCTTGCCGGAACTATCTTTACCAAGCGAAATGGATTTGCCGCCAATTGAGCCCGCTAAACTCATGAATCCCGCTGTTCCAGCCGCATTGCCTGCGGCAAAGGCCCCTCTGAACATACCTGAAACTGCGGACAAACCTCTCGTAAAGGCGTTTTGTATAAGGGTTGGTGCAGCGATGGTGCTGAAAATAATCCAGATACCCAAAAAGGCCAGCCCCATCAAATTTTGCAAAGAGTAAAGGTCTGATCCAGCGGGTTGTATGCCGAGTGGTGGTGCATTGAGAAAACTTCGGTCAGTCATAAAGTCAATCACTCCTTGTGTAATGAGTCCAGCAACAGCCCATCCCAATGGCCAAAGCATTACGCCAACCAAGTTCAGCAAATAGTTACGCCCGATATTCTGGAGTGCGGGGAATGCCATCATCCCGATGAATATGGGCGACAGTGCATAGCCAATGAACAAAATGGCCGTCTGCAAAATATAAGCCCACCATTCAATTGTGCTGGCAAGCCAGCCCAAAATCAAAAAGGCCACTGACATCATCCCCTCCAAAATGGAAGCTCGGAAATCAATAATTTTTTCCCACCAGCTAGAATTCCCGTCGGAAGATTTTTGGAGTTGCAGCGCCGCCTGATATTCGTCGTGGATTTTAGCGGGATCAATTTTCAGAACATTCGTCACCGTATCACTGACGATGAAAACAATTTTGTTTCCCCAGGCTGGAAGAAAAACCAACAACACAACGAAGATAATGATTCTGCCAATGGATTGAAGGTGTGCTGCACCGTTGTGGTGGTTGGCAATGGTCGAGGCAATCAATCCGCCGGTGAGGAGGACAAAGGCAATGGGTGTGAGCAATGTCTTGAGCGACAAACACTGATTCACGAAGTTGGGAAACATGGTGTTGAAGTCGTTCATAAAAATTCTCACCTAAATACTACATTGCTTTACATCCGAATCTTGATGCTCTTGGCTGGTGCTTCCTTTTCACCCTGAACCGGCACCTGGCCGTCACAACGTGCGACAATGGCCCGCACGACGCGCTTGTTGTTCAATTGAGGAAACATCTCCGTGAGCTTTTCTTCCACCGTTGCAGCGATGTCTTTGCGATATAAGTCAAGCACGCTACGTTCACTCTCCACAAAGTTTTGCAACACCAGAAAAGCATTGTTTCCCCGCATGATTTCATCAGATTCCCCTTCTGTCCGTGCATAGGGCGAATTGAGATCAAACCGTTCAATCACGCCAAATTGCTGCTCACCATCCACGCTGCGCGAACACAGAGTCATTTCGCTTCTAGCAGATTTGAACAAGCTGTGTCGCAATTGCCACTCCTCAGTCAAAGTAGCGTCCGGTTGAGACGATACTTTTTCGGCAATTTCGGGACTTTGCTTTTCCAAGTCTGCCAGGATTTTTGTCCGTTCGTTATGTAAACGCACTTCCTCAGCAACCACAGGGATAGCCGCTTGATACGCTGCGTATTCGCTGGTCGTCAATAGGCCGGGATAATTCGGCACTTCGTGTTCACAATTTTCTCCGTCTCGTTTTAACATATATTTCTATTCGCTGTTCAAAAATCGGTTGAGTTCGGTGCGGGCAATCAGAAATTTCCCACGCAAAGCGCGACAGGCTTTCAATTTGCCGCGAAGGACAAGGCGATATACGCTGAAGTAGTCCAAGCCGAGCATGTCCGCCGCTTCTGGAATGGAATAGGCCAGCCGGTCTTTCCGTTCGATTTTTCGCGCTTGTTTTTCGATTTGATTGGTTTCGCTGACTTCATCCATAAATTTTAGCTCTGTTTTACCAGCTATGCGCTCGACAGGTTGTGATGAATTCATCACAGTCAAAAAAATTTTCAGACGCGGTGGTTATTGGCGCAAACTGTCCAAAGACTTGTGTTCAACGCTCAAAAACAAACGAGAAACTTCCACGCCCAGCGTTCGAGCAATGAAAAGAATTTCCTTATCCCGGAGGCAATGAATCCGACACTCAATACGGGCTACCACGTCCCTGCCAAAATCCAGCCCGTTTAATTGAAGCTGTTCCGCCAGTTTTGCCTGGGACCAGCCCTGTGCCCGCCGCAATCGTTTGATTTGCGGTCCAACAAAGTTGGCTGGAAATTTTGTTCGCCTTGGATTACCGTTTGCCATTCGCTAAAAACTGCGCTGAGTGTAAGCGCAGATTTCAAATAACACCTCTGGTGAAAAAAGGGAAACGGGTAGTTCCGAAATATAAATTCGGTGATAACGAAAGTTTGAATCACAGCTTCAAATTTTCGTGCATGTCTGCTTTTTTTCTCCCCCTAAATTTGTGGACATTCCTCAATTACGTTATTTCGTGGCAGTGGTGGATTATGGGAGCTTCAGCAAAGCGGCTGCTCACTGCAATACGTCAACCTCAAACATCAGTGAGCAAATTCAAAAATTAGAACAGCAGGTCGGCCAGTTGCTTTTAGATCGCAGCCGACGGCGGGTGGTGCCAACAGAAGCCGGGGAAGTTCTTCTAAAACGAGCCCGAAGAATCTTGGCAGACCTCGACAGTGCCAATCTGGAAGTTCGCTGTGTGGGTAAACGAAAAGCAGGCAGAGTGCTGGTTGGTATTTTGATGACCCTTGGGCCGTGCTTCCTTGTTCATGTTCTGAACTCCTTTGTTGATCAGTTCCCGGATATTCAAGTGTGCCTCTACGAAACAACCACGGCACTCATGTTAAGCATGCTCGATATTGGTAAATTGGACGTCGGCATCACCAGCCAGCCCATCCGCGATGAAGTCTTTGACACGGAAAATCTATATACTGAAGAAATGCTGCTGGCATTGCATCCGCGCCATCCCCTCACGCGCAAGCAAGCGATTTACAAAGAAGATTTGGAATCTGAAAAATTCATTCTATCAAAAGATGACCATTGTATGAACGGTTGTGCCCTTCGGTTATGCGGACGAAATGATTTTTGCCCCCGCATCGTTTTTCAAGCCGGTCGTCCGGCAATGATTCAATCGCTGGTGGCGGCGGGCCAAGGGATTTCATTGATACCACAAACTGCCATTATGGAAATGCCAGCGACCATAACCTACCGCCAGTTGGAGAATCTACGTCCAAGACGTTCCATTGTGATGGTGACGCGAAGCAAGCGCGCCCTCAAGCCGGCAGCACAGACATTTCTCCAACATTTACGGGTAGCCAGCCGGACGTTCAAATTGCCAGTTTTCAATCATGTCACCTTGCCCCTAAAACCCTAAAGGCTTGATGTGTGCCTTGTGAATTCCAACCAGCCGTAGATTGCGCTGCAAGCATCGCCAAGGTGGAGCGCAAGCCGTGAGCAATACCTTTACGAGCGGAACAGCGCGATAAAATTGGCGGCGCAGTTCACAAAGCCTTCAAAACTTCACACGGGCAACCGAACTGCGATTCTTGTTGGCGGCAATTGTTTCTGCAATCCTGGCAGAGTGGGCGGATGCAACATCATTTTGAACCACCTCCGTTTGATCTTCTGCCACGGCTTCGGCAATAGTTTCGGTTGCTTCTGCCGCCAGCGAGTTTGCCGCCTGATTTTTGGAGATGTCCAATTTCGCGTCCAATTCAGTCTGCCGGACAACGAGCGATTGCAATTTTGTTTCGTGCTCAAACGGTTGGCCGAATTTATTTTTCAGTTCATCACGCTGCTTTTTAGCAGCGGCCAGTTCGTTCTGGTTGTCGGTCAACTGTCCCTCCATGTTTTGCACCAGGTATTCAAGCGAACGAATCATACCCAAGGCCGATTCGACGGCATTCAACGTATAATGATTACGACCCTTCAAAACAAACTCCGGCGGTCCCCATTGAGACGATTTCACAGATAACTCAAATCCGGCGAATTCACCGATGCTAAAATGATGCTGCTCGCCGGAAACACGCCGGGCAATGCGCAGCATCAATTCACCGGCGATGCCACGGTCTTTAACCATTGATCTTTCCAGTTTGATTTGAAACGCATCGCCACGCGTGTCCATACGTTGCCGCATGTCCAATTTCAAGTTTTCGATGAACTGTTGATAATCTGGAATCCGCTCGGTCAACTTACGGCATTCGGAACGAACGCGATCTTGCATGTGGGCGTGCTGATGGCGCAACCGTTGCAGCCGCATGACTTCGGCATCCACAGACGCCTTTTCAATCACCATCGGATTGCCAGAGGCAATCGCTTTGACTTCGGCGTAAGTCAATGCCCGCGAATCAACGTCTTCGATATGCCGGACATGCGTGTTGCCTGTCATCACTTGTTGAATGAATTTTGCTTTCGTCTCCAGCGTTTGCCACATATACGCATCAAAGCTGCCTTCGGTGACATAACGGAAAACGTGGACAGACTGGTTTTGATTGCCCTGACGCAAAATCCGGCCTTCGCGCTGCTCCACGTCAGCGGGTCGCCACGGCGCATCCAAATGATGCAGGGCAACCAATCTTTCCTGAACATTGGTGCCTGCACCCATTTTCTGCGTGCTGCCCATCAACACCCGCACTGCTCCCGACCGCACCTGTTTGAATAAAGCGTGCTTCTGCGTGTCGCTGTCATAATCCTGCATGAACGCGATTTCTTCAGCGGGAATGCCACGGGCCGTCAATTTGTCCTTCAAATCATCGTAGGCGGAAAATTGCCGACGCAGTTTTGAAGGCGTGGACAAATCACAAAAGACAAGCTGGGTGCATCGGTTCGCTTGATTATCTTTCCAGATTTGAAAAATTTTGTCCGCTGCCAGGTTAATCTTGCTGCCGGGATGATCCTTGGCATGGGCATTTAACACTCGCAAATCCAGCGCGGCCTTGCGGCCCTCACTGGTGATTTTGAGCATGTTGTCCGTGGCTGGATGAACCCGCCCGCCGCGAATTCTTTCCGCGCGTTCCACGAGTCCATTGACAATCGCTTTCAATTCCGGCGTGTTCTGCGCACGAATCACCTCCGGTCTGCCGGTGTGAACCTGTGGCACGGGCAATTTCAGCATCTCGGCGGTCTGAATGTCGGCCACTTGACAAAATATCTGCATCAACTCCGGCACATTGACAAAGCGGGCAAAACGCGTGTTGAGCCGGTAACCACCGCCATCCGGGGACAATTCCATTGCCGTAACTGTCTCACCAAAAGTCGCCGCCCAATTATCAAAATGATGCACGTCCTGTTTTCGCAATGTCCCCATTTGTAGGTAACGCTGCATCGTGAACATTTCAGCCACGGAATTGGCAATCGGTGTTCCGGTCGCAAACACCACGCCGCCCCCGCCGTTACGTTCCTGAATGTAACGGGATTTCAAATACATATCGAAGGCACGGGAGGATGCGGTTTGCGGCAAACCGGCGATGCGCGTCATTTTCGAGACATAAAATAGATTTTTGAAGTAATGCGCCTCATCAACAAAAATGCGATCAACGCCAAGTTCTTCAAAGGCGAGCGTGTTGTCCTTTTTATCGCTGTCGGTCAGCGATTCAAGCTTGGCTTCCAATTTCTTCTTGGCCGATTCCAGTTGCTTCACGGTGCGGCGTTCTTCCGGGTCGTCGCCCATTTCCTGCAACACGCTTTCCAACTCGTCCACCTGCTCTTGAATCACCTTGCGCTGGTATTCTTCCGACATGGGCAGCTTTTCAAAACCGGAATGCGTCACGATAACAGCGTCCCAATTCCCGGTGGCAATGCGGCTCATCAACTCACGGCGTTTGTCCTTGGCAAAATCCTCCTTGGTCGCCGCCAATATGTTCGCGCTGGGATACAGCATGAGCAATTCGGATGAAAACTGACCGAGCATGTGATTAGGAACAGCGAATAGGGGCTTGCGGGCAAGGCCCAACCGTTTCAGCTCCATGCCCGCTGCAACCATTGTAAATGTCTTGCCAGCGCCAACGACATGGCCAAGCAAGGTGTTCGGTGTTTGCACAATGCGCCACACGCCGGTTTTCTGGTGTGACTGCAACTGGATCGCCTGACTCGCACCCGGCAACGTCAAATGCTCACCATTGAATACCCGCAGCCGAACCGAGTTAAATTCCTCGTTGTATTTTTTCACCAGTCGTTCGCGGCGTTCATCACCCTTCCAAACCCATTCCTTAAAGTGGTCTTTGATTTTTTGCTGTTTTTCCCGCACGCCTTCGGTGGCCGTGGCGTTGACCACCTGCCGCTCTTTGCCGCCTTCCTTCACCTTGTCGTAAATCGTGGGTGTTCGCAGGTTCAGAGCGTCCTCCAGCAATTCCAAGGCGGTGGCGCGGTCTGTCCCCCATTCGGTCGTATTGGCTACCGACCTTTTGGTTTGCATGTCCGCCTTTACGTTCCAAGTGCCAAGCGGAACGACGTAAGAAACTTTGATGTCATCCGCACCAAGAAATTCACGGGCAAACTTTTCATAATCCTTCGGCGGAACCCAACTCGCACCCAAGCGCACGTCAATTTCAGTGGAAGGCAAATCGTCCGGCTGGACGGATTTAAGCGCCGCGACATTTTCCTGAAAGCGTGGATCGGTGAGGCTGGCCGCTTCGGCAATGCGAAGCTTATCGCGGACATCACCCGATAAATAATGATCCTCTGTTTCCCAGGACTGCGTCTGCGGATTGAGGAACAGAATGCCTTTCAGTTCAGGCAAAAATTCTTCCGCTGGACGATTCAACAACTTGGCGACGTGCTCCAAATCCACCCGTCCTTTTTCATTGAGCGAGACAATGACCGCTTCCTTGGGTGATTGAACCGATGTCACCGGCCTTTGTTTGTGAACCGTGCGCTCCCGGAAAATGGCCGTCTTGGCCGCTTTCTTGGTTTCCGTGTCGTAATTTTCCAGCGAGAACAACAACGGCAAATCCGGGTCGCCTCGAAACGCCAGCGCGTTCGCCCGCTCGGACACTGCGCCAAAGCGCCGTGCAAATCGGTCGTAAGCTTGATTCAATTGCTGCCGCGCCAACTTTATGTCGTCTTCGCCGGCATCTTCCAGTTGCGTCCGCAAACATTGCCGGACGGCATCGCGCACCTGAATCATGCCTCGAATCCGCAATTTCGTTTGCGTCGGCAGATGCGGCAGTGGAATCAGTTCATTGCCTTCGCGAATGGCAATTTCATCATCGTGGATCGTGTAGGCGTTCGGTTTAACATCGCCCGGCGCCGGGATGCTCTGGTCGGCAGCGTCAAGTCCCTGCGGACGGTTCAACGATTGATAAATGTTGGCCGGTAGTTTTCTTACGGCCTCAGCCAAGACAGTTTTTAAGTCCAAGCCCGTGTCGGCCAGCGTCGGCTCGTTGCGTCCATACATTCGGCCTTCCAATCGCATTTCGCCCAGCATCATGTGCGGATGTCTGGCAAAATACTCATTGAGGCGGAACGTCTCGCCGCTGGTGTTGGTGTAGTCAACGGTTTCCGTCCAACTTTCACCTTTGGCGATTTCCAGCGGTCGCCGCTTTTTGAGAATGAGAATGTCGGTAGTGACTTCGGTATTGGCACTGCGTTTGAACGCGGTGTTTGGCAAACGTATTGCGCCAACCAAATCCGCCTGCGCCGATACACTCCGGCGAAGCGAGTTGTCCATTTTATCCATCGTGCCGCGTGATGTGATAAACATCATGAGTCCACCTGGCCGAACCGCTTCAATGCCCCGTGCAAAAAAATAATCGTGAATCAGGAATCCCTGCCGGTTGAACTTGTTATCGAACGGCTTGTAATCGCCAAAGGGAATGTTGGAAATCGCCAAATCATAGAAACCGTCGGCGATATTGGCCTTTTCAAATGGTTCATTGCGGATGTCGGTATCCGGGTAAAGAGCTTTGGCGATTTGCGCCGTCAGTGGATCAATTTCAATGCCGGTGATGATGGATTGCGAATGTATGGCTTCCGGCATGAAGCCAAGGAAGTGACCGATGCCGCATGAAGGTTCAAGAATGCGCCCACCGCTGAATCCAAGCCGCTCCGCAGCGGCATACATGGCTTGAATGACTTCGCCGGACGTGTAATGCGCGTTAAGGGTGGAAGCACGGGCGGCGCGAAATTCTTCTTCGGAAAGCAACGCCGACAGTTCGATGTTTTCTTTCTGCCAGTCCGTTGCCGGGCTGAAAATCTGCGACAATCCACCCCAACCGACATAACGGACTAACGCGGATTTTTCTTCATTGTTTGCCGGACGATTATCGGCTTGAAGCTGACGAAGCAACTTGATGGCGGCAATGTTGGTGCGGCACTTCTCCCGAAGTGAACCCGCGCCAACGCCATCAGCGGGGGAAATCCGGTAATTATTCGGATTGCGGACTACTGGTTCTCGTTCGTTTCCGGTGGCAACAGGATGTAACGCTCCCTCACGATCTCCCAAGCCTGGTCGTGGGCCTGCTGCGCCGTCAAGTTTCGCTTCTGCAACAGCATCGTCAAATCGTGCATCTCGCTGGCCGTTTTCTCCTCCGCTTCCAGAAGCA
>JAJXXW010000052.1 GCA_021780905.1 bacterium
TTCGGCACGTCGGACCTGTTCGCTCCTGGCGATCGAACACCGGCGCGTCGTCCGCTGGCAACAACAGGCCCGCCAGGGACAGCCGCTGGCCAATCTCATCCCCGGCCCCAAAGACCCGCTGCACCGGATTTTGCCGGCGGAGCTCGACCAGATTGTGACGCTGGCCCGGAGTCAGGAATATTCATTCTATGTTTTGTGTTTGTGGTTTGAGGTTTTCAGTGTTTGGGTCAAAGGTGCTGGCGCACGGCCAGCAATCGGGCACGATCTGGCCGTAAGCGTCCAGGTCGCGGATGAGCGGATGTTTTTCCAAAAAGGTCAACTGTTGCGCCGGCGCGCGGTCCAGCAAGGCGCGCAGGTCGCGCAGACGCCACGCGCCATATTCGACGGCCTTCTGCATCGGCTATCCGAATACCGTGTGCGTTCTTGATGAAGACAAAAATACAACCCAAATCTTGTCATTCATGAGCGATCGAATTGCCGAAAACAATTGCCTCGTGAAAAATCGTTTCAGAAGTTTATTGACCAAGGTTAGCTGTCAATCTTTAGGCAACTTGAACAAAAGAAAACAACACCTTCTGCGATTTTATACGCAGTTCCGGTCAAAAATTGTCATTCTCTGAACTTGGAAGGCAAATAAGCAAACGCTGTTCCAACTGCCGGAGGCGTGGAATTACCGATGAAAGAAAAGGTGATGCCGTTAGGTCTGTGGTGGAGTCGTAGATTCTTGGCACACGCCTTGCGAGAGTTTGTGTGTGAAAAAATTGTTGGACGAATGTCTCCCCGGATGTCCGGGAATTGACGCGCAAAAAATCAGCCTGCCGTCGGCAGGGGCTGGCTGCCGCGTCGTGGACGAATTGAGCCTTCTTTTCGACATTTCCTACACGCTGGAAAGCAGCTTGGAACTTCGCGAAGTCATCCGGCCGGTGCTTTTGAAAATGGCCGATGGTTTAGGGATGAAGCGAGGCACAATCACTATTCTCAACCGCGAAGATAGCACGGTCAGCATCAGCGAGGCGGTCGGGCTGCCCAGCGGCCAGAGCCAGAAAGACTATTTGATCGCCTGCCGCGATCTGGTTCAGCAAGTCATCGAGTCTGGTCAGGCGATTGTCGTGCCGGATATCTCCAAGGAATCGGTCCTGCAAACGCGCTGGCAGCAGGAGCAGCAGGTTGAACTTGGCTCGCCGTCGGCGGCTTACATTTGTGTGCCGATCAAATTCGGCGAGGAAGTCATCGGCGCGTTGAGCGTGGAACGCATCCTGGACGGCCGCGTCCAACTTTCAGCAGACCGCCGGCTGCTGTCGCTCATCGCCAATGTCATCGCGCACACGGTGCATTTTCACCGGCTCGCGCAGGAAAAGCTGGAATCACTCCAGCGTGAAAACGAGCGGCTGCAGCAGCAGATTCAGACGAGCTTCCGCCCGCCGAACATGATCGGCAATTCCGACGCGATGCGCTCGGTCTATCGCCACATCGAACAGGTGGCCAGCAGCGTAACGACCGTTTTGATTCGCGGCGAATCCGGCGTGGGCAAGGAACTCATCGCCCGCGCGCTGCACGAGCAAAGCCCGCGCAAAGGCAAGGCGTTCGTGAAATTCAACTGCGCCGCGCTGCCGGAATCCATCATTGAAAGCGAATTGTTCGGCCACGAAAAAGGCGCGTTCACCGGCGCCATCGCCATGCGCAAGGGCCGTTTCGAAATCGCTGAAGGCGGCACCATTTTTCTCGATGAAATCGGCGACGTCTCGCCCGCCACCCAGGTCAAGCTGCTGCGCGTGTTGCAGGAGAAGGAATTCGAGCGCGTCGGCGGCCACACCCCGATCAAGGCCAATGTCCGCATCCTCACCGCCACCAGCCGCAACCTGGAGGAGATGATTGAGCAGGATAAATTCCGCGCCGACCTTTATTACCGCCTGAACGTGTTTCCGATTTACGCGCCGCCGTTGCGCGAACGCAAATCGGACCTGCTGCTGCTCGCCAATTATTTCGTGGAAAAATATTCCAAGCTGAATCAGAAATCCGTCCGCCGGATTTCCACCGCGGCGATTGATTTGCTGCTGAGCTACCACTGGCCCGGCAACGTGCGCGAATTGGAAAATTGCATCGAACGCGCCGTGCTGCTCGCGCCGGACAAATCCATCGAGGCGCATTATCTGCCGCCGACGTTGCAGAAAAAAGAGGCTTCCGAAAAAACTTCCGCCACTGGCACGCTTGACACCGCCGTCTCCGCGCTGGAATACGAAATGATTGTCGCCGAACTCAAGGGCTGCGACGGCAACATGGCCGCCGCCGCGCGCAAGCTTGGCCTCACCGAGCGTCAGATGGGCCTGCGCGTGAAACGGCTCGGCATTGATTTCAAACGCTTCCGGCGCGGAGACGTCGCAGCCACTTGACCCAGCTTGAGCGGCCAACTCAAGCGCGCATGATCACATTTCAAGGCCAACCGATCCGACCGCAAACAAATCCGTGGCTATTGGATCGAGCCTTGGGGTCGTTCCTTGGTCTGGCCATCGGCGATGCCTTGGGCGCAACCGTCGAGTTTATGACGGCGCGCGAAATCGCCGCGCAATACCAAGTTCACCAGGAAATCATCGGCGGTGGCTGGCTGCGTTTGAAACCGGGGCGGGTAACCGACGACACCGCAATGGCGCTCGCACTCGGTTCCGCCTTGATTGCCAGCGATGGCTGGAACCTGCGCGCCATTGCCGACGCTTTCGTAAAGTGGATGCGCGGCAATCCGGTGGACATCGGCAATGCCTGCCGGCGCGGCATCAGCAATTACATTTCCACCGGCGGCTTGAGCGTTCCGCCCGCCGAGGAAAATGGCGGCAACGGCGCGGCCATGCGCAACCTGCCCACCGTGTTCGCCTCGCTGGCCAGCGATGAACTCCTCGTCCGGCGCAGCCTCGAACAGGCACACCTGACGCACAACCATCCGCAATCCGACGCCGCCACCGTGGCGCTTGCCCGCATGACCCGCCGGCTTTTGCTCGATGGCGAGCGGGCCGCCTGCAATCAAATCGCCGACAGTCTGATCGCTCGACAGCCGGCGTTTGCTTTCAAACCGTGGCCCGGCCAGACCAGCGGTTACATCGTGCATACGGTGCAAACCGTTTTCGACGGATTCTTCAGCACCGGCAGTTTTGAAGATTGTCTTGTCCGCGTCGTCAATCGCGGTGGCGACGCCGACACCGCTGGCGCGCTGGCCGGACAGCTCGCCGGCGCACTTTACGGCGTGCAGGGAATTCCCGCGCGCTGGCTGAAAAAACTCGACCCGAAAGTGACCACGGCCATTTATCTTCAAACGCAAAAACTTCTCAATCTTTCCGAGCAATGATATAAACCGGAACAGCCATCTGATCCCATGCGCCCGCCGGAAAATTTATATCATCAGAACATCGCGGAAGATCATTCGCGCTCGTCGTGTTCACTGAACCGCTGCAATCTTTCGCCGTGGATCATCGGCTCCGAGGAATTTCAGGCCAACCCGCTGCCGGTGGAAATTGACGGCGCGCGGACGACCGATCTCGGACTTTTTCGCGGTTTGGAACAAATCGCCGACGCCGCCGAACGCAGCCGGTTTTTTCACGACTATCTTTGCGCCAAGTTCAGCCTCAATGAGAAATTCGAGCTGCACGGCAATTTCAAGTCGCCTTACAGCTTTGTGCATTTGTTGCGCGCCTGGGGAGCGGACTCCAACGGCCCGGCCGGTGCCGTGCTCAAATCATGGGCCGAAAGCCGCTTCGGCCTGCTGGCGACGTTTCACAAAGGCCGGCTCGCCGACGACCGCGCCGCGCGCGAGGCGTTCATGCTCGATCGCACGCGCGGCGCGGCCAAATCCATTGGCGTGCTGATGCAATTGGATTTGCTCTACACCTTTTGCCAGGACGAACTTCGCCGCCGTTTTCCAGACGAGAAATGGAAAACGCTTTATCGCGGCACGCATGATTCCGAGGAATACACCGTGCAAACTGAAACCGGCGCCAAACGCGCCGCGTTGGTGCAGTTGAACAATTTGAGTTCGTTCACCTCCGACCCGGAGGTGGCCTGGGAATTCGGCTCCAGCGCGTGGGAAGTGAAAGTGCCGTTCGCCAAAATCGTTTTCTTCAGCGGCCTGCTGCCCAAATCCTGCCTCGCCGGCGAATCCGAGCATCTCGTCCTCGGCGGCTACTACAACGTGCGCGGAATGATTTGCTAAAAGCAACAATCTTGTCGCCAAAGTGGATTTTTTCAAGCGACCAAGGCCAGCTTCTCGGCAACGGAGAAAATATCGTCGCGATGGGATTTAAGCGAAGCGCGGACGCGGGGGATGGAGTCGGCGGCTTGGAGGTCGTCGGGAGTGTTGATGGCAGCGGGGCGGAAGACGCTCGCAAGGAGGAGATGAGCCATCATGGTGTCGGGCGTTTCAGGCTGGCTCGTGGGAACGGTAGTCTCGGCTGGCTCGTCCTCTTCTCCCAATTCAGATGCGGGCATTCCGGCGAGTTCGCGGACGCGCGGGTATAGTGCGAGGAGCAAATCGCGGAGCGCGGCGTCGGAGACTTTGGATTCGAGCAGGCGGACGACTTTCAAGACGAGGGGTAAAATGCTGCCTTCCGGGCCAAAGGAGGAGAGTTCAGCTTCTTCATTATCGCTGAGGATTTCACCAAGACGCGCTCGGGCTTCGGCGAAACCAAGTCGTAATCCCAACGGACGACGCGGAGCAGTGGCGGCGAGTTGCTGCTCGAAATAGGTGCGTGCTTCAGCCGTCCGGTCGCGGGCGAGTAAAAGAAATCCACGCGCTTCCAAAAAGGCAGTGCGACATTCGCCGGTCAACTCGTCGGGCAGCTCAAACAGCGCTTCGGCTTCGGCAAAGAATCGTTCACGTTTCCCGGCGGATTCTGCGCGACGAGCCTGCCATTGGAACAAAAGTGCTCGTCCTAGCCGTTGAGCGGGATGCATCTTGTCTGGCGTTGGCAAAGGAAGCGCGATGGGTTCATCAACCTCGTGATCTACGTTTGCCATGTCATCAAAAGCTCCCTGACGCTTGGCCTGACGTTGCCAGCCCATGTCGAAGCCTTCCAGCCAAGTGCGCGCAAATGGATTTCCAAGTTTTGCCGCCTCCAATAGCAAACGGCGTGATTCCTCTTTCTCAACGGCGTTCCCAGTCTCTGCACTTCGATAAAACAGAATCACTGCTAGAGCGTGACGGCAGTAGTGTTCAGCAGCAAAACGGACGCAAGTTTCGCGATGAATTTGTTCTGCTTCGGCGATATGATTTCGGGATTTTAAGACCTTTGCCAATCCATCACGGCAGCCAGGTTCATTCGGAAACTCCAATACGGCTTCGCTATAAATCGCTTCAGCAATGTCTAACTCACCAGCATCACGGTGAAGACGAGCGAGTTCATTTCGCACAAAATAATTCCACGGAAAATCAAAACGAGCGGTCCAGAGCGTATCAATGGCATCCCGACAATCTTTTTCGGCCGCGTAAGCGTTATCGGCTATTTTATTTCTGACGCCTCTCGTCCAAAGGCAGCGAGCAAGAACGACCCAATTTCTAGGATTATTTTCATCCCAAAATAGTGCTTCTTCGGCTCTTGCGACAGCCCACCAAGGGTTATGTTTGCGCGCTTTTTCCGCAAGACGATTGAAGGTGCGGACTAGAAAATACGGATTGCGAGTAATGTTGGCGTAGATTCGTTCACCTTTTAGGAAGGTTTCCAACTTTTCGCCAATGGCTGTCGGCCCATATTTTGCCACTGCTGCAATCATTGCCTCTTTTTCCTGTTTTGAATGAGCAGGTGATTTATCACGCCGATCAAATTGATCTGGCTGATGTCTGCCACGCATCTGGGGCAACACTTTCTTTAACCATTCCGGCCCATTTTTAGAATCCAGTCGAGACTCCAGAACCGGCTCAAACTCGCGCACCCATGTTTCCAAGCTGTAGTGGTAGCCGCCGAGCATCGCGCGGGTGGTGAGGAGCCAGTCCTTTTGCGGAACGCCAGTATCAGCAAGGTCAATCAGCGTGGCGAGCAGGAGGAACGGAGCCTTGGCCGGCAACTGGCCTGAATCATCACGCGTCTTTCGGAGACCGAGCAAACCGATGTCAGTGTAATAAACCGGCTCGTGATTGCGACGCAAAGCCAAGCCTTGCCACATACCTTCCAAATGCTGATTGGTGTCAGCCCAAGCCAGCGCCGAGAGATAGGCAGCCTCGGGGTCGAGGCCGTCATCTGTCCGCAGCGGACGCAACCAAGAACGGAAATCGCGCATCTGGTCGCGAAGCAGCCGAGCGACCTGTGACAGCGGAAGGCCAGCGATGGCACTGAATAAATCCTGAAGATGCGAGGCCCAGACCAGCGTCGGTGTCTTCTCTGGCGGTAGTTTCATCAGACGCTCTTGCAGCCATCTGGCGACGGCAGAGTCCAGCGTCTCCGCATGAGTCTGGAAAATTTCGATGAACGATTCACGCAGGCTCGATCGCGACCATGCCGACACGCCA
The DNA here is from genome assembly GCA_021780905.1 of bacterium. Taxonomy (GTDB): domain Bacteria; phylum Verrucomicrobiota; class Verrucomicrobiia; order Limisphaerales; family UBA11358; genus UBA11358. The sequence continues at coordinate 6,485 of JAJXXW010000052.1, forward strand.
GAGTATCCGAGCACGAGCTTCTGAATCGCTGTTGTGGGAGCAGCGGTCAGCTCACCGAGCCACTTTTGGACGGATTCATTCATGGACGCTTCAGGTCTGGAAAGTGAACCAAATCGGCTTTCAACAGGTCAAGATGGTCTTTGCGGGCTTGCTTAATTCTAGCATCAGGCACATCGGTTGTAACCTCACCAATGCGGCGGATGTCAGCGAGGGTATAATCAATGCGGGCGTGGATGAATTCTTTCCGATAGGTGGCTCCACGTGTGGCGAGATCCACGGTGTAACCGTAGCCGTCAGCGGATGCTTTCTTTGGCGCTGGGAAAAAACAGGGATTCGGCATCTGGCGAGGCACGTCGTCGAGCACGGTGGGCGATGCAGCCCAAGCGGGCTTGCCGATGTGGGCGTTGTGGACGCGAATGAGGTTGTATTGCATCAGCACAATCGTCATCGGATTTCCGGCCCAAAGACGAATATGGCCGAGGCCGAGCGCATCACGGAGGCGGTTTGCCCAATCGGCTTGTTTCAAAATGTCTTCAACTTCAGCGAATGGAGCTACGAAGGCGGGTCGGTGGTCTCTACCTTTGTTCACGAGCTGTAGCCATTTTTCCACCTCTGCTGTTTTGAGAGGGTCAAGAATTGAACCGGCGGCGCGCGCTGCCAACATTTCGCGAATGAGACTGGCGACTTGAGTCTCCGCACTGGTGGAACCCCGCGACAATGCTCGATCATTCAGCCCGCAAAGAGTCTCAACGCGAATCACATCCCAATCGGGGTCAAAACTACCCCAATTTGGCTGGTTGATGGGGGTAAATGTTTCACTGGGTTTGGGCAGTGCCACTTTCGCCTTGGCGTAGAAAGCATGATGCTTGAACCACGAATCCTTGTTGTGGGCAGCGGACGCAAAGCCGTTAAAGTCGAGAAAGTCATTCTCGCGAGCATCAGGGACGCGCTCGTCGAGGATGTAATTTTCAGCCGGAGCCGCTTCTTCAAGCGCGGTTCCGGCTGCGATGCCTTGTAGAAAGGCGAAAAATGGCACTTTGCCCTGAAATGACACGACTTTGAATCCTATGGATTTTGCGTCGTGTGGTCAACGTCGGGATTGTGTTGAAAAAACTCACACGGCGAATTTGCGCCGGAATCTCTTTGGCGACGACGCGCGGTTGAAAATCACAAAAGGCCGGCGTTCTACAAATATGCCGCGCCTGACGGCGCTAACCGCCCAGCGCGGCGATCAACTTCTCGTAAATCTGAAATGTCCTCTGTGCCTGTTCCGGGATGCGTTCCCAGTTCGTCGGCAGTTCTTCGGACAGATCGTGCAAGTCCAGTTTGGCCTGCACGGCCTGCGAACTGAGTTTTTTGATTTCCATCTTCAGGGTTTCAGCGGTTTCCATGTTTTTTTGGCGGATGTTGCGCCGGCTGGGAAAAAGCAATTCAGGTTCCAATTTGTTTTGGCCACAGATGGACACAATCTGTTGCATTGATTCAGACAAAGGAATTGTAGCAGATTGCTGGGAAAACCAAAGACTATTCGGGTGAATTCGCCAGTATTTTCGGCTATTTGCGCGTGCTTTAACTAACAAATTCACTGACAGTTTTTTCCGGCTTTTTGCCATCCTTCGCTGCCCGGACAAGACGAAAATCCGCAGGGAATAATTTTCGGATGGACCGGCGTTGTCCGGGGCGTGTGATAATCGGGTGGCTTCCACGTCCAAGTCCTCGGCCTGTCCTTCCATGAGGCCATGTGCCAGATCACTGGTGCGCGATAATCCGGTCACTGGCATCACAGCCTTGTGATGCCAGTTCGGCCAAATCCCACCGCACCGGCAAAAATCCCGCCTTACAACGCCAGTGTGGCAAACCACCGGGAAAGCGACAAAAAGCCGCGTTACGATGGGAGCGTGGCAAAGCGCCTCGCCAACGCTCAAAACCGGGTTTTACGATGCCAGTGCAGTCAGCCGCTGAAGATGCTCTTTTACGACCGCAGCCCGGCAAAATCCACGGTTAAAAATCCCCAGCCACCCCGCCGCATCAGCGTTACAACCACAACGCGGTAATTTGGCCGCAAAATATAATCCCACTGCGGAAATTCCTTCAAAATCCTTATGACGCCAAATCGGCCATTTTCACGATCTCCAAAAAGTCATGCAGACTTATTTCAAGCCGGAAATGCGAGCGCGAAAGTATCTGACGCCAGACAATCCAAACGCCAAACCGAGCAAGGCAAGCGTCGAGGGTTCTGGAACGGCTTGGACTGATAGCGATACAGATTGCAACTGGCTTGGCTGAACAAGTGAGGGTGAGCCGGATAAAGCATCTGAAATTGGAGTCGGGGGAAGCACCGGCAGGAAAAACGAGCTGTCATTTTGGCTCGTGGTGCGGTCTGCTTCAATCATCGTTACTTGGCCTTGCGCAAGAAGCGACAAGGCAGGAACAAATAGCGCGGCTGCAACAATCAGCGACTTCACGATGGAATTATTGGGGCGATTCATACTTTTAATCAAGGCTAATTTTTTCAATGATTCGTTTTGGCGGCTAAAAAATTTGTAATGAAAATGAAAAGCAACAATCCATTGATGACGATGCCGACAAGTGCCGGCGCAAAAATATTTTTTGGGCCATATTTTCGGATGCCAAATAATGCCGCGACCCCCAAACCAATTCCTGCAAAAATGAGTAATAATGCAATCAACTCTAATACAAGCCTTGCGCCAACGCTGCTAAAGATCAGAAGAAAAAAAACAATGACGGAACTCGCCCAACTAGCATTGGCCGCTTGGCAAGGGAAAAAAGAAGAACGCAATTTAGCAGGTGGAAGCGTTTGGATTTCCTCTCCAATTCTGATTTCAATGATTTCTTCGTGCCGCCTCAAAAAATTGCCATAGGAAAAAAGGCGATGCCTTTGAAGAACGTAATCAATTTCAATTTGCCTCCCAACCGCGTAAAACCCAAACAACTCCTTATTATCGGCATATCTCAACCAAGTAAGTTCTTCACCCGTTTCCAAACGCATGGTGAACTCTTCGGTGTCGCGCATTCCACCCAAGAAAAGGCGTGTAATAACACCCTTTAAGGTGTGAACAGCGAGTTTGCCAGATTCAATATTCTTCCACCATTCGTCTGAACCAAATAAACCGTGGGTTTGTGCTATGCCAAACTTCAACGTCTTCAAGGTTGCTTGCTGCACCGACTCAATCTGGCGCTTGTTTTGGCGCAGTTGATAAACAGTAATCATTTTCGTTTGACTCATAGATTTATGGCTTGCCCGTGCTGCTACCACCAGAGACAGAGCCGCCAAGCCAGCTATATCCTGCCGCAGTCGAGCCATACATGAGATTATAGCCTATCCGATTCACGCTAATCGTGGGAATTTGTTGATCTGTCATCCATTGGATACCAGTGCCTCCCGGAACTTGGCCTTGGCCATAAAAATCAACTCCGCTCGCATCACCGGCAATAATATAGCTTGGACTCGGCCTTGCTCCCCTCGGGTCTAATTGCCCTACTTGATACGCGGACTCAACGTCACCTGCCGAAGTTAAAGGAGCGTCTGGCGTAACGTATGTGGGCCTCAACGTCCCATCTCCATAAGCATTAGGTATCATTCCTCCGCGTGCTGCGCCAGCTTCGCCAGATCCTACATATCTATACACCACATTGCCGTATCCAATCGGTCTGTTAAGAGCAGCAACTGGACTTAATCCGCCTGCGGCTGTGCCTGCAATAACCGATACATCACTGCAAACCCCAGCAAAATTTGCCAAAGTGGGATCGGCGGAAAAAGTGCCGCTGCCTTCTCCGACATGTCCGATAGCTTGAGGACTGCTCATAACACCGCCAACAATGCCAACGCCGGTATTGATTGTGCCAGCCACCCCCCACGGCAGATTGTTGTTGTAAAATGTTTGAGCGGTAGAAACCCATTGTCCGACCGCAGCCCCCCAAGTGTCATACCAAGCAGCAATTCCAAACGGATCAAGATAGCTAACGGGATTTCCATTCGCATAGGCGTAAAAATTCATGCCGCCAGAAAAACCGGTCGGGTCGGGATTGATGAACCGGCAGAGATAGGGATTGTAATAACGCGCCCGCATATAAAGCAGGCCGTTGGCATCGCTCTGCACACCGTAGCGCCCGTTGAACAAAAACGGCGTGTCGGTCAGTCCGACACGATAGGTGGTCAGGCCGTAAGCCGAGTATTCAATGCGGTCGGTCACAACTCCGCTGTCGGCGGAAAGGGCAATCGTGCTGCCCCGATAATCGTAATGGTATGTCAGCGTGTTGGTGGCCGTGGCCGTCTCGGTGACTTGGTAAAGCAACCCCGCGCCGTAAATGTAGTAGTTGGTGACGCCATTTTTTATCCGCATCAACACCTGCGGCAATTTTGCATTCGGATTCACCACATAAACCGTGGTGTTCGTCCCGACGGTCTGGCCGATACGATTGTCCATCGCATCGTAAATGTTCGTGACGCCGCCGGAACTTGTCAACCGATTCCGCGCGTCGAATGTTTGGGTGACGAAAGTTCCATTCGTCAACGGCGCGTAAGTGAGATTGCCGTCAAGGTCGCTGGTCGTTGAAGTGCCGTTGACGGTCGCCAGTCGGTTGTCGTCGTCGTAAGTCATGGTGCGCGTCGGCACGGTGGCCGTGTGCGGCAATGGCGCGGCGAATTCCCATGCCATTGCGCCGCTGTTCGTCCAGTTGAATTTGAAGATGGCAATCGGCAGGCTGTTGGACATCTGCTCCATGATGTTGGTCGCCTGTCCCGCCGCATCGTAACCGATGGTGCGGTAAGAGCCGTTGGGCCGGACAATGCCCGTGACGCGCCCGGCCAAATCGTAGCCAATCGAAGTTGTTCGCTGCGCCCAATCCGTCACATTGGTCAGGTGATTGTTGCTGTCGTAAGCATAATAAACATTTTTTCCACCGGGATATACCATATTGGTCACGTTGCCGTTGGCATCGTAGCGGTATCGGATCAAATTGCCAAAAACGTCCGTGTAACTGGAAACGCGATTGTAAGCATCATAAGTGTTAAGCGCCGCAGTGCCGTCGTAAGAAGTGCCGTGTTTGTGCCGAACTGCCATCGTAGGTTCGGATGCGATTACGATCCCAGTGTGGCTGAAGTGCCGTTCAGCGCCGTCCTT
>JAJXXW010000041.1 GCA_021780905.1 bacterium
TGACTGCCGAGCGGGTCGAACTTGCCGCAGGGATGCTGCCAGACGCCGCAGCGCTGGTTCCAATGAAAACCCAAAGACCAGAGCAACCTTGCCAGACCGGGCTGGCGAGCGGGCGAGACATCCAGCCAAACCCATTTGCCGACGACCTCGGCCAGTTCGTATTGCCTCGGCAACAAAGTCCGCAGGCAATTCAAGACCGCTTCGGTTGACAGTCCACGGTTGGCCTGATGTTTTGAAACCGACGATGGCCGGATATTCGCTGGAGCTGACGCTTCACTTTTTGAATTTTTGGTTTTCATAGCTTACCCTGAAAACCCTGTGGCCATGAAAACTTGGGTGTCAGGTGGGTGCTGGTTTGGGATTGCTTGGTTTGGGGGTTCATCCGAGAAGTGTGAGTCTTGAGTCATGAAGGCTATAGAGTTTGAGAGTGAAGTAGCGTTCGTCGCGCAGGCCGTAAGTTTGGCGCAACAGCGTTATGATCTTGTTGTTGATGCCTTCCATCCGGCCGTTGCTGATCCGGTGTTCCCACCAGTTAAGAATGCCGCGCGCGTGCAACGTCAATGTCTTGGCCAGTTGTTGCCTCTGCCAGATAGCGCAAGTCCTTGAGCCGGGGATGGCCGCAGTCTTTTTCCAGCGCGTGCTTGACGATGTGCTTGACCGTGTCCCAAGACAGGCCCGTCACGGCGGCCAGATCGCTGACGGTCATCAGTCCGCGCAGGTCGTTGACGAAGGCTTCGAGCCGGTGCGTGTAGTGCGCATAGGCCGGGGCAAAGGGGGGCGACCTCGAAGCGTTTGCCGCAGGCCGCGCACTGGATCCAATCCGCACGGACGGAAAGCACGAACCGCACGCAGCCGTCTTGGTATCGGGTTTCGACGTAATCGTAGCCTTCCCGCACTCCAAACGCATGATACAACAAACCTTGACTCACGCCTCATACTACAAAATCCTCACGCCAGACCCAATCCTCCCGGATGAACCAATTTTCATTGAACAGAAGGCAGCCAAAAAACAAAGAATGGATGGTGAAGATCGGGCCTTACGAATTGAGCCGCTACTACGACACTGGCGGCGGCCCCTGCCCCGAGCTGGAGCCCGGCCATTATCCCTATGGCTGGGCACCGCACCAGATGCTTGCGTGGCAGGGCTTCAAGAATTACGGGCTTAACACCGGCGCCGGGCGGCTGGCGTATTGCTGGCTCTATTGCATTGCCAAAAACGCGCATGACTACAACGGCGTCATTCCGGAAAAATACAACGTCGTCACCAGTTCGCACGATGTATTCGTGGAGTATGGCAACGTGGGCACGAAATTTCCTACATCGCGCCGGAAGGTTTCGGCTGGATGAATGCGTCGTTCGAGGTCGGCTTGAAATATCTTTTCCCCTCCCAACGCACCAGTCTAAACAAGCTGGAACCGCCGACAGCAAAATAAGTGCAGCCATCTGCTGAGGGTGGGCAGCACAAAAATTTTTATAAGAGTTTCCCTTACCGGCCCATAGCGCTTCCGGGCGCACGAATCAGGGTTCCCGCCAATTGTATCTTGGCGGGTCTTTACCGTAAATTGCCGTCATGCAAACAATATTTGCTAAACCTGAAACGAGCAATGGAAACGCGAACGGCTTTCGCCCCGCTGCCCTCACCAACGGCAGCGCCACCGAAAACGGCAATGGCAACCGCGCCCTGGTGGACGCGCTGACCAATTCACGGACCTACCGCGATTACGAGCGCGCGTTCAGTGATTTGACCGGCCTGCCCATTGCGCTGCAGCCGGTGGAAACGTGGCAACTGCCCCACCACGGCAAACGCAATGAGAATCCATTTTGCGTGCTTCTTTCCAAGAAGAGCCGTTCCTGCGCCGCCTGCCTGCAGGTGCAGGAAAATTTGTGCCACCGCGCCGCAAATGAGCCCGAAACCGTCGTCTGTCCGGTCGGGTTGAGTGACACTGCCGTGCCGGTGCGCATGAGTGACCGGCTGGTCGGCTTTCTCCAGATCGGCCAGGTCTTCCGCAAAAAACCCACTCAGGCCCAGTTCAATAAGGTTGTGGAGCTTTGCAAAAAATGGGGCATTGAAGCCACTAGAGAGACGTTGAAGAAAGCCTATTTTGCCGGCAAGGTGGTGTCGCAGAAGGAACACGATTCCGCAATCAAGCTGCTCAACATTTTTTCCCAGCACCTCGCCATGTTGAGCAATCAGGTTTTCATCCAGCAGGAAAATTCCGAGCCGCCGGTCATCACCAAGGCGCGCGCCTTCATTCATGAGCACCAGACGGAGGAAATTTCCCTCGGCCAGGTCGCCAAGGCGGTCAACATGAGCAGCTACTATTTTTGCAAGATGTTCAAGAAAGTGACGGGCATCAATTTCACCGATTACGTCGCCCGGGTCCGCATCGAGAAATCTAAGAACTTGCTGCTCAACCCGAACCTGCGTGTCAGTGAAATCGCGTTTGAAGTTGGGTTCCAGTCGCTCACGCATTTCAACCGCGTATTCAAGAAAATCCTTGGCCAGTCGCCGACGGAATATCGCGCGCAACTCCTCGCCCATTGAGGTTTGTGAGTCGGACCTCCCCTGCCCCGCAACCATCACGAGTCGTTTTCGACTCGGCGATTGGCATTGGCATCACGGCCGAAATCCCCGATATTCCCGCTCGTAACGGGATGCTTAAAAAGAATTCGTCAGGCGCAAAATTACTGGCCCGCTCCGAATCCGCCGTCAAAGACCGCGAGGAGCGGCTGCGTGCCATTTTGGAAACGGCGGTTGAGGGGATCATCACTATTGACGAACGCGGCATCATCGAATCCTTCAACCCCGCGTCAGAGAAATTGTTCGGTTATACGGCATCCGAGGTCATCGGTAAAAACGTCAGCGTGCTCATGTCCACGCCGCATCGCGAACAGCACGATGGCTACCTGGAGAATTACCGCCGAACCGGGCATGCCCGGATCATCGGCATTGGCCGCGAGACGTTTGCGCGAAAAAGGGACGGCACCCTCTTCCCCATAGACCTGTCCGTCAGCGAGGTGAAGCTGAGCGACCGCCGCTTGTTCACCGGCTTCATCCGCGACATCACCGAACGCAAGCGGCTGGAAAAGGAGATTCTTGAAATCAGTGAGCGCGAACAACGCCGAATCGGTCAGGATTTACATGATGGTTTGTGCCAGCATCTGGCAGGCATTGAAATGTTGAGCCATGTGCTGGCGCAAAAAATCGCATCTATTTCCAAGGAAGGCTCGGACCGGGCCACCGAAATCGCCGAGGCGGTCCGCGATGCCATCAGCCAAACACGCTTGCTGGCCCGGGGACTTTCACCAGTCACACTCGAATCCGAGGGGCTGATGTCCGCGCTGGCGGAACTGGCCGTCAACACGGAAAAAATTTTCCGCATCCGCTGTTCGTTTGATTGTCCGCTCGTGGTGAAATTCGACGACCACGCCGCCGCAACGCATTTGTTCCGCATCGCCCAGGAGGCGGTTTCCAACGCCATCAAGCATGGCAAGGCCAAAAACATTTCCATTGTTCTGCATGCGGACGCAGAACATCTGCACCTGAAAGTGACCGATGACGGCATCGGCTTTCCGGGAGATTTCAAAACAAGCTCCGGCATGGGGCTGCGCATCATGCAATCCCGCATTGGCATGGTGGGAGGCAACCTGACCATTGAACGCGAACCCGCCGGCGGCACCAGCGTCATCTTTGCCACGCCAACCACCCGTTAAATCATGGCCCAAAAAACCAAATCCGTCGGCAAGCGCATCCTCATCGTGGACGACCATCCGATGATGCGGAACGGGCTGGCGCAGTTGATCAACAACGAGGTGGACTTAAAAGTCTGCGCCGAGACAGGCACCGCCGGACAAGCCATTGACATCGTGGCCAAACAGCATTTTGACCTCGCACTGCTGGACATTTCCCTGCCTGACAAAAACGGACTGGAATTGATCAAGGATCTCCGCTCCTTGCGCCCGGACATGCCAATACTGGTGGTGTCCATGCACGACGAAATGATCTACGCTGAGCGCGTGCTGCGAGCCGGCGGACGCGGCTACATCATGAAGCAGGCGGGCGGACAAAAATTTCTCACGGCCATCCGGCAGGTGCTTTCCGGCCAAATTTTTGTAAGCGAGAACATGTCGGCGCGCATCCTCGAAATCTTTTCCGGCCGGCAGCCGCAAAATGCCGGTTCTCCCGTGCGCAAACTTTCCGACCGGGAATTTGAAGTTTTTCAACTGATTGGCCAGGGAATTGGCACTCGCACGATTGCGGAGCAATTGCACTTGAGCGTCAAAACCGTGGAAGTCCACCGGGCGAACATCAAGGAGAAGCTCAGCCTAAAAACAGCCACGGATCTGGTCCGTTACGCGGTGCGTTGGGTGGATTCGCAAGGTCAGAATTGACCGCCCGGCTGGCCGGACCAGCCATTTATTGACTTCGGCTGACCAAGGCTGACAATTTCCGGTGATGATTTACCAAAAGCAGAGCAGTCCTCGTCATGCAACACTGCCATTTTCCATGCATTAAATAACCGTTTAATCAAACACTATGACAACCGTTTCACCTGAAAACTCTGGAACCGCGCGGATGGAATCCGCGCATGACATTCTGCACCAGTCCACCCGCCAGCCGTTGACTCCGATTTTTTCCCCGCGATCCATCGCGGTCATCGGCGCGACGGAAAACCCCGGCAGCGTCGGCCGCACCATCTTGGAAAACCTGATGAAAGGCGGCTTCACGGGAGCCATTTATCCGGTGAATCCGAAACGGCCCACCGTTCTTGGACTCCAAGCCTACACGAGCATCACAACCGTGCCTGCCAAGCCCGATCTCGCGGTGATCATCACGCCCCCAGCCACCGTGCCAGGCATTGTAAAAGATTGCGGCACGATGGGCGTAAAAGGCGTCATCATCATTTCCGCCGGGTTCAAGGAAATTGGCCCGGTCGGCGTGGAACTGGAACGCCAGGTTTTGGAGGAGGCGACAAAAGCCGGCATCCGCATTGTCGGGCCGAACTGTCTTGGCGTGATGGTTCCCGGCAATAAACTCAACGCCACCTTTGCCGCCGACATGGCCCGGCCCGGCAGCGTCGGGTTCATCAGCCAGAGCGGCGCGCTTTGCACGGCCATTCTGGACTGGAGCTTGAAGGAGAACGTCGGCTTCAGCGCATTCGTTTCGCTTGGCTCCATGCTGGACGTCGGTTGGGGCGATTTGATTTCCCATCTCGGCGATGATCCGAACACCAAAAGCATTGTCATTTACATGGAAAGCATCGGCGACGCGCGGGCGTTCCTGTCCGCCGCGCGTGAAGTCGCATTGACCAAGCCGATCATTGTCATCAAGCCCGGCCGCACCGAAGCCGCCGCCAAGGCCGCCGCGTCACACACCGGCTCGCTCACCGGCAGCGACGAGGTGCTTCAAGCCGCCTTCCAGCGCGTTGGCGTGCTGCGCGTGGACAACATTTCGGAACTGTTCGACATGGCGGAAGTCCTCGGCAAACAACCGCGCCCGAAAGGCCCCCGCCTGACCATCGTCACCAATGCCGGCGGTCCCAGCGTGATCGCGACCGACATGCTCATCGGCAGCGGCGCGCAACTGGCCGATCTCACACCAGAAACGATGGAGGCATTCAACAAGATTCTCCCACCGACCTGGAGCCACAACAATCCCGTGGACATCATCGGCGACGCGAAGCCGGAACTTTACGGAAAATCCATCGAGATCGCCTCGAAGGATCCCAACACCGACGGCATCCTGGTCATTCTCACCCCCCAAGCGATGACCGATCCGACCGCAACCGCCGAATGCCTGAAGCCTTACGCGCACATTCCAAACAAGCCCGTCATTGCCAGCTGGATGGGCGCGGACATCGTGGCCAAGGGCGAGGACATCCTCAACGCCGCGAACATCCCCACCTTCAAATATCCCGACCGCGCCGCGAAAGCGTTTTTCTACATGTGGCGCTATAGCGAAAACCTGCGTGCGCTTTATGAAACTCCGGCCATGGCTCCGGACGACGATCGTGGCGAAATTGACCGCGACAAGGCAACGGCCATCATCAACGAAGTCCGCAAATCCGGCCGCACCCTGCTCACGGAATTTGAATCCAAAAAGTTACTCTCGGCCTACGGCATCCCGACCGTGGAAACGCACATCGCCACCACCGAAGGCGATGCCGTAAAACAGGCTGCGCGACTGGGCTTCCCCGTGGTTCTAAAGTTGCATTCCGAAACCATCACGCACAAGACGGACGTGGGCGGCGTGCAATTGAATCTCCGCACCGCCTCGGCCGTCCGCCAGGCTTACAAGGCCATCGAAACATCCTGCACTAAAAAGGTGGGCAAAGAACATTTCCAAGGCGTCACCGTGCAACCGATGATCAAGCTTGATGGCTACGAAATCATCGTGGGCAGCAGCATTGATCCGCAATTTGGCCCGGTGCTGCTCTTCGGCACCGGCGGACAGTTGGTGGAGGTGTTCAAGGACCGCGCGCTCGGCCTGCCGCCGCTCAACGCCACGCTCGCCCGCCGCATGATGGAACGCACCAAGATTTTCACCGCGCTCAAAGGTGTGCGTGGACGCAAGGCAACCAACATCGCCGCTTTGGAACAATTGATGGTGCGCTTCAGCCAGCTTGTCGTCGAGCAGCCGTGGATTGCCGAACTCGACATCAATCCCCTGCTCGTCTCATCCGAACGCATCTTTGCGCTGGATGGCCGCGTCGTGTTGCACGACCCGAAAACGCCGGAGGACAAACTGCCCAAGTCGGCCATCCGTCCTTATCCCGTGCAGTATGTCATGCCGTGGAAAATGAAGAACAAGGCTCCAACCATCATCCGCCCCATCCGGCCGGAAGACGAACCAACGATGGTCAAGTTCCACGAAACGTTGTCCGAAGAAAGCGTTTACAACCGTTATTTCTCCACGTTGAAACTCACCCAACGCATCGCGCACGAACGGCTCACGCGCATCTGTTTCAACGACTATGACCGCCAAATCGCGCTCGTGGCGGAACTCAAGACCGCCAAAGGCGAGGAGAAAAAGATTCTCGGCGTCGGTCGCCTGAGCAAACAACACGGCAACACCGAAGCGGAATTCGCCGTGCTGGTCAGCGACGAATGGCACGGCCAAGGACTCGGCACCGAGTTGCTCCGCCGGCTCATTGAGATCGGTCGCAACGAAAAGCTGACCAAAATTTCCGGCCAGGTGCTCGCGGAAAACCACGCCATGCACCACATCTGCCGCAAGGTGGGCTTCGAGGTGGTTCACGATCCGGAGAGCAACCTGTTCAACGCCAGCTACACCTACTGAACCGAATAGTTATTTAAAAACAAGGGCTTTGACGCTTTTGCGCCAAAGCCCGTTTTGCGTAAACAGGTCAATTCAGTAATAGCCGCTGCGGCTCACGCCCGGGAGATCACACTGCCGGCCGCACACTCAATCCGCTGGCGGGCGTCACCAACTCCGGGCGTTTCCCGCTTACAGGCCCAGTTGTCTGGACATTTTTTAAGCCAGTCCAACTCCATCGTCAGTTGCCCCACCTTCTGCTCCAGCTAGGCCACTTCCCGTTCGGAGGCTTCGGCTTGCGCCGTGGCTCCGGGTTCAAATACTTCGGGCAGCCGATCCACCATCGCCCGTTTCCACTGGCTGACTTGTGTCGGATGCACCTGATACTCCCGGGCAATCTCCGCCACCGTCTTTACCCCCGCCAGCGCTGCCAATCCCACTTTGGCCTTGAAGGCCGATTGATGCCTCTGTCGTTTCGCTTTCTTTTGGTTGTCTGTTGTTCTCTACCGTCCTCGCGGACGGAAGTCCATCAGACACCAAAAAGTCTTGCTTAACCACTGGTCCGAATTCCGGGGACAAGCTCAAGGAGCCCGGATTTTTCCCGGAAATGCTGGATCGTGGCCTGAAGCCCTGCCTGAAAACTGGCCGTCGGCACAAAGCCCGCCGCCCGTAATTTATCCACCGAGGCCAGCGAATGTTTTACGTCGCCGGGCCGGGCGGTCGCGTGAATAATTTCCGAACGCGAACTGGTGAGCTGGCAGATGGTCTTGGCGAGGTCCTTGATGCTGATGCACCGGCCATAAGCGACGTTGAACACGCCAGTCGCCTGGGATTGCGCGGCAAAAAACACGTTGGCGGCCACAATGTCCTTCACGAATATAAAATCCCGCGTTTGCTCGCCATCCCCGTGAATGATGATCGGCTCGTTTCTCACCGCGCGGTCAATAAAGATCGGCACCGCAGCGGCATACTGACTTTTCGGATCCTGACGCGGACCAAAAACGTTGAAATAGCGCAGGCACGCCGTGGGCAGCCGCCCTTCATCGGCAAACAGCTTGCAGTAAAATTCACCGTCAAGCTTCGTAATGGCGTAGGGGCTTTTTGGTTCCGGCAGCATCGTTTCGATTTTGGGCACGACCGGATTGTCGCCGTAAATTGCCGCCGATGTGCTCAGCACCAGCTTTTTCGCTCCCGCTTTCGCCGCCTCCTCCAACACGACAAGCGTGCCGGCGGTGTTCAGTTCATTGCACTCCACCGGCTTGGCCATGGATTCCGGCACGCTGATCATGGCCGCCAGATGGAAAACATAATCCACGCCCTCCATCGCACGTCGCACCGCGTGGCGATCCAAAATTGAAGCTTCGATAAACTTGTGCTGGAATGGCGAGAGGTTATGGCGGAACCCGGAACGCAGATTGTCCAGCACGCACACGTCGGCCTTGCCTTGAAAATGTTCCACGATGTGGCTGCCGATGAAGCCCGCGCCACCGGTGACGAGAACTTTCATCGCAGCTCCTCCACCAGTTCGGCCACCGGTTCGGCCGATGACACGACGGATGCAACCAATTCATTCATGGCGTCTTCATGACTGGCGATGGACTCAACGAGTTTGAATTGTGTGCGGCAGCGGTCCAGATTGTGGCCGTCGCGATGCACCTTGAAATAAGTGTCGCCCGCCAGGAAGTCGGTGAGGAAACGCAGGCCGATTTCAAACGTGATGAGTTTGCCGGAAAAGGCGAGCAGCCGCTTTTCATCCTTCGTCAAAAACCCGCCGGCGCTTGAAAGATAGCCGCGCACCAGGCCTTCAAACATGGGAAACTGCATCGTGACTTTGGACAAATCGCGTTCGTCCTCCTTTACCGGACTGGTCGTGGTGCGCACCATGTCGCCAAAATCATAGAGTGCCAGGCCGGGCATCACCGTATCAAGGTCAATCACGCAGATTCCCCGGCCCGTTTCGTCGTCCAGCATCACGTTGTTGAATTTGGTGTCGTTGTGGGTGACGCGTTCGGGCAGGTTGGCCTCCAAGAGGATGCTGGTGATGGATTGGTGGCGCAGGGCAAATTCAATCTCCGGCTTCGCCAGCACCGCCCGGTTGAACGCATCCGCCGCGACGGCCTTTTCCAGCGCGAGAAAGCGTTTCGGCGTGTGATGAAAATCTGGGATGGTGTCGTGCAGGCGCGGGGCCGGCAGATTGGCCAGCATTTTTTGAAACAGTCCGAACGCCTTCGCCGCTTCAAACGCCTGCGCCGGGGACTCGACCGCGTCATAGGTGCGAGCCTGTTCGATGAACAAATAAACGCGCCAGTGGCTGCCGTCCGCGTCCTGATGAAACGGCCGTCCGTCACGTGCGCACACCAGCGTCAGCGACCGGCGGCTCGCGTCACCCGCCCCGGCGGACTGGACGCCGAGATGCAGCGTCACGCGGGCGATGTTCTCCATGAGCGCGACCGGGTTTTTGAACACCAGATGGTTGATCCGCTGGAAAATATAGCGAACGCACGTCCCGGCCTGATCAAAGACCACGCAGTAGGTGTCGTTGATGTGACCACTGCCATAGGGTTCCGCGCTGCGGAATTCACCGTAGATTTGAAACTGCCGTGCCACCGTGCGAACGTCGTATTTTGTTTTCATAGCCAAAGCCTTTCGGGATATTCACCGCTGCGAATGAGTTGGTTGATGCCTTCGACCACGAACGGCCGGTCTTCGCGATACGTGACACCGAACCAGGTCGAGGTCGTTGGCAGCACATCCACCTGTTTCACCCGGCTGGTGATCAGGTGGTTCACGACGCTGGGAATGTAGAACTCCGCCTTTTCGTCTGCGCCGTGCAGAGCAAGGAAATCACCGAACTGCCGGCGCAGATGATCAAACATGCCCGGGCCAAAACCCCACATGTTCATCGAGACCATCTCATCTCCCGTTAACGCATGAAATTCTCCGGTGCCGTTTTTGAATCTGGCCGCCGACCCTGATTTCTCAATGCCGACGATTTCGCGAAGACTGCTTAACC
The DNA here is from genome assembly GCA_021780905.1 of bacterium. GTDB lineage: Bacteria > Verrucomicrobiota > Verrucomicrobiia > Limisphaerales > UBA11358 > UBA11358. The sequence goes on from JAJXXW010000041.1 coordinate 10,290, forward strand.
GGCCGCCCGTCAATTGACAGACGCCCCGGGCAACGCTGCCAAACTCGGACAGGGTGTTGCGCAGGACAAAGCCCACCATGGCGTAATTCGGATTGTCGGGCTGCAGGTGCGCCGCCAGCAACTGGAATGATTGCGCCCCGTAAAAATCGTCCCCATTGATGACGCCGAAAGGTTCGTTGATGAACCCGGCCGCCATCAAGATCGCGTGTCCGGTTCCCCACGGTTTCCGGCGGCCGGGCGGCACTGCCCGGCCCGGCGGCAGACTGTCGAGTTCCTGAAAGACATACTTCACCGCGATCCGTTGCTCGAAGCGTCGCCCAATGGTTTCGCGAAATGCCGGCTCGATGTCCCGGCGAATCACAAACACCAGTTGATCGAACCCCGCCCGGATGGCGTCATACACCGAATAATCAATGATGGTCTCCCCGCCCGGACCAACCGGGTCAATCTGCTTGAGCCCGCCATAACGGCTGCCCATGCCTGCCGCCAAAACAAGTAATGTTCGTTTATTCATCTGTTTAAATTCACCAAAGAATCTCCAAAAGTCATCACGCCCCATTCGTGCAGGCGGTCAAAATCAGTTCTGGCACGGGGCGAAGTGAAGGAAATCACCGGCTCCGCAATCCCGGGCGTGCAATCGCAACGACCAAATGCGGTCCGCACACTTTCAAGTTCGGCATGGTCAGACACCGGCAGTGGACGGCAGCCCATCTCCACCAGCGGGCCGGATCGTTCGATTGAGCATGTTTCGGCGACTTGCATTTGTGTGGGTCAGAATTGCTGCCAGACCGGCTTGTTGGCGTAAACCCAGCGATAATAGTCAGCACGCTTCAATTTCGCCGCCGCCGGTTCATCGAGGCACACTTTGACGTTGGGATGCAGTTGCAAAATCGAGGCCGGATTGATGGCTGCCAGCGGGCCTTCAACGGTCGCTGCCAGCGCCCGCGCTTTCTTCACGCCAAAAGCCAGCAACACGCATTGCCGCGCCTCCATAATCGTGCCGAGTCCCATGGTGATGACATGGTGCGGCACCTTGTCCGCGCTGCCGAAAAAACGGGCATTATCCCGGCGGGTTTGCCGGGTCAAGGTCTTGATGCGCGTGCGCGAGGCGAGCGAGGAGGTTGGCTCATTGAAACCGACGTGCCCGTCAGTGCCGATGCCCAGCACCTGCAAATCCACCCCACCCTTCGCGCGGATTTTCATTTCATAGTTCGCACAAAATCCCGGGATGTCCCGGCTCATGCCGTCGGGGATATGGATGTTCTTTTGGGGAATGTTGACGTGTTGGAAAAGATTCTTCCACATGAAGCTGTGGTAGGATTGCTGGTGGGTGCTC
>JAJXXW010000025.1 GCA_021780905.1 bacterium
CATCAGGAATGTGCCGCCCGGCAAATACACGCTGGTGGCGGCGCACCGCAAGCTGGGCACGCAAACCGCCGCGATCGAGGTCAAACCCGACGGCACCGTGCAGAACTTCACCTTCCAAGTGAAGTAAGGCCCTTCGCGAGGAGCCGGGCTTTGCTGCGGAAACGTTTTGCAACCGCATCCAATCAGGCGAACATTCCGACTCGCGCACTCATTCTTAAATCACCATTCAAAAACACGGGTTCCAGTCCGGCCCGTGTTTTTTTATGGCTTTAACCATCGCTTGAACGCTTTGATGATCGGGCCGGCACGGTGGAAAATTACGGTTTGGATTGGCCATGATCGAGCGTCAACGTGACCGGCTCCGGCTTTCCATCCAGCTCGACCACCACGTCGGCAGAATGAATTTCACGGCAGCGGACGAGCACCGTGCGGGTCTGTAATTTCACAGCCTTCGTCTCGCCCGGCCCGAACGAGACGCCACCGATGATGGCCAGACGTTTCCGGCCCTCCAGCAACAAACCGCCCAGCTTCAGTGATTCCGGCAAGGGCGGCGGGAAATTGGCAAAAGTGATCAGCGGCGGCTTCACCGGCACCGCGAGTGAGAGCGTTTCAAAATTGGGGGCGGTGCCGTTTTTCACCCAGTTCAGGATGAAGCCGATGCCACGCTCCTTTTCCAGCGCGACCAGCGTTTTGATTTCGCCGTGGGTATAAGGATTGGCGAGAATTTTCTTCATCTGTTCCGCCTGGCCGCGTGCTTCCATCAATTTGTAGGCGGACAATTCGCAGATGGCCTCCGTTGTGTCGCCGTCCATGACGTGATCCACCGGACGGTTTTCATTGATCCACAAATGCGTGTATTCATGCGCGGCCGTCGCCGCCAGTTCCACGCGCAACCGGCCGCTCAACATGACGACCTCGTGCGTGCAATTGCCGCCGGGCGTCTTGCGCGTGCTGGCAAAACCGAACTTGTGCAATCCATCCCGCCGGCCGGCCTCCGACCAGTAATCCACATCGAACAAGTTGATGGTCACGTCGGGAAAATTCAGGGCGAAGCCGCTGCCGAAGAGCCCGATCAGTTCCCGCCGCGCCGCCGAAAAAATCTCCCGTGCTTCGGCCACGTCCAGCACCGCGTTGGTCTTGTCGAATTTGCAGATGAACCGTCCATCGCCGGTTTTCACAGAGCCATCGCCTTCGCGGATGGGCAGGCCGCAGAGCGCGCAATGATTTTCCAGCCGGTAGCAGTCGTCGCAGACCGGCCCCCATTTGGACATCCAGATGCGCCCGGTCAACGGCCCCTTGCCGCAGACGACGCAGAAATAATTCGTTCCTCCGGCGGAAACAACGCCGGCCGAAACAAGCAAAAATAAAATGAGCGCAAGCTGGCGCATGAAATTTTTTCCAAACGGCGCAACGCAGGCTGCTGCATCAATTGCCTCATCGGAGCTGCGACATCCCGGCGCAGGAAGGAGGTCCTACGCCGTCAGCGCCGCGTCCCAGTCTTTCCACACCGGTTCGTAGCCAAGCCGGCGGATAAGTTCCGCCACCTCGTCCGGGGTCCGCTCGTCGCCGACGCTGAACTGGCCGGTCGCATTGGTCGGATGTCCGTCCTGCACCGCCCATTCGCTCGCGCCGGAAGCGATTTCCTTGATGATGCCGCGTTCAGTATGATGGATTTTTTCCCTGCCTGCACCGGTATAACCGCCCGGTTCGGTGCGCGCGCCGGCGCTCATCATCGTCACGCCCAGCGGAATCAGGCCGTTGCGCAATTTGGGCGTCTCGCGGGTTGAGAGCACGATGCCCACATCGGGGAACATGAGGCGGATGGCGCAGATGAGCTGTGCGAGCTCACGATCGCTGATGTGCGTGCGCGGCTCGAATTCGCCCGCGCAGGGCCGGATGCGCACCGTGGAGATGGTCAGCGCCGCCTTCCAGCAGTTGCGCAGCAGATAATCCGCGTGCGCCGCAGCGCTCAGCGCTTCGTAACGCCAGTCGGCCAGGCCATAGAGCGGGCTGATGCCGAGGCGGCGGAAACCGGCGGCGTAGGCGCGTTCGGGCGTTTCCAGGCGCCAGTCAAAATTTCGTTTCGGCCCGGCGGTGTGCATTTCCGCATAGACTCCACGGTCGTAGGTTTCCTGGTAAACCACCAGCCCGTCCGCGCCGGCGGCGACGAGCGGACGGTATTCATCGGTTTCCATCGGCCCGACTTCCAGCGAAATGCCGGGCCAGTCGCTGTGGAGCGCGGCGATGCAGTCGCGCAGATAATTATTGGAGACAAACTTGGGATGTTCGCCGGCGACGAGCAAAATATTGCGAAAACCCTGCTCCTTGAGCGCGCGCGCCTCCTGCCGCATTTCATCGAGCGAAAGCGTGACGCGCAGGATTGGATTGTCGCGCGAGAAACCGCAATAGGTGCAGTTGTTGACGCACTCGTTGGAAAGGTAAAGCGGCGCGAACATGCGGATGACCTTGCCAAAACGTTGCTTCGTCATCAGATGTGCGCGGTGGCCCATGGTTTCGAGCAGTTCCGCGCCGGCGGGTGAAATGAGCGCGGCGAAATCGGCCAGGGACAGTTTGGATTTGCCGGCGGCCTCCTGCGCGGCAGCCGTGCTGGTGGCGAGCGATTTTTTGACCAGCGCGTCCAGCGGCAACGAATTGAATTCAGTGACAAAACTCACGAAGGCAGTTTAATCGGTTTTCACGCGAAGTCGAGGCGCTGGCGCGATGGAACCTCGCCGTCGAAATTTTTTAAACAACAAAGCAACAAGGCAAAAAAACCTGGCAAACCTGGTTGCTTCGTTCCTTTGTTGTTCCATGCCAACAAACTGGTTAATATCGCATTCTTTCGCATGAAAACCGCACTGTCCGCCCTGGGCCGCCGCACCGCGCCGCCGCCGATCTCGTGGTTGATGAAAACCGCGCTGTCGCGGCCCAAACTCATTTCCCTCGCCGCCGGTTTTACAGACAACGCCACCCTGCCGGTTGAGTTGTCCCGCGAACTGCTCAACGGGATTCTGCGCTCGCCGAAAACCGGCCAGCCCGCCCTGCAATACGGCATCACCGCCGGCGAAACCAACCTCCGCACGCTCACCGCCCGCCACCTGCAAAAGCTCGACGGCGGCCACGACCGCGCCCATTCGCCGGAGCGCGTCCTCATCACCGGCGGCTCGCAGCAGTTGCTTTACATGACGCTGGAAGCGCTGTGCGACGACGGCGACATCGTGCTCGTGGAGGATCCGACGTATTTCGTTTTCCTGAGCATTCTCCAGAGCCGTGGCATCAAGGCGCATGGCGTGAAACTGGAGCGCGACGGCGTTGATCTGGCGCATCTCGAAAGCGTTCTGGAGCGGCTGAAAAAATCCGGCGAACTGCGCCGCGTGAAGGCGCTTTACCTGGTCACCTATTTTCAAAATCCCACCGGCGCCACCACCACGCTGGCCAAGAAGCGTGCCGTGTTGAAACTGTTGAAACAATACGAGCGCGCCGCCGGCCATCCGATTTACCTGGTCGAGGACGCCGCCTATCGCGAGCTGCGCTTTGATCATGGCAACGACGTGCCGACCGCGCTCACACTGCCCGGCGCGAAGGAGCGCGTGATTTACGCGGGCACTTACAGCAAGCCCTATGCGCCCGGCGCGCGGCTGGGCTTCGGCATCTTGCCGGAACCGGTTTACACCGCCGTCTTGCGCATCAAGGGCAACCACGATTTCGGCTCGGCCAACCTGCTGCAACAACTGCTCGCCCGCGCGCTGGAAACCGGCCGCTACGACCGGCATGTGGCGAAAGTTCAGAAAAACTACGCCCGCAAGGCCGCCGTGATGAAGCGGGCCATCGCGGAACATTTTCCGCCGAGCGTGGAGGTCTGGGAAGCCGGTGGCGGACTGTATTTCTGGGCGCGTTTGCCGAAGGGAATGTCCGCCGGCGTGAAATCAAAAGTCTTCCAGGCCGCGCTGAAAAGCGACGTGCTCTACGTCCCCGGTGAACTCTGTTACGCCGACGATCCGTGGCGGCGCCAGCCGGTGGACGGGATGCGCCTCAGCTTCGGCAGCGCGAGCGAGGCAAACATCCGCGAAGGCATCAAACGGCTCGGCGCGGTGCTGCGGAAGTTGGTTTGAACAGAAGATAACGGAGGGAACGGAGTCAGGAACTGCAATGGTGGCTTAGGGGTTGCGCCCCGACCGCTGGCTGGCGATGTTCTTGGCCAAGCTCCGTTTTCTCTGTTCCCTCCTGTTCAATATAATCAGATTGCGCGAAGGATTTTGCCTTGGGCGGCGTGTTCCTGTATGAAGAACACAACTCTACCAGCCAATTTATGAAAAAACTCCTCTGCCTCGCCGCCGGGCTGCTGACACTCAACCTCACGCCGGCTTTTGCCCAACCCGGCACACTCACACTTGGTGGGGCCGTGCCTCTGCGTCTTGGTGCCAGCCAGTCTGAATTGACCAAGTTCAACCTCGATTTTCCCGGCGGCACGCCGAAGGAACTGGTCGCCGCGATTGAGAAGGCGATGGGCAAGCCGCTGAACGTCATCATACCGGACGAGGATGCCGCCACGAAATTACCGTCGCTGAAGCTGAGTGAAATTACATTGCACAATTGTCTGATACCTTGAGGGTTGGAAGCACCAAATCGGAGCTTGTTTGGATACGCAATGCAAATGGCACTCAGTATAATCAGATGATTGAAATGGGATACTACTTCAAAACGACAGACAGCAGTCCCACTGACAATTCAGTCTGGTTTTTTCGCGTGACCAAAAAACCAGAGCAGCCGCCAGCACCGCCCGTGGAAAAGATCTGCCGGTTTTATTCGCTGGCATCTTACCTAGACCGTGGCTTTACGGTGGACGACATCACCACGGCCATTCAAACCGGATGGAAAATGGCGGGAGTCAGTCCTACGCCCGAATTGAATTATCACAAGGAAACCAAGCTGCTGATTGCCTATGGCGAGCCGGACAAATTAAAAACCATTGATGACGTGTTGAAAACACTTCCGTCTTCCAATGTGACCGTGGCTACGGCGGCGGAATACGCGAAAACTTTCGATGAGGCTGCGAAAAGCCTCCAAGAGGCACGGAATCAAATTGGCGAATTGAAATTTAGAATGCACCGCTTGGAGACGGAAATGGGCAAATCAACTTCCGCCACCAATTCAGTGCCTGCGGAAAAATCTGGCAAATAAATTTCATTCGGCAGTTAATGCGACAGCTTGGAAGAAGAAATTCAAACCTCCAGCCCGCGTCCCGAAAATGAAACGGTTGCACGCGGGACGGACGGATGTGGCGCAGGCTTTCCAGCCTGCGGGTTCACGGGACTTTCCAGTCCCGGGTCCAGCGAACTGGCACCTGGAAAGCCGCCCGAACCCGCAGACAGGCATGTCTGCGCTGAAACCGCCACGCTGACCCGGGCGATGGCGCGGGGCGACGAGGCGGCCTACCGCGAGTTTTATGACGCCTATTTCGACCGGCTGTTGCGCTACCTGCTCGTCGTCACCGGCGGCAACGAGGAATCGGCGCGCGAGGCCTTGCAACTGGCGCTCGTCCGCGTGGTGCGCCATGTGAAACCGTTCGACGCCGAGGAAAAATTCTGGAGCTGGCTTACCGTGCTGGCCCGCACCGCGCTGGCGGATGAGACGCGCAAACACCGCCGGTATTTCGCCTTTCTGGAACGGTTCACCCGGCAGCAGGAAACCGCTCCGGCGATGAGGAACAACGGCGAGGCGGATGAACAGTTGCGCGCGTTGTTGGACAGCAAATTGACCGCGCTGCCGGCGGACGAGCGGCAATTAGTCGAACAGAAATATCTGTTGCGCCAGTCCGTCCGCGCCATCGCCGACCGGCAGCAGACGACGGAAAAGGCATTGGAATCCAGGCTTTCCCGCGTCCGCCGCAAATTGAAGGACGCCGTGCTGGCGGAATTGAAAGGAGCCGGCGGCGAGCCATTGAGATGAACCACGACATGCACAAGATCCGTGAAGGCCGTGAAGAAAGCGCCAGAGGGCTGGCGCACTCCACCGCTTTTCCCGAACACGGCAGGAGACAAATGTTTTCCAATGAACCGCCACACTGACAAAGAAAGCCTGCTGGCCGAGGTGCTGGCCGAGGCGTCACCTGCGGAATTCCGCGCGGCGCTGCTGGCGGAGACGTTGCGCCTGGCGCGGCGGCGGCGGCATTTTCGCCAGGCGCGGCAAATCGTCGGCATTCTGGCGGCGATGGGTTTGCTGGCGGTTTTCTTGGCGCGACAATTTTCCAGGTCGCCATCAGTCACCGTATCGCCGCCGGTTGCAAAGCAGATCGCGAAACCAAGTTACGAGCTGGTTCGCACGCTGCCGCTGCCAGCCAATGCGCTGGTCAGCACGCGGAAGTTTTCTGAGACACCATTTGTCTTGCCCGCTCCGGCTTTCATCGAAGTTGCCACGGTCAGCGGCGGTTATCGTCTGCTGAACGACAACGAGCTGTTGGCGTTGTTGGGCGACCGGCCGGCCATTTTGATTCGCACCGGCCCGAATTCGGAGGAGCTGGTGTTCGCCAACCCGGAGGATCAAAAGAAGTTGTTTCTCTTTCAGCCCGGCGGCCAGGCGAGGTGACGTCCGCCCAGAAGGTGGACGTGCAGGTGCGGCACGGTTTCGCCGCCGTCCACGCCGTTGTTGATGACGAGCCGGTAGCCGCCCTTCAAATCCAGTTTCTTCGCCACTTCGGCAGCTTTCAGCAGGAGATGGCCGAGGAGCTTGTGGTCGTCCGGCGTGGCCTCGGCGATGCGCGGCACGGCCCGCTTCGGGAAGATCAGGACGTGCGTCGGCGCCTGCGGATTGATGTCGCGGATGGCGAGGACGAGGTCGTCTTCAAACACGATCTGCGCGGAGATTTCGCGGGCGGCGATTTTTTCAAACAGGGTTTGGCTCATGCGGACAGTTTTGCCACGGATCCCGCGAATTTGCACGAATTAATCGCCGCAAAACCCATCAGCGGTTACTCGCAAAATTCGTTCCGGAGATCACTCTACGACCAGGGCGCAGGCGGTTTTTTCCGTCTCGTAGTTCATGCACTGCCGGAGAAATTCCACGATCTGGTCCTGAATCTGTTCGCAGCGGGGGCTCCAGCGGCGGGCACCGGCAAGCTGCTTGGCGCAGCCGCGCAACCCGCGGAAATGGAGCACGCGCGGCGCTTTGCGCAGGCGCAAATGCAGCTCATCGCGGAGACGCGGGAAGAAAAAGAGTTCCAGGCTGTCGCCGGCTTCGCGGGCGAGACTGCCAAGGTCCGCCTGGCTGACCGCCTCGTCCGCCGACACGCCGGTGTGGATGGTGTAGCCGAGATGCAGGAGGACTTTTTCGAGCGCGAGGGAAAATTCACCAATGGTGACGCTCTCCCGGTCCAGCTCAAACTTGAAATAGTGAAAGACGCTGGCGGCGGCGTGCTGGAGCAATTCCGCATCGGGTGCCTGGCCGGAATCGCCGACAACTTCCACGCTGATCATGGACGCCGAACACGGAACGCTTTCACCGTTGAGGAACTGGAAGACGAGGCAGTCGGAGCGGAGGGCGATCATTGCCGGGCCTCCAGCTTGTTGACTTCATCCACGAAATCGGTGGCTTCCTGAAAGCGCCGATAAACGCTGGCAAACCGGACGTAGGCGACGGAATCAATCTCGCGCAATCCGTCCATGACGAGCGTGCCAATGAAATCACCGGGCACTTCCGTTTCATATTTCGCAGTCACAGTGGCGACAATATGATCGACCAAATCTTCCATTGCTTTAGGGCTGACGGGACGTTTCTGGCAGGCCTTGCGGATGCCGGACAACAGTTTCTCGCGGGAGAATTCCTCATGCCGGCCATCGCGTTTGAGCACCATGAGGCCCTCGTGTTCAAGTTCCTCGTAGGTGGTGAAACGGTGCTGGCACTGGGAGCATTCACGGCGGCGGCGAATGGTCGCGCCTTCTCGGGAGGCGCGCGAGTCTATGACTTTATCTTCCTGACAACCGCACTTGGGGCAACGCATAAAACCACCGCTAATTGTGGCTGGCTTGTTGTAGCACACAAAGTTTTGGGGTGTCAAGAAATGCCGCCAATTAACGTAAAAGCTGAACAAGGATGGTGATTACCTTCGTTATCCTGAATATCCTTACAGAGGCACTTGCGCCAATTTCTTAAAAAGGTGGAGAAAATCAACGACACTATTGCAAAGACTAGCGTAATAAAAGCATATGGTGCATGGCTCGCCCTGCAAGTCCGATTCATCTGACAGACACCGAACGCGCTCAACTGGAAAGCTGGTTGAAGCAACCCAAGGGGCAAGCCCGCTATGTGGAGCGTGCGCGGATCATTCTCTGGGCGGCTGACGGTTTGACCAACCAAGCCATTGCCGAGCGTCTGGATACCCGGACCGCCCGCATCAGCAAGTGGCGTGTGCGTTTCGATCAGGAACGCCTCGCTGGTTTGGCGGATGATTTCCGTCCGGGGCGCGTCCGCACCTATGATGAAACCACCCGCGAACGATTGCTGGCGCAGCTCGATCAAGCGCCGCCAAAAGGGTATGCCTTGTGGACTGGCCCGCTGTTGGCGCAGGTGTTGGGGGATGTCAGCACCCATCAGGTATGGCGCGAGTTGCGCCGCTTGGGGATCAGCTTGGCGCGCCGGCGTAGCTGGGGTGTTTCCACCGATCCCGAATTCGCCCAAAAGGCAGCGGACATTGTCGGGCTTTATTTATCCCCGCCGGACAACGCGCGGGTGCTGGCCGTGGACGAAAAACCCTGTATTCAGGCCTTGGAACGCCAGCAGGGCTGGTTGCGTCTGCCCAGTGGTCAAGCCCTCGGCGGCTATCAGCATGATTATACCCGGCACGGCACCAGCACCCTGTTCGCCGCCTTGGACGTGGCCAGCGGTCAGGTGCAGGCAGGCCACTATGCGCGCCGTCGCCGCCGGGAATTTTTGGATTTCATGAAAGAAGTCGTGGCCGCCCATCCGGGGCGAGAGATCCATGTGGTGCTGGACAACCTGAACCCGCACAAGCCCAAACACGATCACTGGTTGGGGCGGCATCCCCAAGTGCGCTTTTATTACACGCCAACGCACGCGTCCCGGTTAAACCAAGTCGAGGTGTGGTTCAGCATCTTAAGCCGAGCCGCCCGGCGCGGGGCCAGCTTTCGCAGCGTGCGGGAGTTGCGGAAGGCGATTGACGCTTTTGTCTCGGCCCACAACCAGACGGCGGCACCCTTTGAATGGACAAAGGTGAAAGTGCATCCAAAAAACCTCGCCATTTAATACGCTAGTCTTTGCAAGTAGATACTAGGAATTGGCATCATCACCATACCACGGCAAAGCAGGCTGGAAGCCGTGAGCAAACTGGCATCCCATTGGCGGATCACATAAATATAGCGCGTAGGCGACGCCAATCCCATGTGCTCCAACAACAGGGCAAGCGTCTCGGATTTCAGGTCAATCAGATTTGCGGCAGTATATCTGGTTCCCGTCACTACAAGCGGATAATTGGTGAGCACCAGTTGCGAAGCCGACGGGAGATCGTTCAGGATTTTGATGGCTGTTTCCACTGCGGCCACGCCGTTCATCCCGAAAAATAATCCACGAAGCTTTGGTCAAAACCGTAAGTCAACACCGGCACATTCCTGCGATATTCATTGGTGACATCCATCGGCCCCCCAATGTCACCTTCAAGCGACATGCCGTGGTGGCCTGCATCCACGGAGCCGCAGGTCCGAGCAGCGCAAAGGCTCTCGCGGTGTTGCTGCTCAAAAGCAACAAGCAACCGATAATCATCACCCAAGCAAACCCAATTGATCTCATCTTCACAAACCCTTTCCCCATTTGTCGGCAACACGGCTGTGCGGCGAAACATCTACAAAATCAACCTGCCGGCGGCAAACGCAAAGTCGCATCCAGTGGCCGCACCTCCGCCAATTCCTTGCCGGCGGTGGGGCCGCCCAGTTTTTGGATGCGTTCGCCGCTCGGTTTCACCATGCGTTCGTAGCTGCCCACTGCGTCATTAAAGGCGCTGTTCGCCCTTTCCAGTCCGCCGCGAATTTTTTCAAAATGTTCCGTAAACTTGACCACGCGCACGAACAGTTCCTGCGCCGCCTCGGCGATTTTCTGCGCGTTTTCGGTCTGCGCGTGCTGCTGCCAGCTCACGCTGACGGAGCGCAGCAGCGCGATGAGCGACGCCGGCGTGGCCAGCAAAATCCGGCGTTCCGCCGCCCAGACAATCAAATCGCGATCGCCTTCCAGCGCCGCGCTGAACAGCGATTCCGCCGGCACGAACAGCACCACGTAATCCAGCGCGTTCGGGAATTGATGCGGGTAATCGCGGTCGGCGAGCGCCTTGATGGTGGCTTTCAGCTTGGCCGCGTGCGTGGCGAGCGCCTCGGCCCGTTTCACCGGCTCGGCGGATTCCAGTGCGTTGAGAAAATCAAAGTCGGGCACTTTCGCGTCCACGATGATGAACCGCTCGCCGGGCAGCTTCACCACAAGGTCGGGCCGGTTTTCGCCCGAGGTCGTCTGCTCCGTGAAATCGCAGTGCGCGCTCATGCCCGCCGCCTCGACCACGCGCCGCAAGGTTTCCTCGCCCCATTTGCCGCGCGCCTGGTTGGAATGCAGCACCAGCCGGAACTGCTGCGTCTCCTGCGCCAGCGATTGATTCGACTGCGCCAGTGTTTCCAGATGCTTTTTCACCTCGCCCAGTGCCGATGATTGGGCGGCACTGCTCGACTGCAAGTTTTTCTGGTAACTTTCCAATTGCTGCTTGAGCGGCTCGACCAGACCCTTGATGGCTTCCTGACGCTGGGCAAGATCGCCTTTGGCTGTTTCCTGAAACCTGCCAAACGACTGTTCTGCCAGCCGCAAAAATTCCGGCGCGGATTGTTTCAGGGCGTCGGCGCTCATCGCCTTGAAAGCTTCGCGCAAATCAGCAATCGCCTTTTCCTGTGCGGCCCTGGCCTCGCGCAAGTGCTGTTCGTGAAGCTGTTTCTGTTCAGCGAGAATTTTCTCGGCGGCAGCCTGATTTGCCTGGGCGGTGGCAACCTCGGTTTTGCTTTGGGAAAGCTGCTCGCGCGTTTGGGTCAGTTCCGTTTCACGCTGGGCGAGCTGCTGGCGCAATTCTGTCTCCAGCCGTAAATCCGGCGGCGCGATGGTTTGCTTGCGCACCCCCAGCAGCCGGCCGACCAGCAACCCCAGACCCGCGCCAATCGCCAGACCGATCAATAAATATATTCCGCCGGACATCGTTTTGTTTGATTGTTTAGCCCCCACTCACCCAGCCGGAGAGGGTCCGGGTAAAGAGAGGCATTGCTAAACTTGTTTCAGAAATGCGCCACAACTTCGATCTCCACGTTCGCGCCTTTCGGCAAGGCGGCGACCTGAACGGTGGAGCGCGCCGGGAAATTCTCCGTGAAATACTTCGCATAGACCTCGTTCATCGCGGTGAAGTCGCCGAGATTGGTCATGAACACGGTGCTCTTCACGACGTTGGCGAACGTGAGCTTCTGGTCGTCGAGGATGGCCTTCA
>JAJXXW010000045.1:0-44514 GCA_021780905.1 bacterium
CGCGGGCGTTGGCGTGTAATAAAAGCGCACTTGGGGATGCTGCCCCAACCAGCGGTCGGGTTTGGGCTTGTGCGTGTTCAGGTTGTCCAGCACCACATGGATCGCTCGCCCCGGATGGGCGAGCCGAAATTTGGCGACATCATCTGCGATCCGGCCAGCGGGTCGGGCGGTTTTCTGATCCGCTAATTTCCAAAGTGCGCGGGCAACTACTGGTGAAGGCCGATGCGGAATACGCCAAGTTCAAGGCGGAAATCGCCACAAAAAATGCCTGACGCAAAGCGCGCCCAACTGCTCAACAACAAGTGGCAGCACGTCCAGCGCGATCTCAACCCCAAGAACACGGCTTTCCGTGTTGGGATCAGTTTCTGGCCATATCCTTCGCGCAACTGACTTACCGAGATCGCTTGGCGGACATGGAAGTCTGCCAGCGCTCGCGCAGCTAGCACGACTTGGCGCAAGGGCTGATCGCCCGCGCCCGCCGGCTGTATGCCGACGAATCCTTTGGCGTGAAGTTGGCGCAGACGGTTTACGCTCAGGACTCGACCACGATTGACCTGTGCTTGAGCCTGTTTCCGTGGGCGCGCTTTCGTTCCACCAAAGCAGCCGTCAAGCGGCACACGCTGCTGGATCTGCGCGGGCCGATTCCGACGATGATTGCGATTTCCCAAGGAAAACAACCCGAGGTGAAAGTCCTGGACCAGTTGATTCTTGAACCGGATGCGTTCTATGAGATGGATCGCGGCCACGTCGATTTTGCGCGGCTGTATCGTTTTGTGTTGGCGGGCGTCTTTTTTGTCACTCGCGCCAAGGCGGGTCTGCGCGTCAACCGGCTGGAGTCGCACCCGGTGCGGTAATTGGCGTCCGTGCCATACACGCAGCGGTTGGAAAGTTCCCACAGGCGCGAAGCGACGGACGCGATCGTGGCCTTGGTAGCGTCGCACGCAACGACGAAATTGCCCGGGGTGAATCCATTCCATGACCTGCGAAAAAAAGGTTTTGCCAGCCCGCATTTTGCCAGTCTGGCCGGGTGCTGCTGGCCGAAAACACGAATTTAAAACCATATCGCTCACACCTTCAAAACGTCAAATCGCCTGTGTTTGCAATTGGTTTAACCGCTTGTCACCCCGCTAAACGGGATGGGAGTGACGATTTTTATAAGAGCCTTGAAAACTTGAGGCCAAACGGAACGCGGATTTTTGGGAGAGAACATTTCCGCGCTGCGTCTGCGGCTAAAGAAGTTGTTTCACACGCTCCGCGATGTTCGCACCCGAAACAATCGAATCACCCAGTGAAACGCCGTCGCGATAATGGCCGGCGAAAACCAGGTTTGAATTTTGGGCTTCGAGTTCTTTTAGCAAGTCACGATATTTGCCGTAGCCGATGTTGTATTGCGGAATCGCTTTGGGCCACGTCTTGGTATGAGCGAACACCGGCTGGCCTTTCACGCCCAGCAGCACACGCAAATCTGCCAGCGTCGCTCCGATCAAATCCTTTTCCGGCAACAAACCAAGCTCCGGATAGCGCGCGCCGCCAATATAGCTTGTCAATGTGATGTGCCCCGCGGGGGCGCGATTCGGAAACAGCGCCGATGAAAAAATCGTGCCGAGAATTTTGAAGCCTTCGATTTTCGGGATCAACATCCCGAAACCGCACGCCGGATGGGTGACATCCTCGCGTCGGAAACCCAGCACCACCGCGCCCACCGGCGGATAGCTAATTTCGGAAAAAGTTGAATTGGAAATTTTTTTCACCGCCTCAATTACCAACTCCGCCAGCTTGTAGGCTGTGCCGCAGTAAATCACCGCGCCAAATTCCGCCTCGCCGCTCGCCGCAATAACGCGCCAGCCGTTGGCAGTCTGGGTAAGCTTGGTGACTGGCGTATTGAGTTTCAGCGAATCGCCTAGCTGCGCCGCCAGCGTGTCCGGCAGGACTTGCAGTCCTTCATCAAAGGAAAATTTCGCCGCGCGATCCTTCGCCACTTCGCCGGATTTCTTCCGATCGCGCGCGCCGAAAATCTGGCCCTTGATCATCGAGCCGTAATTGTCTTCCAGCGCCTTCAATTTCGGAAACGCGTGCGGTAACGAGAGCTTGTCCGGGTCGCCGGCGTAGATGCCCGCCACCAGCGCATCAATCGCGTGGTCGAGAAATTCCTGGTTGAACCGGCGCACGACAAACTGTCCGATGCTCTCCTCCACGCCGTCGCGGCGCGGTTTGATGAACGGTTCGCGCAGCACGGCCAGCTTGGCCTTGGCGGTGAACAGCGGGGTGGTGATAAATCCCAGCGGTTTGGCGGGCATTTCAATCGGCCGGCCGTAACGCACGACATAGCGCGCCTCGGCTTTCGGGTCAGTGGCGAGCTTGCGCGATTCGAGGCCGGCGTCGCGGATGAGCTGCGCGATTTTCGGCGACGTTTCGAGAATCGTGTTCGGCCCGAACTCGGCGAGAAAACCATCCTTGCGGATGGACTGAATCACGCCACCCGCGCGACTGCCGGACTCAAAAACCGTGACCGGCACGCCCTGGCGTTTCAGATAAAACGCGGCGGTCAACCCCGTGATGCCAGCGCCGATGATTGCGACGGATTTCATGAAAAATAATTTTGCCTGCGCACGAAACTATATTGCCACGGATTGAACACGGAGAAAATGCAGAACTTTCGCCACGAGTGAAACGCGGATTGACGAGAATCCAATTGTCTGGAAAATAACCTCATGGCTCAATACGAATGTTCAGAGTGCAATAAAAATCTGCATGGACATCCGAAAATTAACGTCGAAGGAAACATCTACTGCTACTCATGCGCAAAAGAAGTTGTCGCAGCGTTAGACCACGCCACAGAAATAAAGCACGCGAAAGAAGTTAAGGCTCATGACGTCCAGTATGAAAGGTGGAAAAATTGGGATGAGAAAAGAAAATTAGCTGTGCCATCAACCAATACCCAAATGTATATCACTTTGGGTGTAGCAATCGGTTGTGCGGTGCTGATGGCAAATCCGATATTCTTCTTGCTGCCCGGCCTTGTTGTCGGCTTTATCGCGAATCAATTATATTTTAACACCCAAAAAAAAGAATGGATTCGTTCCCATCCAGAACCAGTTTTTCCCGCGAGTCCTTCAAACAGTTTTGTGCGCGATCGGATTGAACTTGTCGGCGGAGTAAGCGGCACGCCATTATCGTCAGGCTACCAAAAAAAGATTCTCGAACGAGATGGCTACAAGTGTCAGATTTGCGGTGAGGTATTTCCTGCCGACCAACTCGAAGTCCACCACATCAAACCACAAGCAAGGGGAGGGAGACATTATCCAGCAAACCTTGTTACGCTTTGTTGGCGTTGTCACCGGGAAGAAATTTGGTTCGGGCATAAACACAAAATGCGTTAGTGATTTGTGACTGCTTTCAAATCCAAAATTTGCAACTGCGACCCAGCAACATGGGCTGAAATTTCGAGTGCTTTTAATTCGTTGCGAACTTCCGAACGAAAATTTGGTGGACTGGATGGATGGATCACAACTTTCCGAATCAATTTTTTGAGGTCAACCGGAATCAACCTGTGATCTGGATTTTCTGACGCACCGCTATCAAGCATGGTCATAACTCGCAACTCACGTTCTTGAATATGTGCTTCCTTGTCTTTCGCTGTGAACGGAGCTGTGTATGACCAGTCAGGTCGCGGCTGGCCGCTTGAATAGTAAAGCATACGGGCAAAATCTACGGGCTGGCCTCGCAAAGCGGTTATCAAACACCCGACAGTGCTTCGTAAAGCAATTGCACGCGGCTCGCCGCTTACAAACGCATTCCACATCCATGCTGATTCTTTTGCGCGAATGCTCCAGCAGTGGATAAATGTTCTGGCTCGCAGAATTTTGTTTGTCCACTGAATTTGGGACTCGTCATTTTTTCCAATCTGAATGTTGAAGCCAGAACGCTCCATCAACTTTTGAATCACCGGCGTCCATTGATGAGCATTTGCATCCGAATACATCCCATCATTTTTATCGGTTTGTTTGTCGAGTCGAGTGAGCCAAAGAGCTTTGTTTTGCAGAAGGAGCTTAAAGTAATCAAAACGGACGTAATGCCAGATGAAAGTGTCCGACGGCGGAAGGATGTGGGGATTCTGCGAATCTTCAACCGGCTGACTGGAAACAATGCTGCTATTTCGCCGATCAATAATCGCCAAGCTCATCGAACTTTTCGGCTTGGCGTTTATTAAAACGCGTTTCATCCGTGGCTAAAAGTTAAATCGTCTTGGAATGTCGCCGCTCATTCGCCGCGCCGAGCGTGTTGTCGAAACACATCGCGATGTTGCGGATGAAGAGGCGGCCGGCATCGGTCACTTCGAGGCCGCCGGGTTTTAGTTTCACCAGTCCGTCGGCGGCAAACGGCGCGAGCGCGGCCAGTTCCTTTTTAAAATGCTGCTCGAAGTTGATGCCGAGTTTCGCGCTCATCGCGACGAAGTCGAGCGAGAGATCGCACATCGTCCGCATGATGGTTTCGCGGCGGATTTTGTCCTCGTCGCTCACGATGTAGGCCTTGTGCAACGGCACTTTGCCAGCGTCCACGGCGGCCTGCCACTTGGGCAGCTCCTTCTCGTTTTGCCAATAGACATCGGGCGTTTGCGACACGGCGCTCATGCCGAAAGCATAAATGTCCGAGCCGGCGCGCGTGCTGTAGCCCTGAAAATTCCGCTGTAATTTTTTCTCGCGCTGCGAAATCGTCAGTTCGTCGTTCGGCTTCGCAAAATGATCCATGCCGATATAGACGTATTGGTTGTCGGCGGTGAGCCGTTCGATGACCAGCTTGAGCACTTCCAATTTCGATTCCGGCGTGGGCAGAATTTTTTGCTCGAGAATTTTTTGCGACGGCTTGATCCACGGCACATGCGCGTAGCTGAACACGGCGAGCCGGTCGGGCTTCATTTCCAGCACGGTGTTGAGCGTTTCGTTGAACGACGCCGGCGTTTGAAACGGCAGGCCATAAATCAAATCCAAATTGATCGAGCCGTAGCCAAGTTCGCGCATCCAATCCATCGCCTGCTGCGTCATCTCGCGCGGCTGGATGCGGTGAACGGCCGCCTGCACTTGCGGATTAAAATCCTGCACGCCCATGGAGGCGCGGTTGAAACCGATTTCGCGCAGCGCCACCATGTGCTCGCGCGTCAGCCGGCGCGGATCCACCTCGACGCTCGCCTCAATGTCCGGCGCGAACGTGAAGTGTTTGTGAATGATCTCGCCGAGCCGGCGAATTTCGTCTGGGCGCAAAAACGTCGGCGAGCCGCCGCCGAAATGGAGTTGCACCGCCTTGCGATCCTTGTTCAGCATCGGTGCCATGCGTGCCACTTCGCGGCCCAGCGCCTCGATGTAGGCCATACCTTTGTCATGGTTGAGCGTGATGACGGTGGTGCAGCCGCAGAACCAGCAAAGCGTTTCGCAAAACGGGATGTGGAAATAAACCGAGAGGTCGCGCGGCGTGCGGTTGTTGCCCGCGATTTGTGCGGAAAGCTGCTCCCACGTCACGGCATCGGTGAACTTGGTGGCGGGCGGATAGCTGGTGTAACGCGGCCCGGCCACGTTGTATTTGCGCACCAAATCGAGATCTACATTGAGCGTCTTCACAATAAGCAAAAGGGTTAACGCAAAGGCGCAAAGGCGCAAAGGCGCGGGGGGAAACAGACCGGCCTGTCTCGATTTTGCGTCTTTGCGTCTTTGCGTCTTTGCGTTGAATTCTTCATCGGTAGTTTTTCACAGTCTCCACCAAGGCGGCGATATTTTCCAGTTTTGCCCCCGGCGTCAAACCGTGGCCGAGGTTGAAAATGTGTCCGGGGCGTCCACGCATGGCTTCGAGGATTTTCTTGGTTTCCGCCGCGACCACTTCCGGCGTGGACTCGGCAATATGCACCGGCGACAGATTTCCCTGCATGGCAAGGTGCGCCGGAATGATTTTCCGCGCCTCGGCCAAATCCGTCTGCCAGTCAATGCCGAGTATGTTTGCGCCACTGTTGATCAAATCCCGCCAGTTGCCATGCGTGCCGAGCGAGAAATTGATGACGGGAACCTTGCCGCCGAGGTTGGCAATGATCTGGTTCGTCCACCGACCGGAGGCTTCTTGAAATTCCGTCGGCGCGAGATGCCCGCCGTGGCTGTCGAAGATTTGCACCGCGTCCACTCCGGTGGCGATTTGCATCTGTAAATATGCGGTTACGGCGGCGGTGAGCTTCTCGGCAAGCGCGTAATACGTTTTCGAGTCTTCGCGGAACAGTTGCAGCGCGCGGCTGTATTTCGGCACGCTCGCGCCTTCCATCATGAACGTCGCGAGTGTCCACGGCGAACCCGTGAAGCCGAGCAGCGCCGTTTGGTCGCCGAGTTCCGCGCGCAACATTTTCAGCGCCTGCTCGACGTAGTTCAACCGCTCGACGACGCGCTCGACGGAAAGCTTTTCAATATCCGCCTTGCTGGCGACGGCGAAATCCATCTGCACGCCGCCCGTTTCCTTGAAATGATATTTCTGCCCCATCGCCTCGGGAATCACGAGGATATCGCTGAACAAAATCGCCGCGTCTAAACCGAACCGCCGCACCGGCTGGAGCGTCACCTCGACCGCCAGTTCAGGATTCTGGCAGAGCTGGACGAAGGTGTATTTTTCCTTGAGCTGGCGGTATTCCGGCAGCGCGCGGCCGGCCTGGCGCATGAGCCATATCGGCGGGCGGTCCACCGGCCGACAGCGCGCGGCGCGGTTGAAGCGCAGGCGCGGGGAGATCGTATTATTGGGGGCCAATTCCATTAAATTAAGCGTAATCAATAGCATAATCCGTCGCGGAGGGACAGCGGCTTTTCACTCCTTGGCTGGGCGAAGGATTTCTTTGCAACTTTGCCCGTCCGGTGGTTTTTAATTTTAAGCGATGGAAAACAATCCTTCAAATTTGAGCGAAGCGCTCTGGCGGCGGAAACTTGCCGGTGCCGAACGCGAGCGTTTGCGCGCCGCGCCGGATTTGGAACTGGAGGCCCGGCTCACCGAGACGCTCGCGCATTTGGCCAACGCCGGAATGCCCTCCAATTTCACGCCGCGCGTGCTGGCGGCCGTTGAACTTGAGGAAGCCATGAGGGCCCGTTCCACCGGCTGGACTTTGAACTGGCGTCAGCTTTGGCCGCGCGTCGCGGTGGCCGCAGCGATCTTGATCTGTGCCGGCATCAGTCTCCAGCGTCACGAAACTACCGCGCGCCGCGTCACGCTGGCCCAGAACCTTGCCCGCGTGGCCGCCGCGCGACCGTTGCCAAGCGCGGATGCCTTGGAAAACCTCGATGTCATCCGGCGCTTGAGCCCGCCCGCCCGCGCCGATACCGATCTACTGGCCGCGTTGCAATGAGCCAGATGCGGCAGCAAATTATCTGTCTGGTCGCCCTGGTGGGGACGTTGGCCGCGACGGCGCAAACCCTGACTGTCGCCGGCAAAATTGACGGCAGGCAAACCAATGCGTTTTCGGCCGGCGGGTCGCCGGTGGATTTTTTCCGGCAGTTGCTGGCGCTTTCGCCCGAGGAGCAAATCGCCGCCTTGACCAACCGCCCGCCCGAAGTCCGCGGCCGCATCCTCGCCAAATTATCTGAATATGAGGCGCTGGATCCGAACGAGCGGGACCTGCGGCTGCGCGCCACGGAACTGCGCTGGTGGCTGATCCCGCTGCTGCGCGCGTCGCCGACGGATCGCGCCGCCCGCCTGGCCACCGTGCCGGCCCAGCTTCAGGAACTGGTCAAGGCGCGCTTGAACGAGTGGGGCATTTTGCCGCCGCCGTTTCAGGATGAAATTCTCGCCAACGACGACGCGCTCCATTATATGACGACGGTCGGCACCACCAACCCGCCCTCACCGACCGTCCGGGAGCAGCACATCACCCGCCAGTTCAATCAATTTTTTGAACTCACGGCCGAGGAAAAGGCGGCGACGCTGAAAACGCTTTCCGAGGCCGAGCGCGCGCAGATGCAAGCCACGCTGGAGTCGTTTGAAAAACTGCCGCCGCAACAACGGCTCCTCTGCATGCGCAATTACGCCAAGTTCGCCGGCATGAGCGATGCCGAACGCGCCGAGTTTCTGAAGAACGCCGAAAGCTGGTCCAAAATGTCGCCGGAGGAGCGGCAGACCTGGCGGGAACTAGTGCAGACGGTTCCCATCTGGCCGCCGCTGCCACCGGGCCTGGAGCCGCGCGATCCCGATCCGGCCGCCGGACCGCCGGTGCCCACGCCCAACATGGCCACCAACTCCCGCTAGCCGGCGCAGATTGAAATTTCCATTTCCGCCGCCGCGTTCTAACCTACCACCGTGCATCCGATTGCCTTTTATCTCGGTTCGCTGCCCATTCGCTGGTATGGCGTAATGATGGCGCTGGCGTTTCTCGCCGGCCTGTGGACCGCCACGCGCCGTGCGCGGCTCGTCAATGTCCACGGCGACGTTATCGGCGATGTGACGATGTGGCTGATGGTTGGGAGCATCATCGGCGCGCGGTTCGTCTATGTGACCACCTACTGGAAACAGGAATTCGCCGGCCAGCCGTTCCGCGAAGTGTTCATGATCCAGCACGGCGGGCTGGTTTATTACGGCGGGCTGATCGGCGCGACGCTGGCGGGCCTCGGCCATCTCGCGTGGAAAAAACGGCCGGTCTGGAAAATCGCCGACATTCTCGCGCCGAGCATCGCGCTCGGCAGCGTCTTTGGCCGCATCGGCTGTTTATTGAACGGTTGCTGCTACGGCCGGTCCTGCAATTTGCCGTGGGCCATCCATTTTCCCGCCGACCACGAAACGCACGGCGCGGGCGTGCATCCGACGGAAATCTACGACGCGCTGCTGAACCTAACTTTGTATCTCGCGCTGGCGTGGCTGTTCCGCCGCAAGAAATTCGACGGCCAGATTCTGGCGCTGTATTTCGCCGGCTATGCCATCTGCCGCACCATCGTCGAATTTTTTCGGGGCGATTATCCGCCCGATCACATCCACGCGGGCCTGTTCACATCCGCGCAACTTGTCAGCCTGCCGATTTTGATTGCCGGCCTCGCCATTTTTTTCTGGCGGAAGAAAAGTTCCTGCACAAAACCAAGCTGACCAATGGCCGCGCGCCTAATTCCAACTGCCAGTTCCCAACTGCCCATCTTTCTCGCCGGCCCGACGGCCGTTGGCAAGTCCGCCATCGCGCTCACGCTCGCGGAAAAAATCGGCGGCGAAATCATCTCCGTGGACTCGATGCAGGTTTATCGCGGGCTGGACCTCGGCACGGCCAAACCGTCGCCCGCTGAACGCGCCCGCGTGCCGCACCATCTGGTTGATGTCTGCGATCTGAACGAGGCGTTTGATGCCGCTCAGTTCGTCCGACTGGCCGAACGGGCCGTGGCGGAAATCCAGTCACGCGGGCGCACGCCGATTTTCTGCGGCGGCACCGGGCTGTATTTCAAGGCCTATCTCGACGGCCTTGGCGAGGCGCCCGCCACCGACGCAAAATTGCGCGCCGAGCTGGAAACCACCCCGCTGGAAATGCTGCTGGCCGAACTGCGCGCGCGCGACCCGGCGACGTTTGAAATGATTGACCGGCAAAACCCACGCCGTGTCGTTCGCGCGGTGGAAGTCATTCGCCTCACCGGCAAAAAGTTTTCCGCGCAGCGAGCGGAGTGGAAAACTCAAAACTCAAAACTCAAAACTCAAAACTATTTTTGCTTCACGCGTTCGGCGGAGGATTTGCACCGACGCATCCATGTCCGCGTGGACGAGATGTTCCGGCGCGGTTTGGTGGCGGAGACAGAGCAATTGCTGAAGCGCGGTCTGGTGGAAAACAAGTTTGCCCTGCAGGCCATCGGCTACCGGCAGGCCGTCGAGCATTTGCGCGGCGAACGAACCCTGGCGGAGACGATGGAACGGGTCAAAATCCGCACGCGCCAGCTTGCCAAGCGGCAACTGACCTGGTTCCGTCGCCACGGCGACTGCGCGTGGCTTGAATTGAATCCGAATGAAACTATCGAAGAAACTTTAGCCGGAAATGGTTGGAACCAGTGGAGACTGGAGGCTGGGTAGCGCAGCGCGACTTGGTTTCATGCCGCGCACGGCCAGCCTGGGCCGCGCCTTGTGCCACCACGGACGTGCAGCTTGAAATGTGGCGGGAGCTCATGCTGGTTTACGGCGAGTCGAGGGACCGATCGGTGGCAGCGTTCGTTCAGTCAACATCATTCAGGCAGACGATTACCCGCCAATCTGTTTCTTGTAATCGTCCGGCGAGAGCAGCGCATTCACTTCACCAGCGTTGGCGAGCTTGATTTTGTAGAGCCAGCCGTCGCTGTCGGCGGCGGTGTTCACCAGCGCGGGATTGTCCACCACGGCAGAATTGACGGCGGTGATTTCGCCGCTCACGGGCGAATAAATATCGCTCGCGGTCTTGACGGATTCCACCACGGCGCAGGCTTCGCCGGCCTTGACCGTGCGGCCCACGGCGGGCAATTCCACGAACACGATGTCCGTCAGTTCAGCTTGCGCGTGGTCGGTGATGCCGACGGTGGCGGTGTCACCACTGACGCGGACCCATTCGTGTGATTTGGCGTATTTCAGATCAGAGGGAATGTTGCTCATAAATTGTGGGGAAAGATTACGCAGATTTGTTCAGGCCAACAAACTCAAAATTGTTTGGCTTACAAAAACCGCATCAGCAAGTCCGGGGCACAACCAAATAAAATCACCAGCAACGCCAGCAGCGTCAGCGTGAGAAAGCTCACCAGCGGCGTCGAAATCGCGGGGGCATCGGCGGCGGCGTCTTCCACATAGGCGGCCTTAAGCACGCGCAGATAGTAGTAAAAGGAGACCGCGCTCATCGCGATGGCGAGAATGACCAGCCAGAGCAGGCCGAGGTTGTTACCGAAATCCACGGTGGCCGCAAACAGGAAGAATTTGCCGATGAATCCTGCCAGGGGTGGAATGCCACCGAGCGACAGCAGGAAAATCATCAGGCACAGCGCCAGACCGGGTGCACGCTTGCTGAGGCCCTTAAAGTTGGTGATCGCGTCGCCGCCCGCAGCCTGCTCCACGACAAACACCACGCCGAATGCGCCGATGGTCGTCACGGCGTAGGTGATCACATAAAACATCAGCGCGCGATGGCTGTCGCTGGTGTTGGTCAGCACGCCGAGCAGCATATAACCGGCGTGGGCGATGGCCGAATAGGCCAGCATCCGTTTGACACTGGATTGCACGATGGCCGCGAGATTGCCCAACACCATGGAAAGCGCGGCGATTATGGCGACCACGGGCATCCAGCCGGTGAGGTAACCGTGCCAGACCGCGCTGCCGATCATGCCGTCGAAGCCAAGCGTCAAAATTTTCGCAAGGATGAAAAAGCTGGCGACCTTGGAACCCGCGCCGATGAACGCGGCACTCGGCGTGGGCGCGCCTTCATACGCATCCGGTGCCCACAGATGGAACGGCACGACAGCCACCTTGAACCCGAAGCCGATGACGGTTGTCACCAGCGCGATGAGCACGAGCGGGTCGAAGCCTTTGGCCGCAATAGCTTTCGCCACTTCGGCGAGATTCGTTGAATCGGCGATGCCGTAGAGCAGGCTGAAGCCGAAGAGCATGAAGGCCGCCGACATGCCGCCGAATAGGAAATACTTCAGTGCGGCTTCGGCGGACTTGGCGTTGTTCTTATTGAACGCCGTCAGGATGTAGAGCGACAAGCTGGCGAATTCCAGCGACACAAAAATCAGCAGCAAGTCTTCAGAACTGACGAGGAACATCAAGCCAATGGTGCCGAGCAGAATCAGCGAAAGATATTCCCCGACGTGATCGGTGAATTTGGCCGAGGTAGAGATGAGCATCGTAAAAACCGTCAGCACCAGCAGCACGGCCTTGAGGTAATCAATCTGCGGGCTGACGACCAAGAAGCCGTTGAACGGGTTCGCCTCGATATGCCGATGGAGCGCCAGAAACGCAGCCGAGATACAGCCAAGGATGGTGAGCAGCGCGCCAACGTTGAAGCGCACGGCGAGCGATTTGCCGCGCAGCACAGTGAGGTCGGCACCGAGCACGACCAGCAGTGTCGCGGTGACGATGGTTTCCGGAGCGGCCAGTTGCAGGAGTTGCAGGTAGTTCATTGCGCACCTCCGCTCAGCAGCCGCGCGAACAGTGGCGATTTGAAACAAGGTTCAATCCAGTTCATCAGCAAGCCGGGGAAAAGCCCGATGACCAGCGACGCGCTGATGAGCATCACCGCGCCGGCTTTTTCTGCGAGGGAAATCGGGGCGAGCGGGTGGTCGTGGCGGTGATTGTCATGCACCGCCGGTGGCGCATCGGAATAAAATCCCTTTTGGATCGCGCGCAGCGTGTAGGCTACGCCGATGAGAATGCCGACACCGGAGAGAATCGTCATCTTCGGATAAACCTGCCACGCGCCCATCAGCACCTGTAGTTCCGCGATAAAACCGCTGAAGCCGGGCAAGCCCATCGAGGCGATGCCGGCAATGACAAAGGTTACGCCCGCAAACGGAATCAGTTTCCCGAGCTGCATCGTTTCGAGGTCATTGAAATCGCGTGTGTGCGTGCGGTCGTAAACCATGCGGCCGACCACGCCGAACAGCAGGCCCGCGATAATGCCGTGCGAGAACATCTGCAGCACTGCGCCGTCGAGGCCGATAGTATTCAGCGTCGCCAGGCCGAGCAGCACGAAGCCCATGTGGCTTACGCTGGAATAGCCGATGACAAATTTGAAGTCGCGCTGCACGAGCGCCACGCCCGCGCCATACACGATGCCGGCAACAGCCAGCGCGGCGATGGCCCATTGCCATTCGCGCACGCCTTCGGGAAACAGCAGCATCGCCACACGCAGACAACCGTAAGCGCCGAGCTTCATCACCACGCCGGCGAGCAACATCGAACCGGCGGTCGGCGCGGCGACATGGCCGGTCGGTGCCCAGGTGTGGAACGGCCATATGCCCGCGAGAATCGCAAACCCGACGAACATCAGGGGGAAAACCCAATGCTGGAAGCCGGCGGTGAAGTGAACTTTTGACAATTCGATCAAATCCAGCGACGCGTGGCCAAGTTGGCCTTTCGCCACAACCCACGCGGCAATCAGCCCGATGAGCACGAGATGGCTGCCGACGAATGAATACAACGCTAGCTTCATCGCTCCATATTCTTTGCGCGTGCTGCCCCACCGCGCGATGAGAAAATATTTTGGGATGATTGTCAGTTCGTAAAATACGAACAGCAGCAGCACGTCGAAGCTCAAGAATACACCATAGACGCCGCCGATGAGCGCGAGGTAAAACGCGAAGAATTCTTTCGTCCGCTTTTCGATGTTCCAGGAAAACAAAATTCCACTCACCGCCGCGAGTCCGGTTAGGACGACCAACACTAGGCTGATGCCGTCGGCTCCCAAATAATAATTCGCACCGATGCTTGGAATCCAAGGCACCCTGACAATCGTCGTGACCTCGCCGGGGTTTGTCTGCTGAATCGCGCCGACAAACGCCACCACGCAACCGGCGATGGCCGTGAGCAAGGCGACGATGCGGGCGGCGCGCGCGTTGTCGCGCGGCAGCAACATCAGCACCAGCACCCCGATGAACGTTATGTAGATTGTCCAGGCGAGCATTTTAGAAATTTAATTGTTGCACCAGTTTCACCACGGTCGCGTCCACCGCGCCCAGAATAAATTGCGGCCACACGCCGAGGATGAACATCAGCGCGATGCTCGGAATGACCAGCAGCCGATCGCCGGTGGTGAGATCGGGGAACTTCGCCCAATGCTCATTCAGCGGACCGCAGAAGACGCGCTGGATGAGCGTGAGCAGGAAAATTGCCGTGACCAAAATGCCAAGGGTCGAAATCGCCGCCGCCCACGGCGCGAGCGGGAACACGCCTTTGAAAATCAGGAATTCGCCGACAAAACCGTTCAGTCCCGGCAGACCGAGCGACGAGAAGAGCGCGATGCCCATCAGACCGGTGAACACCGGAACGACTTTGCGCAAGCCGCCGAAGTCATCCAAACCGCGCAAACCGCCGCTGCGTTTTTCAATCAGCGCCACGAAGAGGAACAACGCGGACGCCGTGAGCCCGTGGTTGAACATTTGCAGCAGGCAACCATCGAGCGCGGCGGCTTTCTGGAGGGCGGCATCTTTCACGCTGGTCGCCATGCTGACCGCCGCGAACATCGCCAGCAGACAGTAGCCGAGGTGGTTGATGGACGAGTAGGCGAGCATTCGCTTGATGTCTTTCTGCGCAAATGCAGCGCAGGTGGACAGCACAACAGTCGCCACCGCGAGCCAGAGCAGCGGCGTCAGCACCGCTTGAATTTGTTGCGGAAAGATCGGCAGCAGGATGCGCAGGAAGCCATAGACGCCCATCTTCGACATCACGCCGGTCAGCAGCATCGTCACCGGACTGGGCGCTTCGGCATACGCGGCGGGCAACCAGGTGTGGAACGGAATCACCGGCACTTTCACCGCGAAGCCGAGGAACGCACCGAAGAAAACAACCAGGCCGATGTTTTTCCAGCCGAATGCCGTTTGCAATTTGGTGGTGAGCAAACCGCTCTTCGCCATGCCGGCAAGCTCGATGAAATCAAAGCTGCCGGTCGCCAGACGGATTGCCAGAAAGCTCAACAGCAGTGCCACGCTGCCAACCATCGTGTAGATGAAAAATTGCGTCGCCGCCGGACCGCGCTTCGGTCCGCCCCAGAGTTTGATCAGGAAAAATGCGGGAATCAGGCCGAGTTCCCAGAACAGGAACCAGTGGAAAAAATTCAGCGCGGTGAACGTGCCGAACAGGCCGGCCTGCAACCACAAGACCAGCGCATGAAAAACGTGCGGGCAGTCTTCGACGTTCCATGAGGCAAGAATCGCCAGTGGCGTGACTATCGCTGTCAGCAGAACCATTAGCGCGCCGAGGCCGTCCACGCCGAGGAAATATTGGATGCCGAGCGTGGGCACCCAGTCGAATTTCTCGACGAATTGCAGTTCGGCAGATTTGGCGTTGAAATGCAGCCACAGGCAGATCGCGCCGCCGAGTCCAATCAGGCTGGTTGCCAGCGCGAGGCCGCGAACAAGGTTTTTTCGTTCCGCACCAAGGCCGACGATGACGATGCCACCGATGAACGGGACGAGAGTAAGAATGGTTAACCAGTGATTCATGCTTTGCGCCCCCAAATCAGGAAAATGATCAGCGCGACGAGCGCGACGCCGATAATGCGGAGATAAGTTTGCACGCGGCCGGAGTGCAGCCGCGACAGGATGCCGCCGCCGCCGCGAATGGAGCCGCAGCCGGCATCGAAGCCGGCATTGACGACGTTTTCATCGGTCAGCCGGTAGAGCCAGGATGCGCCAAGCGTAAGATATTTGACGAGCAAAACCGCGCCGCCGAAAATCCATTTGTCGGCAAAATCGCACAGCCACGCGGCGAAGGCGTTGAAGCGGATGACCGTGGCTTCGTAAAACTCGTCCACATAATATTTATTTTCGAGCAGTTTGAAGAGGAACGGTTGCGCGGTTTCCAAAACATCTTTTTCGCCGACCGTCTGGCGCTGGCGTTTGCCGTAGAGAATCCAGCCGACGGTGATGCCGGTCAAAATAATCAGCGCGGACGCGCCCATCAGACCGGAGCTGGCGGCGAGATTGCTGAATTTGATGTGCAGCTCGGCGAGTTCGCCGTTCAGGTAAGCATCGAACCACGGCCACGCGGGCGTGCCGATGACGCCCAATAAAATGGCGAACCCCGCGAGGATGATTAGCGGAACAGTCATCACGGCAGGGCTTTCGTGCGGATCGTGGCTGTGAGATTCAGAGGAATGAGATGAATGAGCGTGGTCATGCGCGGAATGACCAGATTTCTCGTGACCACGATAGCTGCCGAAGAAAACCAAGCCCATTTGGCGCGTCATGTAAAACGCGGTGAACAGCGCGCCGATGCAGCCAAGATAAAACGGCACGTGCGAGACCGACCAGTGCGACGCGTGATGGAGAATTTCGTCCTTGCTCCAGAAACCGGAGAAGAACAGCGGGAAACCGGCGAGCGCCAACATACCAATCGCGTAAACCACGAACGTAACCGGCATGTATTTTTTCAGTCCGCCCATCTTGCGCACATCCTGCTCTTCGTGGCAGCCGTGGATGACCGAGCCGGAACCGAGGAACAGCAGCGCCTTGAAAAACGCGTGGGTAATGAGATGGAACATGCCAACCGCCACGCCGCCGACGCCTAGGCCCATCATCATGTAGCCGAGCTGCGAAACCGTGGAGTAAGCAAGGATTCGCTTAATGTCGTTTTGCGCGACGGCGATGGTCGCGGCGAAAATCGCGGTGATCGCACCAATCCACGTCACGACGGTCAAGGCCGTCGTCACCGGCGCGCCATGTTCCACCGGCGCTGCGCCAGCGGCCATGAGCGGATAAACGCGGGCAACGAGAAATACGCCAGCAGCCACCATCGTTGCGGCGTGAATCAAAGCGGAAACGGGCGTCGGACCTTCCATCGCGTCCGGCAACCACACATGCAGCGGCACCTGACCGGATTTGCCGACCGCACCGAGGAAGATTAGTAGGCCGATGGCTGTGCTCACGCCGAGTCCGCCGATGGTGACGTGCGTCAGCATTTGCGAAAGCGCGGTGGCTTCGAGACAGCCTTTGCCACCATCGTAAAAGTTTAGCGTGCCGGTTTGCGCGTAGAGCCAGACCATGCCGAGCAGCAGGCCAAGGTCGCCGATGCGTGTGGTGATGAAGGCCTTTTTCGCCGCCGCCGCCGCGCTGGGTTTGTGATACCAGAAACCGATGAGCAGATAGCTGGTCAGGCCGACGATTTCCCACGAGACAAACAGCAGGAAAAGATTGTTGGCGATGACGACGCCCAACATTCCCGACGCAAACAGCGCGAGGAAATTGAAGAAGCGCATGAAGTTTTTGTCGTGCGCCATGTAGCCGACGCTGAAGATGAAAATCAACATGCCGACGAAAGTCACCATCATCAGCATGATGGCCGTGAGCGGGTCAAGCACCCAGCCGATGCTCATCCACTGGCCGCCGAATTGAATCCAATTGAAGCTGAAGGTTTCGCGGAACGCACCTTCGCCATGATGGCCGAGCGTGGCGGCAAATGCGCAGAGCGAGAGCAGGAAGCCGAGCGCCATTGAGCCAATGGCAAGCCCCGCCGCCAGCTTGCGCGCGGGCTGTTTGTTGACGGCGATGATGCCCGCCGCGAACAACGGCAGCGCGGGAATCAGCCAGAGATTTTTGACGATCCAGATCATCCTTTCAGCTCCTTCACTTCATCCAAATTGGAAGTCTTCTTGTGCCGGTAAATCGCGATGACCAGCGCGAGGCCGACGGCGGCTTCCGCGCCGGCGAGCGCCATGGAAAACAGGACGAAGATGATGCCGGTCAACGCCTCGGGATGCGCGCCGTAGCGCCAGAAGGCGATGAAATTCAGGTTCGCCGCGTTCAGCATCAGCTCAATGCCAATGAGAACGAGGATAGCGTGGCGGCGCGTGACGGCACCGGCGAAACCGATGGCGAACAGAAACGCCGAGACGAGCAGGCAAACTTGCAGCGGCGTCATGACTGGCCTCCGGAGTTGTCTTTTTTATCTTCTTTCAAAGCGATGATGACCGCGCCGATCATCGCGGCGGTGAGCACTAAGCCGACGATTTCCAGCGGCAGAACAAATTTTGACATCAGCGCGTCGCCGATGCTTTTGACCGGCGCGGCGGGCGCGGTGGAAATTTCCTTTGGCAGCGCGGAGCTGGTCAGAACCGCCCAGCCGAGCAGCGTGAACACCATTGCGGAGACGGCGACGCCAGCCAGCCAGCCGGAGGTCAGCACGCTTTTTCCCGGCGTTTCGCCGCTGCGCGTGAGGAGAATTGCAAACACAATCAGGATGGCGATGGCACCGACATAGACCAAGATTTCCGCGAAGCCGACGAACTCCGCGTTGAGCTGCAAATACAGCGCGGCGACGCCGGAGAACGCGACCGCCATCGCGAGCGCGCAATGCACGAGGTTGCGCAGGCTCATGACCGTGGCGGCGGCCAGGACGGTCACGAGCGCAGTGATGATGAGGGCGAGAGTCATTTTATTCCGCGTAACGATAAATGCGTTTGCCGAGTTTTTGATTTTCCATCAGGCCGCGGCCGAGCAGCACATACGCGCCGGCGATGAGCGCTCCGCAGACGAGCCAGCGCTGCCAGTCGGCGACCATGTAATGCCAGATGCCGGCGACGAGGATGTTGATGAGCGCGAGCGGCAGCATGAATTTCCAGGCGAAATTCATCAGCTGATCCATGCGCAAGCGCGGCAGCGTGGCGCGAATCCAGATGAAAACGAAAATGATGGCGGTCAGTTTGCCGAAGAACCAAATCCACGACGGAATCCAAGTCAGGAACGAGAAGGGCGCGGTCCAGCCGCCGAGAAACAGCGTGATGCCGAGACCAATGATGGCGAACATGCCGAGATATTCGCCGAGGAAAAACAGCGCAAACTTGAACCCGGAATATTCCGTGAAGTAGCCGGCGATGATTTCCGATTCCGCTTCTGGCAAATCGAACGGCGTGCGGTTGGATTCGGCGAGCGACGCGATGAAAAACAGCACGAAGCCGATGAAACCCCACGGCGTGAACACATGCCAGTGCGCGATGCCGAAGGTGTAATGATTTTGGTGCGCGACGATGTCGGTCAAATTCAGCGAGCCGACGATCATCACCACGCTGACGGCGGACAGGATGAGCGGGATTTCGTAGCTGACCATTTGCGCAATCGCGCGCATCGCGCCGAGCAGCGAGTATTTGTTGCGGCTGGACCAGCCGGCCATGAACACGGCGAGTTCCACCGCGCCGCCGACGGCGAAAAAAAACAGCAGGCCGGCGTCGTAGTCGGCGAGCGTCATGTTCCGGCCGAACGGCAAAACAGAATACGCCAGCAGCACCGGAATGAGCATCACCACCGGCGCGAGGAAATGAACAATCTTGTCCGCCGCGCGCGGCACGATGTCTTCCTTCGTGAGCATTTTCAGGCCGTCCGGCAAAAATTGGCCGAAACCGGCGAGCCGGATGTTCGTGAACGGAATGCCGACGCGGTTCGGGCCGTAGCGGTTCTGGATGCGGCCGATGCCCTTGCGCTCAAAAATCGTGATGATGGAGAAAAACGCCGGGAACACCGCGAGGATAAAACTGATGCAGATCAGCGGCGTCACCAGCGGACGCAGCATTTCCGGCACGAAGCTTACGAGCCAGTGCAGGGCGGTCACGAAAATTTGGTCGAGCTGGTCAAACATTTTCAAGTCGTGGTTGGCGGGTTGGCCGGCGGCGGCGCGATGCGCGCGGTGGCGGCAGCCGCAGCGGCTTTGGCCTCGGCCTTGGCCTTCTCGGCGGCGATGACGGCGTCCGATTCACCGGCGTCCGCCGGATGAATCTTTTGGTAATAGCTGTTCGGCTTCGCGAGTTGCTCCTTCGTCAGCAGCAGACCACCGAAGCGGTCCGCGGTGCTCAATTCGAACTCCGTGTTCATCTTGATGGACTCGAACGGACAGACCTCGACGCAAATCTGGCAGCTCATGCAGACGGAAATATCAATGTCAAACGTGAGCGGATAAAGCTGCGGCTGGCCTTTGTAATCCGGCTTCTTGTCCTTGCTCTTGACGATGTAAATGCACTTGGGCGGACATTCCTTCTCGCAAATCTGGCACGCCACGCAGCGCAGGCCCTTCTCCGCATCGTCGCCGTCATAGACGAGAAACGGGAACTGCCGCGTATTGCCCTTTTGCGGCAGGCGCTCCTCGGGATACTGCACGGTGGTGAGGCGTTCCTTCGAAGCGTAGCTTCCGAAGAAATTCTTCGCCGTCACCGCCATGCCTTTGATGATTTGCTCACCGAGCATAAAAATATTTTTTAGCGATCCACTTCGCCGAGCACGATGTCCACGCTGCCGAGAATCACGACGGCGTCGGAAATATTGTGGCCGAGACACATGTCTTCCAAAATCGTCAGGTTGATGAAACTCGGCGGACGCACGCGGTAGCGATACGGATTCGGCGAACCGTCGCTGATGACATAAAAACCGAGTTCGCCTTTCGGCGCCTCGACGCGGCCGTAAACTTCGCCGGCCTTCGGTCGGAAACCACGCAGCTTCGCCTTCGGATCCATGACCGGGCCGGCGGGAATATCGCGCAGCGCCTGCTCCAAGATCTTGATGCTCTCGCGCATTTCCAAAACGCGAATCATGTAGCGGTCATAAATGTCGCCGTGCTCGCCGACCGGCACCTGAAAATTAAACCGGCTGTAAATGCCGTATTTGTCCACCTTGCGGAGGTCGTAATTCACGCCGGCGGCGCGCAGCATCGGACCGGTGATGGAGGCGTTGATCGCCAGATCTTTCGGCAGCACACCGACAAATTGCGTGCGGGCGAGGACGATTTCGTTCTCGGTGAGGAAGGCGCCAAATTCATCGAGAAATTTGCTGTAATCGGCGACGACTTTCTTCGTCTTCGCGATCCATTCGTCGTTCACATCCACGCGGACACCGCCAAATCTCATGTAATTGCACATCATCCGCGCGCCGGAAACTTCCTCGAAGAGGTCGAGGATTTTTTCGC
The DNA here is from genome assembly GCA_021780905.1 of bacterium. Taxonomy (GTDB): domain Bacteria; phylum Verrucomicrobiota; class Verrucomicrobiia; order Limisphaerales; family UBA11358; genus UBA11358. The sequence continues at coordinate 20,593 of JAJXXW010000045.1, forward strand.
GTTCGCGGAAGGCATACATCATCGGCGTGCCGAGCGCGCCCATGTCCTGCACAAAAAAACCGATGAGACAGGTGTGGTTCTGGAGGCGCGTGAGTTCCGCCATGATGACGCGGATGTATTCGGCGCGTTCGGGAACCGCCAAGCCGGCGAGCTTCTCGATGGTCAGCGCGTAAGCCCAGTTGTTCGTCATCGAACAGAAATAATCCAGCCGGTCGGTGTAAGGCATGTTGGCGAGATACGAAATATTCTCGCCAATCTTCTCGTGGTTCCGGTGCAGATAACCGAACACCGGCTTGAGCTTCACAACCTTTTCGCCGTCGAGCACCACGTCCATGCGGAACACGCCGTGCGTGGACGGGTGATGCGGTCCCATCGAGACTTCCAGCAATTCGCCGAGTTCCTCGCCATTCGCAGCGAGCTTCGGCTTCACTTCAAAATTCTTCGGCGGTGTGGCGAGGGCGTTCACGGTTTCACCTCCGCTTTCGGCTCGGCCGGATAATGTTTTTTGGCCTCGACCAAAACTTCGTCGTGCGGCGTCGGTTCGTATTCAAAATCATCCGGCGCGACATAATCGCGGCGCATCGGAAAACCGACGAACTCGTCCCACATCAAAATCCGGCGCAAATCGGGATGACCGTCAAAAATGACGCCATACAAATCATAAACCTCGCGTTCCTGAAATTCCGCGCCGCGCCACAGCGGCGTCAGCGACGGCAAATGCGTTTTGTCCGCGCGATTTTCTGTCCGCATCCGCAGCACGACCGGACCATGCTTCAATACCATTGAATAAAGGTGATACACCACTTCGAGAAAACCGGGACACACCGTTTTATTCACTTCCTCGACTTCTTTTTCCACGCCGTCCACGACTTGCTTCACCTTGATTTTTTCGGTGAGTTCCCTATCCGGCCAGTCCACGCCGGTGACATTCGAGCAGTAATCCAGCTTCAACTGCGCATCATCGCGGAGAAATTTCGCCACGGCCAAACCGCTGGCGGCATCCACGAGCAGCGAGCGTTCGCCAACGGCGCATTCGTTCGCGACGATTTCAATCTTCGCGGACGGCAGCGCGGCTGCGAGGCGCGATTTGATTTGTTCGAGTGTTTCCAATTTTTTTATTAGGAAACCAAGAATATTTCTTCATGGTTTCTTGGATTCCTTATTTTATTTTCTAGTCATTATCGGCGGTTGCCAGACGGCGTCGTTTTTCGACGGCTCCAAATCATGCGGGCCATAAGCCGGCACGGGAAATTCGCTGGCGACATCGGCGTTCAGATGGCGCGGACGATCGGGGCCGGTGAGTTTTTGACCGAGAATTTTTTCCTGCAAAGTCATGATGGCGTGAATCAGCGCCTCCGGCCGCGGCGGACAGCCGGGAATCGCCACGTCCACCGGCAGATAACGGTCAATGCCCTTGAGGACGTTGTAGCCTTGCTTGAACGGCCCGCCGGAAATCGCACACGCGCCCATCGCGATGACGTATTTCGGCTCCGGCATCTGGTTGTAAATGCGCACCACGAGCGGCGCCATTTTCTTGGTGACGGTGCCGGCGACAATCATCAAATCCGCCTGTCTTGGCGAAGGTCGAAAGACTTCCGCGCCGAACCGCGCCAAATCGAAGCGCGCCATCGAGGCCGCCATCATTTCGATGGCGCAGCAGGCAAGGCCAAACGTCAGCGGCCACACGGAGTTCGCGCGGCCCCAGTTATACAAGTCTTCCAAAGTCGTCACATAGACGCCTTGTTTCTGAAGTTCGCTTTTCAGTCCTTCGTCAATCATGGCAAATCATTTCCAGTTCAAAAATCCCTTGCGCCACGCCCAGACCAGCCCCTCGACCAGGAGCAGGAGAAAAATCACCATCGCCACAAACGCGCCGACCGGGAGCGTCGTGAACGACACGGCGAACGGCAGCAGGAAAATCGTCTCCACGTCGAACACCAGGAAAATGATGCCGTAGAGATAATATTCGGAACGGAAATGGATCCACGCGTCGCCCTTGCCTTCGAGGCCGCATTCGTAAATGGCGTTTTTGTCCTTGCCCGGTTTGTTGGGGGAGAAGAAGTGCGCCCACGCCCACGCCGCCGCGAGCGGCGCGACAGCGAACCCCACCGCCGCGATGGCCAGCAGGAGCAGAACCAGATATGAGTTGGACGCTTGCATTGTTACCACGTCCCGGCGCTTCAAGAGCTCAAGGACATTAACACGAATACCAGACCGTCCGTTCTGGCGATTCACCTAAATTAGCTTTTACCGGTCAAAATTTGTCATTAGCACGCCAATTTTAGGCCGATGAAATATAATCAAAACAAATAATGCAACCGGCTTCGGAGCATCACTTCATTTGGCGGGCTTAAAAATCGGTTTCGACACGATGACGGCGGCAAACCGCCGGCCGCGAATCTCAATTTCAATCTTGGTATCCGGCTTGGCAAACTCCGTCGGCACGAAGCCCAGGCCGATGCCCAGGCCGAGCGACGGACTTTGCGTGCCGCTGGTGACGATGCCGACGCTCGCGCCATTCGCCCAAATGGGATAATGCGGCCGGGGCGGGGCGGATTTGTCAGTCATTTTGAAGGCCACGAGCTTTTTGGTGGTGCCATGGGCTTTTTGCTCCGCCAGCACGGCGCGGCCATTAAAATCGCCTTTGCCGAGGGCGACAAAAAACCCGACACCCGCTTCGATGGGCGTGGTGTGCTCGTCCAGTTCGTGGCCGTAGAGCGGATAGCAGACTTCGGTGCGCAGGGTGTCCCGAGCACCGAGGCCGCAGGGTTTGATTCCCCAAGGCCGGCCAACGGACAGAAATCTATTCCACAAGTGAGCAACCGCCGTGTCGGGTCCCAGAATTTCAAAACCATCTTCGCCCGTGTAGCCGGTGCAACTGACCAGCAGGTTGTGGTTTTCAAAATTAAACCCGGCAATTTGATTCTTCTTGAGTTCCGCTACCTCCTGAACCGGGCAAACCACCGAGGAGGGGCCGGGGATGCACTGGTTGATAAAGCCGCGCACTTTCGGCCCTTGGACGGCGATGGCGGCGTAATGGTGCGAGGCGTCGGTGAGTTTCAGTTCGCCGCCGCTGAATTTCGCCACCTGCGTCTGCAGCCAAGCCACATCGTCGTCAATCCGCGAGGCGTTGATGATCAGCAAATACACATCCACCGAAAGCCGGTAGGCGTAAAGATCGTCAATCACCCCGCCGCGCTCGTTGCACATCAGGGTGTATTGGCCCTCGCCGGACGCGAGCTTGCGAATATCATTGGTGAGGACGGTGTTGAGAAAGGTCTGCGCGTCCGCGCCGCTGACCGTGACTTCGCCCATGTGCGAGATGTCGAAAATACCGGCGGCAGTGCGGACGGCCAGATGTTCGTCGGTGACGCTGGTGTATTGGACGGGCATTTCCCAGCCGCCGAAGTCAATGAGCTTGCCGCCAAGTTTCTGGTGGGCGGCGAAGAGCGGAGTGCGTTTCAACATAATTATCTTACCCACAGGAAACACTTTTTAGGCCGCCGGCAAAAGCCAAATTAATTTCATTCGCGGGATAAATTGGTTCGGATCAAAAAAATCAAATGTTCAGCCGCGCCAGAAATTCCTGCGCGAGCACTTCGTAGGCGGCGGAGCCGGTGCTGTATTTGTCGTAGTGCAAAATCGGCTTGCCGTGGCTGGGCGCTTCCGCGAGCCGGGTCGTGCGCGGGATGACGGTTTCAAAAACTTTTGCGCCAAGCAGTTTGCGGACTTCATCCACGACTTCGTTGGACAGCCGCGTGCGACCGTCGAACATCGTCATCACCACGCCAAAAATTTCGAGGCGCTGGTTCACGCCAGCGGCGCGCAATTGCTCAATCACACGGTTCATCATCGAGATGCCTTCGAGCGCGTAATATTCGCATTGCAGCGGCACCAGAATGCCGTCGCACGCGGCGAAGGCATTTAAGGAGAGGATGCTCAGCGAGGGCGGGCAATCCACCAGCACCACGTCATACCGCTGCGCCTCCCGCACCGGCTGCAAGGCCAGCGCCAGTCGGTGCAGATGATTTTCCAAACGCGCCAGCTCCAGGTCGGCGGCGCACAAATCCACCTCGCTCGGGATGATTTCCAGCCGCGCGAAACTCGTGGGCTTGATTTTTTCGAGCAATCCGCCTTCGCCTAGCAGCACCGGGTAGGCGCTGGCACCCTCGGTTTTTTCCACGCCGACGCCGCTGGTGGCGTTGGCCTGCGGGTCGAGGTCAAAGAGAAGAACATTTTTGCCCAGCGAGGCGAGGCAGGCGGCAAGATTGACGGCGGTGGTGGTTTTTCCCACGCCCCCTTTCTGGTTGGCTACCGCGATGACTTTGGTTGGCACTGCCGCATTAAATGAAAAGCGCGGTGGCGTTTCAAGCGCACACCGCACCAAAACCGGTTATTTTTGTCACTGGCCGCTGGGCGCAAAGCTGGCCGGCTGGAACAGCGTGGCACCTGCGGCCTGGCCGAAAAGCGTGCCGGCCGGCTGCAGGCTGGTCACGGGATTCGTGCTGGCCACGATGCCGGCGGCATCAGGCGCCGGCAGCAGCGGCGACGCATCGAGGGAAGCCACCGAATTGTCGGTGGCTGCCGCCGGATTGGGCGCCGGCAGCAGATTCAGGGAGGCGACATTGGAATGGTCGGTAAAGACCACAAACAGCAGGAGCAGGAGGCAGAGGCTCGTGGCAAATCCGCCGATCACCCCGGGGCGGGTCTCAAAAATGCGTAGAAAGCCGGCCAGCCAAGGCACTTCGTATTCGATCCGCTCCGCTAAACTCCGGGTGGGGTCGCCCTCGCCCGCGCGAATCCGCGAAACCACTTGGTCGGAAAATCCGTTGAAATAGCCGGGCGGCGGAATTTCGTGCTGTTTGAGCTTCAATAGCCGCTTCAGGTCGGCAAAATTATTTTCGTTCGGATTCATGTCGGCTTTACATATTCAGTCAGGTAGCCCTGCAATTGCTGCCGCGCGTAAAACAGCCGCGACCGCACCGTGCCAATGTTACAGTCCATGACCTCGGCGATCTCTTCATGCGACTGCCCCTGCACGTCATGCAGCACCACTACCATTCTGTGAGGTTCTGACAGCTTCATCAAGGCTTCGTTCAAAACTTTTTGCAGCTCCGTCAGCCCGGCTTCCCGCAGCGGGGTTTTCTCCGAAATCAACGCCACCAGGTCGGGATTGTGCTCGGTGTTGAAATCGAGGTCGTTCAGGCTGTAATGATGCTTGTGCTTGCGCTGCTTCAGAAAATTGATGGTCTTATTGACGGCGATCCGGTAAAGCCAGGTATAAAAACTGGAGCCGCCCTTGAACGATTTCAGCGCGTGGAACGCCTTGATGAACGAGTCCTGCGCCAGGTCGTTGGCGTCCTCATGGTTGGCCGTCATGTGGTAGATCGTCGCGTATATGCGCTGCTGATAGCGCTTCACCAGCTCATCGTAGGCGTCCAGATCGCCCTTGCGGGCGCGGCGCACCAGATCCGCCTCCAGCATGCCGGCAGGCGTGTTGGCGTCGGGAGGGGAAACGGTTTCAGCCATAATCATTCAACCGCCAGAGCCGCCGTTTGTTGCGCGAGAAAACCGGTGATGGCCCGCAGCCCGGCCTGTCCCGGCGACGCCGGCAACCCTCGCAGCGCCCGGCGCGCCAGTTCCAGAAAACGCTCAATTTCGTTCAGCGACGGCCGAAAGGTTTCGTATTTCACCAGCAGCGCCTTGACCGCCGTAAAATTTTCCGGGCGCCACTTGGCAATCAAATTTTCCAGCGCCTGGCGGTCGGCGGACGCCCCCCGCTCCCACGCCAACAACACCGGCCAGGTCAATTTGCCCTTGGCCAGGTCGGTGCCGAGCGATTTGCCCGCCTCGGCTTCCTTGCCGAACAAATCCACGCAGTCGTCATAAATCTGATAAGCCGTGCCCACCGCCGCGCCGAACTTGCGCAGCGCCGCGCGCTGTTCCGGATTCGCCCCGCTCAAAAACGCCGCCAGGTCACAGGACAGCGTGAACAGCTCGCCGGTCTTCATTTCGATGACGCGAAAATAATCCCGCCGCGCCGCCGCAAAATTTCCCCGCTGCTGCGTCTGCAAAATCTCGCCGGAACAAACCGTGTTGGTCGCCACCGCCACCGCACGGCAGATTTCCGGCGTGGGAAATTCGGAGGCCAGCTTCAGCGCCTGCGCAAACAGGCAGTCGCCAAAGAGCACGGCGATTTCGTTGCCCCATTTCGCCGCCACCGTCGGGCTGCCGCGCCGGATTTGCGCCTCGTCCATCACGTCGTCGTGCACGAGCGTGGCGAGATGGATCATCTCGATGATGACCGCCGCCGTGACGTGCGCTTTGTCGGGCTTGCCGAAGCAACTGGCCGCCAGCGCGACCAGTGTGGGCCGGAGGTGCTTGCCGCCGTTGTTCAGCGCGTGCTCGGCGTAAGGCACGATCTGCGGGTCAAATTCCCGCGCCTGCCGGGTCAGCCGCGCCGTCACCGCATGAAGAAACGGCTCCACCGGTTCCACAATCAATTTCCAGGAACGGGCGGGATCTGAAGCAGGTTCGGTTGGGGAGTCGCCCACGTTGGATGCAGCAGCCAGCATTGCAACGACTTTACTTTCACGGCTCATGCGAGTCAAACCCGTTGTCACAGTCAGGACCGGTTTCGGACGCCCGCCGGCATCCTTGTCGCCGAACGGCCTGGCCACCATTCCGCAGCGAATGCGCTTCACGCAAACACAATCTCCGGCGTCGCCGCCTGCTCATCCCAGCCGCGCGTCGGCTCGGCGGTCACAGACGAAATGTCCTTGATGGAAAGCTGCCGCCCGCGCGTCTTCGGCGACTTGATTTCAATCTTCGCCGGGTCGCAGGTTTGCTGGTTGATTTTCTGGTGCGGCGCGGGCTTGTAACGGACGTAAAGCGTCTTCGGCGTGTCCGGCGCAAAAAACAGGATGCGCGACTTGTCGGGGATGCAGAGATACGCCTTGTTCAGAATCGTGCCGCCGAATTTGAACCGTTTCAGATAGCTCGCCTTGCGGTCGGTGTAGGCGCAGGTGAAAATCCTTTCACGATCCGGCAGGCCGCAGTAGAACAGCTCCGGCCCGACAAATAATTTCTCCGGCAGCTCGCTGACTTTGTAGGTGCCGTCTTTGAAGACCAGCAGCAGCTTGTCGAACTTGGTGCATTCCAACTTGAACTCCTCGCCGGAAACCTTGAAGCCGACATAACCGCTCTCGCGGTCATAGCTGACCTTGAACGCCTTGAACGCCACGGCCTTCGCGTCCACTTCCTCGTGCCGCGCGGACTTCGTGGTCAGGCGCGGATACTGCGGACCATGTTTTTCCAGCAACGCCTCCAGATGGCCGATGACATATTTTGTCAGGCCCTTGAGGTTTTTCCGCGTCTCGGCCAACTCCGCCTTCGTCTTCTCCATCTCCTCGCGGTGTTTGTTGATGTCGAACAGCGAAATCCGGCGGATGCGAACTTGCAAAAGTTTTTCCACGTCCGCATCCACAATATCGCGGATTAACTCCTTCTCGAACGGCTTGAAACCGTCATAAACACTGGCGAAAACCGCTTCATTCGTCTTGCATTTTTCGATCGCCTTGTAAAGGCGCTCCTCGATGAAAATGCGCTCCAGCGTGCGGTAATGCAGCTCGTCGAGCAGGTTTTTCTCGCGCAAGTCCAATTCCCGTTTGAGAATCGCGACGAGCTGTTCCGTGTTTTCGCGCAGCACTTCGCTGACGGTCAGTTCCACCGGGCGGTTGTTTTTGATGACGACAATGCGGCTCGCAATCGTCGTCTCGCAATCGGTGAATGCGTAGAGCGCATCCACCATTTTCTCCGCGTCCACACCGGCGGGACATTTGATTTCGATCTCGACGGTTTCGGAAGTGAAATCGTTGATGGATTTCACCTTGAGCTTGCCCTTGCGAACCGCGTCTTCGATGGAAGCGATGAGCGAATCCGTCGTGGTGGTCGGCGGAATTTCCGTGATGACCACGGTGGATTCGTCCTTCGTCTTGATGCGGGCGCGGACTTTGACCGAGCCTTTGCCGTCCTGATAATCCCGCGCGTCCATCAAACCGCCGGTCGGAAAATCCGGCAGGCACTTGAACGGCTGCTTCTTGAGAATCGCAATCTGCGCTTCGAGTAATTCGGGGAAGTTGTGCGGCAGAATCCGCGCGCTCAAGCCGACCGCGATGCCCTCCGTGCCGAGCATCAAAGTGAGCGGAATTTTGCACGGCAACGAGACCGGTTCCTTGTTGCGCCCGTCGTAGCTCGGCACAAAATCGGTGATCTCGTCGTTGATCAGTTCCGTGCGCGCCAACTCGGTGAGCCGGCATTCGATGTAACGCGGCGCGGCGGCGGGATCGCCGGTAAAAATATTTCCGAAATTTCCCTGGCCTTCGATCAAATATCTTTTGTTCGCCAGCACCACCAGCGCGTCGCCGATGGAGGCGTCGCCGTGTGGATGGTATTGCATCGTGTGGCCGACCACGTTGGCGACTTTGATGAAGCGGCCGTCGTCCTTCTCGTGCAATGCCCAGAGAATGCGCCGCTGCACCGGCTTCAAGCCGTCGGCGAGATTCGGGATCGCGCGGTCGCGGATGACGTAGCTGGCGTAATCGAGAAATCCCCGATCCACGCGCGTGTGCAGGCCGCCGCCGAGTTTTTTGGGGTCGAACGGCTTCGGGACGACGGCCTCCACCGTTTCGGCGACGACGTGATCCGCGCCGTTGCCATTGGCCGCAGCGGGCGTTTTGCGTTTGCCGGCCGCAGGCGGGACGGCCGGCGCACCTTCGATGGGCAATTCCGGCTGGCCGGCAGCCTTATTTTTTTTCGCACTCATTTTGGTGATCCAACGATTGTAAGAACGCTGTTTTTATTTCTCGCGAAGCGGTTGCAAGTTGTCGCCAAAGCCAACCGGATTCATCGGGCAGCGAGATTAGAAAAGCGGTGGCGGTTGTCAACCGCTGCTTTTGCCGCCCCTTTTGGATTGCCTCTAACGCCGGGCGGTTTACCTTGTCTCTCGATCGCATGAAAATTCTACTCATCCTCGGGCTGGTCGCGCTGGGCGGCCTCCGCGCGGCGGCGCAAGTGGAGGTGACCCTGTCCCTGGACCAGGAGCAGTTTCTGCCGAGCGAGACGCTGCCGCTGGCGGTCAAGATCACCAACCGGTCCGGCCAGCAGTTGCATCTGGGCGCAAACCCGGACTGGCTGACGTTCGGCGTGGAGGCGGCGGATGACTTTGTGGTGCTCAAGAATGCGGAGGTGCCGGTGACGGGCGCGTTCGACCTGGAGACGGCGCAGTTGGCCATCAAGCGCGTGGATTTGCAGCCGTATTTCTCCCTGACCAAGCCGGGGCGCTACCGGGTGACGGCGACGTTACGCATCAAGGACTGGGGCGCACAGATCGTCAGCGCGTCGAAATCGTTCGACGTGATCACGGGCGCGAAATTGTGGGCGCAGGATTTCGGCGTGCCGACCGGGACGAACACGCCCCCGGAGGCGCGCAAATACACCTTGGAGCAGGCCAATTATTTGCGGGAGCAGTTGCGCCTGTATGTGCAGGTGAGCGACGTGGCGGAGGCGGTGGTCTACAAGGTGACGGCGCTGGGACCGATGGTGTCGTTCGGCCAGCCCGAGGCGCAGGTGGACCGGCGGAGTTGCCTGAACGTGCTGTGGCAGACGGGTGCGCAGACGTTCACCTACGCGGTGGTGAACCCGGACGGCTCGCTGGGGCCAATGGAATACTACCAGAATTTCTTTTCGCGGCCGCGCCTGACGGTGGATGGCAACGGCGACGTGAAGGTGCAGGGCGGCACGCGCCGGCCCAAGCCGACGGAATTGCCCATCGTGAAGGCGCCAAACGAACTGCCGGCGATGACCCCGCCGGCGGCCCGGACGAATTAAGCTGGCGCCCCCGCGCCCGGGCGGAGACTACCCGGCGGGCGACGGGCGGCGCGATGGTTTTGGCCGCAAGCTCAACGTCGGGTCGGTTTCGCCACCGCGTCGTATTGCTCCTTAAAAGGCTTTTGCTTTGCGGCCGCTTGCGGTTTAATGCTCCGAATTATTGCATGGCCGAAGCCAATTCCAGCTTTCAGAAATCCAACCGCAACCTGGCCGTCATTGCGGTGGTTGTCTTCGTCCTCGACCAGTTCACCAAATGGCTCGTGCTGAACCTGCTCGCCAAGGGCGATGAAAAAGTCATCATCCCCGGATTTTTCCGCTTCGTCCACTGGGGCAACACCGGCGCGGCTTGGAGCCTGTTTCGCGGCAACAACGGCCTGCTGGCGCTCGTCGCACTGTTTGCCTTTGTCGCCTTGTTTCTCTCGCGGCACCATTTCAATTCCCACACGTTGCCGGGCCAGATCGCCTTCGGCCTCATCTTTGGCGGCATCGCCGGCAACCTGACCGACCGCCTGCTGCCCAGTCGGCATGAGGTGATTGATTTCCTCTATTTCTACATGCGGCAGCGCGGCGGCGGCGAGATCGGCTTTCCCGCCTTCAACGTCGCCGACACCGCCATCTGCACCGGCGTCGGCCTGATTTTCCTCCTCACCTGGCGCGATGAACACGCGCCGAAACCGAGTGACCGGTGACGAATGGTGAGTGACATGAAAAAACTCCGGCTATGATCGGCCCCGCCCGCCCCTCACTCCTCGCTCCTCACCCGTCACTTTGCATGGCTGCGCGCTCCGAACATTTCACCATCGAAGCGTCGTGCCCCGGCGAGCGCCTCGACGTATTTCTCCGCGAAAAATTTCCCGCCGTCTCGCGGGGCGCGATGCAGCGGCTCATCGAACAGGGGCACATCCGCGTCAATGGCCAGACCGTCAAGCCCACGCACAAGCCGCGCGCCGGCGAAAAAATCGAAGTCCATTTCCCCGAACCCAGGTCCGCCGCCGCGCAGCCGGAAGCAATTCCGCTCGATATTTTGTTCGAGGACCAATCGCTGCTCGTTGTGAACAAGCCCGCCGGCCTCGTCGTGCATCCCGCCGCCGGCCACGAAGAACACACGCTCGTCAACGCCCTGTTGCATCATTGCCGGGGATCGTTGAGCGGCATCGGCGGCGTGGCGCGGCCCGGCATCGTCCACCGGCTCGACAAGGAAACCAGCGGCTGTCTCGTGGTCGCCAAAAATGACGAAACTCACCTCGCGCTCTCCCGCCAATTTGCCGACCGGCAGGTGGAAAAAATTTATCACGCCCTCGTCTGCGGCGAACTCGCACGTGCGGCTGGGGAAATTCATGCGGCCATCGCCCGCCACCCGACGCACCGCAAACGCATGGCGGTGCGGGACGATTCTGACGGACGCACCGCGCACACGAGCTGGCGCGTGCTGGAGAAACTGCCCCACGCCACGCTCGTCGAGGCGCGGATCCACACCGGCCGCACGCACCAGATCCGCGTGCATTTCCAGCACCTCGGCCATCCCGTCGTCGGCGATACCACTTACGGCGCGACGAAAAACCAACGGCTGGAGAAGCTGGCAAACTACGCCGCACCGCGCGTGCTGCTGCACGCCAAGGAACTGGCCTTCATCCATCCGCGAACACAAAAGCCTCTGAAATTTTCCGCCCCGCTGCCGGATGATTTCAAGCGGGCGTTGCAATTGTTGCGGGTCAAAAAACGACTTTGAAATCGCTGGCATGGATTGCACGCAATGGAAACGACGATTGGGATTGGGCGGTTCCTGAATGGAACAGCCATTCGTCATGGCAAAGGCCACGGCGGCCCCGGGCGCATCCGCCGGCGCGTAAATTTCTGTGGCGGATGGCCTGCCAAAAATATTTCCGCCGCCGTTGTGCTTGGCGACCAGGCTCGCATACAACGTCTTTTCCCATTCTTCCGGCGTCGGGTCAATGTCAGCAGACAGGAATGGACATTGCTTTAAGCAAGGATGGCTTCTGCCTCTCCAAACCATCAGACGTGAAGTAGGAAGAAATGTTTTGGCCTTCTGGAAAAAATCAATGCGCGGTAACCGCCGGCTTTTTGACGTATTGCACGCGCTTGAACAGGAAAACCAGCGGCAGGCCGGCCAGCGCGAGCAGGCTGAACAAACGGAAATTATCCACGAAGGCCCACAGATGCGCCTGCTGGTCGAGCAGCGCATAAACGGCGGCGTAGGCCTGCCGCGTTGCGGTCGCGGAATCGGCGTGGTGCGCCAGCAGGGTTTTCGCGGCGGCAAAGCGCTGGGCGAACGCCGGGTCGGTCGGCGTGAGGTGCCCGGCCATCAGCGCCTGGTGCGCCTGCGCACCGCGCGCCAGCATCGTGGTGACGAACGCGATGCCGATGCTGCCGCCAAGGTTGCGCATGAGGTTGTAGAGGCCGCTGGCATTGCCGATCTGGGCCTGCCCAAGCTGGCTCATCGTGGTCGTGGTCAAGGGCACGAAAATAAAGCTGATGGCGATGCCGTTGACGACGCTCGGCCAAATGACACTGCGCATGCCGACCTCCAAGTTGATGTTGGCTAGCAGCCAGGACGAATACGCCAGCGTCACGAAGCCGATGCACAGCATCCAGCGCATCCGGAGTTTTCCGACCAACCGCCCGACCACGAAGGTCGTGAAGAACGCCGCCACGCCGCGCGGGCTCATCGCGTAACCGGCTTGCAGCGCAGGATAGCCCATGAGCGTTTGCAGGAACAACGGCAGTTGTGCGGTCGTGCCGTAAAGAATCGCCGCCAGCGAAGTCATTAAAATCAAGCCGATGGTGAAATTGCGGTTCTTGAACACGCGCAGATCCACGAGCGGATGTTCCGCCTTGAATTCCCACCAGATAAAACCGAGGAACGCAACGGCCGACACCGCCACGAACCCGCGCACCCATTCCGCGCCGAGCCAGTCGGCCTCCTGGCCCTTGTCCAAAACGATTTGCATCGTCCCCAGCCACACGGCCAGCAGCCCGAAGCCGATGTAATCAATCGCCGCCGCGACGTTGCGTTTGATGTAAGGCGGATCTTCCACAACCCATTTTGCCATCACCACCGCAAAAATCCCGACCGGCACGTTGATGTAAAAAATCCAGCGCCAGGAATAACTGTCCGTGATCCAGCCGCCGATCACGGGGCCGAGAATCGGCGCCACCACGACGCCCTGGGCGAACGCCGCCATCGCCGCGCCGCGTTTTTGCGGCGGAAAACTTTCGAGCATGATGGATTGCGCGATCGGCACCATCGCGCCGCCGCCCAGCCCCTGCAAAATCCGCGCGACCACCAGCGTCGGCAAATCCCACGCCAACCCGCACAGCACCGACGCGAAGGTGAACAGCATGATACAGGTCAGAAAAACGCGTTTGCGGCCGAAATAATTTCCCAGCCAGCCGGTCATCGGCAGCACGATGGCATTGGCGACGAGATAACTCGTCAGCACCCACGTCGCCTCCTCCGGCGTGGCCGACAAACTGCCCGCGATGTGCGGCAGCGCGATGTTGGCGATGGATGTATCCAGCACCTCCATGAATACCGCCATCATCACCGTGGCGGTGATGAGCCACGGATTATGCCGCGGATGCCATTCATGATGCGGCGCGTCGGACATGGAAAATCATTGCCCTTCGGCATTGCGCCGCGCGCCGAAGCTGAAGCCGAACGCCGTCAGGCCGGCGATGAAAACCGCGAGCAGGGCCGCCGCCCAAACGGGCAAAGTGAACTGACTGACCTGCACGTTTGGCGTCACGGACAAGCCGGGGCCGATGACTTTGTCCGCCGGCAGCGGTCCGTCAAAAACGATCTTCACCGGCACACGCTGGACAACCTTCACGAAATTGCCGGTCGCATTTTCCGGTGGCAGCAAACTGAACTGCGCGCCGCTGCCGGCCTGCACACTGTCCACATGCGCGCGAAATTCGCGGCCGCCAAGCGCGTCTATCGCCACCGTCACCGGCTGGCCGGGCTTCATGTTTTTCAACTGCGATTCCTTGAAGTTTGCCACCACCCAGACTTCTTTCGGCACGAGGGACAGGATTTGCTGGCCGGCCGACAGATAATCACCGGCTTCCACGGCCTTGCGCGTGACGCGGCCATCGCCCGGCGCAAAAATCTTTGTGTAGGACAAATTTAATTTCGCGGCGGCAACATTGGTCTGCGATTCGTTGAGCTGCGCAAACGCCATTTCCTTTTCCGCGAACACCGCCGCCAGTTGCCGCTGCGCCTCATCCACCTTGGACGATTCCTCGTCCGCATATTCCCGGGCCGACTTGAGATCCGCCTGCGCCTTGGCATGGGCGGCGAGCGCGGCATCAAATTCCTGCGCGGAAATGGTTTTTTCCTTCGCCAGATTTTGCGCCCGGTCGAAATCCGCCTGCGCTCTCCGGGCAGTGGACTCGGCGGCGTCCGCATCGGCCCGGGCTTTCCGCGCCGACGCGGCGGCGGTGGCGACCTTGGCGCGCATCAACTCCACGGCGGCGAGGACGGTGCGAAAGTTGGCATCCTGCGACAGGGCGGCCGATTGCTTTTGCGCGACGGTGATGGCGTAATCCGCCGGGTCCAGCGCCACCAGCAAATCGTTCGAGCGCACCAGCTGGTTGTCGAGCACTGGAACTGCCGCCACCTGCCCGGCAATTCTCGGCGCAATGGAAACAATGTGCCCGGCAATGAACGCGTCGTCGGTGGATTCGTGGGTGAAAATTTCCACGAGGTAACCGATGCCGAAATACAACACCACGGCGAGGGCGACAGCGGCGGTCCAGAGAAATTCCGGCGGGCTGAACTTTGCCGGCCGGCCGTTCCCGCTTTTCACGGGCGGCGGCGAGGACGGATTTTCATTCATGGGCGGACTCCAGTTCTCCCAAGGCTTGGGGCGTTTCGGCGCCATGATCCTTTGCGATTAAAATGTAGATGGACGGCACCACCAGCAGCGTGAACAACGTGCCGATGCTCATGCCGCTGACGAGAATGATGCCGATGGAATTGCGCGCCGCCGCGCCCGCGCCGGTCACGAGCGTGAGCGGAAAATTGCCAACAATGGTGGCCACGGTGGTCATCAGCACCGGGCGCAGCCGCAGCATCGCGGCCTCGTGGATGGCCTGCGGCTTCGTGCGACCCCGCCGCTGGAGCTGGTTGGCGAATTCCACGATGAGAATGCCGTTTTTGGCTATCAGCCCGACGAGCGTGATCAGGCCGACCTCGGAATAAATGTTCATCGAGGTCGTCCAGCCGTTGGTCCAGAACGGCACGCCCTGGCCGGGCATTTTCCAGAAGCAAAAAATCAGCGCGCCGAAAATCGCCAGCGGCACCGAGCCGAGAATGATGATGAACGGGTCGCGGAAACTGTTGAACTGCGCGGCCAGCACCAGAATGATCAGCACGACCGCCAGCGTGAACGCCGGCAGAAATTTGTCGCCTTCCTTGCGCAAAAACCGCGCGTCGCCGGTGTAATCCAGCTTGTAGCCGCTCGGCAGATGAATGCGCGCGCACTCCGATTCCAAAAATTTCAGCGCCGTTTCCAGCGGCACGATGGCCACACCGCTCAATTTGACGGCGTTCAACTGCTGGAACCGGTTCAGCGCGCGGGGGGTATTGGTTTTCACCAGCGTTGCGAACGTGCTGACGGGAATGAGCTGGTTGGCCGGCCCGCGGACGTAGGTGTTCTCCAGTTGCGCGGCGTTCAACCGCGCGCCGCGCTCGACCTGCGGGATGACCTTGTAGCTGCGGCCCGCGAGATCGAACCAGTTGACATAATTGCCGCCGACGAGCGCGCCCAAATCCGCGCCGACCGATTGCATGTTCAAGCCGAGCGCGGCCACCTTGTCGCGGTCAATCATCAGCTCGACTTCCGGCTGGTCCACCTTCGTGTCAATCACCGGCGGAAAGGCGAACATGCCGTTGGTTGCACAGGCCAACTGCAACTGCTGCGCGTATTTCAAAATCTCCACCGGCTCGCCGGTGCCGGACAGGACGAGATTGCACGGAAAATTTTCGCCGCCCGTCGGCAGCGGCGGCGGCGTGACCATGTGCATGGCGATGCCGGGAATTTTGTTCACCATCATCTGCACCTGCGGCGTGATTTGGAAAACGGTCCGCTGCCGTTCGCCCCACGGTTTGACCACCAGACCGCCGAAGCCGAAGTCGGGCATGGTGAGCTGAAAAATATGCGCCTCTTCCGGCACGGTGGCGAACATCTGGCCCGCCTCGTCCGCATAAAACGCCGTCTGCTCAATGGTCGCGTTCGGCGGTGTTTCCAGCACGCCGAAGATCACGCCCTGATCCTCCGTCGGCGCGAGTTCCTTGCCCTGCCAGGCCATTTTGAACATCGGAATTGTCAGCAGCGTCAGCCCGATCCAAATCGTATAAACCATCGGTCGGCGCGCGAGCGTCCAGTCCAGCACGCGGCCGTAAAAGTTTTTCAGCCGGTCGAAATCGCGGTTGATGCGTCCTGCCAAACCGTGCTCTTCGCGGTCGTGGCTCAAGAGCCGCGACGCCATCACCGGCGACAGCGTCAGCGCGACGACGCCGGAAATCAGCACCGCGCCCGCCAGCGTCAGCGCAAATTCCTGGAACAGCGAGCCGGTCAATCCGCCTTGAAACGCGATCGGTGCATAGACCGCCGCAAGCGTGATCGTCATGGCGATGATTGGCCCGACGAGTTCGCGCGCGCCCAACAGCGCGGCGTCGAAGGGCGATTTACCTTCGCGGATATGGCGTTCCACGTTTTCGACGACGACAATGGCGTCGTCCACCACAAGGCCGACGGCCAGCACGATGGCCAGCAGCGTGAGCAGATTGAGCGTGAAGCCGAACACCTGCATCAGAAACACCGCGCCGATGAGCGACAGCGGGATCGCCACCAGCGGAATCAAGACCGAGCGGAACGAGCCGAGGAAGAGAAAAATCACGACGGACACGATGACCAGCGTGATGATCAGCGTCTTTACCACTTCGTGCAGCGCGTCGGAAATATACGCTGTCGCGTCATACGCCACGCGCGCGGTGAGGCCGGTGGGCAAATCTCTTTGGATGGAATCCATTTCCGCGCGCACGCGCTGGACGACGTCCAGCGAGTTGGCATTGGGCAAAGTCCAGACGCCCATGAACACCGCGCGTTCGCCACTGAAGCGCACCTCGGAATCGTAGTCTTCCGCGCCCAGCACCACATCGGCCACGTCGCTCAAGCGCACAAGCTCGACGCCGCTCTGGCGGACGACGAGGTTTTTGAATTCCGCGACGGAACGCAAATCCGTGTTCGCCGTCAGGTCGACCTGGATGAGCGAACCTTTGGTGCGGCCGACGGCGGAAAGAAAATTGTTCGCCCCCAGCGCCGTGCGCACGTCGTTCGGACTGACATTGTAGGCCGCGAGCCGGTCGGGTTTCAGCCAGATACGCATCGCGAACGTGCGGCCGCCGAGGATATCCGCCTTCTGCACGCCTTCCAGGGCGGTCAGGCGCGGCTGCACGATCCGCGTGAGATAATCGGTGATCTGGTTCGCCTGCAAAATGTCCGAGGTGAAACTCAAATACGCCGAGGCGAATTGCGAGTCGGCGGTGGCGATGGTGAGCGTGGGAATTTCCGCTTCGGGCGGCAGAATGTTGCGCACCTGATCCACCTTCGAGCTGATTTCGCCGAGCGCCTTTTTGGAATCGTAGTTCAGCCGCAGATGCACCGTGATGGTCGAGAGGCCAAGTTTGCTGGCCGACTCCATGTAGTCAATGCCGTCCGCCGCCGCGATGGCGCGCTCCAGCGGCTGCGTCACGAAGCCGCGCACCAGATCCGCGCTCGCGCCGACATAGACCGTCGTCACCGTGACCGTGGCGTTTTCGCTCAACGGATACTGCCGGACATTGAGCGAGCGGATGGCCTGCAAACCCGCGATCAAAATGATCAGGCTCACGACCGTCGCCAGCACCGGCCGGCGGATGAACAGATCCGTGAAAGATTTCATGCGCGCGAGGATTTAGCCGTTCGGCGGATTGGGCGACAGGGACGGTTTCGGAATATCCTCGTTGTTGACCAGCACACGGTCGCCGTTGTGCAACTTGAACTGGCCCGCCGCCACCACAAGGTCGCCGGCCTGCAAACCGGATTCCACGCTGATAAAATCCCCGAGCGCGCGGCCCGTGCGGATGAATTTTTGCTGCACGACCAGATTCGTCACGCCGTTGGCTGCCTGCGACTCAACCAGATAAATGGCATCGCCGTAGGGCGCGCTCAAAATGGCCGTGGACGGAATGGCGAGCACCTTTTCCTCGTCTGACAACTCGACCGCCACGCGCACGAACATCCCGGGCCGCAGCAGTTGATCGGCGTTGGCGAAGCTGGCGCGCAGTTGCACGCTGCGCGTCGTGGCGTTGAGGTCGGGATTGATGGCCGTGAGCTCGCCTTCAAACTTTTTGTCCGGATAGGCGTCCGCCGCGACACGGACCTTCAGGCCGGTCCGCAATTTTTCCAAATCCTGCTGCGGCAGCGAAAAATCCACATACACCGGCGACAACGCCTGGAGCGAGACGATGCTTTTGCCCGTGTCCAATTGCTCGCCGAGGTTGACGAGCCGGATGCCGAGTTTGCCGGCGAACGGCGCACGGATGGTTTTCTTGGCAATCGTCGCCCGGATGGCGTCGGCGTTGGCCTGATTTTGGAGCAGCGACGCCTCCGCCTGATCCAGTTCGGCCTGCGAAACCGTCTTGTCCGCGCGCAACTGCCGGGTGCGCTCAGCGTTCAACCTCGCGAGTTGCACCTGCGCCTCGGCCGCGCGCAACTGGGCGTCTTCGGACGACGTGTCCAGCTTCACGAGCAAATCGCCTTGATTGACCGTCGCCCCGGATTCAAAGGCGATTTGCGCGACAGTGCCGCCGATTTCCGGCGCGACCATCACTCCTTGCACCGCGTTGACCGAGCCGATGGCCGTCAAGCTGTCCGGCCATTGCTCCTCATGCGCGATGGCCGTGGCCACGGTCGAGGGCGGCGGCATGAAGGACGGCGCGGCGGCGATGAGCGCGCGGATTTGCAACGCTTTGACGAGGCCCAGCGCACCGCCAACGGCGACAACCACGATGATTCCGACAACGAATTTTTTCATTTTTCTCCTGGGTTTGAATTTATTTCTTCCCGCCAAGTTTTTTAGGCGCGGCGCCGGCAAGGAACAGCTTCACAACCTCCTTGGCCGTCAACCGGTCCGGCTCGAAACCCGGCGCAACGAGATGCGCGACGAGGTGGAAATTGGCCAGCCCGTAAAAACCAAAGGCCAGCTCGCGGCTGGAAAAACTTTTGTCCAGTTCGCCGTTCTTTTGCGCCCGCTGGATGAGCGAGTGGACGAACTCGAAGTTGCGCTCGCATTTTTCCGTGCAGGCCACGTCTTCCGGCACCTCGCCCGGCGCGGCGAACATTGTCGCGAAGGAAATCCGCATCAGCTCGCGGTTCTGACGGAAATACTCAAACAGCCCGGCGAGGATGGCTTCCAGTTGCGTGCGGATGTCCCCGCCGCGCGCCGCCGCCTCCTGCAGAATGCGATGGCGCTGGTCGTGCGCCTCGTGCACCAGCGCCTGAAACAGGCCGGCCTTGTCGGCGAAATGGTAATAGAGCGCCGGCTTGGAGACCTTGGCGTCATCCACGATGTGCTGGACGGACGTGGCGGCATAGCCCGCGTCCGCAAAGCGCTTGAGCGCGGCGCGCAGGATTTGCCGGCGGGTTCCAGGACCATGTTTCAACATAACCTACCGAACGGTAGGTATGCGCACCGGATTTGTCAAACCGGATTTTTGCAGGGCGGATTATTTGAGTTCGCCGGTTTTGCCCGCTGGCCCCTAGTGCAACTTGGAATGGCGGTGGCTGTAGGCGAAGTAGATGACCAAGCCGGCGGCCATCCAGACGATGAGCCGCGCCCAAGTGTCGCGCGGCAGGCCGGCCATCAGCCCGCCGCAGAAAAGGATGCCCAGCGGCGCGACCAGCCAGACGGCGGGCGTGCGGAAGGGGCGATGAATTTCCGGATGGATTTTCCGCAGCACCAGCACGCCAGCGCAGACGATGAGGAACGCCAGCAGCGTGCCGATGGAAACGAGTTCGCCCAGCAGCCCGATGGGAAACAGCCCGGCCACGAGCATGGCCACGGCGCCGGTGAAGATTTGGGCAACCCACGGCGTCTGGAATTTCGGATGCACGGCGCTGAACATCTTCGGCAACAAGCCATCCTTGGCCATGCAGTAAAAAATGCGCGGCTGGCCAAGCAGCAAAACCAGAATCACCGACGACAGGCCGGCGATGGCGCCGATTTTCACCAGCGTCCGCAGCCACGCGAGTTTGGCCCCGAACGCATCCACGGCCACGGCAATGGGCGCGGGGACATTGAGCGTTTGGTAGTTGACCACGCCGGTCAGCACCAGCGCGACGGCGATGTAAAGCACGGTGCAAATGCCGAGCGACGCGAGCATCCCGACGGGCATGTCGCGCTGCGGATTTTTCGCCTCCTGCGCGGCGGTGGACACGGCGTCGAACCCGATGTAGGCAAAGAAAATCACGCCTGCGCCGCGCAGCACACCGCCCCAGCCGAATACGCCAGGACTGATGGCCGGCGGCACGAACGGATGCCAGTTGTGCCGGTTGATGAAGGCGATACCCACGGCGATGAAGGTGAGAATCACCGCCATTTTGATGGCGACAATGATGTTGTTGAACGCGGCAGATTCCTTAATGCCGAGCACGAGCAGGAAGGTGATGAAGCCGACGATGAGCATGGCCGGCACGTTGAGCGTGGCCCCGGTGCTGACCCAACCTTCGGTGAACAGCCGCCACATGTTCCAGCCCGCATCGGCGGGCGCGTGATGGTCGTAAGGCGCGGACGTGAATTGCGCGGGGATGACGAGGCCAAATTCTTTCAGGAACGAAACGACGTAGCCCGACCAGCCGACGGCGACGGTGGCGGCGGCAAATAAATATTCCAGAATCAAATCCCAGCCGATGATCCACGCCACGAATTCGCCGAGCGTTGCATAGCCATAGGTGTAGGCCGAGCCGGACATGGGAATCATTGCCGCAAATTCCGCGTAGCAGAGGCCGGCGAACGCGCACGCCAACCCCGCCAGCACAAACGAAATCACGATTGCCGGTCCGGCATATTTGGCGGCGGCCTGACCGGTGAGCACGAAAATGCCCGCGCCAATGATGGCCCCGATGCCCAACGCGGTGAGGTTGACCGGGCCGAGCGCGCGTTTGAGGCGATTGTCGTTTTGGGCCTCGGCCTGCAAGTCGGCGGCGTGTTTGCGTCGGAATATTTTCATGGGGAAATGGCCGTGTTGGTTGGCGCGGTTAAATGCCGCTTTCCGCCGCCGCCGTCAAGCAAATGTCGGGGCAGATAACGGGGCATTGGGCTTGGGCAGCAACCGGGAGATAACCGCAAACCCGCCACGACCCCGGCGAGAATCCCCCCGGAACACAATGCCGCCGTTGCCGGGACCGTGACGGCGCGAGTGAACAACGGTTCGCCGGTTTCGATTCGCACGGCGGCGAGGTCGAGATTCGCCGCGCCGGGATTCAGGGTGGGCCGTGTTTCGCCGGGGTTTTCATGGCGCTCGGTGATGGTGGCCGTTTGGCTTTCACCGGGCGCCGGCACCGCATCACGCGGCGGCGCGGGCGCCGCCGAACAAGCTTTTGAACCACGCCCACGCGGCGCGGATGCCGACGTCGCGCGTGCCGGCAAAATTGTAGATCCTGGCCATCTCCTCTTCATGGCCGCGATATTTTGGCGGCAGGAGAAAAACCGTTTTGGCGGAGTCGCCTTCAACCCGCAGAACTTCGGAGTAGAACACGCCGCGTCCGGTCTCGTAATTTCCGGCGGGCAAAACGAGCGTGCGCGGCGGCAGGACGAGCCACGGCCGGTAGTGGAAGACGAGTCCGCCGGTTTCATTGCGCAAGAGCCGGCCGAAGGTGCGCGTGGGCACCTTTTCGGCTTTGCGGCCGAGGAACATTTTGTTTGCGCTCGCATCGGGTTTGAAACGGTGCCGGGCGCCGGTGAAAAATTCCCAGATGAACACGAGGCCAAAGTGCGAGAGCCGGAAACTCCAGCCGGCGATGAGATAGGAGATGAGCAGGACGATGAGCGCCCACGCCGCGCCGATCCACGGGTTGACGAACGCGCTGCCGGCGACACTGGCGAGAATCGCGGTGCGGAACGCCTTGAGCGCGGAATCCACGGTGGTGAACGGACTCAGCAAAATCAAAATGTTGATGGCGTTGGACGCAAGGAACACGATGAAAAACGCCGCCATCGCCACCGGCGTCACCAGCACGTCGTAGAGCCAGTGAAAATCCATCGCGGCGAAGCCGAGCGAACTCAACGACGCGCCGGGCGGCCCGCCGGGGGAATTGGCCACGTGAATGATATTGACCATGATCGGCACAAACGCGCCGGTGGCAACCAGGCCGGAGATTTTGTGCTCGCAGGTTTCGAGGGCGTCGAATGGCTTTTTGGCGACGGTGGGCAGCGTCACGCCGACGGTGTCCTTGAGGAAGCAGGCGGCCACCAGCAAAAACGCCGGCACCCAAAACAGCGGGTTGGCGAACCACGGCAGCCTGGCCTTTTCCACGTCGGTCTTGGCCCTGCAATACTGGTAGCAGCCGACGGCACTCACGCCGAGCAGCGGCGAGATGGCCACGCCGGTGATGGTCGAGAGCGTCTGGGCAATCTCCACACCAGGCGGCGGCGGACTTTTGGCCGGGGCGGCCGCAATCAGCGCGGCGGGCGCGGCGAGTGGGTTAAAAAGCCCGGCCAGCACAAACAAAACGACCAGAGTCGCAACCAGCTTCTTCATCGGTCAAATCTTCTTTTTTTGAGGGCGGCTGTAAAGCGCAAACCGATTTAATTGAAATCGCGTGTTGACTTCATGCGCCCGTTTGATAGTTTCCACGTCCCTTTGTTTGGAATTTAGATGAAAACGCATTTGCCGAAAGTGAATTTGGACCAGCGCAAGTGGCATGTCATTGATGCCGACGGCGCCGTGCTTGGCCGACTGGCCGTGCAGGTGGCGGACATTTTGCGCGGGAAAAACAAGCCTGTTTACACGCCCCACCTCGACGCCGGCGACTTTGTCATCGTCGTCAACGCCGAGAAAGTCCGCGTCACCGGCAAAAAGGAGACCGCCAAGGAATACATGACCTATTCCGGCTGGAAGGGCGGCGAAAAATACGCCACCGTCGAGCAAATCCGCGCCAAGCATCCCGAAAAGCTCATCGAACACGCCGTCAAAGGCATGATTCCGAAGAACCGTCTCGGCCGCGTGCTCCTCACCAAGCTGAAAGTGTTCAAGGGTCCGAAGCATGACCATGGCGCGCAAATGCCCGCCGTGCTCGCACCCGCCAAATAATTCTTGTTATGGCCACGAAAACCTCCAACGAATTCCTCGGCACCGGCCGCCGCAAAACGGCGATCGCCCGGGTCCGTCTCGCGACCGGCAGCGGCAAAATCACCGTCAACGGCCGCGCGTTTGAAAACTATTTCCCGCTGGACACCCAGCGCGCCACGGTTACCTCGCCGCTCACCATCACCAACACGGCCGACAAGCTCGATGTGCGCGTGAACGTGGTCGGCGGCGGTCCGCTCGGCCAGGCCGGCGCCACGCGCCACGGCATTTCCCGCGCGCTCCTGAAATTTGACGCCGCTCTGCGGCCCGCCCTGAAAGCGGAAGGTTTCCTGACGCGCGACCCGCGCGAACGCGAGCGCAAGAAATACGGCCAGCCCGGCGCCCGCAAACGCTTCCAGTTCTCGAAACGTTGATCGCAACGGAAAGTTTCCCAAACCCGCTGGCTGTTGCCGGCGGGTTTTTTTGTTGGGAACAATCCAGCGGCCAGCGCCCAACGGCAAATTTGCCGGCGAACGCAAAACGACTTCATTATTGAGCGTTGAATGTTGAGCGTTGAATGTTGAGCGTTGAATGTTGAGCGTTGAATGTTGAGCGTTGAATGTTGAGCGTTGAATGTTGAGCGTTGAATGTTGAGCGTTGAATGTTGAGCGTTGAATGTT
>JAJXXW010000045.1:44524-48763 GCA_021780905.1 bacterium
TGAGCGTTGAATGTTGAGCGTTGAATGTTGAGCGTTGAATGTTGAGCGTTGAATGTTGAGCGTTGAATGTTGAGCGTTGAATGTTGAGCGTTGAATGTTGAGCGTTGAATGTTGAGCGTTGAATGTTGAGCGTTGAATGTTCTGTGATTAAGATTCTGCAAATGAAAACAAAAAAAATCGCCATCGTCGGTGCCTCCGGTTACTCCGGCGAAGTCTTGGTGCAGTTGCTGTTGAACCATCCGCACGCGGAACTGGTCGCCGTCACCTCGCGCCAGAATGCCGGACAGACGCTGGCGCAAGTTTTCCCCAAATTCGCCAGCTATCCGAAATCCAAGACGCTCCGGTTCACTGAACCGAAGGCCGAAGTGCTGGCGAAACAAGCGGACGTGGTGTTTCTTGCGCTACCGCACGGTGTCGCCGCCGAATATGCCGTGCCGCTTATCGCCGCTGGCTGCGTGGTCATTGATTTGAGTGCGGATTTCCGGCTCAAGAATGTGGAGATCTACAGGGAATTTTACGCGCACGCCCATCCCGCGCCGGAGTTGCTGGCGAAATCGGTTTATGGATTGCCGGAAATTTATCGGGAAGAAATCAAAAAATCGTTGCTCATCGCGTCGCCCGGCTGTTACCCGACGAGCATTTTGCTGCCGGTGATTCCGCTGCTCCAAGCCGGGATCATCAAACCCGCAGGCATCATAGCCGATTCGTTGAGCGGCGTCAGCGGCGCGGGCCGCAAAGCCGAGGTGGATTATCTCTTTTGCGAGTGCAACGAAAGCGTCCGCCCCTACGGCGTGCCGAAGCATCGGCATTTGACGGAAATCGAGGAACAACTGTCGCTCGCAGCCAAAACGCCGGTGGTGATTCAATTCACGCCGCATTTGATTCCGGTGAATCGCGGCATTTTGACGACGCTTTACCTCGCGCCGGCGGAACATTTCAATGACACCGCCGGAGCCGAAGCACTCGGAGGGAAAATCGCCGCGTGTTTCCAATCGGCTTACGCAAACGAGCCGTTTGTGCGCTTGCTCGAAGGCAAGGCGTTGCCGGATACAAAAAACGTAACCGGCACGAACGTCTGCGAAATTGCGTGGCGGCTTGATCCACGCACCGGACGGCTCATCGTCATGAGCGCCGAAGACAATCTCGTCAAAGGCGCGAGCGGCCAGGCCGTGCAAAGCATGAATTTGATTTGCGGCTGGCCGGAAACGGCGGGGTTGGTGTGATTTGAAATCTCAAATTTCAGATTTGAAATCACCGCGCCAGGCCGCCACGTGGAACGCCGCCGACTACGCGGCGAATTCCGCCGTGCAACAGAGCTGGGCGCGCGAACTCATCACCCGGCTGAACCTGCGCGGCGGCGAACACATCCTCGATGTCGGCTGCGGCGACGGCAAAGTGACGGCGGAGCTTGCCCGCGCCGTGCCGCACGGTTCCGTCACGGGGGCGGATGCTTCGCCGCAAATGATTGAATTCGCCAGAAAGACTTTCCCGGCGGATCGCTTTCCCAATCTGAGATTCCGCGTGATGGACGTTCGCAAGATTAAATCCGACCGGCGATATGATCTTGTCTTTTCTAACGCCGCGTTGCATTGGGTGGACGATCATCCGGCGATTCTGCGCGGCGCGGCTTCCGTGTTGAAACCCGGCGGACGGCTGGCGATTTCCTGCGGCGGCAAAGGCAATGCCCACGAGGTCTTTCTCGCCTTGCGCCCGGAGATGCGGCTGAAACGCTGGCGTGACTTTTTCCGCCAGATGCCGATGCCGTATTTTTTTTACGCGCCAAGCGATTACGAAAAATGGCTGCCCCAATTCGGTTTCAAAATCAACGACCTGAAACTCGCGCCGAAGGACGCCACTTACGCTGGCGCAAACGGTTTCGCGACCTGGCTGCGCACGACGTGGCTGCCGTATGTCCAGCGCGTGCCGGAAATAGTGGGACAGGCTTCCAGCTTGTCCAGTTTGGGAAACACGACAGGCGAGACGCCTGTCCCACTGCCCAGCCTGCGCGCGGAGTTCATCGCCGCCGTCACGCGCCGCTACATTGCCAAACACCCACCGGATGCGTCCGGCAACATCCACGTCCGCATGGTGCGACTGGAAATTGAGGCGGTGAAATCCGATTCAGTTTACTGAATGGAAATCCCGTGTTTTTCGTCACCGCGTTTACGGATTCGCCTGGCGGTGGAAACCCGGCCAGAGTTTGTTTGCTGGAACGCTGGCCGGAGAATGCCGTTTTGGAAAAAACGCGGCGCACAATGATCCCCCCGGAAACGGCTCTCATCGTCCCAGATGGAAGTGATTTCGAGCTGCGGCGGGCTGATGAGTGCGCTGCTCTGGCGGGAATTGACTCATGGTTGAATCCGGCGGCGAAGGCAGCAGCAAGGTCTTCGTGGAAAGAATTTCGCCGGCAGTTGCGATACATCAGCGATGCTAAAATTCCGACGCTAAAACCTTTGCCCCTTTGGGATTGCTTTTGGACGCAGCGCGTGAGTAACTCGCTTCCGAGTTCGGGAAAATCCAATAACGTGCGGGAAATATCCCCACTTTTAATCAAAGGAGCAACATTATGAAAGGGGCTGTCCTAGATAATCAGGTTAAAAAGTGACGAACCCATTGGTTTAATTGGCGCAACTGCGTTTTCGGGTTTGGGTGGTTAAACCGCCACTCACATTCCTTTAAGAATAGGGGAAAATGCTCCTTGGGCACACCGTTAAATTTTCGCAGGTGGCGCTTGGCCTGATTCCAGAAGTTTTCGATGCCATTGATGTGGTTCTTGCCCGTGGCGAACAGTGTGGAGTGATTGATCGCACATGGCGAAAGCCGCCCGTTACTTACACACCGCAGTCCTGCTGACGAACGGGTTGGTCTTGGTGGCGGGCGGCATTAGCAATGCCGTCACCTTTGCCAGTTCGGAACTCTTCAACCCGGGCACCGGGACTTGGACCTCAACCGGAAGCATGAATACTCCACGCTCCTCCGCTGCGGCTTTCCTGCTGAACAACAGCACGGTGCTGGTCGTGGGAGGTCAGGACTCCAATAATGTCACGCTCGCCAGCGCGGAAATTTATAATCCAGCCACCGGACTTTGGCGCTACACCGCCAGCCCGATGCTGATGGCCCAATACCAACCCGCCAGCGAGTTGCTGCCGGACGGACAGGTGCTCGTCGCGGGCGGTCTAACCAATGGAACCGCAGTGAGTGGTTTTTCAGAATTATATGACCCGGTCGTTGACAGTTGGAGTCAGACCGGTTCTATGAACACCCCGCGCGAGTATGCCGGATCTGTATTGCTGAACAACGGGATCGTGCTGGTCGCGGGTGGCAGCAATGGAAATTCGCTGACCAACGCGGAATTATATGATCCGGCGGGTGGGTTTTGGACCGTGACCGGTGCGATGTTGGAAGGCCGCAACGGGCCGTTCCTGATGGTTCTGCTCGCCAATGGAAAGGCCCTTGCCACCGGCGGGATACCCGTCAACAACGACCTTTCCACGGGCACGACGGAACTTTACACCACCCTCGTGCCAACCATCCGCATCGTGAATCCGACAAGACTTGCCGGCGGCGTGTTTCAGTTCTCCTTCACCAATACGCCGGGAGCGGGTTCGACCGTCTTTACCACTACGAACCTGGGCCTGTCGCTGGCAAACTGGACGACATTGGGAAGCGCCACGGAAGTTTCGTCCGGCCAGTTTCAGTTCACCGACCCGCAGGCGACCAATAATTAAAAGCGCTTTTACCGTGTCCGGTCGCCCTGAAAATCGTTGTGAAAATCCTGCTTGGAATAACCAGGAAATTAGACATCAGTTCGCCGGCGGAAAATGGCGGCCTTTATGGCGGCGGCACCGTGTTCTCCGTCGGGACCAACCAGCCCGGCAGCTTCGGCATTCTGCATTATTTTTCCGCCCCGGTTAATGGCACCAACAGCGACGGGGCCTATTCCTTTTCGAGCCTGTATAGCTTCACGGGCACCGGCGACGGCGGGCAGTGCCGGGTCAAGCTTTTGAAAGTGGCCGGCCAAGGCGCGTGAGGGTGCGCCGGGTTGATGTGCCGTTGAGCCGCGCCTACCCGCTGCCAGCCTTGTTCCGCCACTGCCAGCAACGACGCAAACCGCTGGCTCCCGCCAGCGGTTGAGGCCGGCTTTTTTCTGGAAAGCAAAGTCTCCCTGCCGGAGGTGTCGCCAAACACTGCCAGCGGCGAGCCTTCCGGCGTCACAACGGTCGTTGGGCTTCCCATTTT
>JAJXXW010000069.1 GCA_021780905.1 bacterium
AGGCAACAGGCGGCGGGGATGCCGGATTGGCGGTGTCAAACGTGCGGGTCCAATAGGGCAGCTCGATCTGCGCGCCCCATTTGCGGTTGAACATGTATTGCAGCCCGAGCGTGACGAAATGCGTCTCGATCTTTTTGTCGTCGTTGTTGGCGGCGGGGGCGGACGACTTGCCGCTCCAGTTCTTGTTTTGATCCTGGTAATCATAGCTGATGAACGCCGTGCCGCCGGTGCCTTCCGGGAACATGGAACTGGTGGCCACGTCAAAGACCCCGCAGCCGCAGGCGCAGGCGCAGGCCGCGCCCGGTGATAGCACCACGCCCGCCAGCAAACCGGCGCCGATGTTTTTCATCCGCGAATCCAATTTTTGCATTTTTAAAAATAAGCATTCGAGAGCCTCTCAAGAGGCTCTCCAGTTAAAGGTGTGATTTTGCCCGCGTCTCACAACGCCGGCTGGAAACAGTGCGTAGTTTAAACGAAGAAACTGCGGGGCGGCGGCAAGGGTGGCTTGTGGGGAAGCGGTTCGGCGAAGGTATCCGGTTGCGACAGGAATTCGAACTGTGCCGGTGGAAACAAAGCTGGCTTGAACGTGATTGGCGGGTATTCGAACTTCAATGCCGGCGTCGTGGCGGCGGACTTCGGTTCGGATTTTTTGGCGGCGGCAATGGCCCGGCACAGGCAGCAGGGATGTTTGCCATCAAACGTGTCGGCCATCGCCTCGGTCAGGGAATGCGTGCGGAGATTGCTGGCGAGCATCGCCGTCCAGGCGACGGTTTGCAGCACGGCCCAGTGCGCGCCGGTCATGAGAACCAGCGCGACGATCACCAGAGATTTTCCGCAACGCGCGAACATTCCGGTCAAGCTAGGTCAGTCAGCCCAAATTGCAAACGCGAATTCATTCTTTGGCGATCCACACCAAGGTGCCGGATGGCACGCGGTCGAAGAGCCACAGCAGGTCCGCGTCGGCCAGGTGGATGCAGCCATGCGAGGCCGGCCCGCCGATAGTTTCCTGGTCGCCGGTGCCGTGGATGTAGATGTAGCGGGCGTGCGAATCCACGTTGGTGCCCTGGTTGAACCCGGGTTCCAGTCCTTCGAGCCACAGGATGCGCGTGGTGATTTTGGCGTTGGCCAATTCCGGCTGCGACGTGTGGCCGACGACTTCACGCGACTTGAAAACGGTTCCCGGCGGCTGGCCGCCGCCGATTTTTTCCGCGATGCAATGCAGACCCAGCGGCGTGCAGTTCGAGCCTTCCATCTGCCCGATGCCGAACCGCGAGGTGGAACAGGGAAATTGCCGGATGCATTTGCCATGCTCAAACAGCGAAACTTTCTGGCGGGAAATTGAAACCGTCAAAACATATTCCGCCGGCCTGATGTTCAGCCGTTCACAGGCGGCAACGCATTCTGTCGGGATGGATGAAATCATGGGGAAAATCCGCGCAGGCCGGCGCAGCCGGAGATCAACCACAGGGCCGCGCTCATCACCGGAACGAGACGGCGGCGTTTCACGACTCATGCCTTGTTGAGCTTTTTGACCAGCACCTTTGAGTTCCGCCCGCTCTGGTCGTATTTCTCGCGCCGCCCGGGCGGCAGATCGTCCGGCGTGCCCTCGCTGAAGCCGCCCTTGGACTGGAAATAAGTGAACGCCTGCGTCGAGAGTGTGATGAGTTCGCTCAACCCCATCTCCCGCGCCTTGTTCTCGATGAACTGGATCAGCTTCCGCCCGATGCCGCGGTTCTCGTGCAGCGGGTTGACGTAGAGACACGCCAGTTCGCCCTTTTTCTGCTCGGGGAAAACGTGCAGCGCCACGCAGGCCACCGGGTTTTTATCAATTTCAAAAATGAAATAGTCGCCCAGGTTTTTCTCGATCATCGGCCGGGTGCGTCGCATCAGTTCGGCGGATTCCACCGCCGCCTTGGTCAGCAGTTGGATTGCCCGCACATCTTTTTTCATCGCCCGCCGGATCTGCTGGTATTCGTTCGCGTAAATCAGCGTGCCGATGCCCTCGGTGGAAAATACCTCGGCCAGCAGCCCCTCGTCCACCCGGCCGTTGATGACGTGGACGCGCGGAATGCCCGCCTTGCACGCCGCCACGGCGTGCAGCGCCTTGGAGAGCAGTTCGGGCGCGATGTCGTCCCGCTGCATGGCGAGCACGGATTCCAGGTCGGCCACCAGCATCTGCCGGATGAGCCGGCCCTGGACGAGGATGCCGTCCTGCGCGGTGATGAAAATCAGCTTCGTCGCCTTCAACGCTTCCGCCACCGCCAGCGCCACGCCGTCGGAATTTACGCGATACGTTTTGCCGTCGCCGTCGAAACCGAGCGGTGGAATGACGGGAATGATGCCTTGCGTCAGCAACATCTGAAGCATCTCCACATCCACCCGCTCCACCTTGCCGGTGAAGAGATGATCCACGCCCTGAATGATGCCGAGCGGATGCGCGATGATCACGTTCGGGCAGACAGCCCGCAGGTCGTTGGTGGAAAGTCCTTCCAAAATTTCGTGCGTCAGCCGGTTGGCCGCCGTCAGCGCGATCTGCAATGTGGCCGCGTCGGTGATGCCGGCACCGTCGAGGTTGGAGGCCGTCACTTTCTGGCCTTCCGCCAGCGCCTTGATTTGCGCGGCCGCGCCGTGGACGAGCACCACGCGGATGTTCAATGAGCGCAGCACCGCCACGTCCAGCAGGAGTGTGGCGAAGTTTTCGTCGGTGACAATCGCGCCGTCAATCGCGAGGACGAACGTCTTCTCGCGGAATTGCGGAATGTATTGCAGGATGCCCCGCAGGTCGGTTGGTTTCACTTTGGCTTGTCAGCTTTGTTTCAACGCTGAATAAGTAGTCGGTTTCCCGCGCGATTCAAACAATTATTTTGGGCGGCATTTTTTTTGATTTGCGCTTCAGTGAGCAACAAGCTCGCCTTTGTCATGCCCACGGTTTTCATTCAAGACGGCTACCGGGTCAGCTTTTACAGCTATGACCTGGCCGGGCGGATGCATGTTCATGTTTTCCAGGCCGGCCACGAATGTAAAATCTGGCTGGACGACCTCGCGGTGGCCTTCAATCGCGGGTTCAAACCGCCGGAAGTCGCGGCAATCCGGCGGATGATTTCGGAACGCCGTGCGGAAATTGTCGAGCGCTGGCTTGAACACGGACGCAATGAGGGCTAAAATCCCATCGTAGATGCAAACGCCCCCGGCCATCACCAGCGTGCTCGTGAACGACGAACTGCTTGGCTTCCATCTGGAAGACGGGCGGTTCATCAGCGTGCCGGTCGCCTTTTACCCGACGCTGGCGCTGGCCACCCCGGAAGAACGCGGGCGTTTCGAGATCAGCGGCTCATCCGTTTATTGGCCGGAACTGGACGCCGACATCGGGGTGGAGGGTTTGCTGGCCGGGGCGCGGGAGCATCATCACTATGCGCGCAAAGCCGTGGAACGCGCCGTCCGCCTGGCCCGGCTACCCAGGACCTCCTTGGAAAAAATGCCGGGCACGCCATTGCAGCCCGTTTGACCCGATGCGACCAGCGCGAGGACGAACGTCTTCTCGCGGAATTGCGGAATGTATTGCAGGATGCCCCGCAGGTCGGTTGGTTTCGTTTCAACGCAGAATAACCTGCCGGTTCCGCTCGCGATTCAAACAATTATTTGGGTGGCTGCCGGCAAGACCACGCCAACGGTTTTCAGCAGGCCCGTTCGGGCTGGCATATTTGTAGAAATCTGAGTCAATCAATTTCCCAGCTCCGTTCAGGAGCGGCATGGTGGCCGTCCGCAAGGGCGATGCCGCCCCGACGGGGCTGGAATTTCTTTGGCGATGGCGTTGCTACAAATATGCCGCGCCGATGGCGCTACGAAGCTGGTGCGGGGGAAAAACCAACGAAACGGGCATCCAGAAAATCTTTGATGAACTGCCCGCATGGGGTGTAACCCTACCGTGGAGGCTGGCGGGACAGCACCGGGGGATTTTAGCCGCTAATGAATGCGGATTGACGCTGACAAGTTTACTGCACCTGTATCAGCCGATAAAAACCCTGGCTGCCAGTGACTGGATTGGTGACGGTGTTTTGCAGATTCACAATCGCCGGCACATTCGTCAGCGTTACCCAGGAACTTGGATCAGCCAGATTCGTCGTGGTTTGCAGGCTGAAATTCAGCGCTGACATTGGCCATGACAAAACACAATTAGTTTCCGATGCTTGCGCCTGCAACAACAGCGGCAAGGCGATTGAAAACGCAAGATTCTCAACCGTCAATTCCGCGTTCGTGGACGTGCCGCCAACGATGCCGATGAAAAATTCATTTGTCTGACCGGCATAAGCTGAAACATCAATTGAACCGCTGCTGAATGTGACATCGGGTTGAATTGTATTCCCAGCGATTAACAAAACATTCGTTCCGTTCAAAGCGGCCGCGAACGAATCACTTTGCCAGTCGCCTTGAATGATGTAATTGAAAGACATTGAAACGGCATTTGCTGGAATAATCACCGGCATCCAGGCATACATGGGAATGTTTGAGTTGCCGCTGGCACCGTTTGGTGTCACACCCCTCTGATGAACCGTGAGTTGTGACGCATTTCCACCGTTGTTGCCGCTGCTCGTGGAGCCGGTAATGATCCATGACGGCAAGCAGCGACCATGGATTGACCTTTCACCGTCCCATTCGCTGTCAACGTATTGCCCCCAAACTGGACGAAAGAACTCCTCAAGCCACTGCCATAGGTATTGATCCGGGCGATTAAAAAATTTGTTCCGAAGTCCCAATTGGTCGGCGTCAAATTCCATGGAGCGGAGTTGTCCGCTTGGAAATACATAGTGCCGGCAGGCGGTGCGAGCGCAAATGAGGAATAGTCATTGAGCAACCACACATGCGGCCACATGAAACCCATCGCCGAATTATCCGTTTGAATCGTCCGCTCATACCATGACATCGGATAACCGTGAAAACCGCCCACAGCCAGCAGCCAGTGGTATGGATCGGGAGCGTCGGTCGGTGCCCCGACGGTCAAAATGACATTGGCTGCGTTGGTATGTAGCAAGCCAACTTCCGACACATAATTTTCCGCCCATGCGAAATTCCGGGGCAGCGGGTGGTCGTAAGATGGTAAATTGAAATAGCCGGCATTTCCCCCCGCCAATGCGGCCACCAACGCCGCGAGGTCGGCCGGATGAAAAATAAAGTTTTTATCCACTCCCACCTCGGCTTCGCCAAACAAAGTCATCAACATGTTGGTTGCCGGCCAGGGCGTTGGCGACACCGGCTCCCCGGCCCAATTGGTTCCTTGCAGGAAATTGGCGGCGTAGGCGTTGACCAGCGTTCCAAAACTGTGGCCGATAAAGTGAATTGGCTGGGAATAATTTGGCCCCAAAACATTTAGCAGCGCCACCCCAAAATTTGTGCCTTGTTGCGGCGTCTGGCTGCCAGCCTGTTGCGGATCAGAAAGCGGCGAGGTGGCGGCATTTCTCCAATTCCAGCCGACAATATTGGCGGCCGGCTCTTGGGCATGCAGTTGTGCCGCCATGGCCGTCGGCCAGTCTTCAATGCCGTTCGTCGGGAATAACGGTGCCAAATTAAGCAGAAACGGATTTAACGGAATCCAGCCATGCGTTAAAACGATGGTCGCTTGATTCGGATCAATCGAAGCGAGATTCGTCGTAAAAACTCCGCCATCATAGGCCATCAGTTCAGACGCTGCTGCCGGTGAAATCAAGTAGGCGGGTGTGCTTTCCGCTATGGTTGGCGCTCGATTCGTGAAAATGATGTTCAACCACGGGTGCATCCAGCAACGGGTATAGATAACTCACCGTCGGGCCGACTAGGGTGCTGGTCTTGCTGATTTCGGCCAGTTGATGCTTGTCGAGCAGGCCGTGATGTTTGGGAGTTTTGGCAGCCGGGGCGGGCGCGGGAGCCGGGTCGGTGGCTGCGGTGGTGGTGGTTGCTGATGGTGTGGTGGTGTTCATATATTCAATTTGGGAGGGGGGGTGATGGGATTGTGGTCATGGTGCAATGCTTAAAGTGTAAGTGCCTCCTCCGCCAGAAGACGCCCATTGATCATCAATTCCTATTTGATAAATTTGTCCTCCCGTTGCGTTGATATTCAATGACCCCGATTTATTAAAAAAACCAGAATTTACAAGTGATAGGCTGGAAAGCTGTGAACCGGTGAAAACCGCCAGAACAGGATATTGAGATGAACTGTTCAATGAGAACGTGTAGATGCCAGAAGTGGGCGCAGTCCAAGTGAACCATACTGATTTCCCATAATTGACGGGGTATGGATCACCACTTTCCAATGATGCCCCCGCATTATTGCCGTTGGTGGAAACAGTTGAGCCGGTCAAAACAGTTCGATTGGCAAAATTGTCGTTGGGCGGCGGCACTGACAGGTAAATTTGCAAGCCTGACACCGGACCGCTGCCGTAATAATAATTAACAACCGTGCCATAGCCTGCCGCACTGATCGAGAGCTGGTCGCCACCACTAGACGACGGTATGGAGGTTAGCAGGTAAAACTGACCGTTGGCATCTGATAAGGCAGTTGTCCCGTCCCAGTCACTATAAATTTGTGCGCCGGCGATGGGCAGGCCGGCGGTTTGATCCAGCACCACGCCGGAAAATGCCATGAAGCCCGAGTCATCGCGCAGCCGGTAAAAGCATTTTGAAGTTCCTGCGGCGGGCACATCAACCAACGTGCTGTCGCTGTCGGTCGCCATGAAATTTGTTGTGATCTGCCAGTCAACCAGGTTCGTGGAGACTTCCAATACATAATCATGTCCGCTCAAGGTGGCGAAAGTGATTCCAAGCGCATCGCCCGACAGAAAAACAGGCGCGCGGCCAACCGGGAGCATCGTGAGTTTTTTGCCCAAAGCCCTCTCCACGTCTCCCAGCGACAGGCCATATACCGCCCCGCCGAAGGTCTCATCCGGCAGGCTGCCGAGTTCCACCGCATTGCCGTCAAAGGTGGGAAGCAAACTGCGCCAGGACGTGCTGTCGTCAAATTGCGGCGTCATGTCAACATAGAGATTGCTGTCCACCGCGAGAATTTGCGGGCCAAGCAAGAGTGAGTTTTCCAAATCCTGCAAGGTCAGACGAAAATCCCCCTCTTCCGGTGCCGACACTTTGTCGTAGTTGAACAGTCGCACTTCGCCGGGCGGCCGGTTGCGGATAAATGCCGAGGCCGTCATGTAGCAATCTACTGCGTTGGTAAAGGCGGCGCGCGCGGCCTGCAAATCATTCGTCGTGGCAAAGGTGAACAGTTGCGGATAATCGGCCAACATCTGGCCGGCGGATAAGGTTCTACCCGTGTAAAGTGCGCGGAGGTCGCTTAACTGGGCGTCGAGATTTTGCGCGTTCAGCGTGTAAATGAAATACTCCGAGGCATAGAGGCCGGCTTGAATCATTTTCAAGTCGCCATAATCCAGGGTGACATCAGTCATGGCCGTTTCGGAAGCCGTCAGATAAAGGTTGAAGTTCGTGTCGGTGATTAAGGACAGGTTGTGGATCGCGCCCGATACCGCCGGCAAAACATTGGTTCGCAACTGCGCGGTGAATTCGCCGGCATTCACACCGCTTGGTGCCAGTAAAAGTCCGTTCGTATCTTTGGGCGGCATTGAACTCCACGCATAAAGGTTCCGTCCGGCGGCGGGAAAGCCGATGTGCGTCAGGAAATTGCTCCCCGCCGGTTGATCGGGCAAAACGAGCAGCCGCGTAATGGCGTAAAGCGCATTGGCATTTTCATGGTCTGGATTGAGCGACAACGCCTGCGCAAAACTGGCGTTCGCGCCAGCGAGGTCGCGCGCCCCAAGATCAGCCAGGCCTTGGTTCACATCGTCGTCAGCCGTTTGAGCCAGCGCACCCTGGCAAAGCAGCAGAACCGTTGCGCATACGAGAATAGAGGTTTTCATGATTTATTTTTTGGACATTGGTTTGAACAGGAACAATCCGCGCGACTTGCCTTCAGAATTCCAACTGATCCAGCCGGCAGACGGACCGGTTAGCTGCATGTTGGCCTTTGGAATGATTGTTTGCCCGCCGGTGCCACCCGTCATGGACACATGGAACAATTCGAGAACCCCATCCCGTCCCATATGCATCAGACGGGCGGATAAGCGCGGCTGGTTTTCGTCAAAAAGTTTAATTTCGACATTTCGGAGTTCACCCCGCCTCACGGCCAGAGAAGGCCCATTCCAAAAATGGAGACCCGACAAGGCATTGGTCAGGCAATCTGCGGATCGAATTTCAATTTGCACATCTTCGGCAACTGGAACCGGCAAAAGTCCGATTCGAAAGAAGCCATGCAGTTCAAAATCTCGGAACAGGCGGGCTGCATGAACCCGGGTGACCAGCGACGCGTCTTTTGAACTGTATTCCGTAAAGGTTGCATCATCCGCCGAGCCTCCAGCCAGTTTCACCGCGTCAAATTTCGGCGCCGCGCACATTGTTGTGGCGACCAAAACCAGTCCAAAGACACCGAAATATGTCCTATTCATTTGGCCGATGTGTTTTGCAGATTTATGCGTTGGGTTTGCCTTGGGAGATGGCGGGCTGGATTTGAGGGAAATTAGCTGAAAGTTGACGTTTTGTGCGGAAGTGGCTGGAATGAAAAGACTTGTTTCCTTGCCTTGAGCGGCTGCCCCATTGTTCCAGATGCCCGCTCCCTTGATTCAGATTGGCACTTCGCCGCCCCACGCCATTGTCGCAGATGCCTGCTCCGCGGTCCCAGCAGCCCGCTCCCTAGCAGCGGGAACCGGCCCGTGGGTTTTACCTGGTTTTTGGTTGGCAGTGAACGGCGGCTTCCGGGCGGCGGAAAAAGACCGGGTGAGGATACAAAACTTGCATGGCTATTGCGCGACACGCCTGCGCGATGGCTTTTGCTGAGCCTGGTAGTTGCTGCCCGTTCCCTCATGCCGTGCGCAAGGACTCTTCAAAACTTTCCAATGAGGGTCAAGCAGCATTTTAAATTTTTGCGTGAAATCCAAGACTGCAGAACTTTTTCAAAACGGTAGCCGCCGACGTAAGGAGGCTCCATTATCTTTGAAATGCTTGAAGTTTGAGCCTCGTCACCTCGGCTGCTACGGGGTATTGAAAGTGCCCCTGCAGCGGTCGGTTTGATTTCAATTTTTATTCAGGGCAGCTTTCAGTGCCTCGAGGCTGCGCTCGTTTTCCGGCGGCGTGCCGACGGAGATGCGGATCCACTCCGGCAATTGATAACCGCCCATCGGCCGCGTGATGACGCCAAGCTTTTGCATGGCGTCAAAAACCTTCTGGCCTTCGCCGACGCGGACGAGGATGAAGTTGGCGAACGACGGCACATATTCCAGATCCAGCTTGCGGAACGCCTTCGCAAAGAAGTCCAGGCCGGTGAAGTTATTCTGCCGCGTTTTGCGGACGTGCTCATCATCGTCCAGCGCGGCGAGCGCGGCGGTCTGCGCGAGGAGGTTGGCGTTGAACGGCTGCCGGATTTTTTCCAGCGCGGAAGCCAGTTCGGCCGTGGCGATACCGTAGCCGATGCGCAGGCCGGCCAGACCATAAATCTTCGAGAACGTTCGCATCAGGATCAAATTCTTCCGCGCGCCGAGTCGGATGAGCGGAATCAAATCCACCGGGTCGCTGAGAAACTCGATGTAAGCCTCGTCCATCACCAGCAGCACATCGTCCGGCATGTCGTTGACGAACTGGATCAGTTCCTCGCGCGACGCCAGTGTGCCGGTGGGATTGTTCGGGTTCGCCACGAACACGATGCGCGTCCGCGTGGTGATGGCCTTGCGCATCGCGGGCAGATCGTGACCGTAATTCTTCGCCGGCACCGTGATGACGTCCGCGCCGAACATGCGGGCGACAATGGGATAAATGGCGAAGCTATATTGCGAAACGACGATGTCCGTGCCCGGCCCGAGCAGCGCGTGGCCGACGAACTCGATGATTTCGTTCGAGCCATTGCCCAGGACGAGGTTGGCCGTTTCCACGCCGAGTTTGGCCGCCAGCTTTTGCTTCAGGTAAAATGCGTTGCCGTCGGGATACAGATTCACGCCGGGAATCGCCTTTTGCAGGGCGGCGGCGGCCAGCGGCGAGGGGCCGAACGGATTTTCATTTGACGCCACCTTGATGATGGAATCGGCGGGCAGGCCGAGTTCGCGCGCGACTTCTTCAATCGGCCGGCCCGCCTGATACGTTGGCAGGGTTTTGAGAAATGGAGCAAGGGGCAGTGACATGGGGAATCAGAGTGAATCAATGATTTTTTTGACGTTCACATGGGTGGCCACGATGTCGCGGATGAGGGCGATTTTTTCCGCATCGGCCGGCGTGGTTTTTACCGTGAGGTCGTGGACGCGCGAGGCCACCTGGTAGCTGTCGGATTTGGCGAGCAGCACGGGAATGGGCATGGTTTGCAGCGCTTTGAGAACGCCCGCGCTGGGCCGCAACCCGCCGGTGAGCACAATGCCGGCCATGTTGTCCGCATTGTCCGGATGGGCCGTGGCACCGGCCGCCAGCAGGATGTCTTCGCGGTCGCCCGGGGTGATCAGCAGCACGCCGCGTTTGAAAAACTGCATCGCCGTTTGCGCGCCCATCGCCCCGACGACAACGTCATCTATCAGGGTTTTAAGCGTGGGCGGCGCATTCAATAATTCCGCGCCCAGTTCTTCCCGGATCAGGCCCACGGTGGGTTTGGACAGGATGTTGTGGTGGGGCAGGACGCCCAGCAGTTCGAGGCCCTTGCGTTTGAGGCCGCTGCGGACGAACCGCGTGATTTCTGGAATTTTGTCCTCCATCACCTTGTTGATGATGACGCCAATGATCTCGACCCCTTCCTTCTCGAACAAAGCCTGGTTCAGCGCGACCTCGTCAATCGGCTTGCCGATGCCGCCCCGCGAGACAATGATGACCTTGCACCCGAGCGTCTTGGCCACCTGCGCGTTGGACAGGTCAAACACCGAGCCGACGCCGGCGTGGCCGGAGCCTTCGCAGAGGACAAAATCCTTCTCCCAGGCGACGCGGTCAAAGGAATCCTGGATTTTTTTGACGAGCACCTCGTTGTTGGCGCTGGTGAGATATTTGCGGGTGAACGCCGGTTCCACCGCGATGGGGCTCATGTCCACCAGCGGGCAGTCCAGCCGGTAAACGGAGTTCATCAGCACGGAATCCTCGTCAATCTTCTGCTCCTCAATTTCCACGAAGCGCTGGCCGACGGGCTTGATGTAGCCGATGCGGGGAAAGTATTTCTGCAACGCCGCGATCAGGCCGAGTGACGCGGTGGTTTTGCCG